>NZ_JBITGI010000002.1:0-931686 GCF_044456945.1 Streptomyces sp. NPDC050759 | reverse complement strand
GAACACTGGCACGGCGCCGCCCCCGACCGCTTCATGGAACACATCGCCCTGTGGGAGGGCACGGGCGACGACACCCCCGAGACCACGTGGGCCGAGCCGGTCACCGACCAGCAGTACAACGGCCCCCGCACCCGCGCCCAGTAGCCCCGGCCCCTCCATCACGCCGCCCGGGCCATAGGCTCCCGCCGCACCCCGTTCCCCGATCGGCCTCGACCTCGGAGCCCGCACGCCCGAGGAGACGGCCGTCTCCCTCACCGCGGAGATCATCACCCGGGCCCACCAGGGCACGAGGCGACCCCTGACCGGGACCCCCGGCCCAACCCCCAGGGCATCAGCCTGACCTGTATGTTTCCCATCGGGCTTCTCCAGAGCCCCTCGACCAGGTGACCCCGGGAGGCCGGCCCCATGAGGATCTCGCAGCGTGCCCAGTCCGTCGCGCCGTTCTACGCCATGGAGTTCGGCAAGCACGCCGCGGCGCTGGAGGCCGAGGGGCACCGCGTCGTCAAGCTCAGTCTCGGGGAACCGGACTTCGGGGCGCCGCCGGCCGTGCTGGACGCGCTGCGGGAGGCCGTGGGCAGCAGGCCCATGACGTACACGGGGGCGCTCGGGCTGCCCGAACTGCGGCAGGCCATAGCGCGGTTCTACGGCGATCAGCACGGCGTCGACGTCGATCCGGGCCGGGTCGTCGTGACCGCGGGGGCGTCGGCGGCACTGGTGCTGGGCGCCGCCGCTCTCGTCGATCCGGGGGACGAGGTGCTCATCGCCGACCCGTCCTACCCCTGCAACCGGCAGATCGCCGAGAGCTTCGGCGCCCGGGTCACGCTCGTGCCCACCAGCGCCGCGTCGCGCTACCAGTTGGACACGGCCTCGGTGCGGTCTGCCTGGACGGACCGCACCCGCGGGATCATGGTCGCGAGTCCCTCCAACCCGACCGGCACCTCCGTCCCGGCCGACGAGCTGGCGGCCATCTGTGAGCTCGCCCGGGAGCGGGACGCCTGGCGGATCGTCGACGAGATCTACCTCGACCTCGGCGATCACGACGTGCGGGGGCGGCCGCCGCGCAGTGCGCTGTCGTACGACCAGGAAGCCGTCGTCATCAACAGCTTCTCCAAGTACTTCGGGATGACCGGCTGGCGGCTGGGCTGGTGTGTCGTGCCCGAGGCGCTGGTGCCCGCGCTGGAGCGGCTGGCCCAGAACTACATGATCTGTGCCTCCACCCCCGCCCAGCACGCCGCGCTCGCCTGCTTCACGCCCGCGTCGCTCGCCGTGTGCGAGGAGCGGCGGGCCGAGTTCGGGCGGCGGCGGGCGCTGGTCCTCGACGGGCTGGAACAGATCGGGCTGCCGGTGCCCGTGCCGCCCGACGGGGCGTTCTACGTGTACTTCGACGTCAGCGGCACCGGGCTCAGCTCGTGGGAGTTCTGCGGACGCGCGCTCCAGGAGGCGCACGTGGCCCTCACACCGGGGCGGGACTTCGGCGTGGGGACCGCCGAGACCCATGTGCGGCTGTCCTACGCGGCCTCGGCCGACGCACTGCGGGAGGGGATCGCGCGGCTCGGCAAGTTCGTGGCCACGCTGGGCTAGACGTACGGAGGGGCCGGCCCGTGTGGACCGGCCCCTCCGTCATTCAGTCGATCAGACCAGGTCGAAGCGGTCCAGGTTCGAGACCTTGACCCACGCGTCGACGAAGTCCTTCACGAACTTCTCCTTCGCGTCGTCGCTCGCGTAGACCTCCGCGAGGGCGCGCAGCTCGGAGTTGGAGCCGAAGACCAGGTCGGCACGGGTGCCGGTCCACTTCAGCTTGCCCGTCTCCGCGTCGCGGCCCTCGAAGGCCGTCTGGTCCTCGGAGGTGGACTTCCACGTCGTGCCCAGGTCGAGCAGGTTGACGAAGAAGTCGTTGGTCAGGACGCCCGGCCGGTCGGTGAAGACGCCGTGCGCCGTGCCGCCCTGGTTGGCGCCGAGGACGCGCAGACCGCCGACGAGGACGGTCATCTCGGGGGCGCTCAGGGTGAGCAGGTTCGCCTTGTCGAGCAGCAGGTACTCGGCCGGCAGGCGGTTGCCCTTGCCGAGGTAGTTGCGGAAGCCGTCCGCGGCCGGCTCCAGCGCCGCGAAGGACTCCACGTCGGTGTGCTCCTCGGTGGCGTCCACGCGGCCCGGCGTGAAGGGGACCTCCACGTAGTAGCCGGCGTCCTTGGCGGCCTGCTCGACCGCCGCGGCACCCGCGAGGACGATCAGGTCGGCCAGGGAGACCTTCTTGGCACCGGTGTTGAACTCGGCCTGGACGCCCTCCAGGACGCGCAGGACCTGGCCGAGCTGCTCGGGGTCGTTGACCTCCCAGCCGCGCTGCGGCTCCAGGCGGATGCGGGCGCCGTTGGCGCCGCCGCGCTTGTCGCTGCCGCGGAAGGTGGACGCCGAGGCCCAGGCCGTCGACACCAGCTGCGAGACGGTCAGGCCCGTCTCCAGGACCTTGGCCTTCAGGGACGCGACGTCACCGGCGTCGATGGTCTCGCCCTCGGCCTGCGGCAGCGGGTCCTGCCACTGCAGCGTCTCCTCGGGGACCTCCGGGCCGAGGTACAGGGACTTCGGGCCCAGGTCACGGTGGGTCAGCTTGTACCAGGCGCGGGCGAAGGCGTCCGCGAACTGGTCCGGGTTCTCGTGGAAACGCTTCGAGATCTCGCCGTAGATCGGGTCGAAGCGCAGCGAGAGGTCGGTGGTGAGCATCGTGGGCCGACGCTTCTTCGACGCGTCGTGGGCGTCCGGGATGATCTCCTGGGAGTCCTTGGCCACCCACTGGTTGGCACCGGCGGGGCTCTGGGTGAGCTCCCACTCGTAGCCGAAGAGGATGTCGAAGAAGTCGTTGCTCCACTGGGTGGGCTTGGTGGTCCAGGTGACCTCGAGACCGGAGGTGATGGCGTCGCCGCCCTTGCCGGTGCCGTAGGTGGACTTCCAGCCCAGGCCCTGCTCCTCCATGGAGGCGGCCTCGGGGTCGTTGCCGACCGCGTCGGCCGGGCCGGCGCCGTGGGTCTTGCCGAAGGTGTGGCCACCGGCGATGAGGGCGACGGTCTCCTCGTCGTTCATCGCCATGCGGCGGAACGTCTCACGGATGTCGCGGGCCGCGGCCAGCGGGTCCGGGTTGCCGTTGGGGCCCTCGGGGTTGACGTAGATGAGGCCCATCTGGACCGCGCCGAGCGGGTTCTCCAGCTCACGGTCGCCGGTGTAGCGCTGGTCGTCGAGCCAGGTGGTCTCGGGACCCCAGTAGACGTCCTCGTCGGCCTCCCAGACGTCGGCGCGGCCGCCGCCGAAGCCGAAGGTCTCGAAGCCCATGGTCTCCAGGGCGACGTTGCCGGTGAGGATCATGAGGTCGGCCCAGGAGATGGACTGGCCGTACTTCTTCTTCACCGGCCACAGCAGACGGCGGGCCTTGTCGAGGTTGCCGTTGTCCGGCCAGCTGTTCAGCGGCGCGAAGCGCTGCTGACCGCGGCCGCCACCGCCGCGGCCGTCGCTGATGCGGTAGGTGCCGGCGCTGTGCCAGGCCATCCGGATCATCAGCGGGCCGTAGTTGCCGAAGTCCGCGGGCCACCAGTCCTGCGAGGTGGTGAGCACCTCGGCGATGTCCCGCTTCACGGCGTCCAGGTCGAGGGCCTGGAACGCCTCGGCGTAGTCGAAGTCCGCGCCGAGCGGGTTCGCCACGACCGGGTCCTTGGCGAGGATCTTCAGGTTCAGGCGCTCCGGCCACCACTGGCGGTTGCCGCCACCCTGGGTGGGGTGCGGGGCGCGCCCGTGCGCGACCGGGCAGCCACCGGTGCCCTCAGCCTTGGGGTCGGTGACGATTGCATCGGGGTTCTCAGACATGGAAGTCCTTCCGAACTGGGTGGATCACGGTGCTGAAATAAGCCTTTGGGGGGAACAGTCGGGGCACAGGCCCCAGTAGATGACCTCGGCCTCGTCGATCGAGAAACCGCGGTCGTCGGAAGCTGTCAGGCAGGGCGCGTGACCGACGGCACAGTCGACGTCGACGACGGACCCGCACGACCGGCAGACCAGGTGATGGTGGTTGTCCCCGACCCGTCCCTCGAACCGCGCCGGGCTGCCGGGCGGCTCCAGGCGGCGCACGAGACCCGCCGCGGTGAGCGAGTGCAGGGCCTCGTACACGGCCTGGAGGGATATGTGGCCGAGACGGTCGCGCACTCCCGTGGCGATCGCGTCGGCCGCGAGGTGGTCACCGGCCCGGACGGTCTCGAGCAGTGCGACGCGCGCGGCCGTCACCCGCAGGCCGGCACCGCGCAGCTCGTCGGCGGTGTTCGGAAGCCGGGGGGCGGTCATGCGACCAACCTACCCCCACAAACACGAATGGTTCAAGAAATGGAACGGTTCCAAATCTGTGGCGCGTCGGATCGGGCCCCTCCGGTGCGCGAAGGCGCTCACAACACTGGCCGGTGAGGTGTGCGGGCGGTGTAACCCCTGATGAACGGCTCGGGAGACATCTGTGTAATGGGCATTTCGTACGGTCGGTGAGATCGCATCGGTTGAGCTCAGGGAGGCGTGCCCGTGGTGCGGACGGTCTGCTCGTACTGCGGTGTGGGCTGCGGCCTGGTCCTCGACATCGGCATGGGCCCGGACGGACGGCGTACGGTCCTGAAGGCGTCCGGGGACAAGGAGCACCCCGCCAACTTCGGCAAGCTCTGCACCAAGGGCGCCACCACCGCCGACCTGCTCGCCGCGCCCGGGCGGCTGACCACGGCCCTGGTCCGGCCCGAGCGGGGCGAGGAGCCGGTGCCACAGGCCGTCGGCGCGGCGATCACCGAGACGGCCCGGCGGCTGCGGGAGATCATCGACGAGCACGGCCCCGACGCGGTCTCGCTCTACGTCTCCGGCCAGATGAGCCTGGAGGCGCAGTACCTGGCGAACAAGCTCGCCAAGGGCTTCGTACGCACCAACCAGATCGAGTCGAACTCCCGGCTGTGCATGGCCAGCGCCGGCACCGGCTACAAGCTGTCGCTCGGGGCGGACGGCCCGCCCGGCTCGTACCAGGACTTCGAGAAGGCCGACCTGTTCTTCGTCATCGGCTCCAACATGGCCGACTGCCATCCCATCCTGTTCCTCAGGATGATGGAGCGGGTGAAGTCGGCGGGCGCCAAGGTGATCGTCGTCGATCCGCGGCGCACCGCCACGGCCGCGAAGGCGGACCTGTTCCTGCAGATCAAGCCGGGTGCCGACCTCGCGCTGCTGAACGGCCTGCTGCACCTGCTGCACGCCGAGGGCCACATCGACCCCGGGTTCATCGCCGCCCACACCGAGGGCTGGGAGGCCATGCCGGAGTTCCTCGCGGACTACTCACCCGCCGCGGTGGCCGAGATGACGGGCCTCGCCGAGGAGGACATCCGGGAGGCGGCGAGGCTCATCGGATCGGCCGGTGAGTGGATGAGCCTGTGGACCATGGGACTCAACCAGTCCACCCACGGCACCTGGAACACCAACGCCCTGATCAACCTGCACCTCGCCACGGGCACCATCTGCCGCCCCGGCAGCGGCCCCTTCTCCCTCACCGGCCAGCCCAACGCCATGGGCGGCCGCGAGATGGGCTACATGGGCCCAGGGCTGCCCGGCCAGCGGTCCGTCCTCGTCGACGACGAGCGGGCCTTCATGGAGGACCTCTGGGAGCTGCCCCCGGACACCCTGCGCGCCGACGGTGTCGGCAAGGGCACGGTCGAGATGTTCCAGAAGATGGCCGACGGCGAGATCAAGGCCTGCTGGATCATCTGCACCAACCCGGTCGCCTCCGTCGCGGGCCGCCGCACGGTCATCGAGGGTCTGGAGGCCGCCGAGTTCGTCGTCACGCAGGACGTCTTCGCCGACACCGAGACCAACGCATACGCCGACGTCGTGCTGCCCGCCGCGCTGTGGACGGAGGGCGAGGGCGTCTTCGTCAACAGCGAGCGCAACCTCACGCTGACCCCGGCGGTGGCCGACCCGCCCGGCGAGGCGATGGCGGACTGGCGGATCATCGCGGCCGTCGCGTGCGAGATGGGGTACGAGAAGGGGTTCTCGTACGACAGCGCGGAGGACGTCTTCGAGGAGATCAAGCAGGCCTGGAACCCGAAGACGGGCTGGGATCTGCGCGGGGTCTCCTACGAGCGGCTGCGGCAGACGCCGGTGCAGTGGCCAGCGGCGCGTCCGGACGGGCCGGACCGGAACCCGATCCGGTACGTGGGGGAGGACGGTTCGCTGAGGTTCCCCACCGCGAGCGGGCGGGGCGTCTTCTACGCCCGGCCGCACATCCCGCCGGCCGAGATGCCGGACGACGACTATCCGTTCGTCCTCAACACGGGGCGGCTCCAGCACCAGTGGCACACGCTGACCAAGACGGCGAAGGTGGCGAAGCTGAACAAGCTGAACCCCGGGCCCTTCGTGGAACTGCACCCTCAGGACGCGTCGGCCCTGGGTGTGGCCGACGGTGACTCCGTCGAGGTCGCCTCCCGGCGCGGCCGGGCCGTGCTGCCGGCCGTCGTGACGGACCGGGTGCGGCCGGGATGCTGCTTCGCGCCGTTCCACTGGAACGACCTGTTCGGGGAGTACCTGAGCGTCAACGCGGTGACGAACGACGCGGTGGATCCGCTGTCGTTCCAGCCGGAGTTCAAGGTGTGCGCGGTGTCGCTGACGAAGGTGGCCGTGCCGGTGACCTTGCGGGCTCCGGCGGCCGCGGTGGCTCCGGCTCCTGCTCCTGACGCTGCGCTGAACGTCGCTGAGGCTGTTCCCTCCCCGTCCACGGCCGCGTCCGTCTTCGGCCTCGACCCCGCCCCGCCGCCCGTCCTCACCGCGCAGGAGCGTCAGTACCTGGTCGGCTTCCTCGCCGGGGTCCCCGCCGGGGTGCCCGGGGTGCCGGTGCTGCCGCCCGACGCGCCCTTCAGCCCCGAACACGCCCTGTGGGTGAACGGCACACTCGCCGGGATGTACTCCCGGGCGGCGGCCACACAGCCCACGGCCACACTGCTGCGCCGTGAGGTCGTCATCCTCTGGGCCTCGCAGACCGGCAACGCCGAGGAGTTCGCCGCCGCCACCGCCGAGCGGCTCACCACCTCCGGCCACAGCACCTCCATGGTCGGCATGGACCAGGCAGACCTCGGCGAACTGCCGCCCGGCGCCGACCTGTTGCTCATCACCAGCACCTTCGGCGACGGCGACGCCCCCGACAACGGCAGCGGCTTCTGGGAGACCCTGGCCGACCCCGGCACCCCCCGCCTGGAGGGTCGCCGGTACGCGGTGCTGGCCTTCGGCGACTCGTCGTACGACGACTTCTGCGGGCACGGCCGCCGTCTCGACCAGCGCCTCGACGAACTGGGCGCGCTGCGGCTGGCCCCGCGCACGGACTGCGAACCGGACTTCGAGGACGCGGCGCACGGCTGGCTGGACCAGGTCCTGACGGCGCTGTCCGACACCCCGGGGGCCGACAGCGGGGTCACCCACGCGACCGACACCGGGCCCTCCGCCTCCACAGCGCTCCAGGCAGCCCCGGCCACGTCCAGGACGCCCCCCGCCGCCCCGCCCCGCCCGAAGAAGCCCGCCCCCGTCCTCGCCCGCCTCACCGGCAACCGCCTCCTGAGCCTGCCCGGCGCCGGCAAGGAGGTCCGCAGGTTCACCTTCGACACGCGGGACAGCGAGAGGCCGCTCCTCTACGACGCCGGGGACGCCCTCGGCATCCGGCCGCTCAACTCCGCGGAGCTGGTCGAGGAGTGGCTGGCGGTCACCGGCCTGGACGCCGGGGCCGCGGTGGACCTGAACGGCGTAGGAGAGGTCCCGCTCGGCGAGGCGTTCCTGCGGCACCTCGACATCACCAGGATCACCCCCGGCCTGCTCCGGTTCGTCGCCGAACGCACCCGTGACCCACGGGAGTTGAAGAAGCTCCTGCGTCCGGACAACAAGGACGAGCTCGCCAAGTGGGGCTGGGGCCGCCAGGCCGTGGACGTGATCACGGAGTACGGCGTGACGGCCGGCCCGCAGGAGTGGACGCAGACCCTCGGACGCCTCCAGCCGCGGCTGTACTCCATATCGTCCAGCCCGCTGACCGACCCGCACCTCGTCTCGCTGACCGTCTCCGTCGTGCGCTACGAGAACCTGCACGGCAGGCCCCGGCAGGGTGTCTGCTCGCCCTTCCTCGCCGACTCCGCCGCGGACACCCCGGTGCCCGTGCACGTCCAGCGTTCCCCGCACTTCCGCCCACCGGCCGACTCCGGTACGCCCATGGTCATGGTCGGCCCCGGCACCGGCGTCGCCCCCTTCGTCGGCTTCCTGGAGCAGCGCCGCGCTCTCGGCCACCGGGGCCCGAGCTGGCTGTTCTTCGGCGAACAGCACAGGGCGACCGACTTCTACTACGAGGACGAGCTGACCGGTTTCCTCGCGGACGGCACCCTCGCCCGCCTGGACACCGCCTTCTCCCGTGACCAGCGCGCGAAGGTCTACGTCCAGGACCGGATGCGCGAACACGGCCCGCTGCTGTGGTCCTGGCTCCAGGACGGCGCCCACTTCTATGTGTGCGGCGACGCCTCCCGCATGGCCAAGGACGTCGACCGGGCGCTCAGGGACATCGCGGTCCTCCACGGCGGCTTGGACGAGGCGGGCGCGGCGGCCTATGTGAAGCAACTCGCCACGGACAAGCGCTATGTGCGTGACATCTACTGACCCGGACCCGTGGGCGGAGCCCCGGCCACACGTGGGAGTATCGGTCGCCATGAAGGCGTCCCCGGCGGTTCGGAGCCTGCGCGCGGCGGTGTTCGCCGCGCTGTGCGTGCTGCTGGCCGCCGGGGGCCACGCACTGGCGACCGGGATGGCGCCGCCGGTGTCGGTGCAGGCGGCCGGGTTCGTGCCGATGTTCGTGGCCGGCTGGCTGCTCGGTGGCCGGGAGCGGTCGCTCGGCGCCATCGGCGGGGCGACACTCACGTCCCAGGGCGGCCTGCATCTGGCCTTCGGCGCGGCTCACTCGCGCCCTATGGGAACGCCGTACGGCATGGCAATGCACCACATGTCGGCGACGCACACGATGACTATGCACGGCCTGCGCATGGCCCATATGGCGGCACCGCACTCCCACGCCCTGACCCCGCATGCCACCACCGCTCACGTCGCGGCCGCTCTCCTGCTGACCTGGTGGCTCCGACGCGGCGAGGCGGCCCTGTGGTCCCTGCTGCGCCGGGCGGTCACCTTCGTACCGGGCCTCGTGGCCTGGTGGCGGGGGTACGGCGAACCGGTCGCCCAGGACCCCGTACGCACGCCCGCCGACGGCCCCTGCGCACCTCGTCCCCTCCTGCTCCGCCACACGGTCCACCGGCGCGGACCGCCCACCCCGATCCCGTACGCGATCTGACCCCTTCACCCCTTTCCTGTCAGTACGGAGATCCCTCACCCATGTCCTCAGCACGCACCTCCCTGCGCCGCATCGGCCTCGCCGGCGCCCTCGCCGCCGCCGCGGTACTGACCGCCGCGGGCGCGGCCTCCGCACACGTCACCGTCCACCCCGACAGCTACGCCAAGGGCGCCACCGACGGTGCCCTGACCTTCCGGGTCCCCGACGAGAGCGACACCGCGAGCACTACGAAGGTCCAGCTGTTCCTGCCCACCGACCACCCGTTGCTCGGCGTGCTCGTCTCCCCGCACGACGGGTGGACCGCGAAGGTCACGGACACCAAGCTCAAGACGCCGGTCAAGACGGACGACGGCACGATCACCGACGCGGTCTCCGAGATCACCTGGACCGGCGGGAAGATCGGCCCGGGGCAGTACGAGGACTTCGACGTCGCCTTCGGCCAACTCCCCGACGACACCCCGCAGCTGACCTTCAAGACCCTCCAGACGTACTCCGACGGGAAGGTCGTCCGCTGGATCGAGGAGGCCGCCAAGGGCGACGAGGAGCCGGAGAACCCGGCACCGGTCCTCAAGCTGACGGCGGCCGGGACCACGTCGGCCACCGCGTCGCAGACCTCCGCGGTCGCGCCCAAGGCGTCGAAGGCCTCCGCGAGCGACTCCACCGCCCGCGGTCTCGGCGTCGCCGGGCTGGTCGTGGGCGTGCTGGGACTGGCGGCCGGGGCCTTCGCCGTCGTGCGGAGCCGCCGTACGCAGTGAGCCGGAACCTGTGGACTTCCGTACCCACAGGTGGTGATGGGTGCCCGGATGGAAGGATGAGGCGCGATGACAGCAGGGTGGTGTTCTCGCACAGTACGGGCCGCGGTGTTCGCGGCCGTCTGTGTGCTGCTCGCCGCCCTGGGCCACGTCCTCATGTCCGGCACCCATGTGCCCGGGTGGACGCTGGCCGCGGGCCTGGTCGTGACCGGGTGCGCGGGCTGGTGTCTGACCGGCCGTGAACGCGGGCTGCCGCTGATCGTGGCCGTCGTGGTCGCTGCCCAGACCGTCCTGCACTCGGCGTTCTCCCTCGCGCAGCCCACACCGGCGGCGCAGGACGCCGGCGCGATGCACATGGAGTCCATGCACACGAGTGGCATCGGCTCCCTGGATACCTCCCCTATGGGGACGTCGGCGGGCGTCGGTGCTCTCTCGTTCTGGATGCCCTTCGGCATGTACGCCGCCCACCTGCTCGCCGCGCTCCTCACCGGCCTCTGGCTGGCGTGCGGTGAGCGGGCCGCGTTCCGCATCCTGCGGGCCGTCGGGGCACGGCTGGTCGCCCCGCTGCGGTTGCTGCTCGCCCTGCCCGCCACCCCGCACCGCCCGCGTCTGCGGGTGCGCCGGCCCCGCTCCGAACGGGAGCCCCGGCTTCTCCTTCTCGTCCACGCGATCACCCACCGGGGGCCGCCCCTGGGGACCGCTGTCGCCTGACGACAGACGGCACCCCGAGGAAGCCCCTGTGCGCCTCGGGCTCGGTCGTGCCCCCACGTATGTGCTTCCCGCACACGTGGTCGCCGTACGGCCGCATTCCCTCACCGGACCGCCGCGCACCCCTGTGCACCTGTGCACCTGTGCACCCCCATCAGAGCGGCGGTGGTCCGGATCCCGGCTGACCCGAGAAGGACACCTGGTGATCACTTCTGCCCCGCCCGCCCCGGCCGACTTCCGCACCCCACGGGAGTCCGCCGATGCCTCCGCCACCGCCTGGGCGCTCGCCGCCCGTGCCGGTGACGCCGACGCCGTCGACCACTTCGTGCGCGCGCTGCACCACGACGTGCTGCGCTATGTCTCCTACCTGGGCGCCGACCCCCAGGCCGTGGACGACCTCGCCCAGGACACGTTCCTGCGTGCGCTCGGCAGTCTGCACCGGTTCGAGGGGCGGTCCTCGGCGCGAGCCTGGCTGCTGTCCATCGCCCGCCGTGCGGTGATCGACGGTTTCCGGCATGCGGCGGCTCGGCCCCGCCGGTATGACGGTTCGGACTGGCAGGCCGCGGCGGAGCGGGCCCAGCCGCGGGGCGTGCCTGGCTTCGACGAGGGGATAGTGCTGCTCGATTTGTTGGCCACGTTGTCCGACGAGCGGCGTGAGGCGTTCGTGCTGACGCAGATGCTGGGGCTGTCGTACGAGGAGGCGGCTCTGGTGAGCGGGTGTCCGGTGGGGACTGTGCGGTCTCGCGTGGCGCGGGCCAGGGCGGTGCTGGTGGAGTTGGTGGGCTGAGGGCGCCTATGGGGGTGCCGCGATGTGTTGTTGTGCGGCTGCGGCGCGCCTGTGGCTGGTCGCGCAGTTCCCCGCGCCCCTAAAGGAATCCAGTCACCGCTCCTTCCAAACGAACCTGACTGCCGTGGCCGCAGCCGCCAGGCCCGCCAAGCCGGTCCCGGCCAAGGCCAGTGCCCTGGCCCTGCGGCTCGGAGCGGTCGGCCGCGCGCCCGGGGCCACGCCGTACGCGCTGCCCGGTACCCCTGGCAGGGCGGATGCCAGCAGTTCCGCCAGGTGGACCGCCTCGTGGCCACCGCTGTCGAGTTCGTGGATCTGGGTGCGGCAGCTGAAACCGTCGGCCAGGACCACCGTCTCGGGGGGTTCGTCGCGCAGGCGCGGCAGCAGTACGCGTTCCGCGCATGCCTCGCTGACCTCCAAGTGGCCCGGTTCGAAGCCGAAGTTGCCGGCGAGGCCGCAGCAGCCGGAGTCCAGTCGTTCGGCGTCGACGCCGGCGCGGCGCAGGAGCTCCTGGTCGGCCTGCCAGTCCAGGACCGCGTGCTGATGGCAGTGCACCTGGGCGAGGGCCTTCGCGGAGCGTTCCGGGACGTGCGGGGGCTCGTAGCCGGGGGAGTGCTCGGTGAGCAGCTCGGCGAGCGTGACCGTCTGGTCGCGCAGCCGCCGTACGTCACGGTCGCCGGGGAACAGCTCGGGCGCGTCCGACCGGAAGACGGCCGTGCAGCTGGGCTCCAGTCCGACCACCAGACCGCCCGCCCGGACGTGCTCGGCGAGACCGCGCACGGTCCGGCCCAACACCCGTTCGGCGGTGGCGAGTTGTCCCGTCGAGATCCAGGTCAGCCCGCAGCACAGCGGCTCCTCGGGCAGCACGACCCGCCAGCCCGCGTGCTCCATGAGCGTCACGGCCGCCTGGCCGATGTGCGGGTGGAAGTGGTTGGTGAAGGTGTCCGGCCAGAGCAGGACGCTGCCGCGCGCGCCGTCGCCGTACGGCTCGTGCCGGGCGAACCACTGCTGCAGCGTCTCGCCGGCGAACAGCGGGACCTCGCGGTTCTCCACCCCCGCGACCGCCACGGCGGCCCTGGACAGGGGCGGGGTGTGGGTCACCGTGTTGACGACGGGCCCCAGCCGGGTGCGTCCGACCACCTGCGCCACGGCGGGCAGCCAGCCCATGGAGAGATGGGCGCGGGGCCTGCGCCACCAGCGGCCCTCGTAGTGGTGGGACAGGAACTCCGCCTTGTACGTGGCCATGTCGACGTCCGCCGGACAGTCCTTCTTGCAGCCCTTGCAGGCCAGACACAGGTCGAGGGCGTCCCGGACCGCCGCGGACCGCCAGCCGTCCCGCAGCGCGCTGTCGCCGTGCCCGTCGAGCATCTCGAACAGCAGTCGGGCCCGCCCGCGCGTGGAGTGCTCCTCCTCGTGCGTGACCTGGTAGGACGGGCACATCACCGCACCACCCTCGGTGGTGTGCTGACGGCATTTCCCCACGCCCACACAGCGGTTGGCGGCCTCGGCGAAGGACCCGCCGTCGTGCGGGAAGCGGAAGTGCAGGTCGCGGGGGTCGTACGGCGCCCAGTCGCCGCCCAGGCGCAGGTTCTCGTCCAGCTTGTACGGCGCCACGACCTTCCCGGGGTTCATCCGGTCGAGCGGGTCGAAGAGGGCCTTCAGTTGCTCGAAGGCGGTGACGAGTCGGTCCCCGAACATCCGCGGCAGCAGCTCGCCCCGGCTCTGCCCGTCGCCGTGCTCGCCCGAGAAGGAGCCGCCGAACTCGACGACCAGGTCGGCCGCCCGCTCCATGAACCGCCGGTAGGCGGTCACCCCGTCGGCGGAGTACAGGTCGAAGGGGATCCGGGTGTGCACACAACCGTGCCCGAAGTGGCCGTAGAGACTGGGCCCGGTGTCGCTGAGGTAGCCGAACTCGTCGTACAGGCGCCGCAGTCGGCGCAGATAGTCGCCGAGCCGGCCGGGCGGGACCGCCGAGTCCTCCCAGCCCTCGAAGGTGTCGGGGCGGCCCGGGATGTGTGCGGTGGCGCCGAGTCCGGCCTCGCGGACCTGCCACAACTCCTGCTCGTGGGACGGGTCGTCGAGGAAGGCGACCTCGGGATCGTGCTCGGACTCGTGCAGGCCGTCCAGCATGCGGTGGGCGTGTTCGTCGGCCTCCTGAAGGGTCTCCCCGCCGAACTGCACCATCAAGAAGGCGTTCCCCTCGGGGAGTTCCGCGCGGGCCTTCGGGTTGAGGTGCTTGATCCGCTCGTCCCTCAGCAGTCGAGAGTCGATGCCCTCCAGCGCGATGGGCTCGTACGGCAGGATCGTCGGTACGGCGTCGGCGGCCGTCTCGATGTCGGGGAAGCCGAGGACGACCAGGGTGCGTTCCTTGACCACCGGCGCCAGTTCCAGCTCCGCGCGCAACACCGTGACCAGGGTCGACTCACTGCCGACCAGCAGCCCGGCGACGTCGAAGCCGTGCTCCGGGAGCAGCGAGTCGAGGTTGTAGCCGGAGACCCGGCGCGGGATGTCCGGGAAGCGGGCGCGGATCTCGTCGGCGTAGGTATCACGCAGGGCGCGCAACTGCCGGTACAGGGAGGCCCGTAGATCGCCGTGCCGCTCGATCTCGGCGTACTCCTCGTCGCTGGTCTCCCCGCACCAGAACCGGGTGCCGTCATACAACTGCACTTCCAGGCGGGCGATGTTGTCGACGACCTTGCCGTAGGCCTGCGCGGTGGCCCCGCAGGAGTTGTTGCCGATCATGCCGCCGATCGTGCAGTTGGCGTGGGTGGCCGGCTCGGGGCCGAACCGCAGCCCGGTCGGGGCGAGTCGGCGGTTGAGCTCGTCGAGCACGATGCCGGGCTGGACGACGCAGGTGCGGGCGTCCGGGTCCACGGACTCCAGGCGGTCGCAGTACTTCGACCAGTCGATCACCACGGCGGTGTTGGTGCACTGCCCGGCGAGGCTGGTCCCGCCGCCCCGGGACAGCACGGGAGCGTCGTGCTCGCGGGCCACGGCCACCGCCTCCGCGGCCGCCTCGGGGGTCCGGGGCACGACCACGCCGATCGGGGTCTGCCGGAAGTTCGAGGCGTCCGTCGAGTAGGCGGCCCGGCTCCCCGCGTCGAAGCGGACCTCGCCGTCGACCCGCTCGCGCAGTGCGCGCTCCAGGGCCGCCGTGTCCGGCGGGGACGCGTCAGGACGTCGTACGACAGGAGCGGGCAGGTCGGAGGTCGCCATGAATTCCTCCTTCGGTGTCTGCGCGGACACCGGCCGGGTACCCGCAACCGCACCGACGACTACTCCGGCCTCGCCTCCACGGCGAGATCGGGCAGCAACGCGCGCAGCGCCTCACGCTGGTCGGCGCCCATGAACCGGGTCAGCGCCTCCTTGACCGTCGCGGCGAGGGTCCCGGAGGACTCCGCCAGCAGGCGCATGCCCTTCTCGGTGAGGGCCACCTCGACGCCCCGCTTGTCCCCGCACACCGACTTGCGGGTGACCAGACCGGCGTGCTGGAGACAGGCGATCTGGTAGGTGAGCCGGGTCTTGGGGCGGCCGAGGAGCTCCGCGATCTTCGTCATGCGCACCCCCTCGGCGGGGCGCGCGCCCAGCAGGCACAGCACCAGGAACTCGTCGTGCGAGACGTCCAGACCGTCCTTGACGGCGGAGCGCAGCTCCTGTTCCACGGCTCCCGTCGCGGCCAGCAGCAGCATCCAGGCATGCAGCTCCGGAGGCAGGAGTCCTTCGGACAGGGAGGGACATTCGGACGGGTCGGCCATGGATTCAAGTGTAGCCATTGTCCAAATTTGAAGTTTCGGCTAGCGTGATGTCATCCAAATTTGGACCACCTGAGTGAGGAATCATGACCGTCGCCGTCGAAACCGGAACCTGGCAGCTCGACCGGACCGCCACCACCGTCGCCCTGAAGCACAAGACGATGTGGGGCCTGGTCACCGTGAAGGGCGCCTTCACCACCGTGGACGGCCAGGGCGAGGTGCGGGCCGACGGGTCCGCCGTCGGCACCGTGACCCTCGACGCCGCCTCCCTCGACACCAAGAACGCCAAGCGCGACGAGCACCTGCGCGGGGCCGACTTCTTCGACGTCGAGAACCACCCCGAGATCACCTTCGCGGTGCGCAGCGCCGAGCTGCGCGACGGCGACCAGGTGCAGGTGATCGGCCAGCTGACCGCGCGCGGCGTCAGCCGCCCCCAGTCCTTCACCGCACACCTCAGCGACGCGAGCGCCGACGCGGTCACCCTGACCGCCGAGTTCTCGGTGGACCGCGACCACTTCGGCCTGGGCTGGAACCAGATGGGCATGATCCGCGGCCTGACCACGGTCACCGCCACGCTCCGCTTCACACGGTCGGCAGCGTGACGTCGGCGCTCGACAGCGTCTGCGGCGAGGACGTGAACACCCGGAGCCGGATCCGCTGACCCGGCTTCGGCAGGGCGTACGTCCCCTCGGGCGGCCGGAGCTCATACGTCGCCGTCGCGTGGGCGGGCAGTGTGGCCGGCCCCCGCAGGACCGAGAAGTACGGGTACATGCCCTGGCCCCGGGTCAGCGTGAAGTGCGGTGTGAGCGCGTCATCGCCGGTGTTGGTGACCCGCAGGGTCAGCCGGGACAGCGTGCGGACGCCGTGGCGCACGGAGGTGACCTCCATGCGCAGGGGCGGTGAGCCGGTGGCCGCCAGCGCCGCGCTCGCCAGAGCCGGGCTCAGCAGCAGGACGGCCGCGGCGATCCGCGCCGGACGCCGGTACGGGCCGGAAAGTCGACGGCTGAACGGCTGCCAGGCCCCCGCGAACTCCGCCGCGGGCGCGGTGACCGCCGCCGCCAGCCACAGCGGGGTCATCATCAGGTAGTAACCGTCCTGCGAACGTGTCGCCAGCCAGAAGGCCAGCCACGGCAGCACGGTCGCCGCCGGGCCCAGGCGGCGCACGAACAGCACGAACACCGCCAGCAGACCGGCGAGCAGCAGCAGACTCGCGTACCCGTACCAGTCGAGCCGGTCGCTGCCGTTCGTGAGATACAGCGATACCCCCACCAGGCCCTGGCCGTGCAGCACCGCGCCCTGGACCAGCGGCAGCGCGATCCCCTTCAGCCAGGCGACCGGCTGGCTCACGATGAAATACGTGTTGATCAGCAGCCACGCGGTCGCGGCGACCCCGCCGAGCCGCAGCACCACCAGGCCCGCCGCCCGCGCACCGAGCTCCCCACGCCGAACGGCGTAGATCCCGGCGAGCAGGAACGGCGCGAGGAACCACGGCAACTGCTGTGCCGCGCACGCCGCGCCCAGACAGGCGGCCTGCGCCACCCCGGCCGGACCCAGCCGCCCGCCCCGCCCGATCCGGGGCCAGCGCACCACCACCGGTACCAGCAGGGCCAGCGCCAGGATCGCCGGGTAGCCGAGCCGGCCGTACATCGAGATCATCGAGAATCCCAGGCACGCCATGGTCGCAGCCGACCGCCACGGCGCGGGCAGCAGCCACCACAGCACGACCGTGCCGACCAGCAGCGCGCCCGTGCTCATCGCTATGGCCGGCAGACCGCCGTGACCGAGCCAGAGCAGGGGGGCGGTCAGCAGCGGGGCGAGCGGGGGATAGCCGTACGTGTAGTCGTAGCCGCCCGTGACGGTCGGGGTGAGCGCGATGCCGTCGCCGCCGAAGAGCCACGGCCAGGGGTGGCCGTAGACCCCGTGCCCGGCGACCAGTTCGCGCGCCGCCTGGGCGGTGAGGACGGACTCGTCGGAGCCGCGGTGGAACAGGACGAACGCGCACAGGGCGAGCGTCAGCCCGGT
Source organism: Streptomyces sp. NPDC050759 (assembly GCF_044456945.1). Classification (NCBI taxonomy): domain Bacteria; kingdom Bacillati; phylum Actinomycetota; class Actinomycetes; order Kitasatosporales; family Streptomycetaceae; genus Streptomyces; species Streptomyces sp. NPDC050759. Next base: position 914,313 of record NZ_JBITGI010000002.1, on the reverse strand, counting down.
CACCAGCACGCACAGGTCCACCCGCGCCAGGGCCCGCCGGCCGCGCACCACCAGCGCGAGAACGCCGCAGACCAGGATCGAGGCGTAACAGAGGGAGATGACCGCGGCCACGGCCGGACGGTGGGTGGCCGCCTGCGTCCACACCTCACGGGTGCCGATGAAGAGGCTGACGTCCGCGAGCAGCGTCAGGACGCGATGCCACTGTGTGGGGGGTTCCGGGGCGGTGGACACCGCCGGCTGGGTCGGCCGGCCGGGTGCCGACAGCTGAGTATCTGCCAGGAGCACGACATCGGACGCTAATCGGACCCGGTGAGCGAGCTGTCGTCGGAGGCCAAGAGTCCGGTGTGAGGCCGGTAAGACCCCTTTTCGGCACGCCGGACGGCGGTGGGATGTGGGAGCCGACGCGGTCGCGCACCGTGTCGCTGTTGGGCCGAACGGGTGACTTGGCGTAAGAATTGGCTGGTGCAGGCATTGAAGGCGAGTCGGAGCGGGGGCAGCCGGTGAACAGGTACGACGTCACCGATGAACAGTGGGAGGGGCTCGCCCAGGTCGTTCCGTTGCGCGGGCGGGACGCATGGCCGTCCGCGGTCGACCACCGGTCCAGGCCGGAGGCCGAGACCGAGGCCCGGCGCCGCTTCGTCGTCCTGCGGATCAACGTCTTCGCGGACGCCCGCGAGGTCGCCGAGACCCTGATGGCGGGCATACCCGTCCTGCTCGACCTCACCGCCGCGGAGACGGACGTGGCCAAGCGGGTCCTCGACTTCAGTACGGGCGTCGTGTTCGGGCTGGCCAGCGGAATGCACCGCGTGGACCGCAACGTGTTCCTGCTGACGCCGGCCGGGACCGAGGTCACGGGCCTGATGGAGGGCGCGGGCATGCCGGGGTCGTGAGCCTTGGAGAGGTTCGCTCGTTCGTAGGAAGGGCGCTGCGGAGGAACGGTTCGTCCAGTGGCGGAGTCCTACGGTCCGGATATGCGTGTCTCCCCCACATCGCCTGTCGTGCCCGCTCAGTCGGCTCCTCCGTGCCCGGAGCCGTCGCAGAGCGGTGTGCGCCGCCCCGACCGGCCCTGTCTCACCGAACTGCGGCTGTCCGCGTACGCCGTCCACCGGCGGGCCGGGCTACCGCTCGCGCCGCTGACCCTGATCGCCGGGCCCAGCGGGAGCGGCAAGACGAGCGCGCTCAGGGCCTACGAGGCACTCGCCCGGCTCGGCGCCGGCGCGAGCCTCGGCGAGGTGTTCCCCAACCCCCTCTCGTACGTCCCCGACCGGGCCCGCCCCGACGCACAGCGCCGCCGCGGCTTCCGGATCGGCTGCACGGCCGACGGGCCCGAGGGACCGGTCCGGCTCGACGTCGCCGTCCAGGCCGAGCCCGAACTGCGCATCGTGGGGGAGCGGTTGACCTCCGGCGGGCTCGTCCTGCTGGAGACCGCCCTGCGCGACCCCTCCCGCCGGGCCGTGCAGGCTGCCTGGCACACGGCCGGGACCGCGCCGGTCACCCGCGCCCCGCTCCCGGACGACCGGCTCGGCACCGTCCTGTTGCCACTGCGCGTCGCCGGCAAGACGGACGGACAGCGGCGCGTCCTCGCCGCCGCCGAGCAGATGGTCGTCGCCCTGCGCTCCGTCTTCGGCTGCGACCCACGGCCCGGCCGCATGCGCCTGCCCGTCCCGACCGGTACCGGCCGGCTCCTCGGCGGCTGCGACAACCTCGCCGACGTCCTGTGGCGCACCCGCACGGAATGCGGCCGGCGCCACGCGCAGCTCGTCGCCGCGGTGCGCGCCGGATGCGCGGGCCCCGTCACCGACGTCCTCGCCGAGCCCCTTCCCACCGGGACCGTCCGGGCACTGCTCGACCGCGGGGACGGCAGCCGGACGGTGCTGGGGCGACTGGGCGACGGCGAGTTGAGGTACCTCGCGCTCGCGCTGGTGCTGCTCACCGGGCCCGGGGTGCTGGAGGTCGACCCGGTCGGCGAGGTGCCCGCGGCGATGCAAACGCTCACCGTGCTCGCCGACAACCTCGACCGGAGTCTGGACCCACGGCAGCGCGCCGAACTGCTGCGGCTGGCCGTGCGGATGTGCGAGCGCGGACACATCCGGCTCGTCGGCGCGGTGAGCGACGCCTCCTGGGCCGCCGGGGTGGACGGGGTCACGGTGGTACACCTGGAGCCGTGACAGAACCTCTCGACGTGGCGAAACTGCAGCGCCGGCTGGCCGAGTTCGCGGCGGCCCGCGACTGGCAGCACTACCACACCCCCAAGAACCTCGTCGCCGCGCTCAGTGTGGAGGCCTCCGAACTGGTCGAGATCTTCCAGTGGTTGACTCCCGAGGAGTCGGCGCGGGTCATGGACGACCCCGACACCGCGCACCGCGTCACGGACGAGATCGCCGATGTGCTCGCGTATCTGCTCCAGTTGTGCGAGGTGCTCGGCGTCGATCCGCTGGCCGCGCTGGACGCGAAGATCGACCGGAACGAGCGGAGGTTTCCGGCACCGTAAGGCCCATAAGGAAGAGATCAGTCCTCTTTCACTCTCCGTGATGAAAAGTCGGTCCGAAACCGATTTGTTGTCCACAGATTTCCGTCTACCTCTGGTTTTTCGTTCCGAGCGAGCTCACTCTGGGTAGTGGACAAGCAGGCTCGGGCGGACGTGCCCGGGGGCTACGCCGGGACAGACGGGGGCAGCCGATGGACGCGGTGCGGCTCATCGTGACGAGCAGGCGTGCCCTGGCCGGAGGCGGCGAGGCGCCTCAGGTCATGGCGGAGGTGTGGCAGGCGCAGGCCCTGGCCCAGGCGATAGGGAGCCGCCTCGCGGTCGCCGGGCCTCCCGAACTCCGGGGAGAGGCGTTGGGGTTGACCGAGCTGGCGGGCCGCGGTTGCGGTGTCCTCGACCGCCCCGACATCGCCCTGGCGGAGTTGCGGGCCGCCCAGCTCACCGAGCTCGGCGACGCCCGCCAGGCCCTCCTCTACCTCGGCGGCCTCCTCGGCGAGGTGGGCATAGCCCTGGTCGGCCTCGCGTCCGCGGCGGACGACGAGACGACGTACTGGCAGTGCATGGAGGCGATCGACGCGGCGGACGAGTCGCGGGACCGGGTGCTGCAGATGCTGCGAAGACTGGCGGACCGGGGGGAGGAGTTGCCGGAGGCGGGGTGAGGGTCCTGTTGTCCGGCGGCTGCGGGTGCGTCGTGGCTGGTCGCGCAGTTCCCCGCGCCCCTGAGTGGGTGCAGGCAAGCCATGCCCGGCTGTACCCACCTAGGGGCGCGGGGAACTGCGCGACCAGCCCCCACCGGCCCGCAGCCGAAGATCGACCTCAGCCGGCCCCCTCCTCACCAACCCCCCGCCCCGAACCCCCGGCCCCCTGAAGATCCTCCAGCGCCGAAAGATCCGCGTTCAGCGCCGCCATCAACTCCTCCATCTGCTGCAGCAGCCCCTTCGGCTGCCCAGCCCCCGCAGTCAGCGGCACGGTTTCTTCGGACATGACGGCCTCCTCGGCCCAAGGACCCACGCTGGTAATTGATCACGCGCCGGCGACGACAAGCCGGCTCCGCCTGAGCCAACGATCACCAAAGGGCTCGGTCACTGGCGCGGCCGCGGGGACCGATGGGACCACCGCGAAGCCCTGCGTGCAGGATGGAGTCATGGATCTCCGTATCTTCACCGAGCCCCAGCAGGGCGCGAGCTACGACACCCTCCTCACCGTCGCCAAGGCCACCGAGGATCTCGGCTTCGACGCGTTTTTCCGCTCCGACCACTACCTCAAGATGGGTGACGCCGACGGTCTCCCCGGTCCCACCGACGCCTGGATCACCCTCGCCGGCCTCGCCCGTGAGACCAAGCGCATACGCCTCGGCACCCTGATGACCGCGGCCACCTTCCGGCTCCCCGGCGTCCTCGCCATCCAGGTCGCCCAGGTCGACCAGATGTCCGGCGGCCGCGTCGAACTGGGCCTGGGCGCCGGGTGGTTCGAGGAGGAGCACGCGGCGTACGGCATCCCGTTCCCGAAGGAGAAGTTCCCCCGCCTGGAGGAGCAGCTGGAGATCGTCACCGGCCTGTGGGCCACCGAGCCCGGCCAGACCTTCGACTTCCACGGCGAGCATTACGACCTCACGAAGTCGCCCGCGCTGCCCAAGCCCGCCCAGGACAAGATCCCCGTGCTGATCGGCGGCCAGGGCGCGACGCGCACCCCGCGTCTGGCCGCCCGCTACGCCGACGAGTTCAACATGCCCTTCGCCTCACCCGAGGACAGCGAGGCGCAGTTCGGCCGGGTCCGTGCCGCCGCCCAGGAGGCGGGCCGCGCGGCCGACGCGATCGCCTTCTCCAACGCGCTCGTCGTCTGCGTCGGCAAGGACGACCAGGAGGTCGCCCGCCGTGCCGCGGCGATCGGCCGCGAGGTCGAGGAGCTCAAGGCCAACGGCCTGGCCGGCACCCCCGCCGAGGTCGTCGACAAGATCGGCCGCTATGCCGCCGTGGGCTCGAGCCGTATGTACCTCCAGGTCCTCGACCTCGACGACCTGGACCACCTGGAGCTGATCTCCGCGCGGGTCCAGTCGCAGCTGTCGTAGACCTGTGCCTCCTGGTTAATCGAAGGCGCAGGTGGGACCCGCTGTGGGAAGCTGAGGGCGTCGTCCTGCCGAGCCCCCGGGATCACCGTCTCGGGGGCTTTCGCGCGCGCGGCATCCTGTCCCGTCCACCGGCCGGAGAGGCCACTCGCATGTTTCTGACGATCAGTACCACCGGCACTCCCGAGCGCCCCGCCACCGACCTCGGCTACCTGCTGCACAAGCATCCCGAGAAGGCGCAGGCGTTCTCCACCTCCTACGGCAGGGCGCACGTCCTGTATCCCGAGGCGGACGATCAGCGGTGCACGGCGGCGCTGTTGCTGGAGGTCGACGCGGTGGCTCTGGTCAGGCGCGGCAAGGGCAAGGGGCGCGGCGGCGCCCCGGACGCGACCCTCGCGCAGTACGTCAACGACCGCCCCTACGCGGCGTCTTCGCTGCTCGCGGTGGCGCTGAGCGCGGTCTTCTCCAGCGCGATGCGCGGGGTGTGCGGCGCCAAGCCCGAACTCCCTTCGCAGCCACGGCCGTTGCGTATCGAGGTGCCCGCTGTGGCGGCCCGCGGCGGACCGGAACTCGTACGCCGCCTGTTCGAGCCGCTCGGCTGGACCGTGACGGCCGAACCGGTCGCGCTGGACGCCGAGTTCCCCGAGTGGGGCGACTCGCACTATGTCCGCCTCGAACTGGAGTCCACGCAGCTCACCGTCGCCGAGGCCCTGCGTCATCTGTACGTCCTCCTCCCCGTCCTCGACGACGCCAAGCACTACTGGGTGGCCTCCGACGAGGTCGACAAGCTGCTCAGGGCCGGTGAGGGCTGGCTGCCCGCGCACCCGGAGCAGAAGCTGATCACCAGCCGTTACCTGTCCCGCCGCTGGTCGCTGACGCGTGAGGCGATGGAACGCCTGGAGCTGGTGCGGCTCGCCGAGGCCGACGACAGCGAGGTCGAGGACATCGACAACGCCGTCGAGGCGGAGACCGAGACCGAGGAGAAGCCGACCCCGCTCGCCGTCCAGCGCCGCGAGGCGATCCTGGAGGCGCTGCGCGCCGCCGGTGCCGCCCGCGTCCTCGACCTCGGATGCGGACAGGGCCAGTTGGTGCAGGCACTGCTCAAGGACCCGAAGTACACCGAGATCGTCGGCGTCGACGTGTCGGTGCGGGCGCTCACCATCGCCTCCCGGCGGCTGAAGCTGGACCGCATGGGGGAGCGGATGGCCTCCCGCGTTCAGCTCTTCCAGGGCTCGCTGGCGTACACCGACAAGCGGCTCAAGGGGTACGACGCCGCCGTGCTCAGCGAGGTGATCGAGCACCTCGACCTGCCCCGGCTGCCCGCCCTGGAGTACGCGGTGTTCGGCGCGGCCCGCCCGCGGACCGTCCTCGTGACGACCCCGAACGTCGAGTACAACGTCCGCTGGGAGTCGCTCCCGGCCGGGCACGTCCGGCACGGCGACCACCGCTTCGAGTGGACGCGGCAGGAGTTCCGGGCCTGGGCGTCCTCGGTGGCCGAACGGCACGGCTACGACGTCGAGTTCAGGCCGGTGGGACCGGACGACCCGGAGGTGGGACCCCCCACCCAGATGGCCGTTTTCGAGATCAGCACAGTGGTGACCAGGACCGAGAAGGAGGCGAAGGCGGCATGACCGAGACCCAGCGCACGGGACGGACCCTTCCCGTCACCGACCTCTCCCTCGTCGTCCTCGTCGGTGCCTCCGGCTCCGGCAAGTCCACCTTCGCCCGCCGGCACTTCAAGCCGACCGAGGTGATCTCCTCGGACTTCTGCCGAGGCCTGGTCTCCGACGACGAGAACGACCAGGGTGCGACGAAGGACGCCTTCGACGTCCTGCACTACATCGCGGGCAAGCGCCTGGCCGCCGGCCGCCGCACGGTCGTCGACGCGACCAGCGTGCAGTCGGACTCCCGACGGCAGCTGATCGACCTGGCGAAGAAGTACGACGTGCTGCCGATCGCCATCGTTCTGGACGTACCCGAGGAGGTGTGCGCCGAGCGCAACGCGGCCCGCACCGACCGGGCCGACATGCCGATCCGGGTCATCAAGCGCCACATCCGTGAACTGCGCCGCTCGATCCGCCACCTCGAGCGCGAGGGCTTCCGCAAGGTGCACGTGCTGCGCGGGGTGGCGGACATCGAGAACGCCACCGTCGTCACCGAGAAGCGCTTCAACGACCTGACCCACCTCACCGGCCCCTTCGACATCGTCGGCGACATCCACGGCTGCGCCTCCGAACTGGAGTCGCTGCTCGGCAAGTTGGGCTACACCGACGGCGTCCACCCCGAGGGCCGTACCGCGGTCTTCGTCGGTGACCTCGTCGACCGCGGCCCGGACAGCCCCGGTGTGCTGCGCCGCGTGATGTCGATGGTCAAGTCGGGCAACGCGCTGTGCGTGCCGGGCAACCACGAGAACAAGTACGGCCGTTACCTCAAGGGCCGCAAGGTCCAGCACACCCACGGCCTGGCGGAGACCATCGAGCAGATGGAGAGCGTCTCGGACGAGTTCCGGGCCGAGGTACGGGAGTTCATCGACGGCCTGGTCAGCCACTACGTCCTCGACGGCGGCCGCCTGGTCGTCTGCCACGCCGGTCTGCCGGAGAAGTACCACGGCCGCACCTCCGGCCGGGTCCGCTCGCACGCGCTGTACGGCGACACCACCGGAGAGACCGACGAGTTCGGGCTGCCGGTGCGCTACCCGTGGGCGGAGGACTACCGCGGCCGGGCGGCCGTGGTCTACGGCCACACCCCGGTCCCGGAGGCGACCTGGCTCAACAACACGATCTGCCTGGACACCGGCGCGGTCTTCGGCGGCAAGCTCACGGCGCTGCGCTGGCCGGAGCGCGAGCTGGTCGACGTACCGGCGGAGCTGGTCTGGTACGAGCCGACGAAGCCGCTGAAGTCGGAGGCGCCCGGCGGGCAGGACGGCCGACCGCTGGACCTGGCCGACGTGCACGGCCGCCGGGCGGTCGAGACCCGGCAGGCGGGCCGGGTCGCCGTCCGGGAGGAGAACGCGGCCGCGGCCCTGGAGGTGATGAGCCGCTTCGCGGTGGACCCGCGGCTGCTGCCGTACCTCCCGCCGACGATGGCACCGACGGCGACCTCGCGTGTCGAAGGCTTCCTGGAGCACCCGGAGGAGGCGTTCGCGCAGTACGCCGGGGACGGTGTCGAGCGGGTGGTGTGCGAGGAGAAGCACATGGGCTCGCGGGCGGTGGCCCTGGTCTGCCGGGACGTGGAGACGGCCCGTGGGCGCTTCGGCGTGGACGGCCCGACGGGTTCGCTGTACACACGGACCGGCCGCCCGTTCTTCGACGACGAGTCGGTGACGGAGGCGATCCTGGACCGGCTGCGGTCGGCGATCGGCGAGGCGGGTCTGTGGTCCGAACTCGACACGGACTGGCTCCTGTTGGATGCCGAACTGATGCCGTGGTCGCTGAAGGCCTCGGGCCTGCTGCGGTCGCAGTACGCGGCCGTCGGCGCCGCGTCCGGCGCGGTGTTCCCGGGCGCGCTGGCCGCGCTCCGGGGTGCGGCGGACCGGGGCGTGGACGTGACGGACCTGCTGGCCCGCCAGCGCGAACGGGCGGACGCGGCAGGCGCGTTCACCGACGCGTACCGGCGCTACTGCTGGACCACCGACGGTCTGGACGGCGTCCGCCTGGCGCCGTTCCAGATCCTCGCGGTCCAGGGCCGCAGCCTCGCCGGGCTCCCGCACGACGAGCAGCTGGCCCTGCTCGACCGCCTGGTGGAGCACGACGGCAGCGGCCTGCTGCAGACCACCCGGCGCCTCTACGTCGACACCGGTGACCCGGAGTCGGTGCGGGCGGGCGTCGACTGGTGGCTGGAGATGACCGGGCGCGGCGGCGAGGGCATGGTCGTCAAGCCGCTCGGCGCGGTGGTCCGCAGCCCGGAGGGCCGCCTGGTCCAGCCCGGCATCAAGTGCCGCGGCCGGGAGTACCTGCGCATCATCTACGGACCCGAGTACACCCGCCCGGAGAACCTCGACCGGCTGCGCAAGAGGTTCCTGAACCACAAGCGCTCCCTCGCGATCCGCGAGTACGCCCTCGGCCTGGAGGCCCTGGACCGTCTCGCGGAGGGCGAGCCGCTGTGGCGGGTCCACGAGGCGGTGTTCGGGGTGCTGGCGCTGGAGTCGGAGCCGGTGGACCCGCGGCTGTGAGCCGCGGGCCCGGGTGCGAGGGGTGACCCACCGGTCACCCCTCGCCCCTCACCCCACCAGCCGCAACCGCTCCCCGCACACCCCCACCTCCACCGTCTGCCCCCACGTCAGCTCCACCGCGTCCCCCTCCATCCCGTCCCCGAAGGCGATCAGCCGTTCGGACTCGACGGTGAGGCGGAGGCGGGCGCGGGCGGGGAGTTCGCCGGCGACCATGGAGGTGCCGGTGGCGGGGGACGGCCACGCCTCCCGTACGAACCACAGCAGGCGGTCCTCCGTGGGGCCCGGCAGCCGCAGCCGGCCGCCCCGCTCCTGCCAGAGCGAGCGGAGCCAGCCGGTGGCGCCGGTGCCCGTCCCCACCAGCACCCCGGAGGAGGCCTGGGCCTCGACGACACCCCCGTCGCCCTCCAGGCCCAGGCGGTATCTGGCTGTCTGGTGTCCGGCGGCGCCCAGATAGATCTCGTTCAGGGCGACCAGCCGTTGTGTGTCGTCGGCGACGGCCTCGACCATGGTGAGTTCGTCCACGGTGGTGTCGAGGGCCGCCGGGAGCAGGGCCGCGGCCTGCGCGGGACGGTGGCGTACCAGGACACCGGGGTTGCGGCCGGGGTCGGTGTCGATGCCCACCACCCGTTGCCCGGAGAGGTATTTGGCCACGTTCGCCACCAGACCGTCCTGCCCGACCACGATCACGACGTCCTCGGGCGCGAACAGGAAGCGGTCCAGGTCGGCCCGCTCCACCCGCGCCTGACGCCAGGTCAGGGGGATCGCGGAGGTCACCTCCGCGAGCGCCCGCCGGGTGCGCTCATGACGTCCGGCGACCTCCGCGATGTCCCGGCCCCGGGAGGAGAGGAAGAAGGCGGCCTGGCCGTGGGTGCCGTGGTGGGCCACCAACTCCTCGTACTCCGTGGTGCGGTGCACCAGGACCGCGCGCGGGGCGAGACTCACTCCGGCTCCCGTGCGCCCAGCTTCGCCAGCAGCCCCGTCAGCACGTCCGGCGAGATCGTCACGCTGTCGATGTTCGGCAGGTTCTCCGCGAGCCGGGTCCCGGTGAGGGCGTGCAGCGTGGCGACGTCGACCTCCGCGTGCACCCGCAACCAGGCGGCCTGCGCCTGCGCCTTCGCGTCGCCCACCGTGCGCGCCCCTTCGGCCTCCGCGCGGGCGAGCCGTACCGAGCGGGTCGCCTCCGCCTCGGCCCGTACCGCGTCCGCCGCCGCGTGCTCCTGAGCCTCCCGGCGTGCGTTCGTGCCGCGCTGCTCCACCAACTGCTCCTCGCGGCGGGCGAGTTCGATCTGGCTGGCCAGTTCGTTCTCGGCGATGGCCCGCTCCCGCTCCACGGCGACCGCCCGCCGTTCGTAGGTCGCCCGGTCGGCCTCCTGCTGGATCTGTTCGCGGGCCGGGGTGCGCAGGGCCCGTTCCACCTCCGGCTCGGGGCGCAACGCCATCACGCGTACGGCCACCACCTCGATGCCGGTGGCCGGCAGCCGCGGTTCGGCGTCCAGGCCCGCCGCGATCCTCTCGCGTACCGCCGAGACGCCGTCGACCAGGGCGGAGGCCAGGGAGGTCCGGGTCAGCACGTCGAGCGCGTGCTGCTGGGCCGTCTCCGTGAGCAGCGTGCCCAGTTGTTCCAGGGGCGCGCCCCGCCACGCCCCGGTGTCCGGATCGATCGAGAAATCCAGGCGGGCGGCGGCGAGCGCCGGGTCACCGATCCGGTAGGTCACGGTCGCCTGTACGGCCACGTCCTGGAAGTCCGACGTACGGGCATGGAACGTCATGGCCAACTCGCGGTCGTCCACCGGAACTTCGGAGAGCGCGGCCGTCAGTGCACGGAACCAGAAGCTGAGCCCCGGACCGTCGTGCAGCAGCGCGCCGCCGCGGTGGTGCCGGATGTGCGCCGTGGGCGCGCCGCGCAGGTGGCGCCAGCCGAGGCGCCGGGTGATGTCGGCCATCGAGTCCCCTCTTTTCGTCTGTTGGACGATAACCGGGAGAGCGAGTTGTCGTCAAGGGGACGAGAACAAGAAAGCCGGTCGGACCACGGGTCAAGAGGCCCCTGGTTGGTCAGGATGGAGGCATGGGATTCCATGTCGACTCCGAGGCCGGGCGGCTGCGCCGCGTCATCCTTCACCGGCCGGATCTCGAGCTCAAAAGGCTCACCCCCAGCAACAAGGACGCACTGCTCTTCGACGACGTGCTGTGGGTGCGCCGGGCGCGCGCCGAGCACGACGGGTTCGCCGACGTGCTGCGCGACCGCGGTGTCGCCGTCCATCTCTTCGGCGATCTGCTCACCGAGGCCCTGGAGATCCCGGCGGCCCGGTCACTCGTCCTGGACCGCGTCTTCGACGAGAAGGAGTACGGCCCGCTGGCCACCGATCATCTGCGGGCCGCCTTCGAGACACTGCCCGCCGCGGAACTGGCCGAGGCCCTGGTCGGCGGCATGACCAAGCGGGAGTTCCTTGAGGCGCACCCGGAGCCGACCTCCGTGCGCTTCCATGTCATGGACCTCGACGACTTCCTGCTCGCTCCGCTGCCCAACCACCTCTTCACCCGTGACACCTCCGCCTGGATCTACGACGGTGTCGCCGTCAACGCCATGCGCTGGCCGGCCCGGCAGCGGGAGACGGTCCACTTCGAGGCGATCTACCGCCACCACCCCGTCTTCCGTGACGAAACGTTCCACATCTGGTCGGAGGGGCAGGCCGACTACCCGTCCACCATCGAGGGCGGGGACGTCCTCGTCATCGGCAACGGCGCCGTCCTCATCGGCATGAGCGAGCGCACCACGCCCCAGGCCGTCGAGATGCTCGCGCACAAGTTGTTCGCCGAGGACTCCGCGCAGTCGATCGTGGCCCTCGACATGCCGAAGCGGCGGGCCTTCATGCATCTCGACACCGTGATGACGATGGTCGACGGCGACACCTTCACCCAGTACGCCGGACTCGGCATGCTCAGGTCGTACACCATCGAACCGGGCGTCGGTGACAAGGAGCTCAAGGTCACCGACCACCCGTCGGAGCACATGCACCGCGCGATCGCCGCCGCGCTCGGGCTGAGCGAGATCCGTGTGCTGACCGCCACCCAGGACGTGCACGCCGCCGAGCGTGAACAGTGGGACGACGGCTGCAACGTCCTCGCCGTCGAGCCGGGTGTCGTCGTCGCCTACGAGCGCAACGCCACCACCAACACCCATCTGCGCAAGCAGGGCATCGAGGTGATCGAGATCCCGGGCAGCGAGCTGGGGCGGGGCAGGGGCGGGCCGCGCTGCATGAGCTGTCCGGTGGAGCGGGAGGCCGTATAGGAGAGATCCTCTACGGAACGCGCGATCGCATAGTCGTACAGCAGTCTGTATATAAATGCTGAGCATCGTATAGACTTCCAAGGTCCGTCTGTTCACGCACCTCTGGAGCGCCCCCCATGGCGACAGTCCCGACCGCCCTCGCCGGCCGCCACTTCCTCAAGGAGCTCGACTTCACCGAGCAGGAGTTCCTCGGGCTGGTCGAACTGGCAGCCGAGCTGAAGGCCGCCAAGAAGGCGGGGACCGAGACGCGGTACCTGAACGGGAAGAACATCGCGCTGATCTTCGAGAAGACCTCGACGCGCACGCGCTGCGCGTTCGAGGTCGCCGCGGCGGACCAAGGCGCCTCGACGACCTACCTGGACCCGTCCGGCTCGCAGATCGGGCACAAGGAGTCCGTGCGCGACACCGCGCGTGTGCTCGGCCGTATGTACGACGGGATCGAGTACCGCGGGGACAGTCAGCAGAAGGTGGAGGAGCTGGCCGCGTACGCCGGGGTGCCGGTGTACAACGGGCTCACCGACGACTGGCACCCCACCCAGATGCTGGCCGACGTGCTGACGATGACCGAGCACACCGCGAAGCCGGTCCGGGAGATCGTCTTCGCCTACCTCGGTGACGCGCGGTTCAACATGGGCAACTCGTATCTGGTCACCGGCGCGCTGCTGGGCATGGACGTACGGATCGTCGCGCCGAAGGCCTACTGGCCCGCGCAGGACGTCGTCGAGCGGGCCCGTGCGCTCGCCGTGGACAGCGGGGCGCGGATCACTCTCACCGAGTCGCTGGAGGAGGGCGTGCGGGGGGCGGATTTCGTCGCGACCGACGTCTGGGTCTCCATGGGGGAGCCGAAGGACGTGTGGGACGAGCGGATCGCCGCGCTGTCGCCGTACGCGGTGACCACGGACGTGCTGCGGGCCACGGGGAACGCGGACGTCAGGTTCCTGCACTGTCTGCCCGCCTTCCACGACCTCGGTACCAAGGTGGGGCAGGAGATCTTCGAGAGCCACGGCCTGGAGTCCCTGGAGGTCACGGACGAGGTGTTCGAATCGGTGCACTCGGTGGTCTTCGACGAGGCGGAGAACCGGCTGCACACGATCAAGGCGGTCCTGGTGGCGACGCTGGCCTGAGTCTCACGCCGGGTGTCGCTGAGGCGGCACCACCGGCAGCCGGAACCACACCGCCTTGCCGGTCTCGGTCGGGCGGTGCCCGCACGACGAACTGAGCGCCCTGATCAGGAGCAGGCCGCGGCCGTGCTCCTGCCAGGGATCCGGGTCCCTGGCGTCCGGCCGGGTCAGATGGCCCGGGGGCGCCGGGTCCGGGTCGTGCACCTCCACCTGGCAGCCGGTCGGCAGCAGCTCCACGACCAGCTCTATCGGGGTGTCGCCGGAGGTGTGTTCCACGGCGTTCGCCACCAGCTCGGCCGTCAGCAGCTCCGCGGTGTCGCTGTCCGCCCCGTGCTCCAGCTCGGCCAGCGCGGTGCGGACCAGAGCGCGCGCCACGGGCACGGCCGCGGCGGAGTGCGGCAGCGCGATGCGCCAGGAGGCGGAGGCCGGGGGGCGATCTTGCAAGGCGGTTCCGTTCATGAGCAGGCTGTCCTGCTTTCAACCGTATGAATGGTACGGCGCCGTCGGCAGAGTCGTCCGGCGGGCGCCGTACGGGACCTTCGGCCCCGTTGGCAGGCGGCTTACCCGTAGCAACGGCTTGCCTCCCACCGCTGATCCCGCCGTTGCCTGTCTGTCGACGAGCCGTGACGGATGTGACCCGGCCAGGTCAGATCCGGACGCCTTTATCGCGCACTCGTGACGACAGTCAAAGAGGGGTGATAGCTTCGAGGGAGAGCGCATGGATTGCACCTGGATGCGCCGGGAACCTCGCCACTCGCACTGCGTCCGAGCACGAGGAGGCCGCACGCCATGAGTCCCTTCACCGGCTCCGCCGCCCCCACCTCCGACTGGCGGCACCTGCGCGTCGACCTCACCGACGGGGTCGCCACCGTCACCCTCGCCCGCCCCGAGAAACTCAACGCGCTCACCTTCGGCGCCTACGCCGACCTGCGCGACCTCCTCGCCGAACTGTCCCGGGAGCGGTCCGTCCGCGCCCTGGTCCTGGCCGGCGAGGGCCGCGGTTTCTGCTCCGGCGGTGACGTCGACGAGATCATCGGCGCGACCCTCGCCATGGACACCGCCCAGCTCCTCGACTTCAACCGGATGACGGGCCAGGTGGTGAGGGCCGTACGGGAGTGTCCGTTCCCGGTGATCGCGGCGGTGCACGGGGTGGCGGCGGGCGCGGGCGCGGTCCTCGCCCTGGCGGCCGACTTCCGGGTGGCGGACACCTCGGCCCGCTTCGCCTTCCTCTTCACCCGGGTCGGCCTGTCCGGCGGAGACATGGGCGCGGCCTATCTGCTGCCGCGCGTGGTCGGCCTCGGCCATGCCACCCGGCTCCTCATGCTCGGCGAACCGGTCCGCGCTCCCGAGGCCGAGCGCATCGGCCTGATCAGCGAACTGACCGAGGAGGGCGGCGCGGACGAGGCCGCCGCGCGCCTGGCCCGCCGGCTGGCGGACGGCCCTGCACTGGCGTACGCCCAGACGAAGGCCCTGCTGACGGCGGAGCTGGACATGCCGTTGGCCGCTTCGGTGGAACTGGACGCCTCGACGCAGGCCCTCCTGATGAACGGCGAGGACTACCGGGAGTTCCACGCCGCGTTCACAGAGAAGAGGCCACCGAAATGGAAGGGGCGGTAAGTGTCCCGACCTATAGGGGCGCGGGGAACGGCGCGATCAGCCACATCGAACCCGCAGCCGCCGAACAAGCCCAGCCACCCCCTACGAGTAGCGATCGTCGGCGGCGGCCCGGGCGGCCTCTACGCCGCCGCCCTGCTGAAACGCCTCGACCCCCGCAGAGAAGTCACCGTCTGGGAACGCAACGCCCCCGACGACACCTTCGGCTTCGGCGTGGTCCTCTCCGACGAGACCCTCGGCGGCATCGAGCACGCGGACCCGGTGGTCTACGAGGCGATGCAGTCCGACTTCGTCCGCTGGGACGACATCGACATCGTCCGCAGAGGAACCCGCCACACCTCCGGAGGCCACGGCTTCGCTGCACTCGGCCGCAGACGACTCCTCGAGATACTGCACGACCGCTGCCGCGCTCTCGGCGTGGACCTCCGCTTCCGTACGGTGGCCCCGGCCGGTCTCGAAGAGACGCACGACCTCGTCATCGCCGCCGACGGAGTCAACAGCACCACGCGCGAACGGCACAGCCGTGTGTTCCGCCCCCATGTGACCCCGCACCACTGCCGCTACATATGGCTTGCCGCCGACTTCCCCTTCGACGCCTTCCGGTTCGAGATCGCCGAGACCGACCACGGCGTGATGCAACTCCACGGCTACCCCTATTCCCCCGACGCCTCCACCGTGATCATCGAGATGCGTGAGGAGGTCTGGAAGGCGGCCGGCTTCGACGAAGTCCCCCCGCGGGAATCGACGGAGAGCTGCGCCAAGATCTTCGCCGAAGCACTCCGCGGCCGCCCTCTGCGCTCCAACAACTCCACCTGGACCACCTTCCGCACGGTGGTCAACGACCACTGGTCGCACGGCAACACCGTGCTGCTCGGCGACGCGGCCCACACCGCCCACTTCTCCATCGGCTCCGGCACCAAGCTCGCCGTCGAGGACGCCCTCGCCCTGGCCGCCTGCCTGGAGGAACAGCCCACGGTGGGAGGGGCGTTGGCGGCCTACGAGGCGGAGCGCAAACCCGTCGTCGCCTCCACGCAGCGCGCCGCCCGCGCCAGCCTGGAGTGGTTCGAGAACCTCGGCCTCTATCTAGACCAGCCACCCCGCCAGTTCGCCTTCAACCTGCTCACCCGCAGTCGCCGCGTCACCCACGACAACCTGCGCCTGCGCGACGCGCGCTTCACCGGCGCCGTGGAGCGCGAGTTCGGCTGCGCGCCGGGCACGCCCCCGATGTTCACCCCGTTCCGGCTGCGCGGACTGACCCTGCGCAACCGGGTCGTGGTGTCGCCGATGGACATGTACTCCGCCACCGACGGCATCCCCGGCGACTTCCACCTGGTCCACCTGGGCGCCCGGGCCCTCGGCGGCGCCGGGCTGGTGATGACCGAGATGGTGTGCGTCTCGCCCGAGGGACGGATCACCCCCGGCTGCACCGGCCTCTACAACGGCAGACAGGCCGCGGCCTGGAAACGGATCACCGACTTCGTGCACACGCAGTCGCCGGGCACCGCGATCGGCGTGCAGCTCGGACACAGCGGCCGCAAGGGCTCGACCAAGCTGATGTGGGAGGGCATCGACGAGCCGCTGCCGGAGGGCAACTGGCCGGTCGTGGCGCCGTCCCCGCTCCCGTACAAGCCCTCCAGCCAGACTCCGCGCGAACTCGGCCGTGCCCAACTGACCGACATCCGTGAGCAGTTCACGGCGGCGGCCTGGCGTGCCGCCCGGGCCGGCTTCGACCTCCTCGAACTGCACTGCGCGCACGGCTATCTGCTCTCCGGCTTCCTCTCCCCGCTGACCAACCGGCGCACGGACGCCTACGGCGGCTCTCTCGCGAAGCGCCTCCGCTTCCCACTCGAAGTCTTCGACGCCATCAGGGAGGTGTGGCCGCAGGAACGGCCCATGACCGTCCGTATCTCCGCCACCGACTGGGCCGAGGGCGGCAACACGGCCGAGGACGCCGTCGAGATCGCCCGCGCCTTCGCCGCGCACGGCGCCGACGCGATCGACGTGTCGACCGGACAGGTGGTGGCCGAGGAGCACCCGGAGTACGGGCGGTCCTACCAGACGCCGTACGCCGACCGGATCCGTCACGAGACCGGTGTCCCGGTGATCGCGGTCGGCGCCATCTCCTCCTGGGACGACGTCAACTCGCTGATCCTGGCCGGGCGTACGGACCTGTGCGCGCTGGCCCGCCCGCATCTCTACGACCCGCACTGGACCCTCCACGCGGCCGCCGAGCAGGGGTACCACGGTCCCGGCGTCGTCTGGCCGGACCCGTACCGCGCGGGCAGCCGCCGACCGCAGACCGGACGCACCGACGCCCCCAAGCCCCGGCTCACGCTCGGGACTTGAGCCTGGGATCACAGACCGGCGAAGGTGGCGCCCGCGTCCCGCAGCCGCTCGTGCAGACCCTGGAACACCGCCGCCGCCCGCCGGCCCGGCCAGTCCTCCGGGAGCAGCAGGGCGGGCAGGCCGGGGTCGGAGTAGGGGAGATGGCGCCAGGAGTCGAGGGCGAGCAGGTAGTCGCGGTAGGCCTCCTCGGGCGGGGTGTCGGCCCGGTCCTCCCAGTCGTGCAGCACGCGCGCGTGGCGGTCGAGGAAGGCTTCGTGCTCCTTGGCGATCGCGGCCAGGTCCCACCAGCGGGACACCGCCTCGACGGTCGCGGCGAAGCCGAGATGCTCACCGCGGAAGAAGTCGACGTACGGGTCGAGCCGCAGCCGCTGGAGGGTGTGCCGGGCCTCCTCGTACAGTCGCGCCGGGGCGATCCACACCCCGGGGGCCGCCGTGCCGAAGCCGAGTCCGGCCAGCCGTGAACGCAGCACGTGGCGCTTCTGCCGCTCCGACTCCGGCACCGAGAACACCGCGAGCACCCAGCCCTCGTCCTCCGGCGGGGTCACCGCGTAGATGCGCCGGTCGCCGTCGTCGAGCAGCTGACGGGCCTCGTGCGACAGTTCGTATCCGGCCGAGCCCCGGGCCGTGCGGGCCGGCAGCAGCAGGCCGCGCCGCTTGAGGCGGGACACCGACGAGCGTACGGAGGGGGCGTCCACGCCGACCGCGGCCAGTAGCCGGATCAGCTCGGCGACGGGCACGGGGCCCGGCATGAAGCGGCCGTAGGCTCCGTAGAGCGTGACGATGAGAGACCGTGGTGCATGCTGGTCGGACACGTTGATCATCTTAGTTCGTGTGGATCACTGCTGGTCACCATCGGTGCGCAGCCTGAACCGCTGGAGTTTGCCGGTCGCCGTGCGCGGCAGCGCGTCCAGGAAGACGATCTCGCGCGGGCATTTGTAGGGCGCCAGTTCGGTCTTGACGTAGGCGCGCAGCGCCTCGGCGTTTCGCTCGGCGCCCTCCTTGAGGACGGCGAAGGCCACGACCACCTGACCGCGTGCCTCGTCCGCCCGCCCCACGACGGCCGCCTCGACCACATCCGGGTGCCGCAGCAGGGCGTCCTCGACCTCCGGTCCGGCGATGTTGTACCCGGCGGAGATGATCATGTCGTCCGCGCGCGCCACATAGCGGAAGTACCCATCGTTCTCGCGGATGTATGTGTCTCCGGTGATGTTCCAGCCGTCCCGCACGTACTCCAGCTGCCGGGGATCGGCGAGGTAGCGGCAGCCGACGGGACCGCGCACGGCGAGCAGACCGGGCTCGCCGTCGGGCCTCTCCCGACCTGTTTCGTCGACCACGCGCGCGTGCCATCCCGGCACGGGCACCCCGGTCGTCCCGGGCCGGATGTGCTCGTCGGCGGCGGAGATGAAGATGTGCAGCAGCTCGGTGGCGCCGATGCCGTTGACGATCCCCAGGCCGGTCCGCTCCTGCCAGGCCCGCCAGGTGGCCGCGGGCAGGTTCTCACCCGCGGAGACACAGCGGCGCAGCGACGAGATGTCGTACGCGTCGAGTTCGTCGAGCATCGCGCGGTAGGCGGTGGGGGCGGTGAACAGGACCGAGACCCGGTGCTCGGCGATGGCCGGCAACAGCTGCTGGGGACCGGCTTGTTCGAGCAGGAGCGAGCTGGCGCCCGCGCGCATCGGGAAGATCACCAGGCCGCCGAGCCCAAAGGTGAAACCGAGCGGGGGACTGCCCGCGAAGACATCGTCCACATGGGGCTTGAGCACATGCTTGGAGAAGGTGTCGGCTATCGCGAGCACATCCCGGTGGAAGTGCATACAGCCCTTGGGCCGCCCCGTGGTCCCGGAGGTGAAAGCGATCAGCGCCACGTCGTCGGCCGCGGTCCGCACGGCGGGGTACGGCGTCCCGGGCGCCTCGCGGTTCAGGAGGTCGTCCGGGGCGTCGCCCCCGTACGTCGTGATCCTGAGGCCCGGTATCTCGGCCTTGGCGAGATCGTCGACAGCGCGGATGTCGCACAGGGCGTGCTCTATGCGCGCGATCTCGCACATCGTGGCCAGCTCGTGCGGCCGCTGCTGGGCCAGCACCGTCACCGCGACCGCGCCCGCCTTCAGCACCGCCAGCCAACAGGCCGCGAGCCAGGGTGTGGTCGGGCCGCGCAGCAGGACACGGTTGCCGGGGACGACCCCGAGGTCACCGGTGAGCAGATGCGCGAGCCGGTCGACGCGGGCACGCAGTGTGCCGTACGTCCATGTGTCCCCGGCGGGGGTGTGGAACACCGGACGGTCGTCGGGTGGGCCGGTCAGCAGCTCGGCGGCACAGTTCAGCCGATCGGGGTAGCGCAGCTCCGGAAGGTCGAAGCGGAGCTCCGGCCACTGGTCGGGAGGCGGGAGGTGGTCGCGCGCGAAGGTGTCGACGTGGGCCGAGACGTTCATGGCGGGTCGCCCCCTTGCCGTGGGCCGCCTTGTGGGCGTCGATGGTGGGCTCGCACAAGGAGCGTATCGTGTTGGTGACGACAGTCAACGCCACGCGATACTGTCGTGGGGCCCTGTCGAGAGAGGGGACCGGCAATGCCCGCATTCTCGCTCGAACCGTCCCAGATCGCCCGGTGTGCGGAGCTGCGCACCCTCGCCGCGGAACGGCTGCGCCCGCTCGCGGAGAAGGGCGAGCCGGGCCGTGTGAACCGTCCGCTGGTCGCCGAGCTGGGCCGACTGGGCCTCCTGGAGCGTCTGTTCACCTCCGGTGCGCTGGATCTGTGCCTCATGCGGGAATCCCTCGCGTACGCCTGCACGGAGGCGGAGACCGCCCTCGCCCTCCAAGGCCTCGGCGCCCACCCCGTCCACGCGTACGGCACTCCGGCCCAGCGGGAGCGCTGGCTCCCGGCGGTGAGCGAGGGCGGCGCGGTGGCCGCGTTCGCGCTGAGCGAGCCGGGGGCGGGGTCGGACGCGGCGGCACTGTCCCTGTCGGCCGTCCCCGACGGCCCCTCCCGCTGGCGGCTCACCGGGGAGAAGTGCTGGATCTCCAACGCCCCCGAGGCCGACTTCTCCACCGTCTTCGCGCGGACCACCCCCGACGCCGGCGCCCGTGGAGTGACCGCCTTCCTGGTGCCCGCCGACCGTCCCGGTCTCACCGGCACCGCCCTGGACATGCTCTCCCCGCACCCCATCGGCGCTCTCACCTTCGACGCCGTGCCGGTGAGCGCCGACGACGTCCTCGGGGAGGTCGACCGCGGCTTCCGGGTCGCCATGGGCACCCTCAACCTCTTCCGGCCCAGCGTCGGCGCCTTCGCGGTCGGCATGGCGCAGGCGGCGCTGGACGCGACCCTCGCGCACACCTCTCGACGGGACGCCTTCGGCGGCAAGTTGAGGGACCTTCAGAGCGTCGCGCACACGGTTGCCGAGATGGCCCTGCGCACGGACACGGCCCGCCTGATGGTGTACGCGGCGGCGACGGCGTACGACGAAGGCGCCCCGGACGTGCCCAAGCGCGCGGCGATGGCGAAGCTGCTCGCGACCGAGACCGCGCAGTACGTCGTCGACACCGCGGTCCAGCTGCACGGCGCACGCGCACTGCGCCGCGGTCATCTGCTGGAGCACCTGTACCGGGAGGTGCGCGCCCCGCGCATCTACGAAGGGGCGAGCGAGGTGCAACGGGGCATCATCGCCAAGGAGTTGTACGCCGACCTGGCGACCGTGAAGGCCGGGGATGCCGGGGATGCCGGGGATGCCGTAGAGACGATGGAGGCTTCATGACCGCCGAGCGCATCAACCCACCCGAACTGTCCCCGCCCACCGGCTTCTCGCACGCGGTCGTCGCCACCGGGTCCCGGCTGGTCTTCCTCGCGGGGCAGACCGCTCTCGACGCCGACGGCAAGGTGGTCGGGGAATCCCTGCCGGAGCAGTTCGAGAAGGCGCTCGACAACCTCCTCACCGCTCTCGCGGCCGCAGGTGGCACTCCGTCCGACCTCGCCCGCGTCACCGTGTACGCCACCGACATCGGCGCGTACCGCACCCACGCCCCTGAACTGGGCCGCATCTGGCGGGAGTCGGCGGGCCGGGACTACCCCGCGATGGCGGTCGTGGAGGTCGTACGGCTGTGGGACGACCAGGCGGCGGTGGAGCTCGACGGCTTCGCGGTGCTGCCCTAACGTGCCCTGCATGGGGGGGCGGGACGTTGCTGGGTCTGTCAGCGGCCTGCCGGGGGTTCGGCGGGGTGGCGTTTCCGGTGCCGGCGTCGGGGCTGAAGCCGCTGCTCGGACTGACGGTCGGGATCGGCCTGCTCCGCGGGCGGCCGGTGCCGGACGAGATCGTCGACGGCGGCTGCGGGCGCTGGGGGCTGGGGCGGACGCGGAGGCCCGGCGGGGCTTACGGCGTCGCGGGGACGTGCATCCGGAACACCGAACACGGCACCCGTGATCGTCGCCTGGCCGGACTCCCCCCCCGCACGGGGGCTCCTCGAGACCGAGGGCTCGCGGACGCCGATCGCTGAGGACCAGCCGGAGCGTCATGCCTGCGCGGTGCGGGAGTTCATCGCGGGGAAGTGATCAGGCGGCGACGGCCAGCTGTCCGGCCGGCACCCGGTGCGGCGCGACGATCCGGCCGTCGGGCAGCAGCTCGCCGCTGTCGTCGAAGACGATCGCGCCGTTGCACAGCAGGTTCCAGCCCTGTTCGGGATGGGCCGCGACGATGTGCGGGGTGGTGCTGTCGGACGAAGCGCACGAAGACTGGTGAGAACACATGGCGCACCTCCATATTGGTGGGACCGTCCCCATGGGGTCCGTGTCCGTATGGGTAGACCATGCTCCCTTCGCGAACTCATCGGAACGGCCCAGCATGAAGCGTGACAACACGCGGACAACTCTCGGACGGTTCCACGACGCTCGGTGCGGACTCGCCACCAAAGGAGTGACGATCACGGCTGTCGGCGCGTGTTCCCGGTAGCAGTGGAGGCCCTCATTCCACTCGACCGGGAGACACACCATGTCCGTCCGCCCCCTGCTCCTGCGCTCCGCCCTCGCCACCGCTGCCGGTGCCGCGCTGTTCCTGCTCGCCGCCCCGGCGCTGCCCGCGAGCGCCGACCCGTCCGACACCGTCACCATCGGCCCCGTCGGCCGTATCGCCGAGGACGGCACCGTGACCCTGTCCGGCACCTATCGCTGCGCCGGCAGCACGGGTCCCGTGTTCGTGAGCTCCTCCGTGAGCCAGCGCTCCCCGTTGGTCCGACAGGGCATCGGCGGCAGCCGCGCGGTGTGCGACGGCGTGGAGCACAGCTGGGAGAACACCGGCAAGCCCGGCTCCGACGCCCTGGAACCGGGCCAGGCCCACGTCGAGGCCACCCTCATGGAACTCAGCCCCGAGGGCGGCCTGCCGCTGCCCCGCTTCCACGCGGCCGCGCAGCAGGACGTCACGTTGACGAAGGGCTGAGCGCGGCCCACGCGTGCCGACGGGACAGCGGCGGGTCTGCGGTCCGGCGTGCGGTTCTGTGGTCGGTGGTCCGGCGCTCCTGCCTCTGCCTCTGCCTCTGCCTCTGTGGGCCGGCGGTTGGTCGGGCGCGTGCTGTATGCCCTCACGCTGGGTACGGGCAGGGCCGGCAGCCTGTCCGGGTGGCCGTTCGGGTGAAGGCGACCGATCGCGTGTCCGGGCGTTCAGGGGGATGCGGTGCCGCCAAGCGTGCGGTTCGCCTCGCCGGGAGCGCCCGCGGCGACGACCGGCCGGTACCGGACGCGGGGCACCAGGTTGTGGCCGCGCAGGATCACCCGCGAGTCGACGGCTCGGACCGCGGGAGCCGGCTCAGACGGGATACGCGTGCGTCTGGGCCGCCTTCACCGCCGCCCAGACCTCCGCGCCCGGGTGCAGGTCGAGTTCCGCCGCGGCCACCGTGGTGAGGTCCGCCGCGAGGGGAAGCTCGCCGGTGAGGTCGGCGCGGATCTGGTCGCCGTGGGTCTCCAGGCCGGCCACCTCGCAGCGCCAGTGGTTGCGGGCGCTGGAGCCGGCGGGCGGTTCCCGGTAGAGGGTCACGGCGCTCGGCGGGAAGGCGACGAACACGGGCCCGGAGAGGTCGTCCGTCGTGGTGAGCGCGGGCCCCACCTCGAGGCGGACCGTGTGGCCGTCGGCCTCGCCGCGGTAGAGGTTCAGGCCGACCAGCTGGGCGATGTAGTCGGTGCGCGGATGGCGGGCGATGTGGGACGGGGCGCCTTCCTGGACGACCTCGCCGTGTTCGACGACCACGAGACGGTCGGCGAGGACCATGGCGTCCAGGGGATCGTGCGTGACGAGTACGGCGACGGCTTCGAACTCCGCCAGATGGCGCCGCAGTTGGGCACGGACCTCGAGTCGGGTGCGGGCGTCGAGGGCGGCCAGGGGCTCGTCGAGGAGCAGCAGCCGGGGGTTGGTCGCCAACGCGCGTGCCAGGGCCACGCGTTGGGCCTGGCCACCGGACAATCTGCGCGGCTTGGCGCCCGCGTGGTCGGCGAGACCCATGCGCTCCAGCCATGCGGCGGCCCGCGTCCGGGCCACCGCCTTGGTCGCGCCCTGACAGCGCGGGCCGAACGCGACGTTGTCGAGAGCGGTGAGGTGCGGGAAGAGCAGATAGTCCTGGAAGACGACGCCGACGGGACGGGACTCCGGCGGCGTGCGCTCCAACGCGGTGCCGTCCAGCCGTAGATGACCGTCGGTGAGGGGGGTCAGACCGGCGAGTGCGCGCAGGGCGGTGGTCTTTCCGGCACCGTTCGGACCGAGGAGGGCGACTACCTCGCCGGGGGCGACGGTGAGCGAAACATCGAGGCGGAAGGCGCCGCGGTCCACGACGAGACGGGCGTCGAGGCCGTCGGGGGCGGTGCCGGGGCGGATGCCGGGGGCGGCGGCTCGGCTCTTCTCGATCATCGGGCGCGCTCCGCTCCCCGTCGGCCGGGGTCCTCTGCTCCCGCCGGTCGGCTGTCACTGGTCCCCGCTGTCACCGGCCTCGACTGTCGGCCCGCTCCACCGCAGGCCCTCCCGGCATCTACCCCGGCAGTCCGGCTGTCACCGGCCTCGGTCGTCCCGCCGTCACCGACCCCGGCAGTCCGGCTGTCACGTGCTTCGCCCGTCCCGCCGTCATCGGTCCTGGCAGTCTCGCCACCACCGGCCTCGCCCGTCCCGCCGTCACCGACCCCGGCAGTCCGGCTGTCACCGACCCCGGCAGTCCGGCTGTCACCGGACTCGGCCGTCCCGCCGTCACCGACCCCGGCAGTCCGGCTGTCACGTGCTTCGCCCGTCCCGCCGTCATCGGTCCTGGCAGTCTCGCCACCACCGGCCTCGTTAGTCCTGCCGTCACCGACCTCCGCAGCCCGGCCACCACCGACTCCTCCCGCCCCGCCTCCGCCCATTTCGCTCATCCCGCCGTCATCCAGCGATCGCGCAGCCCCGCCAGCACCGCCACCGACACAGCCAGGAGGACCAGGCTGAGGGCGACGGCCGCCTCCGGGTCGCTCTGGAGGGCGAGGTAGACGGCGAGCGGCATGGTCTGGGTGCGGCCCGGGAAGTTGCCGGCGAACGTGATCGTCGCTCCGAACTCGCCCAGCGCCCGCGCCCAGGCCAGTACCGCGCCCGCGGCGATGCCCGGTGCGATCAGCGGCAGCGTGACCCGGCGGAACGCGGTGAAGCGGGAGGCGCCCAGGGTCGTCGCCGCCTCCTCGTACCGCGGGTCGGCGGCCCGCAGGGTGCCCTCCACGCTGATGACGAGGAACGGCATCGCGACGAACGCCTCGGCGACCACGACCCCGGCCGTGGTGAACGGGAGCGTGACCCCGAACCAGGCGTCGAGCCACTCGCCCACGACCCCGTTGCGGCCCAGCGCCATGAGCAGCGCGACTCCGCCGACGACCGGCGGCAGGACGAGCGGCAGGGTCACCAGGGCCCGGACCAGGCCGCGGCCGGGGAACTCGACACGGGCCAGCAGCCATGCCAGCGGAACCCCGATGACCAGGCTCACCGCGGTGGCGGCCGTGGCGCAGACCAGGGACAGTTGAAGCGCCTGCCACACCTCGGCGCTGGTCAGCTGCTGGGGCATGCTGCGCCAGGGCGCCCGTACAAGAAGGGCGACCAGCGGCACGATCAGGAACGCCAGACCGATCAGCGCCGGCACGAGCAGCGGCAGCGGCACACCGCGGCCGACCGCACCCGTCCGGACACGCCGGCGCCGCGGCCCGCCCCGGAGGGTCTCGGTCGCGGCCTCGGACAGGTCTGCGCGGGTCACGGCTTCAGGAATCCGGCCCCGGTCAGGACCTTCTGGCCCTCGGCGGACCGCACGAGTGCGATGAACGCCTTGGCGGTGTCGGTGTGCTGCGCGTTCTTGAGCAGGGTGATCGGGTAGTCGTTGACGGCGTCGGCGGACTCGGGGAACTCCACGCCCCCCACCTTGTCACCCGCGGCGTGCACATCGGTCTTGTAGACGACGGCCGCGTCGGCCTCCTTCAGCTCGACCTTCGTCAGCGCGGCCTTGACGTCCTGTTCGTAGGAGACCGGCGTGAGCTTCAGCCTGCTCGCGTCGAGTGCCTTCTGGGCGGCGGCGCCGCAGGGTACCTCCTTGTCGCACAGCACGACCTTCAGGTCCGGGTTCGTGAGGTCCTTCAGCGACGCGACCTTGTCCGGGTTGCCGGGCAGGGTGGCGATCTCCAGCTGGTTGCGCACGAAGGTGGCGGGGGTGCCGGAGGCGTCCCCGGCGTCCGTGACGATCTTCATCGTCTTGGGGCTGGCCGAGGCGAACACGTCCGCCGGGGCG
Organism: Streptomyces sp. NPDC050759; assembly: GCF_044456945.1. Classification (NCBI taxonomy): domain Bacteria; kingdom Bacillati; phylum Actinomycetota; class Actinomycetes; order Kitasatosporales; family Streptomycetaceae; genus Streptomyces; species Streptomyces sp. NPDC050759. The sequence continues at coordinate 888,471 of NZ_JBITGI010000002.1, read as the reverse complement.
CCGCCGGTGATGCTCGCGGCGAGCGAGTCGCTGCCGCCGAAGCTGAAGGTCACCTTCGTGCCGGGGTGGGCCTGCTCGAACTGCTTGCCCAACGTCGTGAAGCTCTCCTTGAGGGAGGCCGCGGCGAAGACGGTCACCGTGCCGGAGAGCTTGTCCGAGCCGGACCCGGAGGTGCCCGAGGTCGTGGACGAGGAGCCCGAGTCGGACGACGAGCAGGCGCTGAGGGCCAGCAGCGCGGCGGCGCCCGCCCCGGTCACCTGCAGGGTCCGGCGGTTCCGGCGCGCGGTACGGGTCATCACGGGTCCACTCCCTCTGGTCCTGACGGACACATTCACCTGCGGTCCTGGCGGACCTTCCACGGTCCACGATACTGGCGCAGATGCGAGGTGAAAGTCTGCTGTCACATCGCATGAGCTTGAAACCTGATAGATCAGGGTGGCATGTGCGTTTGTACGGGACGCGGCAATCCCGTTGCCGGGGACGATCCCGGTGATTACGTTCGCCTCCATGGCGGACGACGAACCCACGCGCGCGGCACGACTGCTGGACGCTCAGGCGAAGGCCGTTCGGCTCTTCGCGGAGATCGAGGAGCGCGGGCTGGTGGCGCCGGGGGAGGGGGAGCGGGCGGTCAGCGACCGGATCCGGGACCTGGCGAACGAGCTGTTCGGCACCACGCGTCACTGGCACAAGCGGATCGTGCGCTCCGGACCGAACACACTCGAGCCGTACCGGGAGAACCCGCCGGACCGGGTGATCGGCACGGACGACATCGTCTTCGCCGACTTCGGCCCGATCTTCGAGGAGTACGAGGCCGACTTCGGCCGGACCTTCGTCCTCGGCGACGACCCGGTCAAGCACCGCCTCCGTGAGGACCTGCCGAAGATCTTCGCCGCGGGCCGGAGCCGCTTCGAGGCCGACCCGGACATCACCGGCGCACGGCTCTACGCCGAGATCGAGCGGCTGGCCGCCAAGTCGGGCTGGGAACTGGGCGGTTGGCACGCGGGTCACCTGGTCGGCGAGTTCCCGCACGAATGGATCGACGGCGCCGACGTGGAGTCGTACATCGCGCCCGCCAACGACACCCCACTGCGCCGTACCGACAAGGCCGGACGGCGCTGCCACTGGATCCTGGAGATCCATCTCGTCGACACGGAACGGCAGTTCGGTGGCTTCCACGAGGAACTGCTCACCCTCTGATCCGTACGGCTCCCGGTCAGGTGCGGTCGATGTGCACATTCGTCGACTTCACGCGGGCCGTGGCCTCCACCCCGACCTCCAGGCCGAGTTCCTCCACGGCCTCCCGCGTCAGCAGGGACACCAGCCGGTGCGGTCCTGCCTGGATCTCCACCTGGGCCGCGACATCGCCCAGCTTCACGGCCGTGACGATGCCGGGAAAGGCGTTGCGGACCGAGGTGTACGAGGTCTCCTCGTCGCCCTCGCTCTTGGCCAACTCGACGGAGAACGCGGCCAGGTCCTTCCCGTCGATGAGGCGTCGCCCGGTCTCGTCCCGATGGGTGGCCACCCGGCCGGCGTCCGCCCACCGCCGAGCGGTGTCCGGGCTCACTCCGAGCAGACGCGCCGCCTGGCCGATCGTGTAGGACTGCATAGGCGCCAAGATAGGCGATCAGCGTCGGCGGGACGGCTCCGGACCATCGCAAGAAGCCGCGCCTTCCAGCCCGGGGGCCATCGAGCGGGCCCGGATCCGCGTCGACGAGGCATGCTGGTGTCCGTACGAGGGCCAGGAGGTGCCGGAATGCGATGGTGGGCCGGAGTGTGGGCGGTGGCCGGGGTGGCCGTCCTGGTGGCGTGCGGTACCTCGGCGGGAGGCCCTTCGGGGCCTTCGGGAGGGAGCGGCGGTGCGACAGAGCCGTCGGGGGGTACGTCGACTCGCGCGTCCGCCGTTCCGTCCCAGTCCCCGTCCCCGTCCGTGAGCCCGACCGGAGGGAGCCCGTCCGGCTCGGCGGCGAGCTGTGTGTCCGGGCGTACGGAGGTTCTCTTCAGCCCCGGTGACGCGGTCGTCCAGCGGCTGTGCCTGCGGCCGGGAGCCGTCGTGTCCCTCGTCCTGGAGCCCCGGACGGACGACAGGCGGTGGACGGCCGTGCTCAGTTCCGCGCCGGCCTTCGTCCTGGCGTCCGGTTGGCGGGTGGACGCGGACGGCACCGCCCGTGCCTCGCTGCGGTGCGCGGGCACCCGGGGCGATACGGCCCAGGTCACCGCACGGGCGAAGGCGCCGGACGTGGCGGGCGCGGCCCGGATCGCCTTCACCCTGCACGTGGACGTGCTGCCGTACCCGACGCAGGGGTGACCCCGGAAGCCGGGGCCACCCCTGTCGCGCCGTTGTCAGCCGCAGTCGCGCACCTTGATCGTGTAGATGCCGCGGCCGTGGGTGGCCGCGTACAGCGTGCTGCCGTCAGGGCTCAGCTTCACCTGGAGCACGGCGACCGCCGGGAGGTTGCCGACGCGCTGCCAGGTCGTACGTCCCGGCGCCCGGTAGACGACGCCGAGGTCGGTACCCACGGCGAGGCCTCCGTTCGGGGTGACGACCGCGGAGTCGGCCGGCACGTCGGGGAGGTTCTTCGAGATGTCCTTCCAGGTGGTGCCGCCGTCCTTGGACTCGAAGACGTGGCCGACACCGGCGCCCGGGCCCTCGGTCCACTGCCGGGAGAAGCCGTTGACCGTGAGGTAGACGTGGTCGGCGTTCTTCGGGTCGACGGCGAAGCCGCTGAGGTAGCGGTTGGGTACGGTCCCGTCCGCGCCGGTGGCCGGCAGGGCGATGTCGTGCCAGCCGGTACCGTCCGTGTTGCCGACGGAGATCCCGCGAGTGAAGCCCTGGTTGTTGCAGGGCCCGCACCAGGCGGCGTACACCTTGCCGCCGGAGGTGGCGACGGCGGTCGCGGTGTGGCCTTCGCCGAGGTCGTACACGCTGGTCCACTCGCTGCCGCTGCGGATGGCGTAGCCGTGGGTCTGCACCCACACATGGCGGCCGCCCGCGATCCAGGTCGAGGGCTTCTTGGCGTCGGCCGCGAGCGGGGCGATGAAACGGGCCTCGCCGGTCGCGTTGTCGGCCGGGGCGACGTTGTACGACGTGGCCTTGGCGGCGTCGTCGATCCAACTGCCGTCGTTGACGGCACAGTTCTGTGTCACCTGGATGGAGAGGTAGACGTATTCCTCGGCCATGTTGCACCCGTTGGCCGGGTCGGTGAGGGTGTCGCCGCCGTCCCCGCCGAAGTTGGAGCCCATCACCTTGTCGTTGCTGCGCAGGAGTGACTGGCCGTTGTCCTGGAGGCCGCCGGTGACGGAGACGCCGCCGTGGTCCAGATCCTTGCCGATGCCCACCGAGTAGTACTGCAGGGTGTCGATGGTGCCGTCGTTCAGCGAGGTCCAGTCGGTGGCGTGCCCGGAGGTGTCCTGGGAGCCGTTGACCGGCCGCTTGTAGACACCGCCGTCGTTGCCGACGTACACGAAGCTCTTGCCGTGGTAGCTGCCGATCGCCACGCCGTGCTGGTCGGAGTGGGTGGTCGGGTTGCAGTCACCGGTCTGCTTGGCGGGGTCGATGTTCCAGCAGGGGAAGGAGAAGTTCCAGTACGGTCCCACGGTCGACCAGGTGCTGCCGCCGTCCTTGGTCTCGTAGACCTCCTCCAACCCCGCGTACACGTGCTCCGCGTTCGCCGGGTCGACCGTCAGGAACTGGTTGTACCAGGCCTGCACCCCCGGCATGTAGCCGCTGGTGGTCAGCGCGGAACCGTCGGCGGCCAGACCCTGGTAGTCGGCGATCTTCGTCCAAGGACCGGTGGGGGAGCCGGACTTGGAGACGAAGATGCCCTCCAGGCCGCTGTCCGGGTTGGTGTTCAGTTGCTCCGGTGACTGGTCGATGGCGTAGTAGCGGGAACCGTCGGCGGAGCGGGCGAAGGTGACGTTGCCGACGTCGTCCGCGTCGGCGGGCAGGTCGCCCAGTCCACTGGTGATCCGCGTCCAGGCACCGCCCGCGCCCTTGGTGTAGAAGCCGTTGTAGTCGTCACCGCTGCGCCAGCCCACCGTGAGAACGACCTTGCTCGGGTCCTTCGGGTCGATCGCGATGTCGTTGGCGATGTTCTTGTACGGGGCGCTCGGATCCTTCGACTCCGAACCGCCCGGCAGATAGGCGGGGTTGGGCGCGAACTCCAGCTTCCAGGCGCCCTTCAGCGTCTTCGTGGAGTGACTCCACACACCCTTGGTGGTCGCCGCCCACACCTTGCCGCCGCCGAAGCGCAGCTCGTGGATGCTGCTCGACTCGAGTTCGTCGCCGCCGACCCGGCTGCGGGTGGAGAAGGTGCCCTGGTGCGGGTGGGACAGGACGTAGACGCCGCTGCCGAGGTAGGCGTCCGCGTTGGTCGTCGCCTCGCCGGTGCCCAGCCACAGCCGGCCGGTCCCGTCGAGCGCGAGCGCGCCGGTGGACTGCGCCGGCAGCCCGTCGCTGATGGGCTGCCAGTGTCCGCCGCCGGACCGGGACCGCCATACGCCGCCGCCCGCACTGCCCGCGTACACGTACCCGTCGTCGTCGGCGGCCACCGCTGCCATCCGGCCGGTGACGTTGCCTGAGCCGCCGCTGGAGTTGGAGTCGATGTCGCGGTAGCGCGAATCGTCGGAGTTGTACGGCAGGTCAGTGACGTTGCGCCAATTGCCGCCGCTGCTCGGCAGCTTGGTCAGGTCGGACCAGGCGGCGCCGTAGGCGCCCGGCGCGACGATGCCGGGCGAGGTGCGCGCCTCGGCGTACTGGTCCGCGCCCTCGGCTATCTCGTCGGCCTCGTTGCCGTCGTCGCCGTCCTCGGCCTTCGCCTTGGGGCTCATGGCGCCCACCGAGTCGGTGCGTTCGGCGGCGAGTTGAGCGAGGGTGCGGGCGCCGAAGGGGCTGTTGCTCTGGCCGGACGCGGCGCTTGCGGGTAGCGCGACGAGTGCGGCGGATGCGGTGATGGCCCAGGTTGTGAGCCATCGTCTCTTACGGGTCGGTACTGACACGAGGTCCTCCCAAACAGGCATACGTACGGCCTTCGTTGGGACCCGACCATGAGTGGAGGGGAGTATCCGGCACTTGGGAAGCCTTTGACCGGGGCCTGTCACTTCGTGTACGGGATGTCGATGAGGCGAAAGGTTGGCGGCTTGCCGGTCTGCTCCTTTCGACGCTTCGGGCTGGCTCCCGAAGGCGTCGGGCGAGGCCTCGCAGGGCCTGGTCGGTCGGCGGCGTCGACGACCGCGATCGGACCGTTGGTGAAGCGCGGAACGAGGGTGTCCGGGGGCGCGCTTCTTGTCGGGGTCCCGGCCCGACGGCCCCTCCTCCGGCCGGGCCACCCCACTGCACCGGCGCGCTCGGTCTCATCGGCGGATGCCTCGTAGTGCCGCCGTGACGCGGCGGGGTCGCGTGTGAGCCGCGTCGTCGAACTCGATCTGCGGCTCCGCCATGTACCGCTTCCCGGTGGTCTTTTGCTGTGCGGGTGTGCTCAGGTGCGGGTGGGGCGGGCGGGCGTCAGCCGGCCGGCCGGCCGGCTGAGGCTCGGCGGCGGTGGGACGGCGCGCTGTCGTGACGCGCAGCGACCCGGTGCTCCGCCTCACGGCGGTCGGTATTCCGTCGTGTCGAAACAAGGGCTCAGCGGGCCCGTGCACGCAATGCACGGCACGGCGGGCAGGCCTCCGTGCCATGGTGAACGTACAGGCGGTTGACCGCGGCGCAGGCGTGAATCCGTGGGGGCCGTCGCGTCAGCGCACGCCTGCCGTGTCGAGCAGGGTCGTCACCGTCGGTGCGATGAGCCCGGTCAGCTTGTCGGCCTGGATTCCCGCGCGGGCGCTGGCGCCGTCGAAGACCAGGATGAGCTGGCGGGCCAGCAGGTCGGGATCACTCGCACCGCCCTGCTCGGCCTCGGAACGGAAAAACCCGGTCAGGTTCGCCTTGATCCGGTGGGCCACCTGGCTCGCAGGGTGGCTCTGGTCCTTGAGCTCGACCTGAACGGTCAGGTACCGGCAGCCCACAAACTCGGGGGCACCGGCCTGCGACTCCAGTTGCCCGAAGACGTGCAGGATCCGCTCGCGGGGTGAACGGCCGTCGTCCGCCGCGGGCAGGAGCCCGGCCACGAAGGCGGCGGCACGCTCCTCGAGACTCGCGGCCAGCAGTTCGTCCTTGCTCTCGAACAGCTGGTACATGGAACGCTTCGACACCCTCGCTGCCTTGCACAGCGCATCGACACCGATGCCGACACCATCCCGGTAGGTGAGCGTGGCCGCCGCCTCCAGCAGCCGCTCCCTGGAACTTGACTTCGCCTCGGTTGTCATACGGTGAGGTTAACTCGATTCCCACCAAATGAAAACTGATCGGTTTACAGTCGTTGCCGGTCCGCGTCTCCATCGGGTGGGGCGCGTACAGCCACCGCAGCGGCAGGTGGGCGGCGTGATCACCCTGCCGGTGATCGCGCCGCCCTGCCCCACGTGTCCGTCAGCCTCGGCGCATTCGGCCAACTTCGCGGATCTGGCGACGAGTTGACGGAAGGTGCCCGCACATGCGGCTCAGTGCCCGATGACGGGCTCGCCTTCCGACGGAGCCAGCGGCGTGTTCGGTATCAGGAACGCCGCGAGCACCGCACCGACCACGAAGAACCCGGCGCCCCACGCCAGAGTGGCCGTGTAGCCCTCGACCCCGGCCTGCGCCACGGTCAGCGCGCCGGCCTTGTGCGAGGACAGATAGTCGGTCGCGGCCGACGAGGCGACGGTGGTCAGCAGGGCCGTGCTGATCGAGCCGCCCACCTGCTGGCTGGTGTTGATCAGCGCCGAGGCGACGCCCGTGTCCTCATGGTGCACGCCTGACGTCGCACCCTGGAACGCGGTGGTCATCACCCCGCCGAGGCCAAGGCCCAGCAGGATCATCCCGGGCATGACGTCGGCGACGTAGCCGCTGTCCAGCGCGAGCCGGGTCAGCAGGGCCATACCGGTTGCGGAGACCAGGAAGCTGGCGGAGACCACGATCTTCGGACCGACCCTGGGCAGCAGCAGTGAAGGTGCCGTGGTCGCCGCGGCGACGATTCCCCCGACCATCGGCAGGAACGCCAGACCGGTCTTGATCGGCGAGTAGCCGATGCTGGCCTCCAGGTAATAGGTCAGGAACAGGAAGATCGAGAACATCCCCATCCCCACGACGAACACGGCCAGGAACGAACCGCCGCGGGTCCGGTCCAGCACGAGTCGCAGCGGCAACAGCGGATGCGCGACCCTCGACTCCAGCCACACGAACACGGCGAGCAGCACCACGCCGACGATCATGGAGCCGAGGGTGACCGGGTTGGTCCAACTGGTGGATTCGACGTGCGCGAACCCGTAGACGATGGCGAACAGCGCGGCGCTCACCACGACGGTGCCCGGAATATCGAGCTTGGGCCGCTCGGTGACCGCCGGCTTGGCCAGCCACAGCAACGCGCCGACCAGCGCGACCGCCGCGAACACGACGTTCACGTACATCACCCAGCGCCACGACGCCCACTCGGTGAGCATGCCGCCGAGCAGCAGTCCGACCGCGCCGCCCGCACCGGACAGCGCACTGAAGATGCCGAAGGCCTTCGCCCTCTCGGCAGGCTGGGTGAAGGTCACGCTGAGCAGTGAGAGAGCCGCGGGTGCGAGCAGTGCGGCGAAGAGTCCTTGGGCCACACGTGCCGCGACGAGGATTTCGAAGCTGCCGGCCGCTCCGCCGGCGACGGATGCGGCCGCGAAGCCGATCAGGCCGATGACGAAGGTGGTACGCCGGCCGAACAGGTCACCGAGTCGGCCGCCGAGCAGCAGCAGGCTGCCGAATGCCAGGGCGTAGCCCGTGATGACCCACTGCCGGCTGCCGTCGCTGAAACCGAGGTCGTGTTGCGCGGCGGGCAGCGCGATGTTCACGACGGTCGCATCGAGCGTGACCATGAGCTGCGCCACGCCCAGCACGACGAGCACCCACCAGCGCACGGCGTGTGAGCCACGGCGGCCCGGGTCGGTTTTCCCGGAGGCGGGCGCCCCAGGGTCGTAGGTGGTAGTCATTTTTTTCCTTTGTCGCTGGCCATGGCCCGAACACCGGTTGGAAACCGATCTGTTTCCCCATAGGGAAACAGATCGGTTTCCGCAGTGCAAGTGAGGCGGTGGCGGGGAGGTGTCGACCTGAGTCAGCGGTATCTGCTGTACGAGGAGGACGCGCGCCCCCGGTCGTGCAACGTCGCCGCCAAACAGCTCTCCCCACCCGGCATAGGTTCTGCGGTGACCGCTCTGTCATGCTGATCGGCCGCCAGGGCGGAAGGGTCTCTGGACGAGTGTGCGGAAGTAGATGAGGACACGATGCGAATTCCCTGGCGCCGACGGCCGGCCGGGCGATCTCGGCGACTGCTTGACGCTGCAGGCATCGGGCCCGCATCGACAGATGACGGCAACGACCAGGTCGTCGGTCGAGAGGTTGCCTATCGCGTCGCGCAGCGCGACTCCGGCGCGATCACCGAGGTTCTGGCGATCGTGGAGGAACTGCTCGAGGACGAGGCGAACTACGAGTTCGTCGTCTCACTGCTGGAGAACATCCAGAACCTTGTGTCGCACGGTCTCGACATGTTCTGGTCGCCCGACGAGGTGTACGCCCTGCTGGGCGCCCGCAGTGCAGTCTGCTGGAACACCCTGACCGGCTTCTGGACCGCGGTGGCTGATTGGTGCGCCCGTACCGGCCTGTCATTGGAGCCTGCCGAACCGCTTCTCACCATCCAGAACGAGCAACTGAAGGTGCTGTTGTGGACAGGGAACCGGACCCTGTCCACTGGGGAGAAGCTCGGGCTCGCCCAGGCGGTCCGTTACGAGAAGGCCAACGGAGCGTCCATACCCAACTACAGCCACATCGCGGTGGCACTGCGCAGTACCGGACAACAATGATCCTCCGTCGGTCGTGGCGTCGCGGTCCCTCGATCTCGAGCCGAGAGGTCGACGGACGCACCGGATGGCAAGGAGTGTCCGGGCTCAGCTGCATGCCCTGGAGAGCGCCTGAGCCCAGTGGGACCCCAGGGTTCCACTGGGCCCGGCTGCGCTCAGGGGCGTAAGAGTCCCGTCAAGGGTGTGGGGGTCGCCGTAAGAGAGCCGTCAACGGTCGACCGGATCCGGGCACAGAGGCGGTTTGCTCTGAGCGTCCGTTCAATCCGAACCTCATCCCGGGAGTACACGATGGCCGATCTGGCCTTCGTCGTCACCACGATCGCCGTGTTCGCGCTGGTGGCGCTCGTCGCCAAGGGGGTGACGAAGCTGTGACTGCCGAGAACATCGTCGGCCTGGTCGTGGCCGTCGCCCTGCTGGGCTATCTCGTCCTCGCCCTGATCTTCCCGGAGAGGTTCTGAGACACAGCATGGGTCCCGTACTCGCCGGCGTGCTCCAACTGCTCGCGCTCATAGCGGCGCTGGCGCTCGCCTACGTCCCCCTCGGCACCTACATGGCCAAGGTCTACTCCTCAGACAAGCACTGGCGCGTCGAGAAGTGGATCTACAAGGGCATCGGTGCCAACCCGAACACCGAGATGCGCTGGCCGGCCTACCTGCGCGGCGTCCTCGCCTTCTCGGCCGTGAGCATCGTCTTCCTCTACCTGCTCCAGCGGCTCCAGGGCCATCTGCCCGGCTCGCTCGGCTTCAAGTCCATCGATCCCGACCAGGCGTTCAACACCGCCGCGTCCTTCGTCACGAACACCAACTGGCAGTCGTACTACGGCGAACAGGCCATGGGCCACGTCGTGCAGACCGCCGGACTGGCTGTGCAGAACTTCGTCTCCGCTGCCGTCGGCATCGCCGTCGCCGTCGCTCTCGTACGCGGTTTCGCCCGCTCGCGCACCGGGGAACTGGGCAACTTCTGGTCCGACATGGTGCGCGGGGTGACCCGCATCCTGCTGCCGGGCGCCTTCATCGCGGCGATCGTGCTGGTCGCCTGCGGTGCGATCCAGAACTTCTCCGGGATCCACGAGGTGGGTCAGTTCATGGGCGGCTCGCAGCAGTGGAACGGCGGGGCGGTCGCCTCGCAGGAGGCCATCAAGGAGTTCGGGACGAACGGCGGCGGATACTTCAACGCCAACAGCGCCCACCCCTTTGAGAACCCGACTCCGTTCACCAACCTGTTCGAGATCTTCCTGCTGCTGGTGATTCCGTTCGCGCTGACCCGGACGTTCGGCGTGATGGTCGGCTCCGTCAAGCAGGGGTACGCGATCCTCGCCACCATGGCCACCATCTGGGTCGGCTTCGTCGCCCTGATGATGTGGACCGAGTTCGCCCACCATGGACCGGCGTTGCAGATCGCCGGCGGGGCGATGGAGGGCAAGGAGACGCGGTTCGGGGTCGGGGCCTCGTCGATCTTCGCGGTGTCGACCACGCTGACCTCGACCGGCGCGGTGGACTCGTTCCACTCCTCCTTCACCGGTCTCGGTGGCGGCATCGCCCTGCTCGGCATGATGCTGGGCGAGATCGCCCCCGGCGGTACCGGCTCCGGCCTCTACGGCATGCTGATCATGGCGGTCATCGCCGTGTTCATCGCCGGTCTGATGGTCGGCCGCACACCCGAGTACCTGGGCAAGAAGATCGGCACCCGCGAGATCAAGCTCGCCGCCTGCTACATCCTCATCACACCGGCCCTCGCACTCGTCTTCACCGCCGCGGCGATGGCCCTGCCCACGCCGGGCCACTCCATGACCAATTCCGGCGCGCACGGGTTCTCCGAGATCCTCTACGCCTATACGTCCGGCGCCAACAACAACGGCTCGGCCTTCGCCGGTCTGAACGCGGACACGCAGTGGTTCAACACCACGATCGGCCTCGCGATGATCCTCGGCCGCTTCCTGCCGATGATCTTCGTGCTGGCGCTGGCCGGCTCGCTCGCCGAGCAGCAGCCCATCCCGGTCACCGCGGGCACGCTGCGCACCGAGAAGCCGCTGTTCACCGGCCTGCTGGTGGGCGCCATCCTGATCATCACCGGTCTGACCTACTTCCCGGCCCTCGCGCTGGGCCCGCTCGCCGAGGGGCTGGCGTCATGACGACCGACACGCAGAAGCACGAGGACTCGATGTCCACAGCCACCCCGACCCGGGCACCCCACCAGGACGTCACGACCGGTCACAAGGAGAGCCGTGTCGGCGCGGGCCTCTTCGACCCCAAGCAGCTGCTGAAGTCGCTGCCGGACGCCTGCCGCAAGCTCGACCCGCGGGTGATGGTCAAGTCGCCAGTGATGTTCGTGGTGTGGATCGGCTCGGTGCTGACCACCGTCTTCTCCTTCAAGGACCCGGGCGACTGGTTCGGCTGGGCGATCAGCGCCTGGCTGTGGCTGACCGTCGTCTTCGCCAATCTGGCCGAGGCGGTCGCCGAGGGCCGCGGCAAGGCGCAGGCGGACACCCTGCGCAAGGCCAAGACGGACACCGTGGCACGGCGGCTGCTCAAGGACGGTGTGGAGGAGCAGGTCCCCGGCACCGAACTGAGGATCGGGGACCTGGTCGTCTGCGAGGCCGGCGACATCATCCCCGGCGACGGTGACGTCGTCGAGGGCGTCGCGAGCGTCGACGAGTCGGCGATCACGGGTGAGTCGGCACCGGTCATCCGCGAGTCCGGCGGAGACCGGTCGGCGGTCACCGGCGGCACGAAGGTCCTCTCCGACCGCATTGTCATCAAGATCACGACGAAGCCGGGCGAGACCTTCATCGACCGGATGATCAACCTGGTAGAGGGCGCGGCCCGGCAGAAGACGCCGAACGAGATCGCGCTCAACATCCTGCTCGCCTCGCTCACCATCGTCTTCCTGCTGGCCGTGGCCACGCTGCCGCCGTTCGCGGACTACGCGGGAACGCACCTGACGATGGTCGTGCTCGTGGCGCTGCTGGTCTGCCTCATCCCGACGACCATCGGCGCGCTGCTCTCCGCGATCGGCATCGCGGGCATGGACCGGCTCGTGCAGCGCAACGTGCTGGCCATGTCCGGCCGGGCGGTCGAGGCCGCCGGCGACGTGTCGACCCTGCTCCTCGACAAGACCGGCACCATCACGCTCGGCAACCGGCAGGCGTCCGAGTTCGTGCCGGTGACCGGGACTACAGAGGCCGAACTGGCCGACGCCGCCCAGCTGTCCTCGCTGGCCGACGAGACGCCCGAGGGCCGCTCCATCGTCGTACTGGCGAAGGAGAAGTACGGACTGCGCGAGCGTCACCAGGGGGAGTTGGCCGGTGCCGAGTGGATCGCGTTCACCGCGCAGACCCGGATGTCGGGTGTGGACGTCGACGGCCGGAAGATCCGCAAGGGCGCGGCCGGTTCGGTCGTCGCCTGGGTCCGGGAGCAGGGCGGCGAGGTGTCCGAGGACGCCGGCGCGCTCACCGATCGAATCTCCGAGGCGGGTGGCACTCCGCTGCTCGTCGCGGTCCAGGACACCGACGGCGCCCGCGTCCTAGGCGTCGTCCACCTCAAGGACGTCGTCAAGGAGGGCATGCGGGAGCGGTTCGACGAGCTGCGCCGGATGGGCATCAAGACCGTCATGATCACGGGTGACAACCCGCTGACGGCCAAGGCGATCGCCGAGGAGGCCGGCGTCGACGACTTCCTCGCGGAGGCCACCCCCGAGGACAAGATGGCGCTCATCAAGCGGGAGCAGGCCGGCGGCAAGCTCGTCGCGATGACCGGCGACGGCACCAACGACGCGCCCGCGCTGGCCCAGGCGGACGTCGGCGTGGCCATGAACACCGGTACGTCGGCCGCCAAGGAGGCCGGCAACATGGTCGACCTCGACTCCAACCCGACCAAGCTCATCGAGATCGTCGAGATCGGCAAGCAACTCCTCATCACCCGGGGCGCGTTGACCACGTTCTCCATCGCCAACGATGTGGCGAAGTACTTCGCGATCATCCCGGCGCTGTTCGCCGCGGTCTACCCGGGCCTGGACAAGCTCAACATCATGGGCCTCGCCTCGCCGGACTCCGCGATCCTGTCGGCGGTCATCTTCAACGCGCTGATCATCATCGCGCTGGTGCCGCTCTCCCTGAAGGGGGTGCAGTACCGGCCCGTCAGCGCCGACAAGATGCTCCGCCGCAACCTCACGATCTACGGCATCGGCGGCCTGATCGCCCCCTTCGTCGGCATCAAGATCATCGACCTGCTCATCTCCCTCATCCCCGGGCTGTAATTTCTTGAAAGCGTGCTGATCCCCATGAACAACTCGGTATCGAACACGGCCCGGTTGCTCTGGGCGGGCCTGCGTGCCCTCCTCGTGCTGACCCTGGTGACGGGCGTCATCTATCCGCTGGCCGTCACCGGCATCGCCCAGGGCCTGTTCCCCGGCAAGGCGAACGGCTCGGAGATCAAGGCGGACGGCAAGGTCGTCGGATCGTCCCTGATCGGGCAGTTCTACAACCTGCCGCTGAAGAAGGGCCAACAGACCCCGGAGCCCGACCTGAAGTGGTTCCAGGGCCGCCCGGCCAACGGCCTCGGCCGTAACAGCGTCAACACCCGGTACACGTTGCTGTTGTCCGGTGCCACCAACCTCTCCGCCGACAACAAGGACCTCGTCCAGCAGGTGAAGGCCGCCAAGGCCGCCGTCGTCAAGGACAACTCGGTACCCGGCTACACGGTCAGTTCCTCGCAGGTGCCCGCGGACGCGGTGACGTCCTCAGGCTCCGGCCTGGACCCGGACATCTCCCCGGACTACGCGGAGATCCAGGTCCACCGGGTCGCCGAGAAGAACGGGCTGTCCGTCGCCGAGGTGGACAAGCTGGTCAAGGACCACACGGAGGGCCGCACCCTCGGCTTCATGGGCGAACCCCGCGTGAATGTCCTCGAGCTCAACATCGCGCTCAAGGACCTCGTGGCCAAGGGCTGATGGCCTGATGCGGCCCATGCGGGAGTCGGCAGCCCGGGAGCATTCCCGGTTCCGTCAACTTCCGCAGTCCCGACGTCGGTTGCCGGGTCCCCGAGACCTATGGCCCGTCGTACGACAGGAAGGCGTACACCCATGACACGGGTGCTGGTGGTGGAGGACGACCCGCAGCTCGTACGGGCCCTCATCATCAATCTCCAGGCACGCCGGTACGGGGTCGACGCGGCACCCGACGGCGCCACCGCACTCCGCCTCGCGGCCGCACGCCCGCCCGATGTGGTGATGCTCGACCTCGGACTGCCCGACATGGACGGCGTCGACGTCATCAAGGCGCTGCGCGGCTGGATGCGGGTGCCCATCCTGGTGCTGTCCGCCCGGCAGGCGTCCGACGAGAAGGTCGCCGCCCTCGATGCCGGCGCCGACGACTACGTCACCAAGCCGTTCAGCATGGACGAGCTGCTCGCCCGGCTCCGGGCCGCCGTCCGCCGCACCGAGGAGACCCCGCTCGCACCCGGGACCACACTCGTGGAGACGGCCGACTTCACCATCGACCTGCTCGCCAAGAAGGCCGTCCGAAGCGGCCACGACGTCCGCCTCACCCCGACCGAATGGCACCTGCTGGAGATCCTGGTCACCAGCCCGGGGCGACTGATCACCCAGAAGCACCTGCTCCAGGAGGTGTGGGGGGTCACCCAGAGCAACAAGACCAACTACCTGCGCGTCTACATGGCCCAGCTGCGGCGCAAACTGGAAACGGACCCCGCCCACCCCCGCTACCTCATCACCGAACCCGGCATGGGCTACCGCTTCGAGGGATGACCCCGGTCCCGACCGGGGCGAACACCAGGCGCCTCGCTCCTGCCGACCGGCGCGGTTGGCGACCGCTACCCCGCGCCGTTACCCCGCGCCGTTCAGGACCAGGCGATCTCGCCATGGCGGGAGAGGAAGCGTCCGGTGCCGGCACCGGGCTTCTCGGTGGCGAGGGCGACGATCGCGTCCGTGCCCTCGATGACGGTCTGGGGGCCGCTGTGACCGTTGAGGTCGGTCGCGGTGTAGCCGGGGTCGGCGGCGTTGACGCGGATGCCCTGGAGCCCCTTGGCGTACTGCGTGGTCAACATCGTCAGCGCGGCCTTCGAAGAGGTGTACAGCGGCGCGATGACGTGCGACTCGGGCCGGTCGGGGTCGTGGGTGAGGGCGAGGGAGCCCATACCGCTGCTGACGTTGACGATCACAGGGGCCTCCGAGCGGCGCAGTAGTGGCAAGAACGCGGTGGTGGTGCGGACGACGCCGATGACGTTGACGTCGAGGACGGCGCGGGCGTCGGCGGCGGTGAGTTCGCTGGGATCGCCGGCGGGGCCGTGGACACCGGCGTTGTTGATCAGGACGTCGACCCTGCCTTCGTGTTCGGCGACGTCCGCGGCCGCGGCGGCCACGGACGCGTCGTTGGTCACGTCGATGGGGACGTAGCGTGCGCCGAGCACGGCGGCGGTCTCCTCGCCCTGTTCGCGGTTGCGGGCTCCGACGAGGACGGTGTGCCCACATTCGATCAGGCGGCGGGCGGTCTCGCGGCCGAGGCCCTTGTTGGCTCCGGTGATGAAGGTGATGGTCATGCGTTCGATGCTTGCCTCCACGAGGGAGGCGGACCAGGGACGCTTCGACGGTAGGAAGACCAGTACCACCCTTGCGCCCCACGCACGACCGGGGGATGCAGGAGGATGGAGTCCATGTCGACGACACCCGGGACCGGACTGGGCGCGATGATCCGCACGTGGCGTGATCGGCTGCCTCCGTCGGCCGCCGGGCTGCAGGTGTCCCGCGGGCGCCGGGCCGCCGGGCTGCGGCGTGAGGAACTGGCCGATCTGGCCGGGGTATCGGTCGACTACATCGTGCGCCTGGAGCAGGGGCGGGCCACGACACCCTCAGCATCGGTGGTGGCGTCCCTGGCGCGCGCCCTGCAGCTGTCCACCGCCGAGCGGGACCATCTGTACCTGCTGGCCCAGCTCGTACCGCCGGTAGACGGCGCGATCTCCGACCATCTCCCGCCCGGCATGCAGCGGGTGCTCGCCCGCCTCGGGGACGTGGCGGCTGCCGTGTTCGCGGCGGACTGGCAACTGGTGTGGTGGAACCGTGGATGGGCGGCCCTGCTGGGCGACCCCTCGGCCTCGCCGCCGCGGCTGCGCAATTTCGCCCGCGACAGGTTCCCGGTGGACGCCGGCCCCGCCCGCCTCGCGCTGTGGCCGGTCACCGAGGCGGACCGCGACGCCACCGACGCCGCCGTCGTCTCCGACCTGCGCCGCGCCACCGGCCGCTTCCCCCGGGACAGCCGCCTGGCCACGCTGATCCGTGAACTGAACGCGGGCAACCAGAGGTTCGCCGAACTATGGGCCACCGGGGAGGTGTCCGCGCACCGCGAGGACCACAAGACCATCGACCACCCGTCGGTGGGCCCTGTCACGGTGGACTGCGACGTCCTGACCGACGGCGACTCCGAGCTCAAGATCGTCATCATGACCGCCGTGCCCGGCAGCGAGGACGAAACCAAGCTCCAACTCACCGCCGTCGCCGGCCCACCGGCCACCACACTCAAGTGATCCGCCCCGCACGTCGATCGACCAGCCGGCGCGCGCGATTGTCCCTACACACGACGCCGACCGCGACAAGGAGAGGATCACGGTCGTGCGCCGGACCGACAGCTCAGGGTCTGGCGAAGTCTCGTCACCCCGTACGACCAGACCCCGGCCGGCAATTCACGCATGTGTTGCTCAGTCCCAGCGAAGTCCCAGAGACGCCGCCGAACCCCTCCCTGCCCCCTTGCACCGCAGGCCAGACGGGGTGCGGCGGCATGCGCTCATCAAATGTCCCGGAAAATCTCGATCTGCGCCCCCACCGAGTTGAGCCGCTCGGCCAGATCCTCGTAACCGCGGTTGATGACATAGACGTTGCGCAGCACGGACGTGCCGTCGGCCGCCATCATCGCCAGCAGGACGACCACGGCGGGGCGCAGGGCCGGCGGGCACATCATCTCGGCGGCACGCCAGCGGGTGGGGCCCTCCACCAGCACCCGGTGCGGGTCGAGGAGTTGGAGGCGCCCGCCCAGCCGGTTCAGGTCCGTCAGGTAGATCGCCCGGTTGTCGTAGACCCAGTCGTGGATGAGGGTCTGACCCTGTGCGACCGCCGCGATGGCCGCGAAGAACGGGACGTTATCGATGTTCAGCCCGGGGAACGGCATCGGGTGGATCTTGTCGATCGGCGCCTCCAGCTTGGAGGGCCGGACCGTGAGGTCGATCAGCCGGGTACGGCCGTTGTCGGCGAAGTACTCCGGCGTACGGTCGTGGTCGAGCCCCATCTCCTCCAGGACCGCGAGCTCGATCTCCAGGAACTCGATGGGCACCCGGCGCACGGTCAGTTCCGACTCCGTCACCACGGCCGCGGCCAGCAGGCTCATCGCCTCGACCGGGTCCTCGGAGGGGGAGTAGTCGACGTCCACGTCGATGTGCGGCACGCCGTGCACGGTGAGGGTGGTGGTGCCGATGCCCTCGACCCTCACCCCCAGCGCCTCCAGGAAGAAGCACAGGTCCTGGACCATGTAGTTGGAGGAGGCGTTGCGGATGACGGTGACGCCGTCGTGGCGGGCGGCCGCGAGCAGCGCGTTCTCCGTCACGGTGTCGCCGCGCTCGGTCAGCACGATCGGACGGCCGGGGCGGACCGCCCGGTCCACGCGCGCGTGGTACTGGCCCTCGGTCGCCGCGACGTCCAGACCGAACCGGCGCAGCGCGATCATGTGCGGCTCGATGGTCCGGGTGCCGAGGTCGCAACCGCCGGCGTACGGCAGTTTGAAGCTGTCCATACGGTGCAGCAGCGGACCGAGGAACATGATGATGGAGCGGGTGCGGACGGCGGCCTCGGCGTCGATGGCGTCCATGTTCAGCTCAGCCGGCGGCACCAGCTCGAGGTCGACCCCGTCGTTGATCCACCGGGTGCGGACCCCGATGGAGCTCAGCACCTCCAGGAGGCGGTAGACCTCCTCGATACGGGCGACCCTGCGCAGCACCGTGCGCCCCTTGTTGAGGAGTGAGGCGCAGAGCAGGGCCACACACGCGTTCTTGCTCGTCTTGACGTCGATCGTGCCGGACAGCCGACGGCCGCCGACCACGCGCAGATGCATGGGGCCCGCATAGCCCAGAGAGACGATTTCGCTGTCCAGTGCTTCACCGATACGGGCGATCATCTCAAGGCTGATGTTCTGGTTGCCGCGCTCGATGCGATTGACGGCGCTCTGACTGGTGCCGAGCGCCTCGGCAAGCTGCGACTGTGTCCAGCCCCGGTGCTGCCGGGCGTCACGGATGAGCTTGCCGATGCGTACGAGGTAGTCGTCTGCCATGAGCTCGAGGCTATCTCAGATATGAGATGGCGCATTCCGGGTGGTCCATTCGGGTGAGAGGACCTCCGCGGACCTGAGGGAGCCTCAGTGGCGCTTGGCGGTACGGGTGCGACGCCAGCCGAAAGGTCCGGGCAGATCCATCGATGTCGTACGACGTCCCGTGCTGCTGTGCGTGTGCCGCGGGCCGTGCTTGCCGCCGCCGGTGGTGATGGACCAGGAGTGCCGGTTGATGTTCAGCCGCACGCCGGGCAGGATCCGGAAGCTCTTGCGGAACGTGAGGCCCATGTGGGTCTCCCCTCGGGTCGGTCTGGTGCTCCCAACTCCCTCCGCATACCCCGACTTGGCGAACTGATGACCGCGACCGCGCCGACCCGGGACCGCGGCGGCGGGCGGCACAGGGAAGCCGGGCATGACCATTCCGGCCTCATGTACTAGAGTTATCTCGACATCGAGATATCTGCCGAGGCGTACCGCAGTCGCACGCTTTCGCCGGGTCTGACAGTAAGGCATGCCTAACTTAGCCTTACCTTAGCGGATCGGCCAAGACGGTGTGGCGGCAGGATGCGGTGGTAAGCGCACAAAAATGAAGGAGACTGTCGTGTCGGCGAACAGCTTCGACGCCCGCGCCACGCTGAGCGTGGGCGACGAGTCGTACGAGATCTTCCGGCTGGACAAGGTGGAGGGCTCGGCCCGCCTGCCGTACAGCCTCAAGGTTCTCCTGGAGAACCTGCTCCGTACCGAGGACGGCGCGAACATCACCGCCGACCACATCCGCGCCCTCGGCGGCTGGGACTCGAAGGCCCAGCCGTCGCAGGAGATCCAGTTCACGCCGGCCCGCGTGATCATGCAGGACTTCACCGGCGTGCCCTGTGTCGTCGACCTCGCCACCATGCGTGAGGCCGTGAAGGAGCTCGGCGGCGACCCGGCGAAGGTCAACCCGCTCTCCCCGGCCGAGCTGGTCATCGACCACTCCGTCATCGCCGACAAGTTCGGCACCAACGAGGCCTTCGCGCAGAACGTCGAGCTGGAGTACGGCCGCAACCGCGAGCGCTACCAGTTCCTGCGCTGGGGCCAGACCGCCTTCGACGACTTCAAGGTCGTACCCCCCGGCACCGGCATCGTCCACCAGGTGAACATCGAGCACCTGGCCCGCACCGTCATGGTCCGTAACGGCCAGGCGTACCCCGACACCCTCGTCGGCACCGACTCGCACACCACGATGGTCAACGGCCTCGGTGTGCTGGGCTGGGGCGTCGGCGGCATCGAGGCCGAGGCGGCCATGCTCGGCCAGCCGGTCTCCATGCTCATCCCGCGCGTCGTCGGCTTCAAGCTGACCGGTGAGCTCAAGCCCGGCACCACCGCCACCGACCTGGTGCTGACCATCACCGAGATGCTCCGCAAGCACGGTGTCGTCGGCAAGTTCGTCGAGTTCTACGGCGAGGGCGTCGCCGCCACCTCCCTCGCGAACCGCGCCACCATCGGCAACATGTCGCCGGAGTTCGGCTCGACCGCCGCGATCTTCCCGATCGACGACGAGACCATCAAGTACCTCAAGCTCACCGGCCGCTCCGAGCAGCAGCTCGCGCTCGTCGAGGCGTACGCCAAGGAGCAGGGCCTCTGGCTGGACCCGAAGGCCGAGCCGGACTTCTCCGAGAAGCTCGAGCTGGACCTGTCGACGGTCGTCCCGTCCATCGCCGGCCCGAAGCGCCCGCAGGACCGTATCGTCCTCGCGAACGCGGCCGAGCAGTTCAAGCAGGACGTCCGCAACTACGTCGACGACGTCGACGAGTCGGGCAAGGAGTCCTTCCCGGCCTCCGACGCCCCGGCCGTCGCCCCGAACGGCGCCCCGTCCAACCCGGTCACCGTGACCGCCCCCGACGGCTCGACGTACGAGATCGACCACGGCGCGGTGACGGTCGCGGCCATCACCTCCTGCACCAACACCTCCAACCCGTACGTCATGGTCGCCGCCGCGCTCGTCGCGAAGAAGGCCGTGGAGAAGGGCCTGACCCGCAAGCCGTGGGTCAAGACCACCCTCGCCCCGGGCTCCAAGGTCGTCACCGACTACTTCGACAAGGCGGGGCTCACCCCCTACCTCGACAAGGTCGGCTTCAACCTCGTCGGCTACGGCTGCACCACCTGCATCGGCAACTCCGGCCCGCTGCCGGAGGAGGTCTCCAAGGCCGTCAACGACCACGACCTCGCGGTCACCTCGGTCCTCTCCGGCAACCGGAACTTCGAGGGCCGTATCAACCCCGACGTCAAGATGAACTACCTGGCGTCCCCGCCGCTGGTCGTCGCGTACGCCCTCGCCGGCTCCATGAAGGTGGACATCACCAAGGACGCCCTGGGCATCGACCAGGACGGCAACCCGGTCTACCTCAAGGACATCTGGCCCTCCGAGGCCGAGGTCAACGACGTCGTGGCGAACGCCATCGGCGAGGACATGTTCAACAAGTCCTACGCCGACGTCTTCGCGGGCGACGCCCAGTGGCAGGCGCTGCCGATCCCGACCGGCAACACCTTCGAGTGGGACCCGCAGTCGACGTACGTCCGCAAGCCCCCGTACTTCGAGGGCATGACGATGGAGACCACCCCGGTCTCCGACATCAACGGCGCCCGCGTGCTCGCCAAGCTGGGCGACTCGGTGACGACGGACCACATCTCGCCCGCCGGTGCCATCAAGGCCGACACCCCGGCCGGCAAGTACCTCACCGAGCACGGTGTGGAGCGTCGTGACTTCAACTCCTACGGCTCGCGCCGAGGCAACCACGAGGTCATGATCCGCGGCACGTTCGCCAACATCCGCCTGCGCAACCAGATCGCGCCGGGGACGGAAGGCGGCTACACCCGCGACTTCACCGTCGAGGGCGCTCCGGTCTCCTTCATCTACGACGCTTCGCGCCACTACATCGAGCAGGGCATCCCGCTGGTCGTCCTGGCCGGCAAGGAGTACGGCTCCGGCTCGTCCCGCGACTGGGCCGCCAAGGGCACCGCGCTCCTCGGCGTCAAGGCCGTCATCGCCGAGTCGTACGAGCGCATCCACCGCTCGAACCTCATCGGCATGGGCGTCCTGCCGCTGCAGTACCCGGAGGGCGCGAGCGCCGAGTCCCTCGGCCTGACCGGCGAGGAGACCTTCTCCTTCACCGGCGTCGAGGAGCTCAACAACGGCACCACGCCGCGCACGGTCAAGGTCACCACCGACACGGGCGTGGAGTTCGACGCGGTCGTCCGCATCGACACCCCCGGTGAGGCCGACTACTACCGCAACGGCGGCATCATGCAGTACGTGCTGCGCAGCCTGATCCGCAAGTAAGTCCTTCGGGCGCGCAAGGGCCTGGGCCGCACTCCCGGTGACGGGGGTGCGGCCCTTCGCCGTACCCCGCCGCCGCAGGTCATCACCCACCCTCAGGTGGAACACAGGATTCCCTCAGCGGGCCGGGACACGATCGGTACATGACCGGCACCTCCGGGCCCCGAACGGGCCGTGTACGCGTGCTCCTCGTCGACGACGAGCCCGCACTCAACGACGTGCTGTCCGTCGCCGTCACCGAGGCGGGCTGGCGTCCCTATCCGGCCCTCGACGGGCGCAGCGCGCTGAGGACGGCGCGCGACTGCGCACCGCACGCCGTCGTACTCGACGGGATGCTTCCCGATCTGGACGGCCTCCAGGTGCTGCGCAAGCTGCGCCACGAGCACCCGAAGCTGCCCGTCCTCATGCTCACCGCCCGCGACGCCCTCGAACACCGCCTCGACGGCCTGGAGGCAGGCGCCGACGACTACGTCACCAAGCCCTTCTCCCTGGAGGAGGTCGTGCTGCGGCTGCGCGGACTGCTGCGCCGGGCCGCGTCCCGGGACGGCCGCACCGGCGACTCCGTCCACGTGCTCGGCGACCTCGTCATGACCGGGGACACCCGCGAAGTGCGCCGGGCGGGTGTGCCCGTCCAGCTCACCGCGAAGGAGTTCGACCTGCTCAGCCTGCTGCTCGGCCATCCACGCCAGGTGCTCAGCAAGGCGCAGATCCTCGACCAGGTCTGGAGCAGCTCCTTCGACGGCGGCGGCAATCTTGTCGAGGTCTACATCTCCAGTCTGCGCCGGAAGATCGACAGGGGACGGGCACCGATGATCCACACCGTGCGCGGTCTCGGGTACGCCATCAGGGCCGCGGAGGACGGGAGATGAGCCGGCGACCGAACGCGGGGATGCGCACCCGGTCCCTCCGTACCCGCCTGCTCGTCTTCGTCACTGCCACCCTGGTCGTCGTCTGTGTCGCGATGGGCCTGATCACCACGCTCTTCCAGCACGCCTATCTGATGGGCAACCTGGACGACCGCGTCCTCGACACCGCCGAACGGGCCCTGGGAGGAGCCTCGTTGCACCAGAACCTCCAGGACGATCTGACGTTCCTGAGGGAGAGCGGGCAGCCCGCGGGAATGCTCGCCGCCCGGCTCGACGAGGACGGCGCCGTCGTCTCCGCGGCCGTCGTCGTCCAGGACGCCCCCATCCAGGGGCTCAGCACCGGCCAGCGCGCCGCCCTGGCCGGGATCGGGGCCGACGGCGCGATGCACACCCGGACCGTGCCCGGCCTCGGCACCTATCGGGTCACCGTTCTCATGGGCGAAGGCGTCCGGGTCCTCGCCGGCCTGCCCATGGCCGACGTCCAGGACATGATCAGCGGGCTCGTGATGATCGAGACAGGCGTCGCGGTGGCCGGGCTCGCCGCCGCCGGCTGCGTCTGCACGGTGGTCATACGACGGCAACTGCGCCCCCTCGGCCGGGTCGCCGCCACCGCCGCCGAGGTCTCCCGCGCCCCGCTCGGACACGGCGAGGTCACCGTCCTGACCCGGGTGCCGGAGCGGGACACCGACCCCGACAGCGAGGCCGGCCAGGTCGGCGCCGCGCTCAACCATCTGCTCGACCACGTGGAGTCCTCCCTCGCCGAACGGCAGCGCAGCGAGGAGCGCATGCGGCGGTTCCTGGCCGACGCCAGCCATGAACTCCGTACGCCCCTCGCCTCGATCGCCGGATACGCCGAGCTGATGAACCGCGGCACCGACCGGATCGAGCCGGTACTGGCCTGGCGCCGGGTCTCGGCGGAGTCCGCACGGATGACGGGTCTGGTGGAGGACCTGCTCCTCCTCGCCCGCCTCGACGAGGGCCGCCCTCTTCAGTCCCGCGAGGTCGACCTGGCGGCGCTGGTCGCGGAGGCGGTGTGGGACGCGCGGGCGGCAGGCAGCGGCCACGACTGGCAGCTCGAACTGGAGCTGGGCGCACCGGCGTTGGTCACCGGCGACGAGGCCCGCCTGCACCAGGTGGTGGCCAACCTCCTGTCCAACGCGAGGATGCACACGCCGGGCGGGACGAGGGTGGTGGCGTCGGTGGAGTCGACGGACGAGCGCCGCGTCATCCGAGTCCGCGACAACGGCCCGGGCATCCCGCCCGCCCTCCTCCCCACGGTCTTCGAACGCTTCACCCGAGCGGACACGTCCCGCTCCCGCGCCGACGCCAAGTCCGGCGGATCCGGGCTCGGTCTGGCCATCGCGGCCGCGATCACGAACGCGCACGGCGGCCGCATCCAGGTGGACAGCGCCCCGGGCCGCACGGAGTTCACGATCGAACTTCCGGCGGCCGCAGAGGCCGGGCTGGAGGAGTGGACGGTCGCAGGGAAACGGGCTCCGGTGTAACCCATCCATTGCCGTCGTATGGTGCCGAGATGAGCAACTCTGCCGCGGCGGCTGTCCTGACGACCGCCGACCTGCCTGAAGCCATACGTGCGGTGCGCACACTGTTGGGCATCGCAGACTTCCACCACGGAGAAGTCGACTTCGAAGGCGTGATCAGGTCGCGGGATGTCCTGAAGCACGTACGTCACGTACTGCCCGACCTCGTATGGCGGGCGCTGGCCGGCGAAGAGCACGGATCGTCGGAGGCCGGCGACAACCCTTCAGACCATCTGCCGATCCGGGTGTTCGACTGGGGGCGCCCGCTGGACCGCGCGGAGCCCTTCATCACCGCTCTGGGGCCGGATCCCGCGGCAGTTCGGTGGGATCTGGACGCATGGCCTGCGGTTCCCGAAGCCGGGCTGGAAGCGATCTCGCAGAAGTGGGCCTACCTCACGCTGACGGTCAATTCCCGGGACCTCTACCAGGACGAACCGTCGCAGGACCACACCGTTTTCGTTCACGCCCGGGACCGGAACAGCGACCAGATCGCCCGCGTCCACTGGCTCGCCGACCAAGTGGGCGGCCGGTTCACCGGCAGGGTGCAGTTGGCGCCCCTGTAACCCTTCGACAAACAGACAAAGCCGCCATCCCCATCGGCTCTGCCAGATGATCGGCCGGAATCACCTCCCCCCTCCCACCCCACCCCTACCCTTGCCCCGTGACCACCCCCGACCCCCTGCACCGAGCCCTCCACGCCCCCGGCCCACGCCCCCTCCCCGACGAGGTGGCCCGCCTCCTGCGTGTCCTCGACGCCCCGCCGCGCCTGGCGGCGCACCTGCGGCTGGTGCACGACGTGGCGTACGAGCTCGTCGAGTGGCTGGCCCAGCGGTACCCGGCGCTCCCACTCGACCGTGAGGCAGTGCTGTTCGGGGCCGCGACGCACGACGTGGGCAAGGCCGTGCGCGTCCGCGAGCTCTCCGGCCCCGGCTCCGCACACGAGGAGGCCGGCCGTGAGCTCCTTCTGGCCCACGGCACAGCCCCCGAACTCGCCCGCTTCGCCGCCACCCACGCGAGCTGG
Source organism: Streptomyces sp. NPDC050759 (assembly GCF_044456945.1). Classification (NCBI taxonomy): domain Bacteria; kingdom Bacillati; phylum Actinomycetota; class Actinomycetes; order Kitasatosporales; family Streptomycetaceae; genus Streptomyces; species Streptomyces sp. NPDC050759. The sequence continues at coordinate 863,510 of NZ_JBITGI010000002.1, read as the reverse complement.
ACCCTCCCGGACATCGGTCTCGAGGACCTGCTCGTCAGCGTCGCCGACAAGATCTGGAAGAACAAACGGGTGCCGGAGCTGGAGGACCTCGTGGTCAGAAGGTTGGCCGAGGTGAGCGGGCGGACGCTCTGGGAGGAGTTCCTGGACCTCGACGACGCGCTGACGGCCGTAGGAGAAGGCGCGCAGGAGCGGCTGGCCTTCCAGACGGCCCACCCGGTGTGACCGCCGCCCGCGTGTGATCGTGCAGACGAAGGACCGCCGGCTGTTTACAGTCGCCCCGGTTCGCGCTACCTTCCGCAACACGTGGGGTGGGAGCGCTCCCATGCGGACGGACCGGAACCCGCCCGCGTGCCGCCCCCACCCCACGGCACCGCACACACCCCGCAACGGCCCGTACCTCAAGGAACGGACGGGAATGTCATGATCCTGACAAAGTTATCGAGGGTGACCCGCCCCAGAGCCCTCTTCCTGGTCCTCGTCTCCCTGCTCGCCACCATCCCCGCCCTCAGCCTCGTCCTCACGACCGGCGGCAAGGCCGAGGCCCACGGCACCCCGATGAAGCCCGCCAGCCGCACCTTCCTGTGCTGGCAGGACGGGCTGACCGACACCGGTGAGATCAAGCCGGTCAACCCGGCCTGCAAGAACGCGCAGGCGGTCAGCGGCACCACACCGTTCTACAACTGGTTCTCCGTGCTCCGCTCGGACGGTGCCGGCCGCACCCGCGGCTTCGTGCCGGACGGCGAGCTGTGCAGCGGCGGCAACACCAACTTCACCGGCTTCAACGCCGCCCGCGACGACTGGCCGCTCACCCACCTCACCGCGGGCAAGACGGTCGACTTCTCCTACAACGCCTGGGCCGCGCACCCGGGTTGGTTCTACGTCTACGTCACCAAGGACGGCTTCGACCCGAAGAAGACCCTCACCTGGGACGACATGGAGGCCCAGCCGTTCCTCAGCGTCGACCACCCGCCGCTCAACGGCAGCCCGGGCACGGTCGAGGCCAACTACTCCTGGACGGGGCAGCTTCCGGCGAACAAGTCCGGCCGCCACATCATCTACATGGTCTGGCAGCGTTCGGACAGCGCGGAGACCTTCTACTCCTGCTCCGACGTCGTCTTCGACGGCGGCAACGGCGAGGTCACCGGCATCCACGAGCCCGGCAACCCGACCGAACCGGTGCCCGGCACCTGCACGGCCACCCGTAAGACCACGGGCAGTTGGAGCGGCGGCTACCAGTCCGAGGTGACCGTCACCAACTCCGGCGACGTCCCGATGCTGGGCTGGATGGTCGACTGGGCCCTGCCGGCCGGCCAGAAGGTCGACAGTCTCTGGAACGGCAACGCCACCTACACCGGCCAGGACGTGATGGTCCACAACGCCAACTGGAACGGCTCGCTCAGTCCGGGGCAGAGTACGACGTTCGGATACGTCGTCACCGGCTCCGGAGGCGACACGGCCACGACCCTTCCCTGCCGCGTCGGCTGAGTCACCGTCAGGACACGCTCGAACCGCTCAGGGCGGACCCGGTGGGGCTGTGCGCCACCGGGTCCGCGAGCCGTGCCGGCGCAGGGGGGTGGTGGCCGGCGCGGATGATGCATGGCTTGGGACGACACGGCACGCGACAACGTTGTCGCGTGGGTCTGTACGTGACTCTACCGCCTCAACGGACAACGACGTCAAATCAGTTGGGGCAATCGGCTGGACCGACGGACCTGCACGGTTCACCCTGGCGGTGAGCTGGCCGGGCCGGGCTCCAACACCTCGCCCAGCCAGTCGAGTTGGTGCCGCACCTGCACCGCGTCGCCGCCCTCGTGGCCGTTGTACGGATAGGCGTGGATCTCCTTGCGGGGGTCCACGCCGGTCAGCTCGCCGTAGCGGTTGAAGGCCGCGTACGCCCCGCTCGGCGGGCACACCGTGTCGCGCAGGCCGACCCCGAAGTGGGCCGGGGCGGCGGCGCGCCGCGCGAAGGAGACGCCCTCCATGTACGCGAGGGTGCGGTACGCGGCCTCCTGCGCGCCCCGGTGCACGGAGAGGTACGCGCTGATTTCGCCGTACGGACTCGCGTCGGTGAGATCCAGAGCCCGTCGGATGCCGCACAGGAAAGGCGCGGTGACCAGGACCGCCGCCAGGTCCGGCACCAGTCCCGCGACGGCCAGCGCAAGGCTGCCGCCCTGGCTGTTGCCGACGGCCGCGACGCGGGACGCGTCCACACCCGGAAGGGCGCGCACCGCGGCCACCGCCCGCACCGCGTCCGTGATCAGCCGCCGGTAGTGGTAGTCGCGGGGGTCGAGCAGGCCGCGTGCCGCCGGTCCCGGGCCGCCCGGTGCCGAGGCGTGCGGGTCGGGGGTGGCCCCACCGTTGCCGTACTGGTCGCCCTGTCCGCGGTTGTCCATCAGCAGATGCGCGTACCCGGCGTTCACCCAGGTCAGCCGCTCGTGCGGCAGGCCACGCCCGCGGCCGTACCCGGCGTACTCGACGACCGCGGACAGGGGCCCGTCCACCCCGGCCGGTCTGCTGTACCAGGCGCGCACCGGATCGCCGGCGAAGCCCCGGAAGGTCACGTCCCAGGTCTGCGTCAGCCGTAGCCCGCTCTCCGCGGGGCGCACCGACACCAACACGTCCGTCTGCGCCGCCTCTTTGAGGGTGTCACGCCAGAACACGTCGAAATCCGGGGGCTCCTGGACGTCGGGACGGTACCGCTCCAGCTCCCTCCTGGGCAGGTCGAACGCGGGCACAGGACACCTCGCATGAGTCGGTCCAGACAGTGAAACTTGCGGACGGCGCTGGGTCTTGGCCCCCCTGTTCTACCCCACACGTGCCCCAGGTATCTCACGTCCGACCCATTGACAGCGCTTTCTTCGTACCTCTAAGTTGCCGCGCAGTTACCGGTAAGAGCTCGAAAGTTTCGGTTCCGTGCCTCCGTCTGAGAGGACCGAGCATGAGCACATCCGTCAAGTCGGCCTCTCCACCACCCGGCATCGAAGACCCGCCCGCGGCAGTCGCCCGTCCGGCGCCGCGCAGCGGATGGCGCCGGGCCCTGCGCCGCGACTGGCAGCTGTACTCGCTGGCGGTCCTGCCGCTGCTGTTCTTCCTGGTCTTCCGCTATCTGCCGATGATCGGCAACGTGATCGCCTTCCGGCGCTTCGAGCCCGGCGGCTCGATGTTCGGCGAGGACTGGGTGGGGCTGCGCTATGTGCACATGTTCCTCAGCGACCCGACCTTCTGGCAGGTGTTCCGCAACACCCTGTGGCTCGGCGGGCTCACGCTCGTGTTCTGCTTCCCGATCCCGATCGTCCTCGCCCTGCTCCTGAACGAGGTGCGCCGACGCTCCCTGAAGCGGTTCGTGCAGTCGGTGTCGTACCTCCCGCACTTCCTGTCGATCGTGATCGTCGCGGGCCTCACCCTGCAGATGCTCGCCACCGACGGGCCGGTCAACCACGCCCTCGGCTGGCTCGGCCACGACGAGATCCGCTTCATCCAGGAACCCGGCTGGTTCCGCACGATCTACGTCGGCTCGGAGATCTGGCAGACCGCGGGCTGGGGCACGATCCTCTACCTCGCCGCGCTCACCACCATCGACGAGGACCTGTACGAGGCCGCGCGCATCGACGGCGCCAACCGCTGGAAGCAGATCTGGCACGTCACCCTGCCCGGCATCCGCCCCACCATGATCACGCTGCTGATCCTCAACGTCGGCACGTTCATGGCGGTCGGCTTCGAGAAGGTCCTGCTGCTGTACAACCCGCTGACCTACCCGACCGCCGACGTGATCTCGACGTATGTGTACCGGGCGGGCGTGGAGTCCAACAGCTTCAGCTACGCCGCCGCCATCGGGCTGTTCGAGGCGGTCATCGGCCTGGTCCTGATCACCACCGCCAACACGCTCTCGCGCCGCACGGTGGGGACCAGCCTGTGGTGAAGCCGAGCCGTTCCTACCGGGTCTTCCAGGGCGTCAACGGGGTGATCCTCACCCTCGTCGTGGTGGTGACCCTCTATCCCTTCGTCAACATCGTCGCTCGCTCCTTCAGCGGGGAGCGGCAGATCCGGGCCGGTGAAGTGACCCTGTGGCCCAAGGGGTTCAACCTCACCACGTACCGGATCGTGTTCCAGGACTCGATGTTCTGGCGGAACTACGGCAACACCGTGTTCTACACCGTTGTGTCGACCGTCGTGGCGATGGTCCTGACGACCTGTTATGCCTACGTCCTGTCGAAGAAGCACCTCAGGGGGCGCGGGCTGCTCGTCGGCATCGCCGTGTTCACGATGTTCTTCACCGGCGGTCTGATCCCGAACTACATCCTGGTCACCGAGCTCGGACTGAAGAACAGCGTCTGGGCGATCGCGCTGCCCAACGCGATCAGCGTCTTCAACCTGCTGGTGATGAAGGCGTTCTTCGAGAGCCTGCCCACCGAGCTGGAGGAGGCCGCGCAGATCGACGGCCTGAGCACCTACGGCATCCTGCTCAGGATCGTGCTGCCGCTGTCCAAGGCGGTGGTGGCGACCATGGTGCTGTTCTATACGGTGTCCTTCTGGAACTCCTGGTTCAGCGCGTTCCTCTACATGGACCACTCCGACCTGATGCCGGTCACCGTCTATCTGCGCAATCTCATCGCGGGCGCCACCGGCGGCGGCAACGCGGGCGCCGGCACCGCGGAGCTCAGCCAGGTCGGCGCGAGCATCCAGGCCGTCACGATCGTGCTGACCGCACTGCCGATCATCTGCGTGTACCCGTTCGTCCAGCGCTTCTTCGTCTCGGGCGTGATGCTCGGCGCGGTCAAGGGCTGACGGCCCGTCATGTCACTTACGGAACAAGGGAGTATCCGTGGAGAACACCGGACAGCTGTCACGGCGTCAGATCCTGGCCGCCGCAGGCTTTGTCGGCCTCGCCACCCTCACCGGCTGCGGCGGCGGTGAGGACGGAGGCGACTCCAAGGACCTTTCCAAGAAGCAGAACGGCGCGATGAAGGAGTACCGGGCCGGCCAGCAGTTCAAGGCGACCAAGGCGCTGTCCTTCTCCATGCTGCACAACGACAACCCGGTCTACCCCCTCAAGAACAACTGGCTGTTCTGGAAGGAGGTCACCCAGCGCACCGGCATCACGATCAAACCCCTCGACGTCCCGCTGGCCGACTACGAGAAGAAGCGCAGCGTCCTCATCGGCGCGGGTGACGCACCCTTCCTGATCCCGAAGACGTACCACCCCGCGGAGGTGGCGTTCGTGTCCTCCGGCGCGATCCTCCCGGTCAGCGAGTACGTCCACCTGATGCCCAACTTCCGCGACAAGGTGAGGAAGTGGAGGCTCGAGCCCGAGCTCGACTCCATCCGCCAGTCCGACGGCAAGTACTACCTGCTGCCCGGCCTGCACGAGCGGCCCAAGGCCGGCTACTCGCTGTCCTTCCGCACCGACATCCTCGACAAGCACGGACTGACCCTGCCGACGACCTGGGACGAGGTGTACGACGTCCTCAAGGCGCTCAAGGCGGAGTACCCCGACAAATACCCCTGGACCGACCGCTGGAGCACCAACACCCCGTTCCCGTGCGGCGCGTTGTTCAGCTACCTCGGCCAGGCGTACGGCGTCAAGGCGGGATGGACGTACGACAACATCAGCTTCGACACCAAGGCGCAGAAGTTCGTCTTCACCGCGGCCCAGGACGCCTACCGGCAGATGATCGAGTACCTGAGAAAGATCGTCGCCGAGAAGCTGCTCGACCCCGAGAGCTTCACCCAGCAGGACGACCAGGCCGTACAGAAGCTGCTGGCCGAGAAGTCCTATGTGATCAGCGCCAACCCGCAGGAGCTGGTGCAGAACTACCGCTACAACCTGGGCAAACAGGTCAAGGGCTCGAAGATCGAGATGGTTCCGGTGCCCCTCGGTCCGGCCGGTCCGATCCTGCTGAGCGGCATCCGGCTGGAGAACGGCGTCATGATCCCCAGCAAGGCCCTCAAGAGCGCCGACTTCGTCGCGATGATGCAGTTCGTGGACTGGCTCTGGTACTCCGACGAGGGCCAGAAGTTCTGCAAGTGGGGCGTGGAGGGCGTCACCTACACCGAGTCCGGCGGCACGTACACGCTGAAGCCCGGGATCTCACTGATGGGCTCCGACCCGGACGCCCCGAAGGACCTCCAGAAGGACTACGGCTTCTTCAACGGCGTGTTCACCTACGGCGGCAGCTGGGAGCTGGTGTCCTCCAACTTCGGCCCGGACGAGAAGAAGTTCCAGGACGTCATGTCCCGGCGCAAGGAACTGCCCGTCGACCCGGCCCACCCCCTGCAGTCCTTCGAGCAGGAACAGGCGACCCTCTGGGACACCCCGCTCAAGGACCACGCCATCCAGAACACCCTGCAATTCGTGCTCGGCAAGCGCCCGATGTCCGAATGGGACGCGTTCGTCGCCGAGTTGAAGGCGAAGAACATGCAGCAACTCGTCGACCTGCACAACAAGGCGCACGACCGGTTCAAGAAGGAGAACGGGTGATCTTCCGCGTCCCCACCGAGCCGTCCGGCCCCCTGTCCGACGCCTGGCGGCACTGCGTCGGCACCGGCCGGATCGAACTCGCCCTGCGCCGCGACTACCAGGACTCCCTGAAGCTGCTCCAGCGCGAGATCGGCTTCCGGTACATCCGGGGACACGGACTGCTGAGCGACGGCATGGGCGTGTACCGGCCCTATGAGTGGCAGGGCACCCGCCGCGTCCGGCACTCCTTCACCTACGTCGACCAGGTCGTCGACGCCTACCTGGAGCTCGGCATCCGGCCTTTCCTCGAACTCGGCTTCATGCCCGCGGAGTTGGCGTCGGGGGAGCAGACCGTGTTCTGGTGGCACGGGAACGTCACCCCGCCCCGGTCCGAGAAGGAGTGGGCCGAACTGGTCCGGGCGACCCTCAGGCACCTCATCGACCGATACGGCCTCGCCGAGGTGCGCACCTGGCCCATCGAGGTGTGGAACGAGCCCAATCTGTCCGACTTCTGGCAGGGCGCGGACGAGAAGGCGTACCACCGCCTCTACGAGGTGACGGCGGGCGTGGTGAAGGACGTGGACGCGGATCTCCAGGTCGGCGGCCCCGCGATCTCACCGGCCGCGGACGAGTGGCTGGACCGCTTCGCGGAGTTCGCCGCACAGCGCGATGTCCCGGTGGACTTCGTGTCGAAGCACGCCTACACCTCGGGCCCCGCCCAGCACGTCCCCTTCGGCACCCACCAGACCCTGGCACCCGCCCAGGACCTGCTGGACCAGTTCGCCACGCCCCGCGAGCGTCTGAAGGGCACCCGACTCGTCGGACTCCCGGTCCACATCACGGAGTTCAACTCCTCCTACCGCCCCGACAACCCGGTCCACGACTCCGCCTTCCACGCGGCGTACCTGGCGCCGGTCCTCGCACGCGGCGGCGACCACGTCGACTCCTTCTCGTACTGGACCTTCAGCGACATGTTCGAGGAGGAAGGGCCCCCCACGGCTCTCTTCCACGGTGGATTCGGTCTGCTCACCCACCGCCAGGTGAAGAAGCCGACGTACCACCTGTACGCCTTCATGGCTCGCATGGGCCCCGACCTCCTCACCCGGGGCGCCGACCACCTGGTCACCCGGCACCCCGACGGCCGGGTGACCGTCCTCGCCTGGGCGCCGGTCGACGCGAGCGGGCAGACCCCCGGGCCGTCCGGGCACAGGCTGCGCCTGTCCGTGCCGGTGCGGGGCGCGCGGGAGGCGTTCGTACGGCGGTCCGTGGTGGACGAGGAGCACGGCAACGCCCGCACCGCCTGGCAGCGGATGGGCAGCCCGCGCTCACCCGGCCCGCACCAGCTCGACGTACTCCACGAGGCCGCCGAGCCCGGCCGGCAGCACCTGCGGCTGCCGGTGGAGGACGACCGGGCCGTACTGGACCTGACGCTGGCCCGCCACGAGATCACCCTCGTGGAGGTGGCCCCGGTCGTGGAGGAGGCACCGGAGTGGTGGGACGAGCGCCGACTGCTGGGGACGGGACCGCAGTGAGCGGGGTCAGGGGAGTGACCGCGGTGAGCGGAGCGAGCCGAGTGCGACGCGACCCCGGGCCCGGAGTCAACCCCCGCGCCACCTCCGCCGCTCCCTCCTTCGGCACCGGTTCCCTCTCCCGCGCCGCCGCCCTCGTCCACACCCTCGTCATCGTGGAGGCCCTGCTCCTCGTCGCCGCCTTCCCGGGCCTTGCGGGTCTGTTCCTGCTGGGCCCCGCCCCCGCCAACCTCCCCCTCGCCGCCGTGTGCCTGCTGCCCCTCGGCCCGGCGACGGCCGCCGCCCTGTACGCCCTCCAGCACCGCGACCGCGACCTCACCGAGCTCCACCCGGCCCGTGCCTACTGGCGCGGCTGGCGCCTCAACGCCGTCCCCGCCCTGAAGCTGTGGGCACCCCTGCTGGCCTGGCTCACCGTCATCGCCTTCACGCTGACCCACTTCACCGCCACCGGCCTGCCCGGCTGGTGGGCGGTGCTGCTCGCGGCGATCGGCGCCGGCTCCCTGCTCTGGGGCGCGCACGCGCTGGTCCTCACCGCCCTGTTCACCTTCCGGGCGAGGGACACCGCACGCCTCGCAGGCCACTTCCTGTTCCGGCACCGCAGCGCCACCCTCGGCGCCGCCTCGCTGCTCGTCCTGACCGCCGCCGGGACCGCCGTACTCACCGAGGCACTGCCCGCGCTGCTGGCCGCCCCGCTGCTGCTGTCCCTGCTGCACAGCAGCCGTCCGGTGATCGCCGAGACCCAGGAGGACTTCACCGCATGAGCCCGTCGAACTCCAAGATCCCCTACGGCGGCGACTACAACCCCGAGCAGTGGCCGCAGGAGTTCTGGGACGCGGACCACCGGCTGTTCACCCGGGCCGGCATCGACACCCTCACCGTGGGCGTCTTCTCCTGGTCGCTCACCCAACCCGCCGAGGACACCTACGACTTCACCATCCTCGACCGCGTCCTCGACCGGGCGGCGGCCGAGGGCCGACAGGTCTGTCTGGCCACGGGTACGGCAGCCCTGCCGCCCTGGCTGGGCAAGGCGTACCCCGAGGTCAACCGCACCGACTTCGAGGGCCGCCGCCACCGCTACGGCCAGCGCCACAACTTCTGCCCCAGCGCACCTGCGTACCGCCGACTCGCGACCGCGATGGCGGCACGGCTCGCCGAACGGTACGCGGAGCACCCGGCGCTGCTCGCCTGGCACATCAACAACGAGTACGGCGGCGTCTGTTACTGCGACCTGTGTGCCGGCGCGTTCCGCGACTGGCTGCGGACCAAGTACGTCACCCTCGACGCCCTCAATGACGCCTGGTGGACGACGTTCTGGTCGCACCGCTACACCTCCTTCGAGGAGATCGAGCCGCCCAACGCCCTCACCGAGCACTGGCGGGGCCCGGACCACACCGCCTTCCAGGGCATCACGCTCGACTACTTCCGCTTCACCACCGACGCGCTGCTCGGCTGCTTCCTCGCCGAGAAGGAGGTGATCCGCACCCATGATCCGGTCACCCCCGTCACGACCAACTTCATGGGCATGTTTCGCCCCCTCGACTACCACCGCTGGGCACCCCACCTCGACTTCGCGTCCTGGGACAGCTACCCGCCCCTGGACGCCCCGCCGACCTGGCCCGCCCTGGCCCACGACCTGATGCGCGGCCTCAAGGACGGCGCCCCCTTCTGGCTCATGGAGCAGACCCCGTCCACGACGGCCTGCCGCGACGTCAACCCACTGTGCAGACCAGGGGAGTTGCGCCTGGCCACCTTCCAGGCCATCGCCCACGGCGCCGACGCGGCCCTCTACTTCCAGATGCGCGCCTCCCGCGGCGCCTGCGAGAAGTACCACGGGGCGGTCATCGGCCACGCGGGCCGCGACGACACCCGGGTGTTCCGGGAAGTGGCCGCCCTGGGGGCGGAGTTGGAGACGCTCGGCGACGCGACCCTCGGCGCCCGCACGCCCGCCCGCACCGCCCTGCTCTTCGACTGGGACAGCTGGTGGGCCCTGGAGATCTCCGACGGCCCCTCGCGGCTGGTGAAGTACCAGGAGGTGGTCCACGCCTACTACCGGGCCGCCCGTGAGGCCGGCGCCGACGTGGACGTCGTCCCGCACACCGCCGACCTCACCCCGTACGACGTGGTCCTCGCCCCCGCCCTGCACATGGTCAAGGGCGACCTCGCCGCCCGCCTCGAAGCGGTGGCGGAACGCGGCGGCACGGTCCTGGCCACCTTCCTCTCCGGCCGCGTCGACGCACACGGCCGGGCCTTCCTCACCGACGTCCCCGGGCCGCTCGCCCCGCTCATGGGCATCCGGATCGACGAATGGGACGCCCGCCAGGCGGAGTTCGCCCAGCCGATCCCGGAACTCGCGTCAGAAGGACGGCTCGTCTTCGAGATCGTGCAGCCACGGGGCGCCGAGACTGTTGCCACCTACGGCTCCGACTTCTACGCGGGAACCCCCGCCGTCACCCGCAACACCTACGGGCGGGGCGAGGGCTGGTACGTGGCCACCGCGCTCGACCAGCCGGGCGTCGACCAGGTGGTCCGCCGCGTCCTGTCCCGCCACGGCCTCATCGGCCCGTACGCCGACCACGAGGGCCTGGAGACCGCCGCCCGGGTCGCCCCCGACGGCACCCGCCTGCTCTTCCTCCTCAACCACGCGGCACAGCCGGCCGACCTGACGGCCCACACCACCGCGACCGACCTGCTCAGCGGCAAGAAGATGGAGGCGGGCGACCCTCTCACCCTCGACCCGCTGGGCGTCGCCGTACTCCGTGCTCAGTAGATCGTCCGCCCCCGCTCGTCCGGCACCCCCGACTTCCGGAAGAAGTAGCTGTTGACCTGATCGCGCCACTCGCGGGCGCTGCGGAGCTGCTCCTCGAACCGCTCCGCCACCCGTGCGTGGCGCTCCGGGTCCACGAGGTCCACCAGCGAGGCCCACCGCTCCCGGGCCGCCTCGACCTCCGCCACGCCCTCGAAGTGCGTGTCGTAGATGTGCTGGATCACCGTCTTGCCGCTGCGCAGCATGTGCCCGTACGACACGTGGTGGAAGAACAGCAACAGCTCGTCCGGGCATGAGAGCGGCGATTCGTACACGTCGGCCCAGGGTTTCGCGTACTGCCCCGCGTACCCGGTCCCGCTCGCCACGCTCCGGTCGACACCCACGCCGTCACGGTCGGCGAAGTGATAGGTGCCCCAGGGGCTGTACTCGTAGCCGTCGACGCTCGGCCCGTAGTGGTGCCCCGGCTGGACCATGAACCCCACGCCGAGGGGAGCGGTGTACTTCTCGTACGTACGCCACGAGCCGTCCAGAATCGAGCGCAGACCCGCCGCGAGTGCGGGCCCGGGCCGCCCGAAGGTGAGCCGGATCCACTCGTCCAGGACGTGCTGCGGGTCGGCATCCGGATCCCAGGCCAGCCGGCCGAAGGTGTACAGGTTCGCCTGAGCCAGCGGATGCCCCGTCCAGAACGGGTCGTCCCCGGCGTTAGCCACGGCGACGAGCCCGCCACGCGCCAGCGCGCCCACCGAGGACTCCCCGTCGATGCCGAACCGCAGCACCTCGCTCCACATCGGCCCCAGCCAGCACACATGCCGCTGCTGCCCGGTGTACTCCTGTGTCGCCTGCAGCTCCACGGCCAGCCGGGTGCCGGGCATCGCCCCGATCAGCGGGGAGACCGGCTCCCGCACCTGGAAGTCCATCGGCCCGTGCTTGACCTGGAGGACGGCGTTGTCGGCGAACTCCCCGTCCAGCGGCACGAAATGGTCGTACGCGGCCCGTGCCCGGTCCGTCGAGCGGTCCCGCCAGTCCTGGTGATGGTCGTAGACGAAGGCCCGCCAGTGGACCGTACCGCCGTGCGGCGCGAGCGCGGCGGCGAGCATGTTCGCGCCGTCCGCGTGACTGCGCCCGTACGCGAACGGGCCCGGCTGTCCCTCGGAGTCGGCCTTCACCACGAACCCGCCGAAGTCGGGGATCGCCGTGTACACCCGGGTGGTCGCCTCGGCCCACCACGCCCGCACCGACTCGTCCAGCGGATCCGCGCTCGCCAACCCGCCCAGCACGACCGGCGCGGCGAAGGTGACCGACAGATGCGTCCGGACACCGTACGGCCGCAACGCGTCGGCGAGGTCCGCCACTTCACCGATCCGATCGGTCAGCAGCCGTGCCTCGGTCGCGTGCACGTTGACGTTGTTGACGGCCACGGCGTTGATCCCGCAGGCCGCCAGCAGCCTGCCGTAGGCCCGCACCCGCTCCAGGTCCCCACGCGCCCGCCCGTCCTCCCAGAACAGTGACCCGCCGGCGTACCCGCGCTCCACCTGCCCCATGACCGGATGCACGACCACGTTGTCCCAGTGATCGAGCATGCGCAGTGCCAACAAGGGCCGATTCTCGTGAAGTTGAGCCTGGCCCTGGAACGCCGCCTCCCCGAGCCGTACGACGTGGAAGAACCCGTACAACAACCCGCGCGCGCCGGACGCCGTGACGGTCGTACAGCCGTCACGGCGTCCGTACACGAACCCCTCGGAGCCGTCGTCACCCTCCAGCTCCAACACCAGATCGTACGAGCCGGGTTCCCGAGAGACGCTCCCTCCGTACCGCTCGCAGGCCTCCGCCACCTCCCCGTACACCGTGTCCACGAGTGGACCCGTGCCGCGGATCAGTGTCCGCCGGGTGCCGATCGGCCGGAACGCCCCGTCCGGCAGCCAGGCCGGATCGACACCCTGCATGAGACCCCCAACGCTGCTGCTCAGGCGAGCAGTTCGACTTCGGACACCACCGCCTCGCCGTCGAGCACCAGACGGTACTTCCCGTACGTACCCGGAGACCTCACGGTGAACGCCCGTGTCTGCCGGTCCCATGCGAACGACTCCCCGGACCGCCGGTCCAGGGTCTTCCACGTGGTCCCGTCGTCCGAGCCCTGGAGGATCCAGCCGCTCGGCGCCTTCGTGTGGTCCGAGGACGACGTCACCGTGTACTGGGCGCCCTTGACCTGCTGGGACACCGGCAGATCCACCGAGGTCACGGCCGCGTCCGTCGCCGAGGTGTTGTCGAACAGCGCCCCGTCACCGACGAGCACGTCCGCACGCGGCGTGGGCACCTCGTCGTCCTGGGTGATCGACGCCGGAGCCGCGTTCTTCCCCGTGCCCCACTTCGATGGACGGGAACCCATGTCGAAGTCCAGGACACCACCGCGGGCCAGCAGGGAGTGCGGCAGTGAAGTCGACGTCCACGCACGGCCGTTGACCTTCAGTCCCTGCACATACACGTTCCGCGCACTGTTCTTGGGCGCCCTGACCACCAGGTCCCGACCGTTCTCCAGATGGACCGTCGCCTTGGTGAACAGGGGTGAGCCGACCGCGTATTCGCCGCTGCCCATCACCAACGGGTAGAAGCCCAGCGCCGAGAACAGGTACCAGGCCGACTGCTCGCCGTTGTCCTCGTCACCGTGATAGCCCTGACCGATCTCGCTGCCGACGTACAACCGGGACAGCACCTCACGGACGTTGCGCTGCGTCTTCCACGGCTGACCGGCTGCGTCGTACATGTAGGTGACGTGGTGGGCGACCTGGTTGGAGTGCCCGTACATGCCCATCCGGACGTCCCGCGCCTCCGTCATCTCGTGGATGACACCGCCGTAGGAGCCGACGAAGTCCGGTGAGGCCGTCTCGGGTGTCGCGAAGTACTCGTCCAGCTTCTCCGCGAGCCCGGAGCGGCCGCCGTACAGGTTGGCGAGGCCCCGGCTGTCCTGCGGGGCGGTGAAGGCGTAGCCCCAGCCGTTGGTCTCGGTGTAGTCGTAGCCCCACACGCGCGGGTCGTAACTCGACGACCCCACACGCCAGTTGCCGTCGGCATCCCGGCCCTGGAAGAAGCCCGCTTTCGAGTCGAAGAGGTTCACGTAGTCGCGGGCCCGGTTGAGGAAGTACTCCGACTCCTCCTTGTAGCGCTTCTCGCCGGTCTTCGCGTAGAGCGCCTGTCCCATCCGCGCGATGCCGTAGTCGTTGAGGTAGCCCTCCAGCGCCCAGGACAGGCCCTCGTGGGTGTCGGTGCTGGTGTAGCCGAGGAAGGGCGAGGTCGCCATGCCCTTGCGGCCCACGCCGGACGACGGGGGCACGACGGTCGCGTTCTTCAGGGCCGCGTCGTACGCCGACTTCGCGTCGAAGTCGACGCCCTTCACATAGGCGTCCGCGAAGGCCACGTCCGACGAGGTGCCGGTCATCAGGTCCGCATACCCGGGGGAGGACCAGCGCGAGGTCCAGCCGCCGTCCTTGTACTGCTGCACGAACCCGTCGACCATCTCGCCCGCCTGAGAGGGCGTCAGAAGTGAGTACGCCGGCCACGTGGTCCGATAGGTGTCCCAGAAGCCGTTGTTGACGTACACCTTGCCGTCCACGATCTTCGCGCCGGTGTGCGTCGGGGTGTCCGGGCCCGGCATCGGGGAGAACGGCGAGGCGTACTGGTACGCCGAACCGACCTTCTCGAAGCCCGAGTTGGGGTACAGGTACAGCCGGTACAGGCTGGAGTACAGCGTGGTCAGCTGGTCCTGCGTGGCGCCCTCCACCTCGACCTTGCCGAGCAGCCGGTCCCACTGCCCCCGGGCCCGGTCCCGGACCGTCTCGAAGGAGGTGCCGTCCGGGATCTCCTGGCGCAGGTTGTCCTTCGCCTGGTCGAGGCTGATGAGCGAGGTCGCGAGCCGCAGCGTGACGGTTCGGTCCGCACCGGCGTCGAAGCGCAGATAGCCCTTGACCCCGGCGGCGGAACCGTCCTTCACCGGCTTGTCGAAGACGCCGTACACGAAGAGCCGGGTCGCCCCGGTGGACAGGCCGGACTTCACGTCCGAGTAGCCCGTGATCACCCCGGCGTCCTTGTCGAGTGTCAGTCCCGCCTGGTCCGTCACGTTGTCGAAGAGCACGCTCGCGTCGTCGCCCGGGTAGGTGAAGCGCAGGGCCGCCGCGTGATCGGTCGGCGTCATCTCCGCCTTCAGCCCGTTCTCGAACCGCACCCCGTAGGAGTACGGCCGCGCGGTCTCGTTCTCGTGCCGGAACGGCAGTTCCCGCGCCTCACGGCCGGTGTCCGGGGTGCCCGGGGCGGCCGACGGCATCACCTGGAAGGTCTGCCGGTCGCCCATCCACGGACTCGGCTCGTGGCTCGCGCTGAACGCCTGGATCGTCGGCAGATTGTCCGCGTTGTTCGCGCGGGCGTAGTCATAGAGCCAGCTCAGCGAGGACGCGTTGGTCACCGGCGTCCAGAAGTTGAAGCCGTGCGGCACGGCCGTCGCCGGGAAGTCGTTGCCGCGCGAGAAGCCGCCGCTGGAATTGGTGCCGCGGGTGGTGAGCGCGTAGTCCGACAGATGCGCCTTCGGCTTCTCCGGCGCGGCCCGCTCCAGCGTCACGTCGTCCAGCCAGCCCCGGAACTTCGCCGGTCCGCTCGGGGAGTCGTAGGCGACGAGGATCCGGTCGACGGTCTTCCCGGCCGCGACCGACCCGATCCGCGAGACCACGTTGTTCCACTGGTTGACGTAGAGCACCTTGGCGGCGCCTTGCCCCTGGGGCGACAGCGCGAATCCGTGCTGGTCACGCGCCCCGAGCTCGCTCAGGTAGGTGCCGTCGGTGAAGGCCAGGTCCACGGAGACGTTCGTCGCGTCGTAGTCCCGGTCGCCGTCCGCCATCGACGGGAAGATCCGGTACGACAGCCGGGTCAGCGGATCCACCGCCACGTTCACGTCGAAGACCTTGTTGGACGAGTACGCCCGCCCGTCCGCGATGTGCCGTCCGGCGTAGCGCAGGGCTCTCTTTCCGGTGAACCCGGCGCCCGCCTTCGCGGTGGGCGATCCGCTCGGACCGCGGTCGACCAGCGAGAGCATGTCCGGCGGCACCGGCCCCTCGCCACCGCCCGTGGACAGCTGCACATCGGCCAGCTGGAGGATGCCGTCGGCGCCGTTGTTCTTCGTGATCTCGAGCCGGAAGTGCTGGTATTCGGCCGGATCCGCGATGTCGTACGACTTTGTCCGGAACCGTTCGTCGAACGACTCACCGGAGCGTGTGTCGAGGGTCTTCCAGTCCTTGCCGTCCGTCGAGCCCTTCAGCGTCCAGTCCCGGGGATCCCGCTCGGCGAAGTCGTTGGCCGAGGTCAGCGCGTAGGTGACCACCTTGAGCGGCTTGGCCAGGTCGAACTCGGCCCAGCCGGTGGACTCGAAGGCCAGCCACTTGGTGCCGGGCTCGCCGTCGACGAGGTTCTCCTTCACCTCGCCGCCGCCGGTGTTCTCGGCGCTCGCCCGGACGGCCGTGACCTGGTCGGTGACATTGCCCGGGATGCCGGTGCTGTAGCCGCCGTCGACGCCGGAAGCCCTGCCGCCGTCGACGCTGCTGGTCCAGTCGGGTGCCGGTTCGCCGGCCTCGAAAGAGGAGGTGAACCCCCGGTCCGCCGGGGCCGGGGCCTCGGGCAGGGCGACCGCCGCGCCCTGCGAGCCCACGGTCACGCAAAAGGCGGCCGTGATCACGACCGCCGTACTACGTCTGAGCCGAGTTCTGTACCGAGCCATCGGCGAGTACCCTCCCTGCACAAGGACGGACAACGTTGTCACACAATCCGTGCAAGGATCAGTAGTGGTCCAAGTGAACAGGGATGTCAAGGGGGTTGGCTGTGGCATTCGGGGCGTATGTCGCGGATTTTTCCGGCAAGCTTCGCACAGTGCGCTCATATTTCCGCGAGGTCTCAACTAGAGAACACCCAAGACCAACATTGCGTTCGATCTTGCTCCGCCGACCGGAAGTGGACTATACCTGTCGGCGATTCACCCCTCTTGTACGAACCTGCTTGACCTGACCGCGGTGCCGGGGAGGATCCGGTTCACCGCCTGAGTCCTGGAGAAGGCGAGGACTTGAGCATGGGATCCACTTCCGCCGAGAACAGCAACAACGGCAGCGCGGGTGTAGGCCGCCGCGATCTGATCAAGCGGTCGGCCGCACTCGGTCTGATCTCCGTCCCGACGATGAGTTTTCTGTCCGCGTGCGCCAGCAGCGGCGGCGACGACAGCGGCGACAAGGCCAAGGCGGGCAAGAAGACCGCGAAGAACCCCCTGGCCGTCAACGACACCGCCCAGATGGAGTTCGTCCTGTTCGACGGCGGCTTCGGCAAGGAGTACGCCGAGGACGCCGTGAAGATCTACGAGAAGAACTTCCCCAAGGCCACGGTGAAGTTCTCCGCCACCCAGAAGATCCAGTCCACGCTCCAGCCCCGCTTCAACCAGGGCACCCCGCCGGACCTCATCGACAACTCCGGCGCGGAGCAGATGGACATGGGCGTCCTGGTCGGCAAGAACCAGCTCGCCGACCTCACCCCGCTCCTGGACGCCCCGTCCTACGACGACCCGAGCAAGAAGGTCCGCGACACGCTGCGCCCCGGCATCGTCGAGATGGGCCAGTTCGACGGCGACCCGGTGTGGATCATGTACTACGCCTACACGGTCTACGGCGTCTGGTACTCCCAGAAGGCCCTCGACTCGCTCGACGAGCAGTACCCGGAGACCTGGGACCAGATGCTCGCGGTGTGCGCGAAAGCCAAGAAGCAGGGCATCGCGGGGTGGACGTACGCGGGCAAGTACCCGTACTACATCCCCTTCTCGCTCTACCCGATGATCGCCAAGGTCGGCGGTGTCGAGGTCCTCGACGCCATCGACAACCTGGAGCCGAACGCCTGGAAGAACCCGGCGGTCAAGGCGTGTTTCGACGCCTACTACGAGCTCTACAAGAAGGGTTACATCCTCAAGGGCACCCCGGGCCTCGACCACATCCAGTCGCAGACCGCCTGGGCCCAGGGCAAGGCGCTGTTCATCCCGAACGGCTCCTGGGTGGAGAACGAGTCGGCCAACGTCATCCCCAAGGACTTCGACCTCGCGGTCTCCGCGCCGACCGGTATCGACTCCTCCGACAAGATGCCCTTCGGCACCATCTGGGCCTCCGGCGGTGAGCCCTTCATCGTCCCGGCCAAGGCGAAGAACACCGCGGGCGGCATGGAGCAGCTGCGCATCATGCTCAGCGAGGCGTCCTCGAAGAACTTCACGTCCAAGGTCAAGTCGCTGACCGCCTACAACGGCGGCACCGAGGGCATCAGCCTCACCCCGGGCCTCAAGTCCGGTGTGGCCGCGCTGGAGAAGGCCGGCGACAACGTGGTGAACCCGCGTCTGCAGGACTGGTACGTCCAGCTCCAGAAGGAGCAGATCGGTGTGGCGGGCCTCGGCGAGATGATGGCCGGGCGGCTCACTCCGGCGGAGGCCATCAAGAAGATCCAGGGCTTCGCCGACGCGGCCGCGAAGGACTCGTCGATCAAGCACTACAAGCACCAGTAACGGCAACGGAGCGGCGATGCAGCACGGCAAGTACCGGTTCATCGTGGGGTTTCTGGCGCTGCCCCTGGGACTGTACGCGCTATTCGTGGTCTGGCCGTTCATCCAGTCCATCTACTACTCGTTCACGGACTGGACCGGCCTGAGCCCCGAATTCAAGATGGTCGGCCTGGACAATTACCGGAGGATGCTGGACGACGAGATCTTCTGGAAGTCCTTGCAGCACAGCTTGATCTTCGCGCTCGTGCTGCCGCTGGTGACGATCAGCCTGGCGCTGTTCTTCTCCTTCATGATCAATGTCGGCGGACGGAAGAGAAGGGGAGGCCCGGTCGTCACCGGTGTCCGGGGCTCCTCCTTCTACAAGATCGTGTATTTCTTCCCGCAGGTCCTCTCGATCGCGATCGTCGCCCTGCTGTTCGCCTTCGCGTACAACCCGGACAGCGGTGCCATCAACTCGATCCTGCGCGGAATCGGGCTCGGCAGCGTCCAGCCGTTGTGGCTGGGCGACCCGGACCTCGCCCTGTGGGCCGTCATGGCGGTCCTCGTGTGGTCCACGGTCGGCTTCTTCGTGGTCCTGTTCAGCGCCGGTATGGCCTCCATCCCGGCGGACCTGTACGAGGCCGCGCTGCTCGACGGGGCGGGGCGGGCCAGCACGTTCTTCCGGATCACCCTGCCGCTGTTGTGGGACACCGTGCAGTCGGGCTGGGTCTACATGGGCATCCTGGCCCTCGGCGCCGAGTCGTTCGCGGTCGTACAGATCATGACGACCGGGCCCGGCGGCCCCGACTACTCGACCACCGTCATGGTCCTGTACGTGTACCAGAAGGCGTTCCGTGACGGACAGGCCGCCTATGCCACCACCATCGGCGTCGCCCTGCTCGTCGTCACGCTGGCGTTCGCCGCCCTGGTGATGCGGCTGGGCCGGCGCGAGCGGCTGGAGTACTGATCCGATGAAGACGACCGACACCCCTGCCCCCGTACCGGCCGAGTCCGGTACTCCCGTCGCCAAGACCGACACCCGAGGCGGCCCGGCCCGAAAGGAGAAGAAGGAGGGCGGCGTTCTCAACGTCTTCTCGCACGGGATGCTCATCCTGTGGGCGTTCATGGTCGTGATGCCGCTGCTGTGGGCGGTGATGACGTCCTTCAAGGACGACAGCTCCATCTTCAACTCGCCCTGGGCGCTGCCGGACAAGCTGCACTTCGACAACTGGTCGCGGGCCTGGACCGACGCCAACATGAGCGACTACTTCCTCAACACCGTTCTGGTGGTGGCGGGTTCGCTCATCGGCACCCTGGTGCTCGGCTCGATGGCGGCCTATGTGCTGGCCCGGTTCGATTTCCCGGGCAACCGTTTCATCTACTTCCTGTTCATCGGCGGCATGAGCTTCCCGATCATGCTGGCGCTGGTCCCGCTGTTCTACGTCGTGAACAACATGGGCCTGCTGAACACGATCCACGGGCTGATCCTGGTCTACATCGCCTACTCACTGCCGTTCACGGTCTTCTTCCTGACCGCGTTCTTCCGCACGTTGCCGACCTCGGTGGCGGAAGCGGCCTTCGTGGACGGGGCCTCGCACTCCAGGACCTTCTTCCAGATCATGCTGCCGATGGCCAAGCCGGGCCTGATCAGCGTGGGCATCTTCAACTTCCTGGGCCAGTGGAACCAGTACATGCTGCCGACGGTGCTCAACACCGACCCGGACAAACGGGTGCTGACCCAGGGGCTGGTCCAACTCGCGGCCAGCCAGGGCTACAAGGGCGACTGGTCGGGCCTGTTCGCCGGTCTGGTGATGGCGATGATCCCGGTCCTCGTGGCCTACATCGTCTTCCAGCGACAGGTGGTGGCCGGGCTGACGGCGGGCGCCCTGAAGTAGACCCCGGCCGCCCGCACGGGCGTCACCCCTTCAAGATCCGGATCTTGAACGGGCGGCGCCCCCTCGGCATGGGCAGGAACGCGGATACTGTTCAACCTCTTGACGGGAGGCGACCCTAACGGCTCAGCTTAGAGTTCACTAGTTGGACATAGACGGGGCCTCATCGCTGCGGTCCCGCGCGCAGGAGGTCGTCGTGGAGACTCCGGGGTCGCAGTCGTCACTGCACCGAGCCAACCTGGAGCGGGTCGTACGTGCCGTCCGGCTGGCCGGGTCGCTCACTCAGGCGGAGATCGCACGCACCACGGGACTGTCCGCCGCGACCGTCTCCAATATCGTCCGCGAGCTCAAGGACGGCGGGACCGTCGAGGTCACGCCCACATCGGCGGGTGGCAGGCGGGCCCGCGCGGTCTCCCTGAGCGGGGACGCCGGCATCGTCATAGGAGTGGACTTCGGGCACACCCATCTGCGCGTCGCGATCGGGAACCTCGCCCATCAGGTGCTGGCCGAGGAGTCCGAGCCGCTGGACGTGGACGCCTCCTCGACCCAGGGCTTCGACCGGGCGGAACAGCTGGTCAACCGGCTGATCGAGGCGACGGGCGTGGACCGTTCGAAGATCGCCGGGGTGGGCCTCGGCGTGCCCGGCCCCATCGACCTGGAGTCCGGCTCCCTGGGCTCCTCCGCCATCCTGCCGGGCTGGATCGGCACCAAGCCCGCCGAGGAGCTCCAGGGGCGCCTGGGCGTGCCCGTGCACGTCGACAACGACGCCAACCTGGGCGCCCTCGGTGAGCTGGTCTGGGGCAGTGGCCGGGGGGTGCGGGACCTGGCGTACATCAAGGTCGCGAGCGGTGTGGGTGCCGGACTGGTCATCAGCGGCAAGATCTACCGGGGCCCGGGTGGCACAGCAGGAGAAATCGGGCATATTACTCTTGATGAGTCCGGCCCCGTCTGCCGTTGCGGCAACCGCGGCTGCCTGGAGACCTTCACGGCCGCGCGCTATGTGCTCCCGCTGCTCCAGTCCAGCCACGGCACCGATCTCACCATGGAGGGCGTTGTTCGACTCGCACGGGACGGAGATCCTGGCTGCCGTCGGGTGATCGCCGACGTCGGCCGACACATCGGCAGTGGAGTCGCCAATCTCTGCAACTTGCTGAACCCGAGCCGAGTCGTCCTCGGTGGTGATCTCGCCGAGGCCGGTGAGCTGGTGCTCGGGCCGATCAGGGAGTCCGTCGGCCGCTATGCGATCCCCAGTGCGGCACGCCAGCTGAGCGTGCTTCCCGGGGCACTCGGAGGTCGCGCGGAGGTGCTCGGAGCACTCGCCCTCGCCCTCAGCGAGATGGGTGATTCGACCCTTTTGGACAGCACGCTGCACGCAGCGGCACCTGCCTTCACTTAGAGAACGCAGGACGCCGTTGCCATCTCGTTAAGTATTTACTTCTTGACGTCGCACGTGCGGCCGAGTTGACTTCCAGCCACCTCGGCCGCAACGACGCGGCCTCGTCAGGGAGGTTTCAAAAGTGAACACGCTCATGCGTCGTGTGGCCGTATCCGTAGCGATCTCGGCGCTCGCCGTCTCGGCCGCCGCTTGCGGCAAGGCCGGCGACGACGACAACGGCAGTGACAGCAGCAGCTCGGGCTCGGGCGGCAAGTCGATCGGCCTGCTCCTGCCCGACAACGTCACGGCGCGGTACGAGAAGTTCGACAAGCCGTACTTCGTGGCCAAGGTCAAGGAGCTGTGCAGCGACTGCACCGTCTCCTACGCCAACGCCGCGGCCGACCCGGCCAAGCAGGCCCAGCAGATGAGCAGCATGGTCACCAAGGGCGTCAAGGTGATCGTGGTCTCGGCGCAGGACTCGGCCGCCATCAAGTCCTCCATCGCCTCCGCGGTGAGCAAGGGCGTCAAGGTCGTCGCCTACGACCGTCTGGCCCAGGGCCCGGTCTCCGCGTACGTCTCCTTCGACAACGTCAAGGTCGGCGAGCTCCAGGGTCAGGCCCTGCTCGACGCTCTCGGCTCCAAGGCGACGCCCAAGGCGAACGTCGTCATGATCAACGGTGACGACGCCGACCCGAACGCCGCGCAGTTCAAGGAAGGCGCGCACAAGGTCCTCGACGGCAAGGTCAAGATCGCCTACGAGCAGTCCGGCCTGTGGAAGGACACCGTCGCCGCGCAGAAGGTGTCCGCGGCCATCACCCAGCTGGGTGCCAAGAACATCGCGGGCGTCTACGCCGCCAACGACGGCATGGCCGGTGGTATCGCCAACACCCTCAAGGGCGCGGGCATCAGCACCATCCCGCTGACCGGTCAGGACGCCGAGCTCGCGGCCATCCAGCGGATCGTCGCCGGCACCCAGTCCGCCACGGTCTACAAGGCCTACAAGCCGGAGGCCGACAACGCCGCCGAGCTCGCGGTCAACCTGCTCCAGGGCAAGGACATCAAGTCCCTGGCCGACACCACGGTGACCAGCGGCTCCGGCGACAAGGTGCAGGCCAAGCTGCTGACGCCGGTCTCGGTGACCGTGAAGAACATCAAGGACACCGTCGTCAAGGACGGTCTCTACACCGTCGCGCAGATCTGCACGGCGGACTACGCGGCCGCCTGCAAGAAGGCCGGCCTCCAGTAAGAGCCGCCGAGCCCCGGGGCGAGTCCTTCGACGGACCCGCCCCGACAGGCAGGCACAGAGCCTGTCCGGCGCCCGTACCGCCTTCATACCCCGCTGCGGGCCGGGCGCCGGACGGAAGCATGGCGGACGCAGCCGTTGCCAAGAGGCATCGGTCGCGCGCATGTTCGAATTGTAAATCCGTGCTGACAGCACAACTCGTGAGTAAGTGCTAAAAGCACAAACCCCTCCGCGCCTTACCCCAAGCGCGGCATCCCCGCCGGTCAGGCGGCGAAGGAGATGGTTAACGTGTCCGCTACGCCCGTGCTGGCGTTGCGCGGAGTCTCCAAGCGATTCGGTGCGGTGCAGGCCCTCACCGATGTCGAACTGGAGGTCCACGCCGGTGAAGTGGTCGCCCTCGTCGGCGACAACGGCGCCGGAAAGTCCACGCTGGTCAAGACGATCGCCGGTGTGCATCCCATCGATGAGGGCATCATCGAGTGGGACGGCAGCCCGGTCAGCATCAACAAGCCGCACGACGCCCAGGGACTCGGCGTCGCGACGGTCTACCAGGACCTCGCCCTGTGCGACAACCTCGACGTGGTGGGCAACCTCTACCTCGGACGCGAGCTGCTGCGCCGCGGCATCATCGACGAGGTCTCGATGGAGCAGAAGGCCCGCGAACTGCTGAGCACGCTCTCCATCCGCATCCCGAGTGTGCGCATCCCGATCGCGAGCCTCTCCGGCGGTCAGCGTCAGGTCGTCGCCATCGCACGCGCCCTGATCGGCGACCCCAAGGTCGTGATCCTGGACGAGCCCACCGCCGCCCTCGGTGTCGAGCAGACCGCACAGGTCCTCGACCTGGTCGAGCGGCTGCGCGAGCGCAACCTCGCCGTCATCCTCATCAGCCACAACATGGCCGACGTGAAGGCCGTCGCCGACACCGTCGCCGTGCTGCGACTGGGCAGGAACAACGGGTCCTTCTCGGTGAAGGACACCAGTCAGGAAGAGATCATCTCCGCCATCACGGGTGCCACGGACAACGCCGTGACCCGTCGTGCGGGGCGTCGCAGCACGGAGGCCGCGAAGTGAGCGACACATCCAAGGTTTCCAAGGCGGACGCCGCCGAGGGCCAGACCACGGTCGCCCCCGCCGACGATCCCACCGCCGCGCCGGTCGCGACGGTCGACCCCCGGTTGCTGGTCCGCGAAGAGGGCCTCAAGGGCTACTGGACCGAGTTCACGCGCAAGGTCAAGGGCGGTGAGCTGGGCTCGCTGCCGGTCGTGATCGGCCTGATCGTCATCTGGGCGATCTTCCAGTTCAAGAACGACCGCTTCCTGAGCGCCGACAACCTCTCCAACATCAGCTACTACATGTCGGCCACCGGCATGATCGCCATCGGCCTGGTGTTCGTGCTGCTGCTCGGCGAGATCGACCTGTCGGTCGGCTCGGTCAGCGGCCTGGCCTCCACCCTGTTCGCCGTGTGGGTGGTGCAGCACGGCATGAACGCCTGGCTGGCGCTGCTCCTGGCGATTCTCGTAGGTCTCGCCATCGGTGCGCTGCACGGCTGGTTCTTCGCCAAGATCGGGGTGCCGGCATTCGTCGTCACCCTGGCCGGCCTCCTCGGCTGGAACGGCCTGATGCTGTGGCTGCTGGGCTCCAGCGGCACCATCAACATCCCGTCCGACTCCGGTCCGGTCCACCTGCTCGGCCAGAACTCCTTCTTCATGGACCAGGCCATCATCGGCGGGTACCTGCTGGCCGGCCTCGCCGTCGTGCTGACCCTCGTCGGCAACTTCGGCGAGCAGCGGCGCCGCAAGGCCGCGGGCGTGCCCTTCCGGCCGACCGGCGAGATCCTGGTGCGCGTCGGCGCCCTCGCGGTGGCGTCCTTCGTGGCCGCCGCCGTGCTCAACAACGCCAACGGTGTCTCCAACTCGCTGGTGATCTTCCTGGCGGCGCTGGTGATCGTCGACTTCGTGCTGCGGCGTACCACGTACGGCCGCAAGGTCTTCGCGGTCGGCGGCGGCATCGAGGCGGCCCGTCGTGCCGGTATCAACGTGCCGATGGTCCGGATCACCGTCTTCGCCATCTCCGGCGGGTTCGCGGCGATCGGCGGTATGTTCTTCGCCGGTCAGACCGCGAGCGCGACGCTGTCCGCCGGTGGCGGCAACACCCTGATGCTCGCCATCGCGGCGGCCGTCATCGGCGGTACGTCGCTGTTCGGCGGCCGCGGTTCGGTGTGGTCCGCCCTCCTGGGCATGCTGGTCATCCAGTCCATCACGACCGGTCTGGACCTGCTGAACATGAACGCCTCGATCCAGTACATGATCACCGGCGGTGTTCTGCTGGGCGCGGTCGTCATCGACTCGGTGTCGCGAAGGTCTCAGAAGGCCTCGGGTCGCGGATAACACCGCAGGGGGCAGCCCCTCCAGGTCGATCCTCCTGCCCGGCACCCACAAGGTGCCGGGCAGGATTGTTCTCGTAGAACATTAGACTCGACCCGCCCGGCAAAGCTCGATCAGCTCTACTGCAAGGAGGCACGGGTGCCGCTGCTGACCCGCATCAGGGGACCGCGTGATCTGGACCGGCTCAGCCTTGAGGAGCTGGACCAGCTGGCGGGGGAGATCAGGAGCTTCCTCGTCGGCGCGGTCTCCAAGACCGGCGGCCATCTCGGCCCCAACCTCGGTGTGGTCGAGCTGACCATCGCCCTGCACCGGGTGTTCGACTCGCCCAGGGACCGGGTGCTCTTCGACACCGGCCACCAGGCGTATGTGCACAAGCTGCTCACCGGGCGGCAGGACTTCTCCAGGCTGCGCTCCAAGGGTGGGCTGTCCGGCTACCCCTCGCGCGCCGAGTCCGAGCACGACGTCATCGAGAACAGTCACGCCTCGACCGTCCTCGGCTGGGCCGACGGGCTCGCGAAGGCCAATCAGGTGCTCGAACGGGACGACCACGTCGTCGCCGTGATCGGTGACGGTGCCCTGACCGGCGGTATGGCCTGGGAGGCGCTGAACAACATCGCCGACGCCAAGGACCGGCCGCTGGTCATCGTCGTCAACGACAACGAGCGGTCCTACGCGCCGACCATCGGCGGCCTCGCCAACCACCTGGCCACCCTGCGCACCACCGACGGCTACGAGCGCTTCCTCGCCCGCGGCAAGGACCTGCTGGAGCGCACCCCCGTCGTCGGCAGGCCGCTCTACGAGACCCTGCACGGGGCCAAGAAGGGCCTCAAGGACTTCATCGCGCCGCAGGGCATGTTCGAGGACCTCGGCCTGAAGTACGTCGGCCCCATCGACGGCCACGACCTCGAGGCGCTGGAGTCGGCGCTGGCCCGCGCCAAGCGGTTCGGCGGCCCGGTCATCGTGCACTGCCTCACCGAGAAGGGCCGCGGCTACGAGCCCGCCGAGCAGGACGAGGCCGACCGCTTCCACGGCATCGGCCCCATCCACCCGGACACCGGCCTGCCGATCAAGGCCTCCGCCGCCAGCTGGACCTCCGTCTTCGGCGACGAGATGGTCAAGCTGGGCCGGGAGCGCGAGGACATCGTCGCCATCACCGCGGCCATGCTCCAGCCGGTCGGCCTGAAGAAGTTCGCGGACACCTTCCCGGGGCGCATCTACGACGTCGGCATCGCCGAGCAGCACGCGGCCGTGTCGGCGGCGGGCCTCGCGACCGGCGGCCTGCACCCCGTCTTCGCCGTCTACGCCACCTTCCTCAACCGTGCCTTCGACCAGGTCCTCATGGACGTCGCCCTGCACAAGTGCGGGGTGACCTTCGTGCTCGACCGGGCCGGCGTCACCGGCGACGACGGCGCTTCGCACAACGGCATGTGGGACATGTCGATGCTCCAGGTCGTCCCGACGCTCCGGCTCGCCGCCCCGCGCGACGCCGAACAGCTGCGCGCCCAGCTGCGGGAGGCCGTCCAGGTCGACGACGCGCCGACCGTGCTGCGCTACTCCAAGGGCGTCGTGGGACCTGCCGTACCCGCCGTGGGCACCGTCGGAGGCATGGACGTCCTGCGCGAGCCGGGGACCGACACGCCCGACGTGCTCCTCGTCTCCGTCGGCGCCCTCGCCCCCATGTGCCTGGAGATCGCCACGCTCCTCGACAAACAGGGCATCTCCGCCACCGTCGTCGACCCGCGCTGGGTCAAGCCCGTCGACGAGGCCATGGCCCCGCTCGCCGAGCGGCACCGCGTGGTCGTCACCGTCGAGGACAACAGCCGGGTCGGCGGCGTCGGCTCGGCGATCGCACAGGCCCTGCGGGACGCGGGCGTCGACGTCCCGCTGCGCGACTTCGGCATCCCGCCGCGCTTCCTCGACCACGCCTCCCGCGCCGAGGTCATGGCGGAGATCGGCCTGACCGCCCCCGACATCGCCCGCCAGGTCACCGGCCTGGTCTCCAAGCTGGACGGCCGGTACAGCGACAGCGCGGCCGAGGCGGAGCCCGCCCGCGACTGACACGGCCGAATGGGCCGGCCGTACCACTCGTGACAGTGGTACGGCCGGCCCGTTCGCGTGAATCCGCCCGCGCCGGGGCATACGACCTACGCCCCCTCTCGATCATGTCGAGGACGACACAGCGTGGGAGGTACCCGTGAGCAGCACCCTCTTCCGGACGAAGAAGGTCGAGCAGTCCATCCTCGATACCGAGGAGCCAGAGCACGCGCTCAAGAAGTCCTTGTCCGCGCTGGATCTGACCGTCTTCGGTGTCGGCGTCATCATCGGCACCGGCATCTTCGTCCTGACCGGCACCGTCGCCAAGAACAACGCCGGACCGGCGGTGGCCCTGGCCTTCGTCGTGGCCGGCGTCGTCTGCGCGCTCGCCGCGCTCTGCTACGCCGAGTTCGCCTCCACCGTCCCGGTGGCGGGATCGGCGTACACCTTCTCCTACGCCTCCCTCGGCGAACTGCCGGCCTGGATCATCGGCTGGGACCTGGTCCTGGAGTTCGCGCTGGGCACGGCGGTGGTGTCCGTCGGCTGGTCCGGCTACATCGCCTCGCTGCTGGACAACGCGGGCTGGCATCTGCCGGAGGCGCTCGGCAGCCGCGACGGGGCCGACGGCTTCGGCTTCGACATCCTCGCCGCCGCGCTCGTCCTGGTGCTGACCGGCATCCTCGTGCTCGGCACCAAGCTCTCCGCGCGCGTGACCTCGATCGTCGTCGCCATCAAGGTGACGGTCGTGCTGACCGTGATCATCGCCGGCGCCTTCTTCATCGAGGGCGACCACTACGACCCGTTCATCCCGAAGGCGCAGGCGGTGCCGGCCGGTGACAGTCTCCAGTCACCGCTGATCCAGCTGATGTTCGGCTGGGCGCCCTCCAACTTCGGCGTCATGGGCATCTTCACCGCCGCCTCCGTCGTCTTCTTCGCCTTCATCGGCTTCGACGTCGTGGCCACGGCCGCCGAGGAGACCCGGAACCCGCAGCGCGACATGCCCCGCGGCATCCTCGGCTCCCTCCTGATCTGCACGACCCTCTACGTCGCCGTGTCGATCGTCGTGACGGGCATGCAGAAGTACACCGACCTCTCCATCACGGCCCCGCTCGCCGACGCCTTCAAGGCCACCGGGCATCCCTGGTTCGCGGGATTCATCAGCTTCGGCGCCGCGGTCGGCCTGACGACGGTCTGCATGATCCTGCTGCTGGGCCAGACCCGGGTCTTCTTCGCGATGAGCCGCGACGGACTGCTGCCGACGTTCTTCTCCCACGTCCACCCGAAGTTCAGGACCCCGCACCGTCCGACCATCCTGCTCGGCGTGATCATCGCGATCGTCGCCGGCTTCACGCCCCTGAGCGAACTCGCCGAACTGGTCAACATCGGCACCTTGTTCGCGTTCGTGGTGGTCGCCATCGGCGTGGTCATCCTCCGCAAGTCCCGCCCCGACCTGCCCCGCGCCTTCCGCACCCCCTGGGTGCCGGTCGTCCCGATCCTCTCGGTCCTGGCCTCCCTCTGGCTGATGCTCAACCTGCCGACCGAGACCTGGCTGCGGTTCGCGATCTGGATGGTCATCGGCTTCGCCGTCTACTTCCTCTACGGCCGTAGCCACAGCCTTCTCGGACGGCGCACGGCGGCGACGGCCGACAACCCGCAGTAACACATACGTTCCGCCCACCGGCCCCGTATGTCCTGTTCGGTCAGGATGTGCGGGGCCGGATAGCGTGCCGCTCATGCCCGCAGAGCTCCTGCTCCCGTCACCTTCCGTATCCGATTCCCGTACGGCGTACTGGAGCCGACTGCTGCCCCCGCTCGCGGCCCTGGCCTGCGTGACGCGCATCCCGTCCTTCACGCGTCCCCTCTGGAACCCGGACGAGGGCTACCTCGCCGTACAGGCACGGCTGTTGGCGCAGGGCGGACAGCTCTACGAGACGGTCGTCGACCGCAAACCGCCCCTCGTGCCGTGGCTCTACGAGGCCGCGTTCGCGGTGACGGGCTCCGGCACGCTGGCCGGGGTGCGGGTCCTGGCGGTCCTGGCCCAACTCCTCACCGCCGCCCTGCTGGCCTCCCTGGCCCGCCGCCGCTGGGGCGACACCTCCGGCCGTACCGCCGGAGTGCTGTACCTGCTGATCTCCGTCGGCCTGAACCCCGAGGACGCGCAGGCCGCGACCTTCGAGGTGTTCCTCCTGCCCTGCACGGCCGCCGCGATGTGGTGCGCGGACCGGCGGCGCTGGGGCGCGGCGGGAACGGCGGTCGCGTGCGCGTTCCTCACGAAGCAGACGGGCGGGGCGGTGCTGCTGCCCGTGCTCTGGCTGTACGCCGCCTCGGGCGCGGGGCGCCGGGATGCGCAGCGGCTCGTGGCGGGGGCGTTGACGCCGGTGCTGTGCGCGGCGCTGGTGACGGACCCGGCCGGCTTCCTGTTCTGGACGGTGACGGGTTCGGGCGCGTACGCGACGCCGGCCGGCTCCGAACTCCACGTACTGACAAGGGCATTGGTCAACACCGGGATCGTTCTGGTGGCCTGCGCGGGACTGATCGCGCCTGTCGTACGGGCCCGGCGCGCGCCGACCGCCGATCTGTGGCTGTGGCTGCTCGCGTCGGCGGGAGCGGTGCTGCTCGGCCTCCACTTCTTCGGCCACTACTACCTCCAACTCCTCCCGCCGGTCGCGCTCCTGGCCACGGGGGCGCTTCGCGCGGTGCCGTACGACCGCACGATCACGGCGGTGCTCACCTCGGCCTGCGCGTGCGCGCTGTTCCTGACGTGGGGTGTGCTGGCCCCTCGCACCGACCTCGACCACGCACGCCGTGTCGCGCAGGCGGTGTCGTCCCGTACGCCGCCCGGAGATCCGGTCCTGATCTGGGGGATGCACCCGGAGACGTACTGGCTGGCGGACCGCGCCCCGGCCACCCGCTATCTGACGGCGGGTCTCCTCACGAACTACAGCGGGGGCCGGGACGGCGGGCGGGTGGGGGAGAGGTATGCCGTGCGGGGTACGTGGCCGGTGTTCCGGCGCGAGGCGGTCTCGGCGGCCCTGGTGGTGGACGACTCCCGCGGCAAGCCGTACGCGCCGGAACGAGTGCGGGGCCTCCGGCGGTTGTTGGCGGCGGGGTACGAGGAGGTGGGGACGGTGGAGGGGGCGGTGCTGTACGTGAAACGGCGGTAGGGGTGCGTTGTCGGCTGCGGGCCGGTGGGGGCTGGTCGCGCCCACGCGGCGGAGCCGCATATCGATACAGCCCCGCGCCCCTAAAGGTGGGTCCAGTGCACGTACCTCAGGGGCGCGGGGGAACTGCGCGACCAGCTACGACGGACCCGCAGCCGCTCACTCGCAGTACCCGCACCTCATGGCCGAACCGTCCGCGGCCCCGCCACCTCCGCCCCCAACTCCCCGACCCTCCGCCGAAGTTCACGGTCCGCCGTGACCACCAGCACCGGACGCTCACCCGCCTCCGCCACCAGCTCCACCATCCGGTCGTCGCCGCTCCCCGCCGCCGACTCCACCCGAACCCCCGGCACGGACTCCACCCCCCGAGCGGCCCCCTCCACCACCAGCACGATCTCCATCGCACCGTCCCGCCCCGGCACCCCGTCCACCGCCAGCCGGTCCCGCAACCGCTCCGCCGCCCCCCGCCGGTCCCGCCACCACCCGTCCGGCACCGACCCGACGACATTCGCGGCATCCACGACGACCAGCAGCACGTCACTCATGCGCCCAGCGTCCCACGACCGGCCCACCCGAAGACGGCACCGGCCGCCCGATTAGAGTGGGCCCGTGTCAATGGTCCGTACAGTGAACGGCGACTGGCTCATCCGCGCCCGCGACGGCCGACTCGGCGTCTACGCCACCCGCGACGAAGCCGTGTGGTGCAGGGCGGAGCGCCGCCCGGGCGGCGACACCTGGCTGCCCTGGCGCAAGGTCGGCGGCGACCAGCGCCTGCACCCCGGGCTCGCCGTGGGACACGGCGCCGACGGCTACGCACACCTCGTCTCCTGGCGCCCCACCAAGGCCGAAGAAGCGGGCCTCGTGCACTCCACCCACTTCCGCGTCCACCTCGCCGCCCTCGACTGGAGCCCGGTCGGCCACCCCGACAGGGCGGGTGCCCGCACCGGCGTCCCCGCCGTGGCCGTCGACGCGGAGGGCCGTGCGCATGTCTTCGTCGGTAACCGCGGCACCGGCGTGCACGTCCGCATCCAGAAGGAACGCGGCGGCTGGAACGCCTGGTGCGACCTCAAGGGCTCTGACGTGCACGGGGAACTGGCCGCCGTGACAGGGGAGTCGGGCCGGGTCGAGCTGTACGGCACCAACCCGGACGGCATCCTGCGCTGGCTCCAGGAGGAGGCGGGCGCGCCTCCCGTACCGGCCGACCCGCTGCCCGTCCGGGTCGAGCCGGGCACCCTCAGCGCGCTGCCCACCTCCAAGGAACACACCACGCTGTTCTTCGCGGACCCCGGGGGCATGCTCTACGCCTGGCGCCCGGACACCGAGCCGACCCCCCTGCTCGCGGCGGCCGGTCCCGGCCCGGCGGCCCTGCTCCGCTGCACTCTGGACGGCCACGACTGCACGCTGCTCGCCCAGCGTTCGGCCTCCGGCCGGGTCGCCTTCGCCGCGTGTCCGACCGAGCAGGAGTCGGCGGGCCTGTGGTGGACGGAGTCCGGGCCGCAGTTGCCGGTGGGCACGGCCGTGGCCCTCGCCGAGGACGCGGACGGCCGTGTCGTCGCCGCCACGGTGACCCCCGACGGGGAGCTCCGGATCGCCCGGCAGAAGGACGAGCCGGGACTGGCGCTGGCGGCCTGGCGGGCAGTCTGAGCGACCCCGGACTCGAACAGCCAAGCGTCGCACGTGTGTGCGGGGTTCGTGATGGAATGGTGATCCAATCCGGTACGGACAAGGGGGATTCCCATGGCAGTGGGACGAAGACTGTTCCTCGGCGCGTTCACGGCGGGGGCGGTGACCGTCGCCGCCAACGGCACGGAGGCGGTCGCGGTGGGTGACTACACCGACTACACGGCACCCGCCCAGTTCTGGACCCAGTCGACGACCGCCCACGCGGTCACCGCCGTCATGGCGGCCACCTCCGGGTCCGGCGCCGCACTCAACGTGGCCTCGAAGAACCCGCAGACCTCGGCCCTGAACGTCACCGGCGTGGAGAACGCCCGCGGCACGGTGAAGATCACCCACGACGGTTACGCCGACGGGTCGGACGCCGACGGCTCCGCCCTGTCCATCGACCTCCTGACGCACGGCGTCACGGACCAGAGCGGCGGCACCGCCGCCCAGGGCATCTTCGTCACCGCCACCAGCGGCGCGACCAAGGGCGCCCTGCTGGTCCTGCGCAACAACAAGGGACTGGACGACCTGGTCGTCAAGGGCAGCGGCCGCGTGGGCATCGGCGTCAGCCGGGGCGACACCCCGCAGTCCCAGCTCCATGTCGTCCAGGTGGCCCAGGACGCCGCGTCCGCCATCCTCGCCGAGGGCGCCGTACGGCTCGCGGACGTCACGGCCACGCCGAGCAACGCGCCCGCCGCGCTGGGCGGTGGCTCCCTCTACGCCCAGGGCGGCGCGCTGTACTGGAAGGGCGGCAGCGGCAAGGTCACGCAGCTGGCACCGGCGTAGGGGGCACCATGGAACTGACCCCCGAACAGCTCGTCGCCGAGTTCCAGGACGCCGTCATGGAGCTGTACTTCGCCCGCAAGCGGATCGCGCATCTGGAGACGGAGAACGCCGAGTTGAGGGCGCGACTGACGGCGGCCGACGCGTCCGGTGAGTGAAAAGAGGGCCTCCGCCGCCGCGGAGGCCCTCTTCACCGTCGTACGACCGGTCGCTACGCCGGAACCGACGCCACGCCCGGAGCCAGGAACTTCTTGCCGTTCACGCGCTCGGAGACACCCTCGCGGTCCAGGTACGGCGTGATGCCGCCCAGGTGGAAGGGCCAGCCGGCGCCCGTGATCAGGCAGAGGTCGATGTCCTGGGCCTCGGCGACGACACCTTCGTCGAGCATGAGCCCGATCTCCTGGGCGACGGCGTCGAGGACGCGGTCGCGGACCTGCTCCTCGGTCAGGACGACATCGCCCTGCTTGAGCAGCGCCGCGACCTCGGGGTCGAGCTCGGGCTTGCCGCTGTCGTAGACGTAGAAGCCGCGCTTGCCCGCCTTGACGACGGCCGCGAGGTTCGGGGAGACCGTGAAGCGGTCCGGGAAGGCCCGGTTGAGGGTCTCCGAGACGTGCAGACCGATCGCGGGACCGACCAGCTCCAGGAGGACGAGAGGAGACATCGGCAGGCCCAGGGGCTCCACCGCCTTCTCCGCGACCTCGACCGGGGTGCCCTCGTCGATGACGTTCTGGATCTCGCCCATGAAGCGGGTGAGGATGCGGTTCACGACGAACGCCGGGGCGTCCTTGACCAGCACCGCGGTCTTCTTCAGCTTCTTGGCGACGGCGAAGGCGGTGGCCAGCGACGCGTCGTCGGTCTGCTCGCCGCGGACGATCTCCAGGAGCGGGAGGATCGCGACCGGGTTGAAGAAGTGGAAGCCCACGACCCGCTCGGGGTTCTTCAGCTTCGACGCCATCTCGGAGACCGACAGCGAGGAGGTGTTGGTGGCGAGGATCGCGTGCGCCGGGGCGACCGCCTCGACCTCCGCGAACACCTGCTGCTTGACGCCGATCTCCTCGAACACGGCCTCGATGACGAAGTCCGCGTCCGCGAAGCCCTCGGCCTTGTCCAGCACACCGGTGACCAGCGCCTTCAGGCGGTTGGCCTTGTCCTGGTTGATACGGCCCTTGCCGAGCAGCTTCTCGATCTCGGCGTGGACGTAGCCCACACCCTTGTCGACGCGCTCCTGGTCGATGTCGGTCAGCACCACCGGCACCTCGAGGCGGCGCAGGAAGAGCAGCGCGAGCTGGGAGGCCATCAGACCGGCGCCGACGACGCCGACCTTGGTGACCGGTCGGGCCAGGTTCTTGTCCGGGGCGCCCGCGGGACGCTTGCCGCGCTTCTGCACCAGGTTGAACGCGTAGATGCCGGAACGCAGTTCGCCACCCATGATCAGGTCGGCGAGGGCCTTGTCCTCGGCGTCGTAGCCCTGCTGGAGGTCGCCGTTCTTGGCGTTGGCGATGATGTCGAGGGCGCGGTAGGCGGCCGGAGCGGCCCCGTGCACCTTGGAGTCCGCGATGAAACGGCCCTTGGCGACGGCCTGGTCCCAGGCCTCGCCGCGGTCGATCACCGGGCGGTCGACGACGATCTCGCCCTTGAGGACGGACGCCGTCCACAGCAGGGACTGCTCCAGGAAGTCCGCGCCCTCGAACAGGGCGTCGGCGATGCCCAGTTCGTAGACCTGCGCGCCCTTGAGCTGCTTGTTCTGGTTGAAGGAGTTCTCGATGATCACCGAGACGGCCTTGTCGGCGCCGATCAGGTTCGGCAGCAGGGTGCAGCCGCCCCAGCCGGGGACCAGACCGAGGAAGACCTCGGGGAGCGAGAAGGCGGGCAGGGCCGCGGAGACCGTGCGGTAGGTGCAGTGCAGACCGACCTCGACGCCACCGCCCATCGCGGCACCGTTGTAGTACGCGAAGGTCGGCACCGCGATACCCGCGAGGCGCTTGAAGACCTCGTGGCCGCCCTTGCCGATGGCCAGCGCGTCCTTGTGCTCCTTGAGCAGCTCGACGCCTTTGAGGTCGGCGCCGACGGCGAAGATGAACGGCTTGCCGGTGATGCCGACACCGACGATCTCGCCGGCCGAGGCCTCCTTCTCGACCTGGTCGATGGCGGTGTTGAGGTTCGCCAGCGAGGCCGGGCCGAAGGTGGTCGGCTTGGTGTGGTCGAGGCCGTTGTCCAGCGTGATGAGTGCGAAGCGGCCCGCGTTGAACGGCAGGTCCAGGTGACGTACGTGGGC
This sequence comes from Streptomyces sp. NPDC050759, assembly GCF_044456945.1. Lineage (NCBI taxonomy): Bacteria > Bacillati > Actinomycetota > Actinomycetes > Kitasatosporales > Streptomycetaceae > Streptomyces > Streptomyces sp. NPDC050759. Next base: position 828,411 of record NZ_JBITGI010000002.1, on the reverse strand, counting down.
CTGGGTGACGACCTCGTCCGGGAACAGCTCGGCCGCACCCTTCAAGAGCTCAGTGGTGCTCACTTGCTGCCTCCGGCGTCCTTGTGGTTCGGGTTCTCCCAGATGACCGTCGCGCCCATGCCGAAGCCGACGCACATGGTGGTCAGGCCGTAGCGGACCTCGGGCTGCTCCTCGAACTGACGGGCCAGCTGCGTCATCAGACGCACACCCGAGGAGGCCAGCGGGTGACCGAAGGCGATCGCGCCGCCGTACTGGTTGACGCGCTCGTCGTCGTCCGCGATGCCGTAGTGGTCGAGGAAGGCCAGGACCTGGACGGCGAAGGCCTCGTTGATCTCGAACAGGCCGATGTCGGAGATGGACAGGCCCGCCTGGGCGAGCGCCTTCTCGGTGGCCGGGATCGGGCCGTAGCCCATGACCTCCGGCTCGACACCCACGAAGGAGTACGAGACGAGGCGCATCTTCACCGGCAGGTCGTTCTCGCGGGCGAAGTCCTCGGACGCGATCAGGGAGGCGGTGGCGCCGTCGTTCAGACCGGCCGCGTTACCCGCGGTGACCCGGCCGTGCACACGGAACGGCGTCTTCAGGCCGGAGAGGTTCTCCAGGGTGGTGCCGGGACGCATCGGCTCGTCGGCCGTCACCAGACCCCAGCCGGTCTCACCGGCCTCCGGGTTGGTGCGGCGCACCGAGATCGGCACCAGGTCGGCCTGGATCTTGCCGTTGGCGTACGCCTTGGCGGCCTTCTCCTGGGAGCGCACGGCGTACTCGTCGGCGCGCTGCTTGGTGATGTGCGGGTAGCGGTCGTGCAGGTTCTCGGCGGTCATGCCCATGAACAGAGCGGACTCGTCGACCAGCTTCTCGCTCACGAACCGCGGGTTCGGGTCCACGCCCTCGCCCATGGGGTGGCGGCCCATGTGCTCGACACCACCGGCGATGGCGATGTCGTAGGCACCGAAGGCCACGGAACCGGCCACCGTGGTGACGGCGGTCAGCGCGCCGGCACACATGCGGTCGATGGAGTAGCCCGGGACGGACTGCGGCAGACCGGCGAGGATCCCCGCGGTACGGCCGATGGTGAGCCCCTGGTCACCGATCTGCGTGGTCGCGGCGATGGCGACCTCGTCGATCTTCTTGGGGTCGAGACCCGGGTTGCGGCGCAGCAGCTCCCGGATCGCCTTCACGACGAGGTCGTCGGCGCGGGTCTCGTGGTAGATGCCCTTCGGGCCCGCCTTGCCGAACGGGGTGCGGACGCCGTCGACGAAGACGACGTCCCTGACGGTACGAGGCACGATGGCTCTCCTCCAGATGCGGGATCTGCACTGCTGCGATGCGCTGAGCGCGCGCTCAGACCCATGCTACTTATGAGTAACGTGACTGCCCACCCCTGGAGGCCGGAGCGGCGAAGGTCACACCGCGGGAGGCGCGGTGGAGCCCCTCGGGGTCAGGACCGGAGTGGGCACGGGGTGCGAACCCGGCCCCTCCCCGGTGATCACCCCGAACAGGGTCCGAGCCGCCTCCGCGCCGAATCCGTGCACGTCATGGCTCATCGCGGAGAGCGTGGGATGGGTGAGCCGGCAGAGCTGGGAGTCGTCCCAGGCGAGCAGGGAGACGTCGCGCGGAACGCTCAGGCCCATCTCCGCCGCGACGGAGAGTCCGGCCACCGCCATGATGTCGTTGTCGTAGACGATCGCCGTGGGCCGGTCCGACGGCGGGGCGGTCAGCAGGGACCGGGTGGCCCGCCCTCCGGCCTCTCCCGAGTAGTCGGTGGTCACCTGCCAGGCCCCCGCCAGCTCCAGGCTCCGCGCCGCCTCGTCGAACGCGGCCGTCCTCATCGCCGTGTGCCCGAGCGCCGCCGCACCCCCCACCCGGGCGATCCGCCGGTGCCCCAGCGCCGCCAGATACCGCACGGCCTCCGTCACGGCGGTGGCGTCGTCGGTCCACACGGACGTGAGGCTGCCGGTGAACGCGGGATGCCCCACCGCCACCACCGGCAGGCCCAGCCGCTCGGTCGCCGCGACGCGCGGATCGTCCGCCCGGAAGTCGACCAGGATCGACCCCCCGACCTGCCGTCCCCGCCACCACGACTCCTGCAGCCCGACCTCCTCCTCCACGTTCCGTACGAGTCTCAGCAGCAGCGAGCAGTTCCGCTCGATCAGCACGCTCTCCACGCCCGACACGAACTCCATGTAGAAGGGTTCGAGCCCCAGCAGCCGGGCCGGCCGGCAGATCGCGAGACCCACCACGTCCACCCGCGACCCGGCCAGCGTCCGTGCCGTGAGGTTCGGCGCCCAGCCCAGCTCTTGCGCGGCCCGGAAGATCCGGTCCCGGGTCGCCTCCGACAGCCCCGGCTTGTGGTTGAAGGCGAGCGAGACGGCCCCCTTGGACACACCGGCGCGCGCGGCGACGTCCTTGATCGTGACGCGCGAGGCCGGCTGGGCTGTCATCGGCTGGGCTCCAGGCAGTACAGGGCGGACCGGGCGGCGTCCGGATCAGGAGTCTCCCAGCCGCTGACCCCGATGGTCACCCGCTCCCCGGGCAACAGCGTGACCAGCCCCCGGTCGGCCCGCGCCGCCGGATCCAGCCGGTCCGCCTGGAGCAGCAGATCCCGTACGAGAGTGTGTGCCGTCACGGTCACGGCCCCCGGCGCCACGGCCACGTCGAACTCGGGCTGCGGGTACGGGATTTCACGGTCCGGCGCAGGGAAGTGCACGGCCCGCAGCCCGCCCGCGTCCGCCACCAGGAACTCCTTCGGCCCCACCGGGTCCAGCTCCCGCGGCACCGACACCTCGGCGACGGCCCGCCGCCCCGCACGGAACTCCACGTCCGCCTCGCCGATCACCGTCCCCTCGACCGACATCCGCCGCAGCCGCACGGCACCCGCCCACTCCTCGGCCGTCTGATTGACGATGGCCAACACCCGCCCCCGCAGCGTCAGCAACCGGTCCGCGTACAGGCGCCGCAGCTCGTGATACAGCGGCTTCTCCCGCCCGTCCCCGTCGATCGCGGCCCAACTCGTCACCGGCCAGCAGTCGTTGAGCTGCCACACCACTGTCCCCGCGCACACCGGCCAGTGCGACCGCCAGTGCTCGATCCCGGCGGCCACGGCCCGCGCCTGGTTGACCTGCATGAGGTAGTGCCAGCGGTCGAAGTCCCCCTCGGGAAACGCGAAATGGCGTTCCAGTCCGCGGCGCAGCTTGCCGTTGCCGTCGTCGGCCTTCTGGTGGTGCAGCATGCCGGGGGAGTCCGCCGCGAGTACCTCCCCGGGCAGCGCACGCGCCAGCGTGGCGTACGCGGGCGGTGCCTGCCAGCCGAACTCCGCCACGAATCGCGGCACTTCAGCGCGGTACTCGGCGTAGTCCTCCCGGTTCCACACCTCCCAGGAGTGGTGCGTCCCGTGCGCCGGATCGTTCGGGTGGTGCTCCCACGACCCGGACCAGGGACTCCCCGCCGTGTACGGCCGCGTGGGGTCCAACTCGGCCACCACCCGCGGCAGTACGCCCAGGTAGTACCCCTCGCCCCAGGAGTCCCCGACGAGTCGCTCCTCCCATCCCCAGTCCCGGAACCCCCACAGGTTCTCGTTGTTGCCGTTCCACAGCACGAGCGAGGGATGCGGCATCAGCCGTACGACGTTCTCCCGGGCCTCCGCCTCCACCTCGCCCCGCAGCGGCTGCTCCTCCGGGTAGGCGGCGCACGCGAACGGGAAGTCCTGCCAGACCAGCAGCCCGAGCTCGTCACAGGCGTCGTAGAAGTCCTCGCTCTCGTAGATCCCGCCGCCCCAGACCCGCACCAGGTCCACCCCGGCCTCGGCCGCCTGTCCCAGGCGCTCCCGGTACCGCTCACGGGTGATCCGGGAGGGGAACACGTCGTCCGGGATCCAGTTCACGCCGCGCGCGAAGAGCCGCTCGCCGTTGACGACGAGGGTGAACCCGGTGCCGTGTGCGTCGGCCGCGCGGTCCAGCTCGACGGTACGGAAGCCGACCCGGTGCCGCCACACGTCCAGCGGGCGGCCCTCGTGCACAAGCGTCAACTCGACGTCGTACAGAGGCTGTTCACCGTACCCACGCGGCCACCACAGCCCCACGTCGGGCACTTCGAGGCGTACGACCCCCTCGGTGCCGTCAACGGAAGCGCTCGCCCGCACCCCGCCCACGGAAGCCTCGACCCTCAGCGGCGCCTCGACCCGGGCCCGCTCGACCTCGACAGCCAACTCCACGACGCCCAGGCCCTGTTCGCCGACGGTCACGAGCGGCCGCACCCGGGCGATCCTGGCCGTCGACCACCGCTCGAGGCGCACCGGCCGCCAGATCCCGGCCGTCACCAGTGTGGGCCCCCAGTCCCAGCCGAACGAGCAGGCCATCTTGCGGAGGTACTGATACGGCTCGGCATACGCGGCGGGCCGCTCACCCAGCTTCCCGCGCACCGCCTCGGCCTCGGCGTAGGCGGACACGAACCGCACGGCGAGCCGTCCGGACATGCCGGTCACGTCGAACCGATACGAGCGGTGCATGTTCCTCGTCCGGCCCAGGAGCCGGCCGTCCAGATGAATCTCGGCCACGGTGTCCAGACCGTCGAAGACGAGGTCGGTCTGCTCATGCCCGTTCACGGGCACGAGGTCGGTCTCGTAGGTCCAGTCCCGCCGCCCCACCCACGCGACCTCGGTCTCGTTGCGCCCGAGAAAGGGATCCGGGATGACTCCCGCCGCCAGCAGATCGGTGTGCACGCATCCCGGTACGACAGCGGGGAGTTCGTCCACCGTGCCGTCGGAGTGTCGCAGGATCCATCCCTCGGTGAGCGGTGTGGCCTGAAGCATGTACACACTCCCTAAACCGATCAAGTCCTGTGCTGCGGACACCTTTTGGCATGGCTGGCATCGTTGGCGAGATAGGGACTTTACCGGTTAAGAAAACGTTGTCAGAGTACCGAACCAGCCAACCCGCTCGTGCTCGTCCGTCCCCTGAACGGAGCTGATGCACATGAACCGCCGTACAGCCCTGGCCATGGTCGTGGGAGCCGCCCTGCTGATCCCCGGGTGCACCGGCACCGGTGGGTCGTCGAAGGGCGCCGACGCCAAGGCGCCTGACGACCCGTCGAAGGTCACCGGCACCATCAAGGTCCTCACCGTCCGCACCGACCTCGTGCAGGACGGCACGCTGAAGAAGTACGCCGCCGAGTTCAGCAAGACCTATCCGAAGGTGAAGGTCGAGTTCGAGGGCATCACGGACTACGAGGCCGAGGTCAAGATCCGGATGAACACCGAGAACTACGGCGATGTCCTGCTGATCCCGGCCGTCATCAAGAAGAGCGACTACCCGAGGTTCTTCGCCTCGCTGGGCACCCAGGAGGAGCGCGCCAAGAAGTACCGCTTCACCGACTTCACCGCCGTCGACGGCAAGGTGTACGGGCAGAGCCCCGTCGCCGTGAGCCCCGGGTTCGTCTACAACAAGCGGATCTGGAAGGAGGCCGGGGTCACCGAATGGCCCACCACCCCGGCCGAGTTCGTCGCCGACCTCAAGGCCATCAAGGCCAAGACCGACGCGATCCCGTACTACACCAACTTCTCGGCCGGCTGGCCGCTGTCCTCGTGGACGTCCGTTGACGGCGCGGTGACCTGTGACCCGAAGGCGACCGACAAGCTCGCCGAGGGCGACCCCTGGGCGAAGGGAGCGGACCTGCGCGTCGGCGACCAGCTCCTGTACGACATCGTCCACGAGGGGCTGATCGAGAAGGACCCGACCACCAGCAACTGGGAGGAGTCCAAGCCCCGCACCGCCAAGGGTGAGATCGCCACGCAGTGGCTCGGCACCTGGGCGATCGTGCAGTTCCAGGACGCGGCGAAGAAGGCCGGCGTGAACCCCGACGACATCGGCTTCATGCCCTTCCCCGCCCAGACGGACGGGAAGTTCTGCGCGACCATCGCCCCCGACTACAACCAGGCGGTCAACGTCCACTCCCCGCACAAGGAGGCGGCCCGGGCCTGGATCGACTGGTTCACCGACAAGTCCGGCTATGTCGAGGACAACCTCGCCCTCTCCCCGCTCAAGGACGCGCCGCTGCCGTCGGTCCTGAAACCGTACGAGGACCAGGGCGTGAAGTTCATCGAACTGGACGACGCCCAGGGCGCGAAGGTCAAGCAGATCGACAACGAGTCAGAGGTCGGCCTCTACGCCCCCGAGTACCGCCAGAAGCTCGTCGACCTCGCCCGCGGCGCCCGCAAGGGCAGCCTCGACGACTTCCTCGCCGACCTCAGCAAGCGCTGGACGGACACCCAGAAGAACCTGGGGTCCTGATGACGGACACGACACAGAAGGCGGCCGTGGAGGTGATCCCGGCCGCCCCCGTCCCGGCACCGCCCACGCGCCGGACCCGCGTTTGGCGGGGCGTGACCCCCTGGCTGTTCCTGATCGCGCCGCTCGCCCTGCTGATCACCTTCACCTACGCGCCGATCGCCAACATGATCGCGTACAGCTTCACCGACTGGGACGGCGTCAGCCCCGAACTGCACTCCACGGGCGTCGAGAACTACCGGGAGGTGTTCACCCGCCCGGATCTCTTCGAGGTCTTCTGGGTCAGCGGCTACTACCTCGCCGCCTCCGTGGTCCAGATCGTCCTCGCGCTCTACTTCGCGACGATCCTGAGCTTCAACGTCCGTTTCCGGAACTTCTTCAAGGGCGTGCTCTTCTTCCCGTACCTGATCAACGGCGTCGCGATCGGCTTCGTGTTCCTCTACTTCTTCCAGGACGGCGGCACCCTCGACTCGGTGCTGAGCCTGTTCGGAGTGCACACCGACCACGCCTGGCTCGGCACCCCGGTCTCCGCGAACACCTCGCTGGCCGGCGTTTCGATCTGGCGCTATCTCGGCCTGAACTTCGTGCTCTTCCTGGGCGCGATCCAGTCCATCCCGGGGGAGTTGTACGAGGCCGCGGAGCTGGACGGGGCGGGCCGCTGGCACCAGTTCCGCCACATCATCGCGCCGGGCATCAAACCGGTCCTGACGCTGACGGTGATCCTCTCGATCTCCGGCTCGCTGTCGGTCTTCGAGATCCCGTACATCATGACCGGCGGCGCGACGGGCACCGAGACCTTCGTGATCCAGACGGTCAACCTGGCCTTCCGCTTCAACAAGACGGGCCTGGCCTCGGCGGCCGCCGTCGTCCTCCTGCTGATCATCCTGCTGGTGACCTGGGTGCAGCGGCGCCTGGTCCCCGACGACAAGGTGGACCTCGTATGACACGCCGTACGATCGCCCGCGCCCTCGTCCATTTCTCGCTGATCGCCGCGACCCTGGTCGTCCTGCTTCCGCTCGCGGTCGTCCTCCTGACCTCCCTCAAGTCCGAGAAGGAGATGGCGAACACGAGCGGTGCCCTCGAGCTCCCGCACGACCTGCTGAACTTCCACAACTACGTGACGGCGTTCCAGGACGGCGAGATGCTCTCCGCCTTCACCAACACGGCGATCATCCTGCTCATCTCGATCGGCGGCACGGTCCTCATCGGCTCGATGACGGCCTACGCCATCGACCGCTTCACCTTCCGCTTCAAGAAACTGGTGGTGGCGCTCTTCCTGACGGCCGCCCTGGTCCCCGGCGTCACCACCCAGGTGGCCACGTTCCAGATCGTCAACAGCTTCGGCATGTTCGACAGCCTCTGGGCCCCGATCGCCCTCTACATGGGCACGGACATCGTCTCGATCTACATCTTCCTGCAGTTCGTCCGCTCGATCCCGGTCTCCCTGGACGAATCGGCCCGCCTGGACGGCGCCAACGCCTTCACGATCTACCGAAAGATCATCTTCCCGCTGCTGAAGCCGGCGACCGCGACGGTGGTGATCGTGAAGGGCATCACCGTCTACAACGACTTCTACATCCCCTTCCTTTACATGCCCTCGGAAGATCTTGGCGTGATCTCGACGTCGCTGTTCCGCTTCCGAGGCCCCTACGCGGCCCACTGGGAGGTCATTTCGGCGGGAGCGGTCCTGGTGATCCTGCCGACCCTGATCGTCTTCCTGAGCCTGCAAAGGTTCATCTACAACGGTTTCATGCGAGGCGCGACCAGATGACCTGCTGGTTCCGCCGCGGCTAGGCGGAAAGCGCGGCCACCAGCACAGGAGTCACCTGCTCGACCTGCCACGCCCGAGCCCCGTGGCCGGCCAATGCCGACGCGACCGACTCCGCGCTCACCACACCCGGCGGCTCCCAGCAGACCCGCCGCACCGTGTCCGGGGTGATCAGGTTCTCCTGAGGGATGTTCAGCGACTCGGCCAACGCGGACACCGCGGCCCGCGCGGCGGACAACCGCGCGGCCGCCGCGGGATCCTTGTCGGCCCAGGCCCGCGGCGGCGGCGGCCCGGTGAGCGGCTGCCCGGGCTGCGGCAGCTGTACCTCGGCAAGGGCCCTGGCCCGATCCACCGCGGCCTGCCACTGCTCCAGCTGCCGCCGTCCCATCCGATGCCCGAACCCGTTCAACGCGGCCAGCGCATGCACGTTGACCGGCAGGGCGAGCGCCGCCTCGACGATCGCCGCATCGGAGAGCACCTTGCCCGGCGACACGTCCCGCCGCTGGGCGATCCGGTCCCGCGCCTCCCACAGTTCCCGTACGACGGCCAGCTGCCGGCGCCGCCGCACCTTGTGCATCCCGGAGGTCCGGCGCCAGGGATCCTTGCGCGGCTCGGCCGGCGGGGCCGAGGCGATCGCGTCGAACTCCTGAAGCGCCCACTCCAGCTTCCCCTGCCGGTCGAGCTCCTTCTCCAGCGCGTCGCGCAGGTCGACGAGAAGTTCCACGTCGAGGGCGGCGTACCGCAGCCACGGCTCGGGCAGCGGACGGGTCGACCAGTCGACGGCCGAGTGACCCTTCTCCAGTACGAAGCCCAGCACCCCTTCGACCATCGCGCCGAGCCCGACCCGGGGGTACCCGGCGATCCGTCCGGCCAGCTCGGTGTCGAACAGGCGCGAGGGCACCATGCCTATCTCGCGGAGACACGGAAGATCCTGCGTGGCGGCGTGCAGCACCCACTCCACACCGGAGAGGGCCTCGCCGAGACCGGAGAGGTCGGGGCAGGCCACGGGGTCGATCAGTGCGGTCCCCGCGCCCGCGCGGCGCAGCTGCACGAGATACGCGCGCTGTCCGTAGCGGTAGCCGGAGGCCCGCTCGGCGTCGACGGCGACGGGGCCGGAGCCCGCGGCGAACGCGGCGATCACCTCGGCGAGCGAGTCCTCGTCGGCGATCACGGGCGGAATGCCCTCGCGCGGCTCCAGCAGGGGGATCGGCGCCTCCGCTGCAGCAGATCCGCCATCGTCCGGAGGGCCGCCTCCGGTGGTTCGCAGTGAAACGTCTGCTGCGGTCTCTTGGGCGTCGGTCACATGTCAAGGGTATCTGTGTATGGACAGCGCCTGCCGACGGAACGTTCCGTCGGCAGGCGCCTGGGGGTCGTAAACCAGTCAGCCCGGTGAAAGCTCTGGTTCACGTCCGTGAACGGCGAGGCTCGAAAGAGCCTCAGTGGATGATGCCGGTGCGCAGGGCCACCGCCACCATGCCGGCGCGGTCTCCCGTGCCGAGCTTGCGGGCGATCCGGGCGAGGTGGCTCTTGACGGTCAGTGCGGACAGGCCCATCGAGACGCCGATCGCCTTGTTCGACTGCCCTTCGGCCACCAGCCGCAGTACTTCGACCTCACGGCCGGAGAGCTCGCGGTAGCCACCCGGGTGACTCGGGGCACCCGGGGGGCGGCGGTGCATACGGGCGGCGGCGGAGCCGATGGGGGCGGCGCCGGGCCGGGTGGGGAGCCCGACGTTGGTGCGGGTGCCGGTGACGACGTAGCCCTTGACGCCGCCCGCGAGGGCGTTGCGCACGGCGCCGATGTCGTCGGCCGCGGAGAGGGCGAGGCCGTTGGGCCAGCCCGCGGCGCGGGTCTCGGACAGCAGGGTCAGGCCGGAGCCGTCGGGAAGGTGGACTTCGGCGACGCAGATGTCTCTGGGGCTGCCGATTCGGGGACGGGCCTCCGCCACGGACGAGGCTTCGATGACATCGCGCACACCGAGCGCCCAGAGGTGACGGGTGACGGTGGATCGGACGCGCGGGTCGGCCACGACCACCATGGCGGTGGGCTTGTTCGGGCGGTAGGCGACCAGGCTTGCGGGCTGCTCGAGGAGAACGGACACCGGGCCTCCTGGGGTGCGGGACGGCTTGGAAGGTCACAGACGTCTTCGGCACCGAACCCGGCGTCCTTTAGAGAATGATCACGATCTAGTGAGTAACAATTAGTGCAATTCGGACGTACGGTCGATCGTTCGGTGAACATATCGGTTCGTTCGATGGCTCACTCCTGACTGAAAGTGGCCGTATCGACAAATTGATGCTCCGTGTGGGTGGTCAGCGCGCCTGCGGGTCCCGCCGCTGTGGCAACGTCACGATCGACGCGTCACCCGGACCGGCCGGCGGCAGACCCGCGACCTGGGCCAGCAGGTCGCACCAGGAGGCGAGGTGCCCCGCCGTGTCCGGCACCCCGCCCAGGCCCTCGCGGGGCGTCCAGGAGGCCCGGATCTCGATCTGCGAGGTCGCGGGGCGCTCGGCCAGACCGCCGAAGTAGTGCGAGCTCGCGCGCGTGACGGTGCCGCTCGGTTCGCCGTACGACAGCCCGCGCGCGGAGAGCGCGCCCGTCAGCCACGACCAGCACACCTCGGGCAGCAGCGGGTCGGCGGCCATCTCCGCCTCCAGCTCCGCGCGCACGAGCGTCACCAGCCGGAAGGTGCCCCGCCAGGCGTCGTGTCCGTCCGGGTCGTGCAGCAGCACGAGCCGCCCGTCGGCGAGGTCCTGGTCGCCGTCGACGACGGTGGCCTCCAGCGCGTACGCGTGCGGGGCGAGCCGCTGTGGGGCCCGGGTCGCCTCGACCTCGATCTGCGGCCGCAGCCGACTGCCGCGCAGGGCCTGAACCGCGGCCTGGAAAGCCGGCGGAGCCGCACCGCCGCCATCCCGGTCCCCTTCCTTCGCGTCGTCCATCCCACCAGCGCCGTCCGACAGTCGTCCTTGAGCCGCAGCCATGCGGGAAGGTTAAAGGGAAGGGCGGCGTGGTGCCGCCCTAGACACCCGGACTTGGCTCCATGCCCACACAGACACCGCGCACTCGGCACTCACCGCACCGTGCGAGACTTTCCGACGTGAGTGCACCTGAGACGCCGCAGTCAGCCGCCTACGACTCCGCCTTCCTCAAGGCGTGTCGCCGTGAACCCGTCCCGCATACCCCCGTGTGGTTCATGCGACAGGCCGGGCGCTCGCTGCCGGAGTACCGCAAGGTCCGCGAGGGCATCCCGATGCTCGAGTCCTGCATGCGGCCCGAGCTGGTCACCGAGATCACCCTCCAGCCGGTCCGCCGGCACAACGTGGACGCGGCGATCTACTACAGCGACATCGTCGTCCCGCTGAAGGCCATCGGTGTCGACCTCGACATCAGGCCCGGCGTCGGCCCGGTCGTCGAGAACCCGATCCGCACCCGCGCCGACCTGGCTCAACTGCGTGACCTCACCCCCGAGGACGTCTCCTACGTCACCGAGGCCATCGGCCTGCTGACCCGTGAGCTCGGCCCGACCCCCCTCATCGGTTTCGCGGGCGCACCTTTCACCCTCGCGAGTTACCTCGTCGAGGGCGGCCCGTCCCGCACGTACGAGAACGCCAAGGCGATGATGTACGGCGACCCCGAGCTGTGGGCCGACCTGCTCGACCGCCTCGCCGACATCACCGCCGTCTTCCTGAAGGTCCAGATCGAGGCCGGCGCCTCCGCGGTCCAGCTCTTCGACTCGTGGGCCGGCGCCCTCGCCCCCGTCGACTACCGCCGCTCGGTCCTGCCCGCCTCCGCGAAGGTCTTCAAGGCGGTCGAGGGGTACGGCGTCCCCCGCATCCACTTCGGCGTCGGCTGCGGCGAACTGCTGAAGCTCATGGGCGAGGCCGGCGCGGACGTCGTCGGTGTCGACTGGCGGGTCCCGCTCGACGAGGCCGCCCGCCGCGTCGGCCCCGGCAAGGCGCTCCAGGGCAACCTCGACCCGACGGTCCTGTTCGCCTCCACGGAGGCCGTCGAGGCCAAGACCCGCGAAGTCCTGGACTCCGCCGAGGGCCTGGAGGGCCACGTCTTCAACCTCGGCCACGGCGTCATGCCGTCCACCGACCCGGACGCCCTGACCCGCCTCGTGGAGTACGTCCACACGCACACCACCCGCTGACTCACCAGGTGTGCCGGGGCCGTGCCTTCCTGCCGAACAGCAGTCCGCGCGGTTCCGGCGGCGGGGGAGTGCCCGGCTTGAGCGGCCAGGCCAGCAGCATCCCGACGAGGAAGCCCACGACGTGCGCCGCGTACGCCACCGTGCCGGCGGCGGAGACGCCCTCGCCGGAGGAGTACACCGCCTGCAGCACGAACCAGAAGCCCAGCACCAGCCAGGCCGGCAGTCTGAGCGGCAGGAAGACCAGGAAGGGCACCAGGACCCACACCCTGGCCTTCGGGTACAGCACCAGATAGGCGCCCAGGACCCCGGCGATGGCTCCCGACGCACCGATCAGCGGGTCGCCCGAGTCGTCGTTGAGGAGCGCGAAGCCGTACGACGCCGCGTAGCCGCAGACGACGTAGAACAGCGCGAAGCGCACATGCCCCATACGGTCCTCGACGTTGTTGCCGAAGATCAGCAGGAACAGCATGTTGCCCAGCAGGTGCAGCCAGCCGCCGTGCAGGAACATCGCCGTGAGGACCGACAGCGGCGGGGACTTGTCGTAGTCCGGCGGGGCCACCACACAGCCCGCCGAGCCCTGCGCGCTGGTGCCGACGTCGCCCGTGGGGACCAGCCGCGGCATCTGATGGTGGATCAACTCCTGTGGGACCGCCGCGTAGTGGTCCAGGAACGCCTGGAGATGGCACAGCTGGGACAGGCTGCTGTCGCCCGCCACGGAGCCGGCCAGGCCGGGCGTGAACAGGAACACGAGGACGTTCGCGGCGATGAGCGCGTACGTCACCACGGGGGTGCGGCGCACAGGGTTCACGTCATGGACGGGGATGACCACAAGGAAGTAGTGCCCGCGATGGGCCCCGCGAATCGGTGGCGCGTCGGTGAACACCCGCGCGCACGCGTGCGTATGTCTCCTCAACCGCCCGCGGCACGGGGAAGGCGGGCCGCGGGGACTACGTGAGGAACCACCGATGAACGACCGAATTACTCCTCCGATGCACGCTCTTCCCGACGGCGAGGCCGAGATCTCCCTGGTGCTGCGGCTGCCCTGGGAGGACGTGGCCAGGCTCGGCCAGGAGGCCGGGCGGCTGGCCTCGCAGATGCAGCGGCCGGTGACCCTCGACGAGGCGGTGAGCAACCGGCTCAGGACCACGCGGCCCGCCTCGCACGCCAAGCCGGCGGGTGAGCAGCCGACCGCGATGCCCGCCAACACCAGCGCCTCCGTCTCGGCGCTGCCGCCCAGGCCGCCGGCCGACCAGGCCCGCCAGGCCATCGAGCGGATCAACGGCACGGCGTAGCCGTCAGGAGGCCCGCACCTTCGCGGCGGCCTTCCTGGCCGCCACCAGCACCGGGTCCCACACCGGGCTGAACGGCGGCGCGTACCCCAGGTCCAGGGCCGTCATCTGCTCCACCGTCATCCCCGCCGTCAGGGCCACCGCGGCGATGTCGACCCTCTTGCCCGCGCCCTCTCTCCCGACGATCTGCACGCCGAGCAGCCGCCCCGTGCGGCGCTCGGCGAGCATCTTCACCGTCATGGGGGAGGCGCCCGGGTAGTAGCCGGCCCGGCTGGTGGACTCGATCGTGACCGACACGAACTGCAGGCCCACCCGACGCGCGTCCTTCTCGCGCAGCCCGGTGCGGGCGATCTCCAGGTCGCACACCTTGCTGACGGCCGTGCCGACGACCCCGGGGAAGGTGGCGTAGCCGCCACCGACGCCCGTGCCGATGACCTGGCCGTGCTTGTTGGCGTGGGTGCCCAGCGCGATATGCCGCTCCTGGCCCGAGACCAGGTCGAGGACCTCCACGCAGTCGCCGCCCGCCCAGATGTTCTCGTGGCCGCGCACCCGCATCGCGAGGTCCGTCAGGAGACCGCCGTGGCTGCCCAGCGGCAGACCGGCCGCCCTCGCGAGCGTCGTCTCCGGGTGTACCCCGATGCCGAGCACCACCACGTCCGCCGGGTACTCGGCGTTCTCCGTGGCCACCGCCCGCACCCGGCCGTCCTCGCCCGTGAGCACCTTGGTCACCGCGGCGTCGTCGACCATGGTGATGCCCAGACCCTCCATGGCCTCGTGCACCAGGCGGCCCATGTCCGGGTCGAGCGTGGACATGGGCTCGCTGCCCCGGTTGACCACTGTCACCTCGTAGCCGCGGTTGATCAGTGCCTCGGCCATCTCCACACCGATGTACCCGGCGCCCACCACCACCGCCGTGCGGCCACGCGTGTGTGCCAGCGTGTCGATGAGCGCCTGGCCGTCGTCGAGCGTCTGCACCCCGTGCACACCGGGGGCGTCGACTCCCGGCATGTCCGGGCGGATCGGGCGGGCGCCGGTCGCGATCACGAGTTTGTCGTACGACGTCCAGGACTCGGCCCCCGACTCGAGGTCACGCGCGCGTACCCGCTGTCGGCCGACGTCGATCTCCATGACCTCGGTGCGCATGCGCAGATCGATGTCACGGGCCCGGTGCTCCGCGGGCGTACGGGCGATCAACTGGTCCGGCCCGGTGACGTCCCCGCCCACCCAGTACGGGATGCCGCAGGCCGAGTAGGAGGTGAAGTGGCCCCGCTCGAACGCCACGATCTCCAGTTCGTCGGGGCCCTTCAACCGGCGTGCCTGCGACGCCGCGGACATCCCCGCGGCGTCGCCGCCGATCACGACCAGACGTTCCCTCGTGTCCCGCGTACGGCTCATGTTCATGCGAACACGCTACGAGGGCGCGGCATTTCAGTCCTGCTCGCCCCGCTCCTGCTCCCGTCCCGGGTCCGGGACGGGGCGTGCCACGGGCAGCGGGCCCAGAGCGGTCGAGGCGGCCGCGTGCGCGGTCCGGCGCGGCAGCCGGGGCCGCACCAGCCGCAGCCACACCAGCACGAGCAGCGCGATCCCGGCCAGGAACGGCAGCACCGCGGCCACCGCCACCACGACCCAGCGCAGCATGGTCACGAACGCGTCCCAGCCGCCCGCCAGCGCGTCGACGACACCTGGGTCGTCGTCCTCCTCGGCCTTGACGACGGGCGACTCGGACAGGGACAGGGTGATGGTGGCCAGGCTCGTACGGTCCTTCAGGGAGGCCTGGCGGGCGAGCAGGGACTCCAGATCGGCCTGACGGGTGCTCAGTTCACCTTCCAGGGTCACCACGTCGCTCAGTTTGGTCGCCTTGTCCATCAGCTCCCGGATCCGCGCCACACTCGCGCGCTGCGTCGCGATCCGGCTCTGCACGTCGACGACCTGGTCGGTGACGTCCTGCGCGTTCGCGGTGCGCTCCAGGAGTTTGCCCGCGCCTTCCAGGTCGCCGAGGACCTCGTCGTACTTCTCGACGGGCACCCGCAGCACCACCTCCGTCTGCTCCCGGCCCTCCTCGTCGCGGGAGGTGGACTCCTTGCCGACGAAACCGCCCGCGTTCTCGGTGGTGGTGCGGGCCGCGGCGAGCGCCTTCGACACGTTCTTGACCTGCACGGTCAGCGTGGCGGTGCGGATGATGTGATTCACCGCGGGCTGGGGGGCGGTGGTGGCCTGCTTGCCGCCGGCCTCGGCGCCGGCCGCGCCCTCCGCCTGACTCTGCGCCGCCTTGTCGTCGGACAGGGCGCTGCCGCCGTCGCTGCTGCTGTCGGCGCCTGAGCTGCACCCGGTCAGGGCGAGGCCCGCGGCGAGCAGGAGGCCGGCCAGGGCCCGCGCGGGCCGTACGGAACGTCGTGATCGTGATGTGCGCATGCGGGCGTCCCCCCGAGGGTCGTGAACAACTGACGCTCCTTCGACGCCGGAGGGGGTGCGAACGTTGGACAGCGGTGGTTCCGATGCGGTCACGGTCGGGACTCGTGAAGGACACCGGGCCGCCGTCGGACTGTCAGTGGGGTCTGAGAGGCTGGGGCCATGAGCGGATCACGGGTCGTCGTCATCGGAGCCGGCATCGCGGGACTGGCCGCGGCGCACCGGCTGGCGCAGCGCGGCGCGCACGTCACCGTGCTGGAGGCGTCCGACCGGGTGGGCGGCAAGCTGCTGCCCGGCGAGATCGCGGGCGCGCGCGTCGACCTCGGCGCCGAGTCGATGCTGGCCCGCAGGCCGGAGGCGGTGGCCCTCGCGCGTGAGGTGGGCCTCGACGACCGCCTCCAGCCGCCCGCCACCGCGACCGCCTCGATCTGGACCCGCGGCGCCCTGCGCCCCATGCCCAAGGGCCACGTCATGGGCGTCCCCGGCACCGCCGAGGCCCTCGCCGGAGTGCTGTCCGAGGAGGGCCTCGCGCGCATCGCGCAGGACGCGGAGCTGCCCCGCACGGAGGTCGGCGACGACGTGGCGGTCGGTGAGTACGTGGCGGCGCGCCTGGGCCGCGAGGTCGTCGACCGCCTCATCGAACCCCTCCTCGGCGGGGTCTACGCGGGCGACGCGTACCGCATCTCGATGCGCTCGGCGGTCCCGCAGCTCTTCCAGGTGGCCAAGACCCACACCTCGCTCACCGAAGGCGTCCGGGAGATCCAGGCGCGGATGGCCGCCAACCAGCAGACCGGGCCGGTGTTCATGGGGATCGAGGGCGGGGTGGGCACCCTCCCGCTCGCCGTCGCCGACTCGGTCCGCGCGCGCGGCGGCGAGATCGTCACCGGCGCCCCGGTGACCGAGCTGCGCCGCGAGCCGTCCGGCGGCTGGAGGGTCGTCGCCGCGGACCGCGTCGTGCGCGCCGACGCCGTGATCGTCGCCGTCCCCGCCCCGGCCGCCGCCCGCCTCCTGCGCGCCGAGGCCCCCGAGGCCGCCACCGAGCTCGACACCGTGGAGTACGCCTCCATGGCCCTGGTCACCCTCGCCTACCGCCGCTCCGACACCGCCCTGCCCGCGGGCAGCGGCTTCCTCGTACCGCCGGTCGACGGCCGCACCATCAAGGCGTCCACCTTCGCCTCCCAGAAGTGGGGCTGGATCGCCGACGAGAACCCGGACGTCGTCGTCCTGCGCACCTCCGTCGGCCGCTATGGCGAGACGAAGATCCTGGAGCGCGACGACACCGCCCTGGTGGACGTCTCCCGCCACGACCTGCGCGAGGCCACCGGGCTTGAGGCCACGCCCCTGGAGACCCGCGTCACCCGCTGGACCGACGGCCTGCCCCAGTACCCCGTCGGCCACCACGCGCGCGTGGCCCGCATCCGCGAGCACGTCGCCAAGCTCCCGGGCCTCGCGCTGTGCGGCGCGCAGTACGACGGCGTCGGCATCCCGGCCTGCATCGCCGGCGCCCACGCGGCGGTGGACCAGATCCAGGGCGACCTGACCGCCGTACGGGAGCTCACCGCCAACCCGGTGCAGAGTCTGCACGGCGGAGCGGGAGAATAGGGCCCATGAGCAACGACGCCCCCACCCCCGAGTCCGGCAGGGTCCCGAACAAGGGCAAGCTGGCCAAGGACCTCAACGAGGTCATCCGTTACACGCTCTGGTCCGTCTTCAAGCTGAAGGACGTGCTCCCCGAGGACCGCACGGGTTACGCCGACGAGGTCCAGGAGCTGTTCGACCAGCTCGCCGCCAAGGACGTCACGATCCGCGGCACCTACGACGTGTCCGGGCTGCGCGCCGACGCCGACGTCATGATCTGGTGGCACGCGGAGACCAGCGACCAGCTCCAGGAGGCGTACAACCTCTTCCGCCGCACCAGGCTGGGCCGCGCGCTGGAGCCGGTCTGGTCGAACATGGCGCTGCACCGCCCCGCCGAGTTCAACCGCTCGCACATCCCGGCGTTCCTGGCGGACGAGCACGCCCGCGACTACGTGAGCGTCTATCCCTTCGTCCGCTCCTACGACTGGTACCTCCTCCCCGACGAGGACCGCCGCCGCATGCTCGCCGACCACGGCAAGATGGCCCGCGGCTACCCGGACGTCCGCGCCAACACGGTCGCCTCCTTCTCCCTGGGCGACTACGAGTGGATCCTGGCGTTCGAGGCCGACGAGCTCTACCGCATCGTCGACCTCATGCGCCATCTGCGCGCCTCCGAGGCGCGGATGCACGTCCGCGAGGAGGTCCCGTTCTACACCGGCCGCCGCAAGGACATCGGCGACCTCGTGGCGGGCCTCGCCTGATCAGCGAGCGGGTCCGACGGCCGCCTTCCGAGAGCTGCCCTTCGTCTTTGTCTTCGGCTTCGGCGTGGGCTCGGGGTGCGGGGCGCATGCGGCGCGCCGCACCGGGAGGCGGCCCTCAAGCAGGTAGGCGTCCAGGTATCCGTTGACGCAGGGGTTCGGGCCGCCCGCGATGCCGTGCGTGCCCGCGTCCCGCTCGGTCACCAGCACCGAGCCGGACAACCGCCGGTGCAGCTCCAGGGCGCCGGCGTACGGAGCCGCCGCGTCCCTCTCGGCCGCCAGAATCAGCGTCGGCGGCAGCTCACCGGGCCCGGTCCGCACATCGAGGGCCCGCTGCCGCGGCGCGAGCCAGTACGCGCAGGGCAGGTTCATCCACACGTTGTCCCACGTCTCGAACGGCGCCACCCGCGCCAGCCGGGTGTTGTCCCGGTCCCACACCTTCCAGTCCGTCGGCCAGGGCGCGTCGTTGCACTCGACGGCGGTGTAGACGGCGTTGGAGTTCTCCGCCTCCTTCGCCGCCTCCTGATGCGGCCCGGCCTGCTGGATCAGTGGCTTGGGGTCCCCCTTGAGATACGCCGACAGGGCCTGCGCCCGATGCGGCCAGAAGTCGTCGTAGTACCCGGCCGTCAGGAACGCCCCCCGCAGTTCCCCGGGCCCGACCTTCCCCCCGGCCGGCTCGGCGGCCAGCCGCGCCGCCGCCCTGTCGTAGCTGCGCAGCACCTCCTCGGCCGTGTTTCCGAGCCCGTACACGTCGTCGTGCCTGGCGATCCACTCCCGGAAGTCCGCCCAGCGTTCCTCGAACGCGGCCGACTGGTCCAGGTTGTTGCGGTACCAGACCTGCTCGGGGCCCGGGTTCACGGCCGCGTCGAAGACCATCCGCCGCACATGCGAGGGGAACAGCGTCGCGTACAGCGCGCCGAAGTAGGTCCCGTACGAGGCCCCCACGAACGTCAGCTTCCGCTCGCCCAGCGCGGCCCGCAGCACGTCCAGGTCCCGGGCGTTGTTCAGGGAGGTGTAGTACCGGAGAGCCGCGCCCGCCCGCTTCGCACACCCGCGCGCGTACGCCTTCGCCTGCGCGATGCGTTCCTTCTTGTACGACGGCGAGGGGTGCGTCGGTGTCTGCGTGGGCGCCTTGAGGTACTGCTTGGGGTCCGTGCAGGACAGCGGCGCCGAACGGCCCACCCCGCGCGGTGCGTAGCCGACGAGGTCGTACGCCGCGGCGAGCCCCTTCCACGCGGGGAGCGCGCCGACCAGCGGGAAGTACATGCCGGAGCCGCCGGGACCGCCGGGGTTGTGGACCAGGGCGCCCTGCCGGGGCACCCTGCGCTTGCTGTTGTGCGGGTCCTTGTGGGTGGCCCGCACCCGGCTGACGGTCAGTTTGATCTGCCGTCCGTCGGGACGCGCGTAGTCGAGCGGGACGGACACCGTGCCGCACTGGACGCTGTCGGGCAGGTCCTCCGCCGCGGGGCAGGCGCCGAAGCGGATTCCGGCCGTCCCGGCGCGCGCGGCGGCGATCGCGGTGCCGTGGACTTCCGCCGCACCCGGGGCGGCCGGAGCGCCCCCGGCCGGTGCGGCGGTGAGCGCGGTCAGCAGCAAAGACCCGGCGGCCGTGTAGAGGGCGGGGGCTCTCATCGGTATCCCTTCGGTGCGCGGCAGCGACAAAAGGGATGTTTCGTTCGACCGCGGGGGAAGGCAAGCACCGCCCCGCCGGTGTCGGCCCCAATGCCTCCGTGCGCCCCCGGACGAGCTCAGTCGCGTCCGTGCGGCCGGCGGTGCTCCTCGCCGCGTCCGCCGGGCCGTTCTCCTCGCCACTCCTCACGAGGACGGCCGCGGTGCTGCTCGCGGTGGGCGAAGGCCGCGCGCAGATCCGGTTCGCCGACCGCACTGATGCCGCGTACGGCGACGGAGGTGAGATACGTCCGCTCGTCCGTGCCGCCGGTGCGCCGGGTCAGGGCGCCGAGCAGCCGCTGGCCGGCCGGGGACGCCCAGCGCGAGTACGGGTGGACCTCCATCCGCGCGATGGCCAGGCAGCTGAGGGACAGCGCGAGCGGCAGCGCGAACCAGAGGGCGACCAGGTGCCGCGGCATCTCCGACGGGGCGGGCGCGAGCAGCGCGATCGCGCCCAGCGCGACGACGGCCACCGAGGCCAGCCGCACCTGGCGGACCGCCGCCGCGATGCCGGACCGGGCGCCGTCGGGCACGGCGAGGCCCGCGTCCACGAGCCGGTCGGCGATACCGCGTACCGCGTCCGCCGAGGCCGCGTCCGCGCGCACCGGCGCGATCCGGGACTGCCCCTCAGGGCCGATGGCCCCGATGACCGTGCGCTCCATCTCGTCCCGCCCCCGCGGGTCGACGACGGTCGCCCAGCCGGTGTGGGCCAGCAGCAGCCGTCGCTGCCGGGCCATGGAGACGAGGGTCAGATCGGCGACCCGGCGCGGTCCGCCCGACAGGAACGCGGCCTCGTACAGGGTCAGATCGTGTCCCCGGGCATCCGCGTCGGCGGCCGCCGCGTGTACGGCGGCCAGGCACAGCCGCGTACACGCGGTGCCGGCGGCGGCCCAGGCCAGCAGCAGAAGAAGAACCCAGAACATGCCGCGTTTCTATGCCAAAGGCTCCCGGCGGCGCCATGGGCTGTTCACGATCCGGACGGAGTGTTGTCGGTGTGTGACGTTCCGTTTGTCCGGAAGCGGACTATGACGGGACGGGGTCCGGCGGCGGGCTGGAGGCGGCCGGGGGCAGAGTGAACTGCGCGGTGTACGGCGACGGGGTGACCGGAACGACCGCGCCCGGGTCGGTCGTCGGGCCGGGCGGAGCCGGGGAGTTGGTGATCGGGGGCGTGCTGCCGGTGGCCATGTCCCGGGCCAGGGCGCCGAAGTCGACGTACCCGGTGGCCTCCAGGATCTTGATGTGGTCCAGCACGGTGGTGTTGGCGTCGTCGGCCAGGGCGCGGACCAGGGAGTTCTGGGTGCTCGCGCGAACCTGCGCGACGACCGAGAACACCCTGCCGTGCGCGAGACGCAGGATGTTGGCGAACTGGCGGTCGTAGTCGACGCCCTGGGCCTGGTTCAGGGTGTCGAGCCACTGCTTCTGCTGATCGCTGGGCTCGTTGGGCAGGGCGAGTCCGAGCTTCGACGCCACGTCACGCACGCGTGCGTCGAGGAACGTGTGCCCCTCGACCAGGTGCTGCCCCGCCGTCCGTACGGCCTGCGTCGTGCCCTTCTGCTCCGCCTGCTGACCCGCGGGCAGCTCCCACAGCCCCGCCAGCCGCACCTTCGTGACGAACTCCCGGTCCAGCGCGGAGAGCGGCCCGTACGGCGTCGTCACGGTCCCGGCGTTGAGCACGCTCAGTCCCGTGCCGGAGCGGTCGGCATACGACCAGATCGGGATGAGCAGGGCCACCAGGGTGGCCGTCAGCCCGGCGATGATGACCCCGTTGCCGGAGAAGATGCCTCGCCCCTTGACGGGCGGTCGCGGTCGCATGGTGCCTCCTGTTGCGGCACCGCACGCTAGTGGGATTCAGGTGCGGGATTGACATATTACTGCCGGGTCCGTGGAGGTCGTTCGTCGGCTGCGGGCCGGTGGGGGCTGGTCGCCGCGCCCGGCGCCCCTGGGTGGGTTGCAGTCGCTGTGGGCCGCCGTGCCTGCGCGACCCGCAGACCGCGACCCGCAGCGGCATCCTGCCGGCGCGGGGCTGTTCGGCCCCGCCTCGGGTCTCGATCCGGCGTATGGCTTCGGGACGCCGCCCTGGCCGCCCAGCGGCATCCCACCGTCGCGGACGAGCGACACCCACCCGGGCATCCACCCCGGGCACCCGCACCCTCAGTGCCGCAGCAACACCCTCCGCGTGGCCCGAGCCAGCCGCACCGCCGGCCTCCGGGACCTCGGGGTGGGCCCCGACCGCTCCAGCCACCACTCCCGCAGCTCCCGTCGCACCCTCGCGTCCGCCAACTGGCCTCCCAGCAGCAGCTGTTCGGCGAAGCTCAGCGCGTCCCGCCGGTACCCGTCCGTCATCGGCGCCCGCTGCGCATACGCCAGGAACGCCGGCCGATAACCCGCCCCGAGGATCACCGGCAGTTCGGGCGCGACCTTCGCCACCACGTCCGCACGCTTCCCCGCGAGTGCCCGCGCCTGCACCCCAAGCCGCACCCGGTCGAACCCCTCCGGCACCGGAGTCCCCGCCACGAGCGCGGACAGCAGCGCGGTCTGGGCGAGGGCGAGCCGCTGGCGGGCGGGGTCGGTGGAGACGCTCGACGGCTCCACGGAGGCGGCAGCGCGCCACGCGCCGTCGGTGCGTGCCCCGCCGCCCTTCTCCACCGCTTCCCGGATGGCTCCCAACTCCCGCTCCAGTTCGCCCGGTTCGGGGAAGTTCTCGTCCCGCTCCAGCAGCACCCCCGGCGGCGAGACGCGGGAGGCGAGGTCGGTGAGGATGTCGAGAACGGGCCGCGGCACCGGGTGGGCGTGGCTGTCGTGCCACACCCCGTCCCGCTCGAAGCCGCCCGCGACATGGACGTACGCGATGGCCTCCAGCGGAAGCCCGGCGAGTGCCTCGGCCGGGTCCTCGCCGCGGTTGACGTGGTTGGTGTGCAGGTTGGCCACGTCGATCAGCAGCCGTACCCCTGTCCGGTCCGCGAGGTCGTACAGGAACTGGCCCTCGGTCATCTCCTCGCCCGGCCACGAGATCAGCGCGGCGATGTTCTCCACGGCGAGCGGCACCGGCAGCGCGTCCTGCGCGATGCGGATGTTCTCGCAGAGGACGTCCAGGGCGTCCCGGGTGCGCGGGACCGGCAGCAGGTGCCCGGCCTCCAGGCGCGGGGAGGCGGTCAGCGGGCCGCCCGCGCGGACGAACGCGATGTGCTCGGTGACCAGCGGTGCGCCCAGGGCCTCGGCCCGCTCGGCGAGAGCGAGGAGCCGCCCCGCGTCGGGCCGGTCGGCGCCGCCGAGGCCGAGCGAGACACCGTGCGGCACCACGGTCACCCCGCGCTCCCGCAGCCGCCGCAGCGACTCGGGGAGGTGCCCGGGGCACAGGTTCTCGGCCACGGCCTCGACCCAGTCGATGCCCGGCATGCGCTCCACCGCGTCCGCGATCTCCGGCCGCCATCCGATACCCGTCCCCAGTCGCTCCATGGTCCGTCCCCTCCTCGGCCTCTCCCGCATCCGCTCCGGTCGCCGTCCGCGCGGCGTGACGGAGGTATGGCCCCGGGCCCCGGACCCGAACCGTGCCCGGGGGACCTTCAGAGCAACATTTGAGGTTCGACCCCGACACGGCCGACGACATCACCTGCCGCTTCGGCCCCAGCACTCGCAGCGTCTCTTCCCCGACCTTCGACCCGGTCACGGCCCACGCCCGCCGGGAGCCGTCTGGTTCGCGGCCACCACTGCGGCTCCTGGCCCAGAACCGCAGTGCCTCCTCCAGCTGCTTCAGCGCGGGCGCGAACCCCGGCCCACGGCCGGCGACGTCACCCGCCCGGTCCGGGCCAAGCCTGCGGGTCCCGGCCCAGCAGTCGCAGCGTCTCCTCCAGCGGCCCCGTCCCCTCCGCGACCTTCAGGGCGGGCGCGAACGCGAAGCCCGGCCCGCGGCCGGCGGGGTCCGTCGGGACGCGTCGGGCCACGGCCAGGGCCGCGGTGAGCACCTCGTCCGTCAGGTGGAGTCGTACGCCGAGCGTGGCCGCCACGTCCCACGCGTGCACCACGTAGTCGACGAAGTGAAAGGCGATCGCCGTGCGGCCGGGAAACCCTCCGCCCAGCTCCGGCAGCTCGAATTCCCGCTCCAGAACGCCCGGTTGGGCGAACGCCGCGAGCACCGCGTCCGCAGCCGCCCGATGCGCACGGGCCGGCTCGCCCGTCCCCTCCTGCTCCCGCCAGTACCCCGGATCGCCGCCCACGCCTCGAGCGGCGGCCGCGAACCCGTGGTGCTGGGCGGTCATGTGCGCCACCAGCCGCCGCAGGTCCCACCCCGCGCAGGGGGTGCCCCGCTCCCAGTCCCCGTCGTCGCCGTCCCGGGCCGACTCCACGAGCCGCGAAGCCTCCTGTACGGCGATCCGGTCCAGCTCGACGACATCCATCAGCGCTCCTCGGTGATCAGGTCCAGGGCGTACGCCCACACGGCATCGGGGTCGAACTCCTCGAACTCCCGCCGGAAGGACCGCAGTTCACCGCGCCCACGATGCGCACGCACGATCCGCACGTGGTCGGGGCGCCCGGTGAACTCCTTCAGTCCCCGCTCGTCGGCCCACACGGACACAGACCCGGAGCGCCGTCGGAGAGGATCCGCGAACAGCCACATCCCGACCGCGCCGGGTGTCGAAGGCCAGGTGCGGCGCAACCGCATCCCGGCCAGCGCGACGGCGACGGACTGCCCGTACCCGTGGGCGGTGAAGTCGGTGACACCGACGAGCACGTAGTCGTCGAGCGGGATGGCGGGACCGGACTTCCAGCGGGAGCGAAGGACGCGTCGTCGAGGAGTACCCATGCCCCGACCCTAAAACTAAACGAACGATCGTGCTACTAGTTTCCGTGCTTGAATCCCGGAGATCCCAGAGTGCTTCAGACGTCAGAGTCCCAGCCGTGACGCGATGCCCCGCCGGGCCCTGACATAGGGCGTGGCCTCGCCGTGCAGCAGCGACATCGCGTTCGCCGTCTCCATCAACGCGACGACCTCGAAGGCGAGTTGCGCCGGATCGGTGTCCGCGCTCAGCTCACCCGCGGCCCGCGCCCGCTCGGCGCACCGCTCCAACTCGCCGAGCCAGGCCCGCTGGGACTCGACGAGCGCGTCGTGGACCGGCCCCTCGCGGGCGTCGAACTCGGCCATCACGCCGTAGAAGAAACAACCCCCCGGGAAGACCCGCTGCTCCGAATACCGGAGCCAGCCCTCGCACAGCCCCCGCAGCCGTTCGACCCCCTCGGCCGCCTCGGAGACCGGCTCCAGCACCTCGACGACGAAGATCCGCGAGGCCTCCCGCACGGTCGCCAGCTGCAGCTCCTGCTTGGATCCGAACAGAGCGAACACCCCGCTCTTGCTCAGCTCCAGCTCCCCGGCCAGCCGCCCCACGGACAAGGCTTCCAGCCCCTCGACCGAGGCGATGTCGACGGCCCGCCGCAGCACTGCCCGCCGGGTGCGGTTGCCCCGCTCGACGCGTCCATCGACCCGGGTCATCGCAGCGCCGGATGGTCCGCGACGACCGTGCAGGAGCCCGGCGCGATCTCGGTGAAACCGGCGTCACGGACCAACGGCAGCCCGCTGGCGGTGAGTTCAGCCCACCGCGCGGGATCCGCGGCCCGTACGGCGAGCGGGAACCCGGCGTCCCGC
The DNA here is from genome assembly GCF_044456945.1 of Streptomyces sp. NPDC050759. Taxonomy (NCBI): domain Bacteria; kingdom Bacillati; phylum Actinomycetota; class Actinomycetes; order Kitasatosporales; family Streptomycetaceae; genus Streptomyces; species Streptomyces sp. NPDC050759. The sequence continues at coordinate 802,871 of NZ_JBITGI010000002.1, read as the reverse complement.
CAGGCGGCCCGCTCCTCGTCGGACAGCTCCCACCAGGCCAGTTGGGCGCCGTGACCGGCCTGGGCCATCGCCTTGCCGGCCGACATGTCGAGGTCCGGATTGAGCCACAGGACGGGAGCCGCCGGGTCCGCCTCCACCGGCGGTTCGGGGTCGTCGAGGTCGGTTCCGGAGACCTGGAGCCTGGCCAGATCCTTCGGCCAGCCGTCGAGCGGCACCGGCGGGAACACCCGTACCTCCGCCGACTTACCCGTCACGGTGATCCCGGGCAACCCCTCGGCCCGCCGCCACTCGGCGCCCCGCGCCCGCCGTACGACCTTCCGGATCCGGGCGTCCTGCCAGTCCCGCACCACCTCGGCCCACTCCCCGTCACCGACGGAACGCTCGTCGCCGAGCAGGACGAGAACGGCGCGGGCGGCGGTCTCGAGAGCGTCGGTGCGAGCAGGCGGAGCCGTCTTCTCGATACGGACGACCAGGGGCAGCACGAACTGGGGTGCCTGGTCGCGTGCGGTCGGTTCGGAGCGGAAGGGGCTGTCGGTCGAGGGCGTCACGTCGTGGCTCACCCGGACAACCCTAAGGTCACCCGGAGCAGGCCGTGCGCTGAGCCTCCTGCCACTCGCAGACCGGGCACAGGGTGATCCCCTTGTACGACTCCGGATACTCCGTCGGCTTCCGGCACAGCACGCACTCCGCGTACGGCGGCCCGTCGGCGACCGGAGGCTTCGGCACGTCGCCGATCGTGCAGTAGTCCTCGCTCATACCTCCAGCCTAGGACCCGATCAGCTCGGACACCCTCACGAACCGGAACCCCCGCTCACGCAGCTGAGGCACCACCGCCCGCACCACCCGCTCCGTCGTCGGCGCGGCACTGCGCGTGCAGTGCATGACCACGACCGACCCCGGCCGCACCCCCTCGAGCACCTGGCGGGTCACCGCCTCCGCGTCCGTCGCGAACGCGTCCCCGCTCACCACGTCCCACTGGACGGCGGTCACGCCGACCGGGGTCAGCGCCTTCAGTGCCCGCCGGTCGTAGCACCCGCCGGGAAAACGGAAGTACGGCCTCGCGTCCGGCACCCCCGCCCTCCGGAACGCCGCGTACGCCCGCTCCACATCCGCCCGCATCCGGTCACCGGAGACCGTCGGCAGCCCGTAACAGTCGTCGGTGAAGGCGTAGTGGCTGTAGGAGTGGTTGGCGACCTCGAAGAGCGGGTCCCGCCCGAGGGAACGGGCCTGCTCCGGATACTGCTCGGCCCACCGCCCGGTCATGAACACGGTGGCCGGCACCCTCAGTTCCCGCAGGGCCGCGATCAGCCCAGGATTGTCGAAGTGCTCGCCGGCCGCCGCCCGCGCCCCCTGGTCCGCCGTCATGTCGGCGTCGAAGGTGAGCGCGACGGTCCTGCCGTGGGTACGGGACCCGTTCCTGAAGACGGGGGTCAGGCCGCCGGGGCCGGGGGCGAGAGTCGGGGGTGCGGTAGGAGCCGTAGGGGTCGCGGAGGGTTCGGGGCGGACGGGCTGCGGCGTGGCGGCACAGGCGGTGAGGGCGGCGCCGAGGACACAGGCGGCGGTGACTCGTCGTACAAAAGTGATCACCGTACGAAAGTAGGGCGAATCCTCCTATTTGCCTCTCACCTCGGCCGCAACGTCACCCGCTCAGATGTCCCGCCTCTCCAGCGGCTTCGTCGCCGGCCCCTGGATCACCTTGCCGTTGGTGTCGAAGCGGGAGCCGTGGCAGGGGCATTCCCAGGCGTCCTCGGCGCCGTTGAAGGAGACCAGGCAGCCGAGGTGGGTGCAGCGCGGGTAGACGGCGTGCAGGGCGCCCTCGTCGTCCCGGTACACGGCGAGACGGTCGCCGTTCACCCGGACGACGGCGCCCTCGCCGGGCGGGAGGGACTCCAGCGGAGGTGCGGGGCGCAGCCGGTCGCCGACGAAGTGGCGGGCCACCTGTGCCTGGGTCTTGAGGAAGGACGGGGCCTCGCGGACCGTCGAGCGCAGGCGGCGCGGGTCGTACAGGTCGCTCCACGCGCACTTCTCGCCGGTGATCTGGGCCGTGAGCAGACGGCCCGCCATGATTCCGCCGCTGATGCCCCAGCCGCCGAAGCCGGTGGCGACGTAGGCGTGCCTGGCGCCCGGGTGCAGGGGGCCGACGAGCGGCACCGTGTCGGTGGGGTCGTTGTCCTGGGTGGCCCAGGCGTGGCTGAGGTCCACGTCGGGGAAGTGCCGGGAAGCCCAGGCGCCCAGGTGGTCGAAACGGCTCCGGGTGTCTCCCGTGCCGGGCGTGAAGTGCTCCCCGGTGACGATGAGCAGCCGCCGGTCGGCGTCCCAGGGAGCCGTACGGACCGAGCGGGTGCCCTCGTCCGGCGTGATGTACATACCGTCCGGATCCCGTTCCCGGTCGATCGTCCCGGCGACGACCAGCTCGCGGCGCGGGGAGAGCCGGGTGAAGAGGAGGGCGCGGTCGAAGATCGGGTAGTGGGTGGCGACCACCACGTCCCGGGCCGTCACCGTCGCCCGCGTGTCGGTCGTCAGACGGCACGGCTCGCCCTCTTCGAGGCCCAGGACGGCCGTGTGCTCGTGGACGGCCGCGCCGGAGGCGACGAGGTCCTCGGCCAGGGCCAGCAGGTACTTGCGCGGATGGAACTGCGCCTGCCCGGTCACCCGCACCGCGCCCGCCACGGGGAACGGCAGCCCGGTCTCCGTCACGAACGCGGCCGGCAGCCCCGCCTCCCGGGCGGCCGCCGCCTCGGCCCGCAGCTCGTCGACGCGGCCCGCGTCACGGACGTAGGTGTAGGCGCTGCGCTGCTCCCAGTCGCAGTCGATGCCCAGCTCCTCCGCGATCCCGGCGGCCCGCTCGATCGCCTCGCTCTGCGAGCGGGCGTACAGCCGGGCGCCCTCGGGGCCGCGGGTGCGGCGCAGCTTGTCGTAGATCAGTGTGTGCAGGGCGGTCAGCTTGGCGGTGGTGTGCCCGGTGACCCCCGCGGCCACCTGCCCGGCCTCCAGGACCGCCACCCGGTGCCCGGCCCGCGTCAGTTCCCACGCCGTGCTCAGCCCGGCGATGCCGGCGCCGATCACGGCCACGTCGACGTCGAGGTCCTCGGTCAGTGGCGGCCGGGGTCCGCCGGGTGCCGTCTCCAGCCAGTACGAGCCCTTGACGTGCCGGTTCTCGGTCATGCGCCCCGAGTACCCCGGGATTCACTGTTCGAGCAGCCGCCTGCGGGCTTCCTTCACGTCGAAGTCCGCCTTCGGGTAGCGCGGGTTCAGCTCCGACAGGTGTTCGAGGAGGAGTCGGCTGACCGCCCAGTTGCGGTACCACTTGCGGTCGGCGGGGACCAGGTACCACGGGGCGTGCGCTGTCGAGCAGCGCTCCAGGGCCAACTCGTACGCCTGCTGATAGGCGGGCCACAGGGCGCGCTCGTCGATGTCCGAGACGTTGAACTTCCAGTGCTTGTCCGGGCGGTCGAGGCGCTTGAGCAGGCGGTCGCGCTGTTCGTCGTACGAGATGTGCAGGAAGCACTTGATCACGGTGACGCCGTTGCCGGCGAGGGACTTCTCGAAGCGGTTGATCTCGTCGTAGCGGCGCTCGATCTCGGCGGCCGGGGCGAGGGCGCGGACGCGGGCGATGAGGACGTCCTCGTAGTGCGAGCGGTCGAAGATGCCCAGCTCACCGGCTTGCGGGAGGGCCTTTTTGACGCGCCAGAGGAAGGGGTGCGCCAGTTCCTTGGGCGTGGGTGCCTTGAAGGCGTGGATGCGGCAGCCGGACGGGTTGAACAGGCCGATGACGTGCTTGACCGTGCCGCCCTTTCCGCTGGTGTCCATGCCCTGCAGCACCAGCAGGCCCCGGCGCCGGTCGCCCGCCGTGCTCGCCGCCCACAGGCGGTCCTGCAAGTCGGCGAGCGGGTTGGCCATATCGGTCATCGCGGCCCGGCCCGCCTGTTTGTCACGGGGGCCGGCCGGGGTCACCCGGGTGTCGTAGGCGGCAAGGTCCATCGGCTTGCCGCCGGGTACCCGCAGCAGCTCTCGCAGGGCGAGGTCGTCGCTGGCCATGAAGCCCTTCTTCGTCCCGCGGCCCTTGGAGTCCTTCTTCGGCATGCGGCACCCCTTCCGGTCCGGGTCCGGCCCCTCGATCCTGCGCCGAGGGACCGGGGCGCGCCAGCCGTCGTGCGGGGCGGCTACCGGCGCCAGGGGCCCGTCACCGCGAAGGTCGTCCCGGGCGTGTAGCAGTTGACGTACATCGTCTGCCCGTCGGGGGAGAAGGTGACGCCCGCGAACTCGCCCCACTCCGGCGCCTCGGGCGTACCGATGTTCTGCCGGCCGCGGGCCATCGCGTACACCTCGCCGTGCCGGGTCACGCCGAAGACGTGCTGGGCGCCGCTGCCGTCCTCGCACACCATCAGACCGCCGCTGGGCGCGAGGCAGATGTTGTCCGGGGACTCGCCGGGCAGCTGCACGTCGGTGTCCGGACCGAAGACGATCACCAGGGTCAGCCGGCGCGCAGAGGGGTCGTAGCGCCAGATCTGCCCGAAGTGGTCGGCGGCCGAACCCTCCGCGCTGTGCGCGAACGACGAGACGAAGTAGACGCTCTTCCCGCCCCAGTAGCAGCCCTCCAGCTTCTGGGCATGGGTGATGCCCTTCGGGCCGAAGTCCTGGAGCCGGACGGGGGTTTCGGTGGCCAGCGGGTCCGGTACGTCGACCCACTCGACGCCCTCGAAGCAGGCGCCCGTCTCCTGCACCACGGACAGGTCCGGCACTCCGGGCACCCGCATCGCCTGGAGCCGGCCGCCCGCGCGCAGTGAACCGAGGCCGCCCTCGGGCCTGTTGGGCAGGAAGCGGTAGAAGAGGCCGAAGGGCTTGAGGAAGGCGTCCTCGGTCTCGTAGACGATGCCGCGTTTCGGGTCGATCGCGATGGCCTCGTGCTGGAAGCGCCCCATCGCGGTCAGCGGTACGGCCCCGGAGCGGTGCGGGTCGACCGGGTCGACCTCGAAGATGAAGCCGTGGTCCTTGGTGTAGCCGTTGGTGCCGGCCTTGTCCTCGGTCTCCTCGCAGGTCAGCCAGGTGCCCCAAGGGGTGGGCCCGCCCGCGCAGTTGACGGCGGTGCCGGCGATGGCGACCCGCTCCGACAGCACGTTGTCGCGGGAGTCCAGCGTGAGGGCCGTACAGCCGCCCTTGCCCGCCGGGTCGTAGGTGAGGCCCTCGACGGTGGGGACGGCGATGGCCGCGGTGGGGCGGTTCTCGTGGTTGCGGACCAGGTGGACGCGACCGTGTCTGCCCGGCAGGGCCGTCATGCCGTCGTGGTTGGAGGGGACCTTGCCCTCGCCGGAGCGGAGCGGGTCGCCCTCGCGGGACAGGACCTTGTAGCGGAACCCCTTCGGCAGGTCCAGCAGCCCCTTCGGGTCCGGGACGAGGGGGCCGTAGCCCGTGTGGCCGAGGGACTGGGCGGCGGCGGTGCCGGCGAAGAGTTCGGAGAGGGCGCCCGTGAAGGCGATGCCCACGCCCAAGGCGCCGGAGCGGGCCAGGACCTGACGTCGTGTTGCGGACATGGCGGAGCAACCTTCCTGCTGGCGGACAGGACTGTGACGTCGCTGTGTCTATCACCTGGGTCGCCCCGCGGGAACCACGCGCGTAGCGTGTCCCGTCCCCCTCACTTCCCGGTCGGGTGCTCCTGCGCCCGCTCCAGGAAGCGCAACAGCTCCACCGGGAAGGGCAGGACGAGCGTCGAGTTCTTCTCGGCGGCCACCGCCACGACCGTCTGCAGCAGCCTGAGCTGGAGCGCGGCGGGCTGCTCGGACATCTCCTTGGCCGCCTCCGCGAGCTTCTTGGAGGCCTGGAGTTCGGCGTCGGCGTTGATGACCCGGGCCCGCCGCTCACGGTCGGCCTCGGCCTGGCGGGCCATCGACCGCTTCATCGTGTCCGGCAGCGACACGTCCTTGATCTCGACACGGTCCACCTGCACGCCCCAGCCGACGGCCGGGCTGTCGATCATCAGCTCCAGGCCCTCGTTGAGTTTCTCGCGGTTGGACAGCAGATCGTCCAGCTCGCTCTTGCCGATGATCGAACGCAGCGAGGTCTGGGCCATCTGGGAGACGGCGAACTTGTAGTCCTCGACCTTGACCAGGGCGCTCGCCGCGTCGACGACACGGAAGTAGACGACCGCGTCCACGCGCACCGTCACGTTGTCCCGGGTGATGCCCTCCTGGGCCGGCACCGGCATCGTGACGATCTGCATGTTCACCTTGTGCAGCCGGTCCACGAACGGCACGACCACCGTGAACCCGGGGTCGCGCACCTCACCCGCGAGCCGCCCGAGGCGGAAGACCACCCCGCGCTCGTACTGTTTGACGACCCGGGCCGCCGCCGCGAGATAGACGACCCCGGCGGAACCGGCCGCCACGGCCGCCGTCAACAGTTCCTGGAGCATTCCGGCCTCCTCGTCCAGAGGTCCGTATGTCTGCTCCTGCAACGATATGCCCGGTGCCTGGTCCGGGGCCACGATCGGCCCCGGACCAGGCGGGGGAGCGCTACGGAGTGGTGGCCTTCGCCAGCTCCGGCTCGGTGACCCGGACCGGTTCGGTGCCGACCGCGCTGTGCCGCTCGGCCCAGTTCTCCAGCGCCGTACGGCAGGCGTGGTCCAGGTGGTGCAGACCGGAGAGGTCCAGTTCCACGGGCCGGTCCTGGGGCAGCGACTCCAGGCTGTCGAGGATCTTCGGCAGCCGCAGGAAGGTCGCGTTGCCCGACAGATGCGCCTGGATGGGGCCCGCGCCCTTGTCGACGATCTCCAGCTTGAGGTGCGAGGCCTCCCAGGCGGTCTTGACGACCGACAGGGCCAGACCGATCAGCACGCCCTCGAACATGTTCACCGCGACGATCGAGACGGCCGTGGCCACCAGGATCAGCGCCTCACCGCGGTGGCCCCGCCACAGCGACACGATCTCCCGGAAGGGGATCAGCTTGAAGCCCGCGTGGACCAGGATGCCGGCGAGCGCGGGCAGCGGGATCAGCGCCAGCGTCGAGGGCAGCAGGGCCGCGAACAGCAGCAGCCACACGCCGTGCATGACCCGGGAGGCCTTGGTCTTCGCGCCCGCCTGGACGTTGGCCGAACTGCGCACGATGACCGCGGTCATGGGCAGGGCACCGAGCGCGCCGCAGACCGCGTTGCCCGCGCCCTGGGCCATGAGCTCCTTGTCGTACTCGGTGCGCGGACCGTCGTGCAGCCGGTCCACCGCGGCGGCGCTGAACAGGCTCTCGGCGGAGGCGATCAGGGTGAAGGCGATGATCGTGCCGAAGATGGCGGGGCTTGCCAGTTCGCCGAAGGCGTCCATGCCGGGCGGCTGGACGGAGTCCAGCAGACCGTTCACCTCGACGGTCGCGACCGGCGCGTCGAAGACGAGCGTGGCCAGTGTGGCCAGCAGGACCGCGGCGAGCGCGCCCGGCACGGTCTGCGCCTTCCTGGGGAGCTTCTTCCACAGCACGAGCACCGCGATGGTGCCCGCGCCGACGGCGAGCGAGGCGAGCGCCGCGGTGCTGCCGAGCGCGTCGACGGCGGCGCCGGGCAGTCCCAGGATCTTGTCGAGTCCGGAGGCGGGGGCCTTCAGACCGGCCGCCGAGTACAGCTGGCCCGCGATGATCACGAGGCCGATACCGGCCAGCATGCCCTCGACGACCGAGACGGATATCGCGCGGAACCAGCGCCCCAGCTTCAGGGCGCCCATGGCGAGCTGGATCAGTCCGGCGGCCAGCACGATGACCCCGAGCGCGGGCAGTCCGAACTCGTCGACCGCCTCGAAGACGAGCACGGTGAGACCGGCCGCGGGCCCGGAGACCTGGAGGCTGCTGCCCCGCATCAGACCGGTGACGATGCCGCCGACTATGCCGGTGATCAGGCCGAGTTCGGCCGGCACACCGGAGGCGACGGCCACGCCCACGCAGAGCGGGAGCGCGACCAGGAAGACGACCAGGGAGGCGGCGAAGTCCTGCCGCAGGTGAGGGTATTTGGTCATCATGGCGATCACAGGCCCTCGAACGCGTCGGACTCGGCGCGGTGGACGCGCACCGCGCCCGTGTGCACCTCGTAGTACCAGGCGTGCAAGGTCAGTTGGTCCTCCGCGAGCTTCTTGTCGATGAAGGGGTACGACCTCAGGCGCAGGATCTGGGCGAGGACGTGGCTCTGCACGCCCTCGGCCACGCACGGGTCCTCGGCGGCTCCGGCGGGCCGGGGGGTGGCGTGTGTGAGCCAGTCGCGTACGGCAGGTACGGCGTCCAGGTCGTCGCCGCGGACGAGAGCGCCGACGGCGCCGCAGTGCGAGTGGCCGCAGACCACGATGTCGCGGACGCCCAGCACCTCCACGGCGTACTCGATGGTGGCCGCCTCGCTGGTGGGGTGCTCGGAGGTGTACGGGGGGACGATGTTGCCCGCGGTGCGCAGCTCGAAGAGCTCGCCCGGGCGGGCGCCCGTGATCAGGGCCGGGACGACCCTGGAATCCGAGCAGGTGATGAACAGGACCTGGGGGGACTGGCCTTCGGCCAGCTTGGCGAACTCCTCAGGGCGCTGTCCGAACGTGCGGGCGTTGTCGATGAGGGGCTGCATGTGGTGACTCCTCCTGGCGCGCAATGGGGGCGCGTCGGGCTCAGCCGGCGCGCCGAAGGGCGCGTCGGCTTACATGACAGGTGGGGGAAAGTGGGGGGAACTGCTCTGCCGTCAGCAGCGGAACACTTGAAGTGCCGCTGGAGCGTGGGCTGTCGAGGGTCTCGACAGGGGGAAATCGCCGGCTGCGACCCGCTCGGGCGCGGCCGCCGGTTCCTGAACCGACAGCGGGCGCTCGGGCCCCTCGGGGGCGAAGTCGACGGCACGGTGCCGGTCGCGGGTGCGCAGGGGACCGGTCGGGTCCCCGACGTGGTTGCAGTGGCGTTTGCCGGAGGCTTCGGCGCGCGCGGCCTTGCCGGAGAGCTTGGTTCCGGTCTGAGCTTTGGCCTTGGCCTGACGGGCCGTGTGCGCTGTTGCGAATTCCTCGTGGGATGCGAAGAAGGGGAGCGCGAGAAGGGCAGCGGTGAGCACCGCAAGCACGGCCCGCACCGTCGCACCTCGGAACATGCGCCCCCCTCTCGGTAGTTCACGCTTCTAGTCCAGACCAACCATTGGTCAATGACTGGTCAAGAAACACCTTAGCCCGGCAAAGTTGTTTGCAGGGTTAACTTAACGTTTCCGGCTGAAGAGAGGCTGAAGCGTGGCGGGTCGTGGCGCGAACCGACTCTTGATCTTGTGAAAGTGATGCGTTAGAAGCGCCTCAGGCGCCCTCGACCAGGCCCTTCGCGTCGCGCGCCAGCGCGGTGAGCCGGGATATCGCGCGGAAGTACTTCTTGCGGTAGCCGCCGTTCAGCATCTCCTCGCTGAACAGCCGGTCGAACGGCAGCCCGGAGGCCAGCACCGGCACCTCGCGGTCGTAGAGACGGTCCGCGAGCACCACGAGCCGAAGCGCCGTCGACTGGTCCGGCACCGGCTGGACGTCCGTGAGGCACACCGCCTTCAGACCGTCGGTCAGGGCGCCGTACCGGCTCGGGTGGACCTTGGCGAGATGCGCCAGCAGGCTCGGGAAGTCGTCGAGCGAGGCGCCCTCGGTGGCGTACGCCGCCTTGCGGACCTCCTCGTCGGCGAACGGCGCCGGCGCCTCGGGCAGCCCGCGGTGGCGGTAGTCCTCGCCGTCGATGCGCAGGGGGTGGAAGCGGGCGGCGAGGCCCTGGATCTCGCGCAGGAAGTCGGCGGCGGCGAACCGGCCCTCGCCGAGCTTGCCCGGCAGGGTGTTGGAGGTGGCGGCGAGCGCCACGCCCGCGTCGACCAGTTTGCCGAGCAGGGTGGAGACCAGGACGGTGTCGCCGGGGTCGTCCAGCTCGAACTCGTCGATGCACAGGAGGCGGTGGCCGGAGAGCGTCTGGACCGTCTTCTGGAAGCCGAGGGCGCCGACCAGGTTGGTCAGCTCGACGAAGGTGCCGAAGGCCTTGAGGGAGGGTTCGGCGGGGGTGGCGTGCCAGAGCGAGGCCAGCAGGTGGGTCTTGCCGACGCCGTAGCCGCCGTCGAGATAGACGCCGCGCGGGCCCGCCGGGGTCCTGGCCTCCTTGGCCTTCCCGAACGCCTTTCCGAGACCGAGGAAGCCGCGCTTGCCGCCGCCGACGGCGTGGGCGCCGGAGAGGCCTGCCGCGAAGCCCGCGAGGACCCGGACGGCCTCGGTCTGGCTGGGCTGGTTCGGGTCCGGGATGTACGTGTCGAAACGCACCGAGTCGAACCGCGGCGGCGGCACCATCTCGGCGACCAGCCGGTCCGCGGGGACGTGCGGCTCACGGTCGCACAGGGAGAGCGGGGCGGTGTCGGCCATGGAGCCGAACCCGGACGCGGCGGGGGAAGTAGACACGGTTCACCATGCTAAGGGCCGTGCCACACTGCACGACATGCGACGCCTGTTCCCTGTGACCGACGAGACAGCGACCCGGAGCCCTCAGGGGGCCGACCACGAGTGGGGCCTCGCCGAGCTGGCCGCCGCCTACGCGTATCCCGAACTCGGGCCCGGCCCCGCGACCCCGGAGGTGTGGCTGCGCGCCAACATGGTCTCCACGATCGACGGGGCCGCCCAGCACGACGGCCGTTCGCAGCCCATCTCCACCGCGACCGACATGCGGATCTTCGGGACGCTGCGGGCACTGGCGGACGTGGTGATCGCCGGTGCGGAAACGGTCCGCCAGGAGGGGTACCGGCCGGCACGCGTGCGTGACGAGTTCGCGGAGCTGCGCGAGGCGGCCGGGCAGGGCCCGGTCCCGGCGATCGCGGTGATCACCGCGAGCCTGGACCTGGACTTCTCCCTGCCGCTGTACACCTCGCCCCTGGTGCCCACGCTGATCCTCACGGGCGCCGCGGCCGCCCCGGACCGGATCGCCGCGGCCGAGAAGGCGGGCGCGCGCGTGGTGATCGCCGGGGACGGCGTCGGCGTGGACCCCGCGCGGGCGGTACGGGCGCTCGCCGAGCTGGGACACACCCGGCTGCTGACCGAGGGCGGCCCCCGGCTGCTCGGTCAGCTGGTGGCCGCCGGAGTGCTCGACGAGCTCTGTCTGACCCTGTCCCCGATGCTCACCGCGGGGGACGCGCAGCGGATCGCCGGGGGGCCGTCGGTGGCGGTGCCGGCACGGTTCGCACTGGACTCCCTGCTGGAGGAGGACGGATTCCTCTACAGCAGGTACCGCAGGGCATGACCGCCCGGATGCGGGTTCGATCGGTACCGCTGGCGTCGACATCGGTGGAATCTGTCGTTCCGCTTGGCTTCCGGCGGGCACACTGAATCCGGCAGTACCCGTGCGACCACGGGGCAGGATGGTTTCCGCAGAGCGAAGAGAAGGGGACGCCCGGTGTTCACAAGCGTTTTGATGATCGAGAAGGCCCTGACGTCCGCCGACGTGGAGTTCGTCACCACCTTGCACGGCGACGAGTCGGTCGCGTTCCACGTGCTGCTCCAGCCGCGGGGGGACCAGGCCGACCGCCTGCTGCGGGCCATCGACGACGTGGCGCTGGGCGAGCTGGACGAGGCCGTACGGGAGCGGGAGACACCCGAGGGCGAGGCCGCCAAGGGCGTGGGGGAGCGGGCCCTGGAGGTCTCCCTGCAGGCACTCAGGGCATCCGGGAGCGAGGCGGAGGGGCGGCTCATCGAGGACCACCCCCTGGACGCGCTGAAGTCCCTGGTCGACGAGATCGGCGCGGACGAGGTGATCGTCCTCACCGACCCCCACTACGTGGAGGAGTTCTTCCACCGGGACTGGGCGTCGAGAGCGCGGCACAAGGTGGGCGTACCGGTGCTGAAGCTGTTCTCGCACAGCAAGGAGTAGGGGCCGGGCGCGGTCGCCGTAGGCAATAAGCTGGGGCCTTCGCCGTAGCCGTACGCACAGGGAGACACCACATGGCCCCCGGCCTTCCTACCGCCATGGACCGACCGCACTTCATCGGGATCGGTGGGGCCGGGATGTCGGGGATCGCGAAGATCCTCGCGCAGCGTGGGGCAAAGGTGGCCGGCAGTGACGCCAAGGAGTCCGCGACCGCCGAGGCGCTGCGGGCGCTGGGCGTGACCGTGCACATCGGGCACGCGGCGGAGCACCTGGCCTCCGACGCCACCTGTGTGGTCGTGTCGTCGGCGATCCGGGCCGACAACCCGGAGCTGGCGCGGGCGGCCGAGCTCGGCATCCCCGTGGTGCACCGGTCCGACGCCCTCGCCTCGCTGATGGACGGCCTGCGGCCGATCGCGGTCGCGGGGACGCACGGCAAGACGACCACGACCTCGATGCTGGCCGTCTCCCTGTCCGAGCTGGGCCTGAAGCCGTCGTACGCGATCGGCGGCGACCTGGACGCCCCCGGCTCGAACGCCCTGCACGGCGAGGGCGAGATCTTCGTCGCCGAGGCGGACGAATCCGACCGCAGCTTCCACAAGTACGCCCCCGAGGTCGCGATCGTCCTCAACGTCGAGCTCGACCACCACGCGAACTACGCCTCCATGGACGAGATCTACGAGTCCTTCGAGACCTTCGTGGACCGCATCGCCGAGGGCGGCACGCTGGTGATCTCGGCGGATCACGAGGGCGCGCGGGAGCTGACCCGGCGCGTCACCGCGTGCGACGTGACGGTGGTGACCTACGGCGACGCCGAGGACGCCGGCCTGCGCGTGCTGTCGGTCGTCCCGCAGGGGCTGAAGAGCGAGGTCACCGTGGAGCTGGACGGCTCGCCGCTCACCTTCACCGTGTCCGTGCCCGGCCGCCACTACGCGCACAACGCGGTGGCCGCGCTGGCGGCCGGCGTCGCGCTGGGTGTCCCGGCCGCCGAGCTGGCTCCCGCCCTGGCCGCGTACACGGGCGTCAAGCGGCGCCTGCAGCTCAAGGGCGAGGCGGCCGGGGTGCAGGTCATCGACTCCTACGCCCACCACCCCACCGAGATGACGGCGGACCTGGAGGCCATGCGGGCGGCGGCCGGTGACGCCCGCATCCTGGTCGTCTTCCAGCCCCACCTGTTCTCGCGGACGCAGGAACTCGGCAAGGAGATGGGCGAGGCGCTCGCGGCGGCGGACGGCTCGCTGGTCCTGGACATCTACCCGGCCCGCGAGGACCCGATCCCCGGGGTGACGAGCGAGCTGATCATCGATGCGGCGCGGGCCGCGGGCGCGGACGTGACGCCGGTCCACGACAAGGCGGACGTGGCGTCGGTGGTCGCGGGAATGGCGAAGGCCGGTGATCTCGTTCTCACCATGGGCGCGGGTGACGTGACGGACCTCGGCCCGCTGATTCTGGACCGTCTCGCCAAGTAAGGGGCTGAGCTTCATGTCGTACGACGTCGAAAAGCCGGACGAGCAGTGGCGTGCGGAGCTGACCCCGGCCGAGTACGCCGTACTCCGCCAGGCCGGGACGGAGCCCGCCTTCACCGGCGAGTACACCAACAGCAAGACCACCGGCGTGTACTCCTGTCGCGCCTGCGGGGCCGAGCTCTTCACCTCCACCACGAAGTTCGAGTCCCACTGCGGCTGGCCGTCCTTCTACGACCCGAAGGACACCGACGCGGTCGAACTGATCGAGGACCGCTCCCACGGCATGGCCCGCACCGAGGTCCGCTGCGCCCGCTGCGGCTCGCATCTCGGGCACGTGTTCGAGGGTGAGGGGTATCCGACGCCGACGGACCAGCGGTACTGCATCAACTCGATCTCGTTGCGGTTGACGCCGGACGAGGGCTGACGGAGCGGTTCCGGTCACGTTTCCTCCGGACGCCGACCGATCAACTCCGGCCACACGGGGCTTCTTTGTGATGCGGTGCCGGGCGCGCGGGCGGGATACGGTGCGGACTCGGTGATCCGGAGGGAGGCCCGATGCGTGTCGGGACAGTGGCCGAGGTCCGGCCCGTGGCGGAGTTGCTGGTCGGGAATTCCTCGCGATACGGCGGGAAGCTCGCGTTCGCCGACGACCGGCGGTCGGTGAGCTGGGCCGAACTGGAACTTCGTACAAGGCGGTTGGCGGGTGCGCTGGACGTCGGTCGCGGGGCCAGGGTGGCGTTCTGTCTCGACAACAGCGTGGAACTGGTCGAGGGGTTGCTCGCGACGGTCCGAGCCGCCGCCGTGGGTGTGCCGTTGAGCCCGCGCGGGACCCACGCCGAACTCGCGGCGCTGCTCGCGGACTGTGATCCCGAGGTACTGGTCGTCGACCGGCGGCAGTTGGCCCGGATCGCCAGTGTGGTCGGGGAGCGGTCGCCGCGACTGGTGGTGACCGGGGAAGGACCGGTGCCGGACGGGGTCGTGCACTTCGACGACCTCGTGGCGGATGGCCGTTCACCCGAACCGCGCGACGATCTCGGTCTGGACGAGCCCGCCTGGCTGCTCTACACCTCCGGAACCTCGGGCACTCCCCGGGCCGCCGTCGCCAGTCAGCGGTCCGCGCTCTGGTCGCCGGTCGCCTGCTATGTGCCCCGGCTGGGGCTGGCTGCGGACGACCGGCTGCTGTGGCCGTTGCCGCTCGCGCACACCTACGCCCACTCGCTCTGTGTCCTCGGTACGACCGTGGCGGGCGGCAGCGCGCGGATCACCGCGGTGCGGGAACCGGCCGCGCTGTTACGGCTCATCGGTGAGTTCGCTCCGACGGTTCTGGGCGGAGTGCCGCTCACCTACCAGCAGTTGCTCGACGCCGGACTCGGCGAGGTGCCCTCGCTGCGGGTGTGCGTCACCGCCGGGGCGCCGAGCGAGCCGGAGCTGCGGGAGCGGGTCGAGGGGCGGCTCGGGGCGCCCCTGCTCGACGGGTACGGCAGCACCGAGACCTGCGGCAAGATCGCGATGGAGTCGCTGGCGGGGCCGCGGGTACGGGGGAGCAGCGGGGCGGTGCTGCCCGGCATGGAGGTGCGGCTCACCGACCCCGGGACCGGGGAGGAGGCCGTCGGCGCCGAGGGCGAGATCTGGGTGCGCGGGCCCGGCGTCATGCTCGGCTACCACGACGGCGGCGCGGTGGCCGGGGAGGGCTGGTACCGCACCGGTGACCTGGGGCGGTTAGGCGAGCACGGATACCTGACCGTCACCGGACGCGTGAACGACCGGATCGTCCGCGGCGGCGAGAACGTCGACCCCGTCGAGGTCGAGCAGGTGCTGCGCGGACTGCCCGGAGTGCTGGACGCGGCCGTGGTGGCGCGGCCGCACCCGCTGCTCGGAGAGGTCCCGGTCGCGTTCGTCGTACCGGGGGAGCGTGGCCTGGACACGGGCGCCCTGCTGCGGGCGTGCGCCGAGGTGCTCTCCGCGCACAAGGTGCCCGACGACGTCCTGTTCACCCCGGCCATCCCGCGCACCGCGGCCGGCAAGCCACGGCGGGCCGTCCTCAGGGAGGGCCTCGCCGCCCGCCCGGCCGAGGAGACCCTCGCGAGCCTCGCCGAGCGCACCCCGACAGAACGGCGGGCGGCACTGACCGAGCTGGTGTGCGCGGAGACGGCGGCGATCGGCGGGGCGGTGGCGGTCGGTGGGGCGGTGGCTGTCGGTGGGGCGGCTGTCGACGGGGATGCGCCGGCTCGGGGTGAGGCGGGGGTCCGCGGGGAGGTGGAGATCCGCGGGGGGTCGACGTTCGGCGGGGCGGGGGCGGCTGGTGGTTCGGAGGCCGTCGGCGAGCCGGTCGCTTCTGACGGGTCTGCGGTCGGTGGCGCGGCAGCGCTCGCCTCGGGGGCGGGTGGTGGTGAGGGGTTTGTGGTCGCCTCGGCGGCCGACGACCGTGAGGCGTCTGTGGTCGTCCCGGCGGTCGACGACCGTGAGGCGTCTGTGGTCGTCCCGGCGGTCGACGACCGTGAGGTGTCCGTGTTTGCCTCGGCGGCGGGCGACCGTGAGGCGTCTGTGGTCGTCCCGGCGGTCGACGGCCGTGAGGCGTCCGTGTTTGCCTCGGCGGCGGGCGGGCGTGAGGCGTTCGTGTTCGCCCCGGCGGCCGGTGGCCCTGAGGCGCCCGTCACCGATGCCGCGGCGATCGACCCCCACACCGCCTTCGCCGACCTCGGCCTCACCTCCATGGGCGCGATGAACCTGTGGCACCGGCTCAGCCTCCGCACCGGACTGCGGCTGCCCGCCACCCTGGTCTGGGACCACCCCACCCCCGCCGCGCTCGCCGCCCACCTGGACGAGCGCCTGCACGGCGGCTCCCGCGAGACGGCACAGCCGCGCCGCGGCCCCGCCGCGGAGCCGATCGCGATCGTGGCCGTCGGCTGCCGTTACCCGGGCGGGGTGCGCTCGCCCGAGGATCTCTGGCGGCTGGTGTCCGACGGTGTGGACGCCACCGGCGAGTTCCCGGGCGACCGGGGCTGGGACGTCGACGCCCTGTACCACCCCGACCCCGACCGGCTCGGGACGACGTACACCCGACGCGGCGGTTTCCTCACCGACGCGGCCGACTTCGACCCGCTGTTCTTCGGTATCTCACCGCGCGAGGCCACCGCCACGGACCCGCAGCACCGGCTGCTGCTGGAGGTCGCCTGGGAGACGCTGGAACGTGCGGGCATCCCCGCGCCCTCGCTGCGGGGCAGTGCCACCGGCGTCTACGTCGGTCTGATGCACGGCGGATACGGCGGCGGGGCGTCGCAGCACCCGCTGGAGGCGCACCTCGGCGTCGGGTCGGCGGGCAGCGTGGCCTCGGGACGGATCTCCTACGTGCTGGGCCTGCGCGGCCCGGCCCTGACCGTCGACACGGCCTGCTCGTCCTCCCTCGTCGCCATGGACCTGGCCGCCGCGGCGCTGCGCGCGGGCGAGTGCACCCTCGCGCTGGCCGGCGGGGTGACCGTCCTGGCCAGTCCCAAGCCGTTCGTGGTGTTCAGCCGGCAGCGCGGGCTGTCGGCGGACGGCCGCTGCCGGTCCTTCGCGGACGGCGCGGACGGCACCGCGTGGGCCGAGGGGGTCGGCCTGGTGCTGCTGGAGAAGCTGTCCGACGCCCGGCGCAACGGTCACCCGGTCCTGGCGGTGCTGCGGGGCTCCGCCGTCAACCAGGACGGCGCGTCCAACGGCCTCACCGCCCCGAACGGCGAGGCCCAACGGGAGCTGATCCGGCTGGCGTTGGCCGACGCCGGACTCCGCACGGCCGACGTCGACGCCGTCGAGGGCCACGGCACCGGGACGGCGCTCGGCGACCCCGTCGAGGCGGGCGCCCTGCTGGCCACCTACGGCCGGGACCGCGATCCGGACGACCCCCTCTGGCTGGGCTCGGTCAAGTCGAACTTCGGACACACCCAGGCCGCGGCCGGGGTGGCCGGTGTCATCAAGATGATCGAGGCGATGCGCCACGGCGAACTGCCCAGGTCGCTGTACGCGGAGCAGCCGTCGCCGCATGTCGACTGGTCCGACGGGGCGGTACGGCTGCTCGACCGGGCCCGGCCCTGGCCGCAGCGGGACCGGCCGCGCCGGGCGGCGGTCTCCTCGTTCGGGATCGGCGGGACCAACGCGCACGTGATCATCGAGGAACCGGAGGAAGCCGAGGAGGAACCCCGCAACGTTCGCTCCGGCGGCCCGCGCACCGCCGTCCCCTGGCTCGTCAGCGGCAGCGACGAGGCCGGACTCCGGGCCCACGCCAGGGAGTTGGCGGCAGCCCTTGCCGACGTGGAGGGTGACGCGTCCGTCCTGGATGTCGCGTACTCGCTCGCCACCACCCGGACTCCGCTCCAGCGCCGCGCCGCCGTGCTGGCCACCGACGCCGGCGGACTCCTCGCCGGGCTCCGGGAGTTGGCCGACGGCGCCGACAGCCCCGCACTGCGCAAGGGCACCGCGCGCGGCACCTCCAAGGTGGCGCTGCTCTGCGCGGGCCAGGGCGCCCAGCGGACCGGCATGGGTCATGAACCAGCCGCCGCCTTCCCCGCGTTCGCCAAGGCGTTCACCGAACTGTGCGACGCCTTCACCCCGTTGCTCGACCGACCCCTGCGCGAGGTGATCGACGACCCCGACAGCGGCCTCCTGCACCACACCGACTACGCCCAGCCCGCCCTGTTCGCCTACGAGGTCGCGCTGCACGCCCTCCTGGCCGACTGCGGGGTACGCCCGGACTACCTGGTCGGCCACTCGATCGGCGAACTGGCCGCCGCGCACATCGCGGGCGTCTTCTCGCGGTCCGACGCGGTACGGCTGGTGGCCGCGCGGGGCCGGCTGATGGCCGGACTCCCCACGGGCGGCGCGATGTTCGCCGTACGGGCGCCCCTGACGGACGTGATGAAACTGCTCGACGAGGCTCCTGGTGCCCCGGTCGCCGTCGCGGCGGTCAACGGTCCCGAGTCCGTGGTGCTGTCCGGTGCCGAGGAGGCGGTGTCCGCGCTCGCGGCTCGGTTCGGGCGTACGGCAACCAGGTTGAAGGTCAGCCATGCCTTCCACTCGCCGCTGCTCGATCCGATGCTGGAGGAGTTCCGGGAGGTGGCCGAGTCGGTCACCTACCACCGGCCCACCCTGCCGGTGGTGTCGACGCTGACCGGTCGCCCGGAGCCGGACGCGATCCGGACCGCCGCGTACTGGGTACGGCAGGCACGCGAGACCGTGCGGTTCGCCGACGCGGTGCGGTGGCTGGCGCGGGCGGGGGTGACGGCATACGTGGAGGCCGGACCGTCGGCGGCGCTGAGCGCGGCGGCCGAGGAGTGCGTCGAGCCGGGCTCCGGGGCCCTGTTCACGTCCGGCGCCGAGACGGCCGTAGCTCTGGCGGAGCTGCACGTCCACGGCGTGCCGGTGGACTGGCGGTCCGTGTACGCGGGGACCGGCGCCCGGCGGCGGCCGTTGCCGACGTATCCCTTCCAGCGGCAGCGCTACTGGCTCGACGTGCGGGGCGACGACAGCGGCGGTGACCGGAAGCTGGTCGGACCGGCGCAGCCGGACGCCGACGGGCCCCGGACCCGGTACAGCGGTGTGCTGTCCACCGCGCGGCAGCCCTGGCTCGCGGACCATGTGATCGGCGACCGGGTGCTGGTGCCCGCGACGGTCTTCGCCGAGCTGGCGTTCCGGGCGGCCGGGGCAGACGCGGCGGAGGGCTCGCCACGGCTGTCCGAGCTGGTCCTCCACGAGCCGCTGGTGCTGCCCGCGGCGGAGCAGGTGACGATCCAGGTGGTCGCCGACACCCCCGATCAGGAGGGGAACCGCCCGGTCACCGTGTGGGCACGCACGGGCACGACATGGACCCGCCATGCCGAAGCGTCGGTCGCCGCGGCCGGTAGGCCACCCGCTGCCGCTCAGGACACGGCCTGGCCGCCCGCCGCCGCTCAGGACGCGCCCTGGCCGCCCGCCGCCGCTCAGGACGCGCCCTGGCCGCCCGTCGGCGCCGATGAGCTCGCCGTCGACTACGCACGGCTCGCCGCGTACGGCCACCACTACGGCCGGGCCTTCCGCGCGGTCACCCGGCTCTGGCGGCGCGGCGCCGAGACGTTCGCGGAGCTGGCACTGCAGCCGCAGGAGGCGGCGGAGGCCGGCGCGTACACCCTGCATCCCGCGCTGTTCGACGCGGCCCTGCACGCCGCGCTGCTGGCCGACGGGCCGGGCGAGGCGCGGGTCCCGCTCGCCTGCACCGGAATGACCGTGCACGCGACCGGCGCCACCGCGGCGCGGGCGCGTCTGGAGCGGCTCGGACCCGACGAGGTACGGGTGACGCTGACCGGCGTGGACGGGCGGCCCCTGGCCACCGTCGAATCCCTCGTCACCCGGGTGGTGAAGGCCCAGCCCACCGAGCTGTACAAGCCGGCCTGGCGGCCCGCCACGGAAGCCGGACACGCCGGCACCGCGTACGAACTGCTCGATGCGGCGCACCTGTCGGCCCTCTCCGGCGAGGACATGCCGGGCCGGGCCCGGGACCTCGTCACGGCCGTCCTCGCCCGCGTACGCGACTGGATCGCCGACCCCCGTCCGGGCCGTCTGCTGGTGCTCACCCACCACGCCACCGGGGACGACCCGGATCCGGCGCAGGCCGCGGTGGCCGGGTTCCTGCGCAGCGCCCAGTCCGAGCACCCCGGCCGCATCGTGCAGGTCGACCTCCGCGGCGGCACCGCCACACCCGCGGCACTGGAAGCGGCCCTGCGCACCGGCGAACCCCAACTCGTCCTGCACGAAGGCACGGTCCTGGTGCCCAGGCTGGTCACCGCCGGTCCCGCGAGCGCCCCGCCACCCGCCCTCGACCCCGACGGCACCGTGCTGATCACCGGCGGCACGGGTGCGCTCGGCGCGAGCCTCGCCCGGTACCTCGTGGCCGAACACGGGGTACGGCACCTGCTGTTGGCGAACCGAAGCGGCCGAACTCCCGACTGGGCGGCCGAACTGCCCGCGGACGTCAGGGTGGTGGCCTGTGATGTGAGCGACCGGGCGGCCGTCGACGCGCTGGTCGCGTCCTGCGGGCCGCCCCTGACCGGCGTGTTCCATCTGGCCGGAGTGGTCGCAGACGGGGTGGTGGACGGCATGACGCCCGAGCGGCTGGCCGAGGTGCTGGCGCCCAAGGCGGACGCCGCCTGGCATCTGCACGAGGCGACCGAGGACCTGGAACTGTCCGCGTTCGTGCTGTACTCCTCGGCCGCCGGTGTGCTGGGCCGGCCGGGACAGTCCAACTACGCGGCCGCCAACGGCTTCCTCGACGCGCTCGCCGCGTACCGGTCCGCCCGAGGGCTGCCCGCGCAGTCCCTCGCGTGGGGCCCTTGGACCACCGTGCACGGCGAGGGCATGGCGGGCCGGGTCGCGCCGCACCTGCCGGCCGAGGACGGGGTGCCCGCGGTCACCGAACACGAAGGTGTCGAACTGCTGGACTCCGCGCTGCGCACGGCGGAACCGGTGCTGGTGCCCGTCCCGTTCGCCCGTGCCACGGCGAGCGGCTCGACCCTGCCGCCGGTGCTCGCCGACCTGCTTCCGGCGCGCCCGGCACCGGTCACCGTGGCACCGGCGGCCGACCAGGCTCCCGGTGCCTGGCGCAAGAGGCTCGCGGCGACTCCCGAGGCGGACCGCGCCGGTGTGCTGGCGGGCCTGCTCCGCGCCGAACTGGCCGCGGTGCTCGGCTTCCCGGACGCGGACGCGTTCCCCGCCGACCGGGAGTTCGGACAGCTCGGCTTCGACTCGCTGACGGCCCTTCAGTTCCGCAACCGGCTCAGCGCGTTCACGCGGGTGCGGCTGGCCCCGACGGTCGTCCTCGACCATCCGACGCTGGAGGGGCTGTCGGCGCACCTCCTCGACGCGTTGGGAGGGGCGGGCGCGTTGCCGGAACCGAAGGGGCCGGAGGAGCCGGAGCAGCCGGAGGGCACCCCGGTGACGGAGACGGCGGCTCAACCACCGCCGTCCGCCTACCGGTTCAGCACCCTCTACCACCGCGTCCTGGGCGAGCGGGGCCCGCTGGAGGCGATGACCCTGCGGTACGTCGCCTCGTACGCCCTGCCGTCCTTCACCGCGGCCGACCGCGCCCGGCACGCCGTCGGGCCCGTCCGGCTCGCCCGAGGCGGCACCGGAGAAAGCGCCGCCGCGCTCGCCTACATCCCCGACTACCTCGCACCCTTCCAGCGCGTCCCGGCCGGACTGGCCCGGCAGTTCGACGGGGAGCGGGACCTGTACCTGCTGGAGCACCCCGGCTTCGGGGCCGGCAGGGCGGTGCCGGACTCGATGGAGACGCTGGCGCGAACGCACGCTGACGCGGTGCGGGAGATCGCCCGGGGCGGCCCTGTGGTTCTGGTCGGCTATTGCGCCGGCGGGGTGATCGCGCACGAGGTGGCACGCCGGCTGGCGACCGCCGGAGAACCGCCGGCCGGCGTCGTCCTGATCGACTCCCACGCGGGCGTGCTCCAGCGCGGTGACGCGCGCGCCCTCGCCCTGATGGCGGCCGGTGCCGCCCTGCCGGAGGACGTGATCGCGGAGTTCGACGACTCGTTGCTGATCGCGGGCGGTGGCTATGCGCGCGTTCTCGAGGGATGGCACCCCGAGCCGGCCCCCGGGTCGTCCCCCGTGCCGACGCTACTGCTGCGCGGCCGGCCGACCGCAGAGATGCGGAGGATCGACCCCGAGGGGGACTGGCTGCCGCACTGGCCGCTGCCCCACGACACCGCGGACGTCCCCGGCGACCACTATTCCGTCGTCCACCAGGACGCCGACTCCACGGCCGCGGCGATCCGCGCCTGGCTGACCGACTGACCGTCCCACGAACGAAGGGGAGTTCCCCGATGGACCCCGAGTACGACCTGATCGTCGTCGGTGGCGGGCCGGCCGGCTCGACCGCCGCGGCCGCCGTGGCGATGCGCGGGCACCGGGTGCTGCTGCTGGAGCGGGAGACCTTCCCGAGGTACCAGATCGGCGAGTCGCTGCTGCCGGCGACCGTGCACGGCCTGTGCGGCATCCTCGGTGTCGCCGAGGAGGTCGCCGCGGCCGGGTTCACCCTCAAGCGCGGCGGCACACTGCGCTGGGGGCGCGACCCGAAGCCGTGGCAGTTCTCCTTCTCCATGACGCCCCGGCTGCCCGAACCCACGGCGACCGCCTTCCAGGTCGAGCGCTCCCGGTTCGACGAGATCCTGCTGCGCAACGCCGCCCGCGCCGGCGCCGAGGTGCGGGAGGGCAGCACGGTACGCCGGGCCGTCGCCGACGACGAGCGGGTGCGCGGGGTCGAGTACACCGACGGTGACGGCTACGCCCATACCGTGTACGGCCGTTACGTCATCGACGCATCCGGCAACACCAGCCGGTTGCACTCCGGGGTGGGCGGGCAGCGGGTGTACTCGGACTTCTTCCGCAACCTCGCCGTCTTCGGGTACTTCGCGGGCGGACGCCGGCTCCCCGAGCCGAACAGGGGCAACATCTTCTGTGCCGCGTTCGACGCCGGCTGGCTCTGGTACATCCCGCTGCGCGACGACCTGACCAGCGTCGGCGCCGTGATCTCGCCCGAGCACACCGCCGCCGTCCAGCGGGATCCGCGCTCCGCCTGGCAGGACATGATCCGGGCCTGCCCGGAGGTCGCCGAGCTGCTCGACGGGGTGCCGGCCGCGACCGAGCCGCCGTACGACCGGGTGCGGGTGCGCAAGGACTGGTCGTACTGGAAGGCGTTCTTCTGGACGCCTGGCATGGCGCTCGTCGGAGACGCCGCCTGCTTCGTGGACCCGGTGCTGTCGTCCGGCGTCCATCTGGCCACCTACGGCGCCCTGTTGGCGGCCCGCGCGGTCAACTCGGCACTCGACGGCAGTGTGCCCGAGGAGCGCGGCTTCACCGAGTTCGAGGCGCGGTACCGCCGTGAGTACGGGGTGTTCTACGAGTTCCTCATCGCCTTCTACGACATGGAGCGCAACGACCAGTCCTACTTCTGGTCCGCGAAGAAGGTCACGAAGGTCGACAGCACCGAGGTGGCGGCCTTCGCCGAGCTGGCGGGCGGACTGGTCTCGGGTGACTCGGCGGTCCTTGGACCGGAGCGGCTCGGGGACCACTGGAGTGCCGCGGCGGCCGAACTGGACGGCGCGGTGGGCCGGTTGGCGACCGCCGACGACCGGGTGAACCCGCTGTTGTCGACGCGGGTCGTCGGCGAGACCTTCCGGACCGGCAACGATCTCCAGGAGCAGGCGCTCTACGGTGGCCCTCTGGACGACACGGGTCCGGCGGGCCCGGGTCACCTCGTCGCCTCCGCGGACGGGCTGGGCTGGGACATGGCTTGAGCAACGGCCGGCGCGCGGGGCCGATGAATGACCGAACCATTGGTATGTTGACTTTCGGCTTGACGAGCCAGAGGATTCCGGGAGTGACCCACACCGAGCGCCAGCCTGCCCGCACCGCCCTGCCCGTCGACCTCGACGAGGCCGCACACCGCTGTCTCGTCGCCGGGTTCGAAGGCACCACAACCGTCCCCGACACCCTGAAGCGGCTCATCGACCGCGGCCTCGGCGGAGTCATCCTGTTCACCCGCAACGTGCGCGACGCGGAACAGGTGCGCCGGCTCACCGACACGCTGCGGGCGCTGAGGCCGGACCTGCTGGTCGCCATCGACAACGAGGGCGGCGGCATCGGGCACCTGGTCGCCGCGGGCGCCCCGGAGGTCCCCGGCTCCTACGCCCTCGGCGTCGTCGACGACCCGGACCTCACCGCCCGCTGCGCCGACGCCCTCGCCGGGCATCTGGCCACGCTGGGCATCACCGCCTCCTACGCCCCCGTCGCCGACATCCAGCGACAGGCCGGCAACCCGATCGTGCGCACCCGGGCCTTCGGTACCGAGCCCGAGCTGGTCTCCCGGCACCTGGGCGCCTGGATCGCGGCCACCGAGGCACGCGGCATCGCCTCCTGCGCCAAGCACTTCCCCGGGCACGGCGGCACCCTCACCGACAGCCACCACGAACTCGCCGTCGACCCGCGCCCGTACGACGAACTCGACCTCGGCCCCTTCCGGGCCGCGATCGCCGCGGGCGTGCCGATGCTGATGAGCGCGCATGTCGTCTTCCCGGCACTGGATCCCCACCGGCCGGCCACGCTCAGCCGGCGCATCCTGGGGGATCTGCTGCGGCACGAGCTCGACTTCGACGGAGTGCTGGTCAGCGACGCGCTGGAGATGAAGTCGATCGCGGACCTGTACGGGGAGGCCGCGGGGGCGCGCATCGCCCTCGCCTCCGGAGCGGACCAGGTCATCGTCGCCGTCGCGGATCTGGCAGTGACTCTGGAGTGCCGGGACGCTGTGCTCGAGGCGCTGCGGGACGGGGTGCTGGGCGAGGAACGGGTCCGGGAGGCCGCGGGGCGGGTTCAGCGGCTGGTCGAGCGGTATGCGACGCCGGCCGCCGAGATCGCCGTATGGGACGAAGGGGCGGGGCTGGAGGCGGCTCGGCGGGCCCTGCGGGTACCTCCGGTGGGTGTGCGGGGGGCCCATGTCGTGGACCTGTTTCCGGCGCCGCACCCCGCGCTGAACTGGGGTGGAGAGGATTTGCTCACCGAGGTGCTGGCCGTTGATCCGACGGCTACGGGAACGGCGGTCGCCGGGGAGCCGGCCGATCCCGCCGCGCTCGTCGACGTGATTCTGGCCAAGGCCGGGGAAGCGCCGCTGGTGGTGGCCACGTCCGATGCCGACCTGCATCCGTGGCAGGCCCGCATGCGGGACGAGCTGGTGGCCCGGCGGCCGGGGGCGGTGCGGGTCGCCACGGGGCTGCCGGAGGAGGGGGCGGTTTGTTCTTACGGGCGAGGGAAGGTCAATTTGCGGGCCGTGGCTGAAGTGCTGAGCGCTGCGCGGTAGCTGCGGGCCGGTGGGGGCTGGTCGCGCAGTTCCCCGCGCCCCTAAAAGCCCTCACCTTCACGGGATTCGTATGAGCTCCCTGATGCCCCTCGCCGCCAGGTGGCTTGCGTCCTCTGCCTGCGCCGCCAGGATCACCGCTGGGCGGACGCCCTGCTGGCGCAGTCGCATCCACTCGTCGAAGTAGACCCCGCCTGGGCCGGAAATCGAGCGCGTTGACGGAGTGCAGCCCAGGACCAGAGCCGTGGCCCGGGGTTCCGCGATCAACGGCTTGGCCCGAAGTTCCGCCACCGTTGCCGCCACGGCCTCCGCGATCGGCTTGGGGCGCCCCTCCGCGTCGAACAACCCCAGCGTGTACTCCAGCTCCGGGAAGTCCGCCAGGGAGCGGTCCACGTCGTGGGAGCACCACCAGGTCACGCCCCACAGGTTCTCGCAACCCGACGCGTTCAGGATCGTCTCGCGGGCGAAGTGCGGGGCGTCGGCGGACGGGATGTGGGGTTCCGGGGCGCCGGTTTCCTGGACCCAGACCGGGCGGGCCGGGTCCTCGGCGTAGGCCTTGGCCAGTTCCGTGCCGTATTCCGCGAGGTGCAGGACCTGGGGGGAGCGGGGGCCGTAGAGGCTCGCGCAGCCGCCGGAGAAGACCCAGGGGTGGACCGTGGTGAGGTCTCCCTTGCGGGCCGAGGCCTCCGGGGTGAAGGGGTGGTCGTCGCCGTACCAGGCCGCGTCGTACGCGGAGTGCGTGACCAGGCCGCCGTCCGGACCGAGGCCCTCGCGGGCGGCCGCCAGCAGCGAGTCCAGATAGTGGTCGACCTCCGCCACCGTCGCCGGGTTGTGCTCGATCAGGTTGTTGAGCTCGTTGCCCAGCTGGAGGCCGATGAGGTTGGGGCGGCCGGCGAGGGCGCGGCCGAGGGTGCGGAGCAGGTCCGCCTGGGCGTCGATCGCCTCGGGGTCGGTGAAGACGTTGCGGTGGTGCCAGCTGCGGGTCCACTCCGGGTAGAAGTCGAAGCTCGACAGATGGCCCTGCACGCCGTCCACCAGGACGTCGAGGCCCGCCTCGGCCGCCAGGTCGACCAACTCCGCCAGCTGGTCCACGGCGGCGGTGCGGATCAGTGTGCGGTTGGGCTGCAGGAGCGGCCAGAGGTGGAAGACCCGGACGTGATCGAGGCCGAGTCCCGCTATTTGGTCCAGATCCTCGCGGGTGCGGGCCGGATCGAAGTCGTGCCAGGCGTGGAACCAGCCGTGGCGGGGCGTGTAGTTGACGCCGAAGCGGAGCGTGGGAATGGGATCCTCCTCGGGTTCGGCCCGGTCCGACCTCGGTCCGGCTCTTGTTCTGCTCTTGTCCTGCGCGAATGTATCAATCACCATAGTCGTCGATGGGTAATGATTTGAACCAAAGTTTGGTCGTCGGCCTCGACGCCGGGGGCACCCGCACCCGCGCGGTCCTCGCCGACGCCGACGACGGTCGCGTGCTGGGCGAGAGCACCGGCGGCCCGGGCAACGCCATGACCGTGCCGGTCCCGCAGCTCACCGACCACCTCGCCGAGGCGCTGGCCCGGGTGGTGCCCGAGGGTGCGCGCGCCCGGGTCGTGGCCGTGACCGGCGGTTTCGCGGGCGCCACGGCGGCCGCCGAGGAGGACCCCGGCTCCTCCAGGGCCCGCGCGGCCCTCACCGAGGCGTTGGGCCGCCTCGGCATCCCGGCCGGCCGGGTGGGCGTCTGCAGCGACATCGAGGCCGCCTTCGCCGCCGCGCCCGGCACGCCCTCCGACGGCCTCGCCCTGGTAGCGGGCACAGGCGCGGTCGCCATACGCATCACCGACCGTCACGCCATGACCACGGTCGACGGCGACGGCTGGCTCCTCGGCGACGAGGGCAGCGGCTTCTGGATCGGCCGCAGCGCGGTCCGCGCGGCCCTGCGCATGGCCGACGGCCGCGGCCGTCCGACCGTCCTCGCCGGCTGGGTCGGCCGCACCCTGGGCCTGCCGGTCGACGTCCTCCCCAAGGGCTCAATCCCTTCCTACGACCATGGCGGCACCGCCCTCCCGCCCGGTACCGGAGCCCACCTGACCGGCGTCCCCGGCTGGTCACGCGCCCGGCGTGAGGACTTCCGCCGCCATCTGCTGCCCGCCGTCATGGCCGATCCGCCGATCCGGCTGGCCCGCTTCGCCCCGCTGGTCGCCGACGCGGCCGCCGAGCAGGACGCAGTGGCCGAGACGATCCTGAGCGAGGCGGCGGACCACCTGCTGGAGACCGTACGGGCGCTGGAGCCGCGCCCCGGCGAGCGGATCGTCGCCACGGGCGGCCTGCTCGGCCCCCGGGGTCCGCTCACGGCCCCGCTGGCCGAACGGCTCCACGCCCACGGCCTGAGCCTCGACTGGGTGGCCGACGGCTGTGCCGGAGCGGTCGCCCTCGCACGGCTGGCGCACCCGTCATGAGTGATGCCGTCTACCGCGACCCGACCGCACCCATCGACGCCCGCGTCCGCGACCTCCTGTCCCGGATGACCCTGCGCGAGAAGGTCGGCCAGCTCAATCAGCGCATGTACGGCTGGGACGCCTACCGCCGCACCTCGGACGGCGGCTTCGAACTCACCGAGGCCCTGCACGCCGAGACCGACCGTTTCGAGGGACTCGGTGCCCTGTACGGCCTCCAGCGCGCCGACGCCTGGTCCGGCGTGGATCACGGGAGCGGACCCGGCGCGCAGGACGGAGCCGCTCTCGCCGAGCTGGTGCAGCGGCATGTCGTGGGCCGCAGCCGGCTCGGCATCCCCGCGCTCTTCGTCGAGGAGGTCCCGCACGGCCTGATGGCCCTCGACGGCACGGTCCTCCCGGTCAACCTGGCGGTCGGCGCCACCTGGGACCCCGACCTCCACGAGCGCGCCGCCGCGCACGCCGCCGCCGAACTCCGTGCCCGCGGCGGTCACGTGGCCCTCGTCTCGGCGCTGGACATCGTCCGCGACCCGCGCTGGGGCCGTACGGAGGAGTGCTTCGGCGAGGACCCGTACCTGGCGGCCCAGCTGACGGAGGCGCTGGTCCGGGGAATGCAGGGCTTCCCGGACGACGACGTCTTCGCCGACGACAAGGCTCCTGTCGTCCTCAAGCACTTCGCCGGCCAGGGTGCCACCGTCGGCGGCCGCAACTCCGCCGAGTCGGAACTCGGCCTGCGCGAACTCCACGAGATCCACCTCCCCGCCGCCCGGGCCGGTGTCCGCGCGGGCGCCGCCGCCGTCATGGCCGCGTACAACGAGGTCGACGGGATGCCCTGCTCCGGCAACCGCGCCCTGCTCACCGGGCTGTTGCGCGAGGACTGGGGCTTCGACGGGCTCGTCATGGCGGACGGCCTGGCCGTCGACCGGCTGGCGCGGATCACGGGGGACAAGGTCTCCGCGGGAGCTCTCGCTCTCGACTCCGGTGTGGATCTGAGCCTTTGGGACGAGGGCTTCACCCATCTGGAGGAGGCCGTCGAGCGTGGTCTGGTGAGCGAGGAGACCCTCGACACGGCCGTCGCCCGCGTGCTGCGGCTCAAGTTCCGGCTGGGGCTCTTCGACCAGCAGGACGTGACGACCCGCCCGCCGGCCGACGGTGCGGCGATCAGCAGGGAGGCCGCCCAGGGGGCCGTCACGCTCCTGCGCAACGACGGCGTGCTGCCCATCGCCGCGAAGGTCTCACGGATCGCCGTGCTCGGGCCTCAAGCCGCCACCACCGCACACCAGTTGGGCGACTACACCGCCCCGCAGCGCCCCGGCACCGGCAGCAGCGTCCTCGACGCCCTGCGCCGCCTCGCCCCGCCCGGCCTGGAGATCCGCCACGCCCCCGGCTGCGCCCTCACCGGCGACGGCCTCTCCGGGATCCCCGAGGCCATCGCCCAGGCCGCCGCGTCCGACCTGGCCGTCCTGGTGCTGGGCGGCAGCAGCGCCCGTACCCCCGGGACCGAGTTCGACACCAACGGGGCCGCGCGTACAGCCGTGTCCGAGATGACCTGCGGCGAGGGCGTCGACCTGGCCGGACTGCGGCTCGGCAGGGCCCAGTACGCGCTCCTGGACGCCGTCGTCGCGACCGGCACACCTACGGCGGTCGTCCTGGTCCAGGGCCGCCCGCACCTCGTCCCCGACACCGCCAACGCGGTGCTCACCGCCTGCTATCCGGGCCCGTGGGGCGGCGAGGCGATCGCCGAAGTACTGCTCGGACTCACGGAGCCGACGGGCCGACTGCCCATCTCCGTCCCGCGCTCGGCGGCCCAACTCCCCGTCTACTACAACCACAAGGACACCGAGTACGGCGGATACGTGGACGAGAGCGCGCAGCCGCGGTACTCCTTCGGGCACGGGCTGTCGTACACGCGTTTCGCGTACGGCACGCCACGGCTCACGGGTCTCACGGTCGAGGTCGATGTCACCAACGCCGGTCAGCGGTACGGTCGTTCGGTGGTCCAGGTCTATCTGCGCCGCCTGCTCACCCCCACCTGGCCGCGCACCCTCGAACTGTGCGCGTTCGAGGGTGTGGGCCTGGCTCCGGGTGAGTGCCGTACGGTCTCGCTGACCCTGGACCCCGAGCAGCTCGCCCCTTCCAGGACGGTCGAGATCCGGGTCGCCGCATCAGCCGGGGAGGCGCTCGGCGCTCAGGGTCACAGCTTGACGGCCCCTGATGAGACACCCTTGTAGAACCACCGCTGGGTGATCACGAACAGCACCAGCACCGGGACCACGGAGATCACCGAGCCGGCCATGACCATCCGCTGGTCGTAGCCGAACGACGAGTTCTGCAGGCGGGAAAGTCCCAGTGTCAGCGTCATGTTGCTCTCGGAGCGCAGCACGATCAGCGGCCACAGGAAGTCGTCCCAGGCGCTGATGAAGGTGTTGATGACGACCACCAGGATCGCGCCCCACGCGGACGGCAGATACAGGTGCCGGAAGCGCTGCCATTCGTTCGCGCCGTCGAGCATGGCCGAGTCCTCGATCTCGCGCGGGACCGCGAGGAACGCGCCGCGCATGAGGAGGACGTTGATGGCGCCGACGAACCCGGGCAGCCACACGCCGGCCAGGTGGTCGACCAGGCCCATGTCCCGGATGCTCAGGAACAGCGACACCATGATCGACTCGAAGGGGAACATCATCGAGGCGATCAGGACCACCCAGACCGCCTTGCGGCCCTTCCAGCCGGGCTTGGAGAGCATGTAGCCGGCGGTGGTGGAGAAGACCAGCTGGCTGGTGACCGACAGGGCGACCACGATCAGGCTGTTCCTGATGTACGTGCCCACCGGCACCTGGTCGAAGATGGTCTTGTAGGCCCGCAGGGTCGGGTGGTGGGGCAGCAGGGTGGCGTTGGCGCCGAAGACGTCCTCGCCGGTGCTCTTCAGGGAGGCGAGGAGCTGCCAGAGCAGCGGGCCGACGGTGAGGCCGAGGACCAGGAGGAGCAGCAGATAGCGGACGACGAGTTCGCGGGGGCGGCCGTAGTCCCGCCAACGCGGCATCAGGCGGCGGCGCTTGGGTGCGACAGCGGTCGTCATGCCTCGTCCTCCTTCGTCAGGCGCTGCGCCAGCAGGGTCAGTCCCAGCGTCAGCAGGAACAGGGCCACGCTGACGGCCGAGCCGTATCCCGCGTTGCCGGTGATCGGGTCCAGGCCGACGTCCCGGATGTAGAACGGCAGGGTGCGGTCGGCACCGCCGGGGCCGCCGGTGGCGCTGCCGAGCATGTAGATCTCGGTGAAGACCCTGAGCGATCCGATGCCGGTGAGGGTGCCGACGAGCATCATGGCCTGCCGTACGCCGGGCACGGTGATGTGCCAGAAGCGGCGGGCCGCTCCGGCGCCGTCCATGGCGGCGGCCTCGTGGAGCTCCTTGGGGACGTTCCCGAGGGCGGCCAGGTAGAAGACCATGTACCAGCCGAGGCCCTTCCACAGGGTCAGGCCCATCGCGGACAGCAGGATCAGCCAGGAGTCCGACAGGAATGGGATGGCCGACCTGATCAAGTGGGCTTTCTGCAGCCAGGTGTTGACCAGCCCGTCGTCGGCCAGCAGCCACTGCCAGCTCAGTCCGACGACCACGCTGGAGGCCAGTACCGGGGTGTAGAAGGCGGACCGGAAGAAGCCGATGCCCGGCAGGTTCTTCTCCACCAGCACGGCGAGCAGCAGCGGCAGCAGCACCATCAGCGGTACGACGATCAGTGCGTACAGGATGCTGTTGCGGGTCGCCAGCCAGAAGTCCGAGTCGTCCAGCATCCGCGTGTAGTTGTCGAGCCCGACGAACCTGTACGCGCCGCCCAGCGGCTTGGCGTTGGTGAACGACAGCAGCATGGTGTTGAGGAACGGGAACACGCCGAAGATCACCGCACAGGCGATCGCGGGCGCGGTCCACAGCCACGGCAACCACCAACGGCGGTACATGGCCGCCCCGTTGGCGCCGGGAGCGGGTCCCGGCAGGACGGCCCTGGCGAGTCGGCGGGCGCGGGACGGGGCCGGGCCCGGTGCGGAGACCTTCGCCTCCGCACCGGGCACGGACACCGGGTTCGTGGTGTGCGTCGCCGCCATCAGCTGCTCTGCTTCAGCATCTCATTGGCCTTCGCCTGGGCGTCCTTCACGGCGTCCGCCGCGCTCTTCTTGCCCTGCATGGCCAGCTGCACCTGGGCGACGATGGCGTTCTGCATGGCCGAGGAGATGTTGGTCTGGTAGGCGGTGGCTGTCTTCAGCTGCTCGGCGACCAGCTTGCGGGCCTGCGCGAACGGGTCGTCACCGGTGACCTTCTGGAAGAACGGGTCGTCCAGCGAGGCCGAGGTCGTCGGGAAGATCACCACCTTCGGGTCCTTGCACCAGGCCGTCTGGTTCTCGGCGTTGGTGAGGAACTCGGAGAACGCCAGCGCCGTGGGAGCGTTCTTGCTGGTCGCCGCGGTCGCGATGTACTGCGGGGCGCCGGTGGTGTGGCCGAGCGCGTCGAAGGGCTGCTGGCCGACCGCGGTCTTGTCGTAGACCGAGGGGCTGTTCTGCTGCACGAAGCGCACGAAGCTCGGGTTGGTCGAGCCGTAGGCGACCTTGCCCTGGCTGTAGAGGGTCGAGGGGTCGTTGCTGGAGGACAGCGAGTCCTTCGGCATCGCGCCCTCCTTGTACAGCTTGGTCATCCACTCGACCCACTGGACCGTGCGCGGGTCGTCCGCGAAGACGGCGGACTTGCCGTCGGCGGAGAGCGTCTTGATGTTCATCTGGTCCCAGTCGGCCGGGATCCGCCACACCGGGTTGGCCATCGTCGCGTAGAACTTGCCCTTGGCCGCCTTGGCGACCTTCTCGTAGTCGGCGAACAGCCCGAAGATCGTGGTCGGCGGCTTCGCCGGGTCGACACCGGCCTGCTTCAGCAGATCGGTGTTGTACGTCAGGACGATGCCGCCGGTGTACCAGGGCAGGACCGTGTGGACCGACGCGCCGGAGGGGTCCTTCATGACGCTGGACTTCCAGAAGGCCGGGACGAAGGGCTTCGCGGCGTCGGGGTCCTTGACCCCCACGTTCAGCAGGTAACCGGCCTTGGTGAGGGAGGTCGCGGTGGGGGAGTCGACGTTGAGGACGTCCGGCAGGGTGCAGGCCTGGGCGTCGGCGACCGTGCGCTGGCCGAACGTCGAGTCGCCCGGGTCGTCGATCCACTTGACCTTGGTGCCCGGGTGGGCCGTCTCGAAGTCCTTGATCACTCCGTTGAAGAAGTTCCCGAAGTCCTTCTTCAGGTTGGTGGTCTGGAAGGTGATGTCGCCCTTGACCTCGCCGGTGAGCTTGCCCGACCCGACGTTTCCCTTGTCGACCTTGCAGCCGCCGGCGGTGGCGTCACCGCTGTCGGATCCTCCGCCGGACAGGCCGCAGCCGGCGGCCGTCAGCGACAGGACGGCGAAACAGGTCAGGGTGCGGGTCAGTCTCTTTGCACGCATGTGATGCCCCTCCACGGCTGGTTCAATGAACCAACTCCGACTCCGATTGATGAAAAGGTGGACCAGAATTCATCGGAGGTCAATGGTTTCCCGTGTTGCGTTTAGGTTCCGTGCGAGATCAGTGGCGGTGTTCGTGGTCCGGGTGCGAGGGATCGCCGGGGTGTTCGTGCCCGTGGGCGTAGGTCACACCTGCGCGTGCCTGGTCCAGCCAACCGAAGAAGGCCTTGCGGCCCGCTGCTTTGCGGAGCTCGTGTGCGATGCCTTCGCGGACCTCGTCGTACGGCAGCGTGTCGCCGGCCGCGGGCTCGTCGAAGGGATCGACGCCGCGTCTGAGGGCGTCCGGGGTGAGGAAGCGGTCCCGGTTGCGGTCGTAGTAGTCCCGTACGGAGGTTTCCGGGACCGTCTGTTCGGACTCCAGGGCGGCGAGGAGGGTGCGGGTGGCGGGGGAGTGGGCGAGGGCTGCGGCGACGATGCTGCCCATGTCTGCGACGTCTGTCTCGGCGATCGTGAGCATGTGGGCCGGTGACACCTCGGGGGGTGGTTTCAGACCCCGGTCTGCACAGGCTCGGCGGGCGAGTTCGTCCGTGACCACGACTTGAGTGGCCCAGCGGCGGCGTTGTCTCGCGGCAGAGGGTGCCTCTGTTCGTCGGCGGGCGGGTGCGGGTGCGTCGTGGCTGGTCGCGCCGTTCCCCGCGCCCCTTAGGGGCGCTTCCAGGAACGAGTCGACCCGTTCTCTTGGTAGTGGTTCACCGTCTATCAGTGCCGCGTGTTCCGGTGTCACGGGGTCACCTCCAGGGCTATCGCCCTCGTGTAGGCCACGTGGCCGTTCCACGCCGCCTTCGCCAGCAGCCAGTACGAGCCCAGGGGGATCGCCGAACCGTTCACCTCGATCGCGTACTCCACCTGCTCGCCGCCCGGCACCGTGAAGCCCCGCAGGCCGGGGCCCACGCCCCGCCACGTGCCCCACGACGACACCGCCCACAGCTGGCCGCCGACCGGGCCCCGTGTGGTGTTGTGCAGGCTCACCGGAACCTGAGCCCGCTCACCCCTGCGCACGGTGACCCGGTCGGCGTTCAACTCGCACGTCAGCCCCTGGCCGGCGGGCGGACCGCCGGGCACGTCGAGGCCGACGACGTCCTCGTAGTGCTGACCGCCGTACGACAGCCGGGCCGTGAGCCAGTGGCGGCCGGGTTCGGCGTCCGTTGGTGGTGTCACCGTCACCTCGGCCAGCGAGAAGCCGCCGGGGCCGAGCGTGTACGGCAGTTCGGCGGGCTCCGCGGACCAGCCGGGCGGTACCTCGAAGACCACCGTGCCGTTCGTCGAGGTGTCGGTGAGTTCCGAGCTCACCCGGACCGTCGCCGTGACGGGGCCGGAGGCGGTCAGAGCCGTGGGGGAGAGGTAGACGGAGACGGGCATGTTGCCGCGTGGGGCGGGCCCGGAGTTGTGCAGCCAGTAGCGGGTGTGGACGGGCTGGGCGGGCTCGTGGGCGGCGACACCGGGGTCGGCCGTCGGCTCGGGAGCCAGTGGGGGCGTCGCCAGGACGGTGGCCACCTCGAAGCCGGTCAGCTCCGCCTCCAGAGCCCCCTCGCCGTCCGGGATCAGCGACTCCCCGGGCCGTTCCAGTACGTCCGCCCGGGCGCCCTCCGTCCAGGCGACCGGCCCGCGCACCCGGGCCCGCACCGGCCGTCCGTTCACCTCGTGCACGCGGACGACGACCCCGCGCCCCGGGTCCGCCGGCGTGGTGCCGCCCCGGGCCAGCGGGGAGCCCAGCGGCTTGAGGGCGTCGAGGAGTACCTCGCCGGCGGGCTCGACCGCCAGCAGGGAGGTCTTCCTGGGCAGGAGCGGGGACGTGCCCGCACCGCGCACCCGTGCCGTGAGCGGATGGTTGAACTCATGGCCGCGGGCGGGGAGTCGGAGGTCCCGCCAGTCACCCTCGCCCGCCACGACCGCGTACTCGAAGGTGTGCGACCAGCGCTGGAGCTGGAAGCCCGACCCGTCGGGGGTGGTGCGGCGGGGCGGGTCGATCCAGATGCCGGAGGGCCAGCCGGTGCAGGAGCGCATGAGGGACATGTAGAGGTCGCCGGAGGAGGTGACCACACAGCCCGGTGTGCCGCGGTTCAGGACGGCGAAGCCGCGCCCGTCCCAGGCGTCGCCCGGCGGCAGGGCCTCGCCGCCGCCCGGCGCCGTGGCCGTGACGGTGAAGTCCTCCAGGTCGGCGACCAGCGCGCCGACCGCTTTCGCGTCACCCGAAGGGTCCGCGCCCGCGATGACGAGCAGTGGCAGGCGTTCCAGGTCGCGCAGGTCCGCGCCCGGCACCCACTCCTCGCGCAGCGAGGCGCGCGGGGCGACCCACACGGCCGCCACGCCCCGCTCGGCGACCTGGCGGCGCAGCTCGCGGCCGGCGGCCGGGTCCATGGCGAGCGCCTCGGCGACCAGGGAGTTGCGCTCCGGGCCGCCGACGGCGATCCGGATGTCGGGGAGGTTGGAGTCCACCTCCAGGTCTCCGTAGCGGGGGCCGCCCGCGATGGTCGAGGTGGCGGTGACACCCGCGCGGACGAGGGCCGCCGCGAGCGGGGTGCCCAGCTCACCGGCCTCCTCCCAGTCGGCGTACACCAGCTCCGCGACACCGATGGCCCGACTGCCGAGCGGCGCGCCGGAGTCGTCGTGCAGGAGCACCCGGGCCGTGGACCCCAGGGCGAACCAGGTGTTGGCCGGGTTGTCCAGCGTCCACGGGAACTGCTCGCTGTCCACCTCCACGAAGCCGAAGCCGCGCCCGATCACCGCGTCGGCGACCTCGTGCACGGGCAGTCCGCCCCGCACGTCGGACGGCCAGCGGACCCGGATCAGACGGTCGGCGCCGTCGTAGCCGTCGATCGTCGTGGAGACGTCGAGCCGGTCGACGCCCGCCCAGAGGGTCAGCCGCTGGGTGTACGTGAAGAGGCCGAGGTCGGCGCGGACGGTGATCCGGGATCCGGCCGGGGAGTGATCGACCTCGATGTCGGCGGTCACGTCACGGCCGCGCGCGGTGGTCGTGCCGGTCGGGGTGAGGTGCCAGGGGCCCTCGCCGAAGCGCGGGTGCCTCGGGAACTCCTCCTGGACGACGAGCTCGTTGCCGATCTCCCCGGCGGGCAGGAGCTCCCGGCCGCCCTCGGCCAGCGCCCGCAGACTGCTCACGGCACCGCCGCGCGCCGCGTCGACCGTCACCTCGTAGAACTCGTTGCGGATGGTCGTCCCCTCGCCGGAGGTCCATCCGGGGAGGGAACCGGCCGCCAGGGGCAGGGTCTTGAGGCCCATGCCGGGCACCTGCGGGACGACGACCCGCAGGGTGCCGTCCTGCTCGCGCACGGCCGGCAGCGGCTGGAAGTCGTCGCCGACGGGCACCAGACCCGGGTCGTCGACGGTCAGCACGTCCTGGCGTTCCCAGGTCGCCGGGTTGAAGACCACCAGGTCCGGGCCGGTGCCCGGCTCGACCCGGTCGGCCAGCGCCCTGGTGGCGTCCGCGTGCACGGTCTCGGCGAGCTCGGCCAACTCCCGCCAGCCGGTGAGGAGATCGATGTACACCTGGTCCGACTCGGAGCCGGTGATGGCGTCGTGGTGGGCGCCGTAGACGAGTTGCCGCCAGGCCTTGTCGAGGGCCGCGTCCGGATAGGCGTGCCCGGTGACGAGGGAGGCGAGGGTCGCCCAGGCCTCCGCGTCGGCGAGGAGCGTCTCGCCGTACCGCTGGGCCTGCTTGGTGTCGATGTAGGAGACGTCCTTGCCGGTGTAGATCGGGTTCATGTCCCGGGTCTGCGGCGAGGCCCTGCGGCCCTCGGCGTCCAGCTCCGCGCGCACGGCGGCGAAGAAGTCCCGGGGGACGGCACTGACGAACCGCGGCCAGACGTACCGGGCGTTCCAGTCCCGGTGGATGTCCATCACCCAGCGGCACGGCGGCGCGTAGTCCCCGCCGACCGGGAGCAGCACATTGCGGGTGAGGGCGACCTTCTTGAGCCCCTTGAACAGCTTGAGGGCGGCGGCCTCCGCCTCGGGCAGGGCGGGCGCGCTGTCGATCGCCCAGCCGGCGGCGTAGTGGTTGACCATGTACGCGGTCAGCAGCCCGCGCCCCGAGGGGGCGATCCACTCGAACTCGGCCGGGAACTGCATCCGCCCGGGATCGCGCGGCTCCTCCCCGAACACGGACATCGTCGGCCCCCACTGGTGGTGCGGCCCGCGCGCCCACGAACTGGAGGTCACCCCCGCGTCCGCCATCAGCCCCGGGAACTGCGGATCGTGCCCGAACGCGTCCAACTGCCAGGCGGTCTGCGGGGACGCCCCCATGATCCCGCGCTGGAACCCGTCGCCGTACAGCGCGTTGCGTACGGTCGCCTCGGCGCCGGTGAGGTTGGTGTTCGGCTCGTTGTAGGTGCCGCCCATGACCTCGACGCGCCCGGTGCGGATCAGTTCGCGCAGGAAGGCGCGCTCCTCAGGGAAGGCGCCCCAGTAGGGCTTGAGGTAGTCGACCTCGGCGAGCACGAAGGTGTACGCCGGGTCGCGCCGGGCCAGATCGCTGTGCGCCCGCACCAGGCTCATCCCGGAGTCGCCGCGGTAGCCGAAGGGGCGGGCGGGCAGTCCGGTGGCGGCGGGGTCGTCGACGACGTCCCAGGTCTCGGTGTAGGCGCCCTGGGTGTTCCACCAGACGGGGTCGTAGTGGAAGTGGCTGACCATGAACATGGTCCAGCCGGGCTCGGCGACCGTGAACTCCCCGGTGCCCTGCGCGCTCTCGTCGCCGTCGGTCGCCGTGACCGTGATGGGCCCGCCGTCGCCGGTCACGGGTATCTCGGCGCGCACGGTGCCGTTCTCGCCGACGGTGACGACCGTCTCTCCGACGCCGCGTCCCACGACGGTGACCTGGATCGAGCGACCCGGAAGGTGCTCGATGTCGGCGGCCACCACCTGGAGCGGCCGCTCGGGTGTACCGACGAACAACTCGGTCGACTCAACAGCCGTGACACGCATGGGGCTCCTACGAGATGACTCGGGGGAGCCCCATCCTGGCACTGAGGGGATGATTCAAACAACCATCTTTGAGTTATCTCGGTGGTTCATCCATGCAAGATCCGCCACGGTCAACGCGTACGGCGAGCCTTCACCGCGTGCTGCGGGCTGATGTGCTCGGTGAGCGCGAGGGAGGCGCTGGCCCGCTGGTAGCCGACCTGGCCGACGCGGACGTAGAGGCAGTCGATGATCATCAGGACGGAGTGCCGGCCGCCGATGCTGCCGGTGCGGAAACTGGTCTCCGAGGTCGCGGAGATGAGCCGGATGTCGGCGGCCTTGGCCAGCGGGGAGCGCGGGTCGGTGGTGATGGCGATGGTGGTCGCGCCCCGCTCCTTGGCCATCTCGAAGGGCTCGAGGGTCTCGCGCGTGGCACCGGAGTGGGAGATGCCGATGGCCACGTCGGCGGGGGTGAGCAGGGCCGCGGAGGTGGCCGCGCCGTGCACCTCGGTCCAGCCGCGGACCTGGCAGCCGATGCGGAACAGCCGGGTCTCGGTCTCCTGGGCGACCGCGCCGCTGCCGCCGACGCCGTACACGTCGATGCGGCGGGCCTTGGCCAGGGCCTGGGCGGCGCGCTCCAGGGCGTCGAGGTCGATACGCTCGATGGTCTGCTGGATCGCGCGCAGATCCGAGCTGCCGACCACCTGGACGACCCGCTCCAGGCTGTCGTCCGGGGAGATGTCGGGACCGATCTCGGCCGAACCCCAGTCGGAGACCTCGCCGCGGCCGCGCTCCTGGGCCAGTTCGATCAGCAGATGCTGGTAGGAGTCGAGTCCGATGGCGCGGCAGAACCGGGTCACCGTGGCCTGCGAGGTCCCGGTGCGGCGGCCCAGTTCGGCGGCCGAGCAGTGGGTGACGGCGGCCGGATCCTCCAGGATCAGCTCGCCGACCTTCCGCAGCGAACCGGCCAGCCGGGGCAGCTCGGTGCGGATCAGGGTGGTGACGTCGGTCGGAGGCATGGAAAGAAGGTATCAGCCACCCTTGGGACCATTGATTGAATACCAGGACCGCGTTGCGGTTTATTGATTCACCGATGGGTGATTGTATGGTGGTTCAATCCATCAGTGGGGAGTGTCGCGTGTCCGTCGAGTCAGTCAGCGCCCAGGGCTTCGCCGAACAGAGTCTGGACGTCCTCCGTCACGTCAGCGAGTCCGCCCGCGAGGACGTGCGCCGAGCCGCCGAGCTGATCGCCGACTGCATCCGCGCCGACGGTGTGATCCACGCCTTCGGCACCGGTCACTCCCAGGCGATGGTCCTGGAGATCGCGGGCCGCGCGGGCGGGCTCGTGCCCACGAACCGGCTGCAGATCTCCGACCTCGTCCTCTACGGCGGTGACGACCCGAGCGTCCTCGACGATCCGCTCCTTGAGCGGCAGCCGGGGGTGGCCGTCCGCCTCTACGACCTGGCCGCGCCGCACCCCCGGGACCTGTTCGTCATCATCTCCAACTCCGGCGTCAACAGCGTCATCGTGGAGATGGCCCTGCATGCCAGGCAGCAGGGGCACAAGATCCTCGCGATCACCTCCCTCACCCACACGGCGGCCGTGCCGGCCGGGCACGCGAGCGGGAAGAAGCTCGTGGACCTGGCGGATGTGGTGCTGGACAACGCGGCGCCGGTCGGGGACGCGTTGCTGGCGTTGCCGGGGGGCGGGGCGGTGGGGGCGCTGTCCACGCTGACCGGTG
This sequence comes from Streptomyces sp. NPDC050759, assembly GCF_044456945.1. Taxonomy (NCBI): domain Bacteria; kingdom Bacillati; phylum Actinomycetota; class Actinomycetes; order Kitasatosporales; family Streptomycetaceae; genus Streptomyces; species Streptomyces sp. NPDC050759. Next base: position 763,091 of record NZ_JBITGI010000002.1, on the reverse strand, counting down.
TGATGCTGGTGCAGATGGCTGTTGCGGAGGCTTCTGGGTTGCTGCTTGCCTCCGGTGAGCGGCCGCCGGTGTATGTCTCGGCCAACGTGCCCGGTGGGTTCGAGGGCAACCTGGAGCTTGAGAAGCGGTATGCGGGGCGGGTTCGGCGTACGGCGAGTTAGTGCTTGGGCGGCGGTTTGCGGGGAAGCTGCGGGCCGGTGGGGGCTGGTCGCGCCCGCGCGGCGGTAGCCGCAGATTCGACTCAGCCCCGCGCCCCTTCAGGGAGTCAATGCCACCGCCAGTGGATAGGCGCCGGTGCCGAAGGGGGACCCTGCTGTCCCCGAGGTGACGTCGATCGGGACCAAGGCGTTTTCGTCGGCCGTCGTCACGTACGCCGTGCTGCCGTTCCAGTTCAGGGCCACGTCGAACGCCGACTTTCCGACGGTCACCTGCTTGCCCGGGGCGCCGGTCACCGTGTCGATCGGGGTGATCGTGTCCCCGTTGCTGGGACTGACCCACAGGGTCCGGCCGTCCGGTGACAGGCCCAGGCCGTACGCCTGGCCGGAGACCAGGAAGGTCGGTTCGGTCTCGTTCGTCGCCGTGTCGATCGGGGTGACCGTCGAGCCGCCGGAGTTGGAGACGTAGACCGTCCTGCCGTCGGGGGCCGCCACCACGTTGAAGGGGCTGGGGCCGACCGGGATCGCCGCGCCCGCTTTGCCGGTGGTGAGGTCGACGGGGCTGACCGTGTTGTCGTGGATGTCGGCCACGTACAGGGTTCTGCCGTCGGGCGTGATCGCCATGTTCTCGGGGCCGTCGCCGACCGGGACCGGCGTGCCGGTCCTCAGTGTGCCCGTGTCGATCGACTGCACCGTGCCGTCCGTGTAGTTGGCGACCCAGAGTGTGCCGTCGTCCGGGGTGAGCGCGAGTCCGGCGGGGACCTTGCCGACGGCGACCGTGGCGGTGACCGCGCCGCTCGACACGTCGATCACGCTGACCGTGTCGGAGCCCTGGTTGGCGGCGTACGCGGTACGCCCGTCCGCGCTCACGACGACCTCGCCGGGGTTGTCGCCGACGGCGATGTTCGTTGTCGTGCCGGAGGCGAGGTTGATCGAACTCACCGACGCGCCACTGAAGTTCGCCGTCAGGGCACGGGGAGTGCCGGTGCCGTCGGTGACCCGTACCGGGAGCGCCCGGTCCAGGATGCCGGTGCCCGACACGACGACGGAGTGGACGCCCTCCGTCTTCCCGGTGAGAGTGACGGTGACCTTGGCGTCCGGGGTCGTGGCCGTGCCCTCGGAGGGCGAGGCGGTGACGCCGTCGGGCACGTCGAGCTTCCAGCTCACGGTCCTGGCCTGCGCGTCGGAGAAGTCGAGGGTGACGGTGGCGGAGGCTCCGGGCCGGACCGACAGGGAGCTGGGCGAGAAGGCGGCGTCCACGCCGGGATCGGGGGCGTTGTCCAGCATCGTGGTGTAGAGGAACTGGTCCATCACACCCGGCGAGACCTGCTGCGGAATGGCATCCAACTCCTTGCGCTCTTGCTGGAGTTGCTTCCAGTAGGCGGAGACCGCCTCCGCGTCACCGCGCTTGTGGGCCAGCAGCAGATCCACGGCCGTCCCGCCCGCGCCGCCGTAGCGGCCGAGCTTGTCGAGCCAGGCGGAGGTCTCGTCGAGGAACCCGGGGTTGTCGAGCCGGGCGCGCAACTGGGCGGGGGTGGCGGCCATGTCGGAGAAGTAGGCCTTCAGCCGGGTTGCCGCTCGGCCGAGTCCGCTGTCCTGCTCGTAGGCCCTGCGGAAGGCGGCGATCAGCCGGGTGAGGGTCGGAGACTCGGTCGGGTCGAGCTGGGAGGAGTAGTTGTTCTCGGCGAAGATCCGCAGCCACTTGGCGGCCTGCGGTCCCGCCAGGTCCTGGACCGAGGCGGCGAACGCCTTGCGCGGGTCGTAGGCGGTCGGGTTCCACAGATAGGCGGCCGAGGTGAACAGGGAGATCCGGCTCGCCTCGCCCTGGACCATCGGGTTGGCGGTCACGCCGGTGGCGACGCTCGCCACGCCCGGTTCCCGGCCCGTGTAGGGGCCGAGGAGGAGACGGCCGGTGACGTAGTCGTTGACCGGGTAGTTGTCCCAGACCAGGATCGGGTGGCCGTAGACCTCGCGGGCCTGCTTCAGCTGCTCGGTGCTGATGGTGGGCGCGATGACACCGACGCCGGTCCACTCGACGACCACGGACGGATCGAGCTGCTCCCTGAGGGCCTTCTTGTACGGGGAGTCGGCGAGGTCGGAGTACTCGGTGGGGACCATTTCCAGGGGCTGAAGTCCGGTGTGGTCGGCGGAGAACCGCTGCCACGCGGTGTTCAGCAGATGCGCCTGCGCGGCACCCGCCGCACCTCCGCCCGTGCCGAACTCCTGCTCGTCCTCGGGACAGTTCCACTTGGTGTAGCTGATGTCGTCCAGCGGTATCGCGAAGGAGCGGACGCCGATGGCGTACAGCGAGTCGAACTTGGCGGTGAGCGCCTTGATGTCGGCGTCCGACGAGTAACAGACCGACAGGCCGGGGGAGAGGGCGTAGGTGAAGCGGACGTGGTCGGCGTCGGCCCGGTCGACCAGTTCCTTCAGCAGGTCCAGCGCCGCGGCCGGGTACTCGTCCCGCCAGCGGGCGCGCAGATAGTCGTCGTCCTTGGGGGAGTAGACGTAGACGTTCTGCTTCGTCCGGCCGTAGAAGTCGAGTTGGGCGAGTCGCTCGGCGTGTGTCCAGGGTGTGCCGTAGAAGCCCTCGATGACTCCGCGGAGGGCGGCGGTGGGCCAGTCGCGGACCTTGACAGCGGGCAACTGGCGCTTGTTGTCCAGGAGTTGGCGCAGGGTCTGGGCGGCGTAGAAGGTGCCGGTGGTGTCGACACCGGAGAGGGCGAGGAGGGCCTGGCCGTGGCTGCGGCCGGAGGCCAGGACGTAACCGCCGGAGGGGAGACCGGACGGGGAGGCGGCGTCGAGTTTCTTCAGCGTCCGGGCGGTGGCGCTGTTCTCTCCGGGGCCGCCGAGGTAGACGGTCAGTCCGGACGGGGGCGGCCGGTCGCCGGCGTCGACCTTCGTGACGCGGTCGGCTCCGGCGGCCTTGAGAGCCGCCTCGACGACCCTTCGGGCCGAGGGATCGGTACCGGGGCCGACGACCTCGACGACCCGGTCGGGAACGGGGAGTCGGCCGTGTCCGACGGTGATCTTCTGAGGGTTCGGCCATACCTCCGGCACCGTCTGCCTGGGGTCGGCCGAGGCGGGGGCCGCCGGCGCCGCGAGGCCAAGGGCCAGCAGCAGGGCGGCGGCCATACATCTGAGATTGATGAATGAATCCACCTGAGAATGCTAGGAGTGTTGAATGCATCATTCAATGGTGCGTGGGTGGTTCAGAGCGCCTTGCGGTGCACGAGGGCCGACATGCACAGCACACCCGGCAGCAGGGGCAGCCACACCGTCAGGACGCGGTAGCCGATGAGGGTCGCCGTGCCGAGGCTCACGGGGACGCCGTAGACGGCGAGGGTGAAGACCATGGCCGCGTCCACCGGACCGATGCCGCCGGGCGCGGGCACGGACCCGACCGCGCTGCTCGCGGCGAGGTACGCGAACGCGACCTGCGCCCAGGACAGTGTCACTCCGAGCGAGGCGCCGACCGCGTGGATCACGCTCGCCTGCAGCAGGGGCGCGGCGGCCGCGCCGCCCCACAGGGCGAGGATCCGGCTGGGCATGGTGTGCAGCCGGCGGGCGTCGGTCAGGGCGGTGCGCACGAACGTGACCGCAGGGCGGCGCAGCGGGCGGACGAGGGTCAGCACCAGGAGCGTGCCGGTGAGCCCGAGGCCCGCGGCCACCAGGGGCAGGAACAGCATGCGCCGGTCCGGGACGAGCTCACCGAGCCGCAGCAGACCGGGCAGGGCGACCAGGAAGCCGATCAGGACGAGCGTCTTGGCGATCGGCCTGACCAGCGCGTACAGGGCGAGCGAGGCGGTGGCGCGGCCCAGCGGGATGCCCTGGCCCTGCAGGAAGCGCAGGGTGACGGCGTGCGCACCGAGGCTCGCCGGCAGCACATGGTTGGCCGCGCCGGCCGCGAACTGCGAGGCGACCAGCAGCCCCGACGGCAGCCGCTCGGGCAGGGCGCCCTGCCGGACGACGGAGGCGGACACCCAGCCCAGGCAGGTGTAGAAGAGCCCGATGAGCAGCCACCAGGGGTCGGCGGTGGCCAGCCGCGCGGTGCCGTCGTACAGGGCACGCCAGTCCAGCGCCGCCCAGGTGCCGATGAGCAGGACGGGGAGCAGGGTGAGCAGGCGGCGGGTGAGACGGGTCAGGGGACGGCGGGAACCGGCGGGAGCGGGAGCCGGAACACTGATCGGGAGCGGGGCAGGGGCGGGGGCGGGGAGCGGCCCCGGGGGACCTTCGAGCGGAAGCAGGGACACGGGGCACGTCGTCCTTTCGCGTCATGCCCCGTGCGGGACACGGGGCATGACGGAGGCAAGGCGATGCAGAGGGGACGAGGGAAACGTTCCCGCTCGGTGTGACGTTCAAATGTCCGGCAGTCGAAGGCGCGCGGGCGGGTGGGCGAAACGGGGTGGGGCGGCGGTGCGGAAAACGGGTCCGCCCCGGCACCCGTGGCGGGTACCGGGGCGGACCTGTGGGCAGGTCAGCCGCTCTGGCTGCAGTAGTCGACCCAGCGGTGCGAGGAGATGTTGTTGTTGACGCTCTTCCCGAACTGCTCCAGGCCCTCGCCGTAGGTGAAGCGGTACGTGCCGCCGGTGGTGTCCCACCAGCGGTCGCCCTGGCTGATGCAGGCGTGCGCGCCGCCGGCGTTGGGGGCCGTGTAGAGGTCCACGGCGTCGAGGCCGCCCGCGTAGCCGTTGTTCCAGATGTCGGAGGTCAGGTTGCGGCAGGAACCCCAGTCGTTGGAGTTGCCCTGCCACTTGCACTCGCGGCCACCGCCGTACGGCTGGGTGTACACGTGCAGGTAGCCGTCGGCGGAGGCCAGCTGCACCGACTTCGTTCCCTGCGAGCCCGACTCCAGGGCGCTGGCGCTGGTGACCGGGGAGACGAGGACGGCGACGGCCGCGGCCGAGGCGGCGAGGGTGAGGACACGCTTGATGGACATGGGGGGTCCTTCGTTCTTGATGAGTGGGTGATGGTGGTGTGGTGATGGTGGTGCGGTGCGGTGCGACCACGGACGGTGCCGTGGTGGTCTGTGGAGGGCCGGCCGTGGCTCAGTCGCCGCGTGCGACGATCGACCGGGCGCGGGGCAACGCCGCACGCCTGAGGCGGTCGAGATCGGCCGTCGGCCCGGGGTACCGGCGCCGCAACTCGGCCCGGTACGCGGTGTCGAGGGACTTCGCCACGGCCGACAGGCCGCCGGAGGCTGAGCCGGAGTCGGAATCGGAGTCGGAATCGGATCCGGAGGCGGCACAGGCCGCCTCGGCCGATGCCAGTCGCACTTCCTTCGCGTGCGGCCACTCCCTGTCGGGCCGGGTGGCCGCGGCGCGGGCCTCGGCGGGGGTCGGATACGCGTGCCCCTTCGCCTTCATGCAGCGCGCCCAGGGCTTGACGGCCGCCCGGTAGCGCTTGTCGGTGAGCACCATGGTCACGCGCATGCCGCCGAGGCTGTCGGTGATCCTGGTGGCCCGGAACCAGGCCGGCAGGTCCTTGTACAGCGTCCGCTCCGCCTCGGCGACGCAGCCCTGGTCGCTGTGCGTGACCTGGATACCGTTCGGAAGGCGGGCGGAAAGCCCTTGTGCCTGTGGTCCGTTGAGGGCACTCACCAGCTCGGGGGCCCGGTCGGCGGGCATGGACCGGTAGTACCGCTGGTTCGGATCGCGCAGGGCCTCCCGCTGTCGCTCGCGGTACAGGTCGGTGCCGTATCCGTGCCGGGCGGCCCAGGCCGGGTCGTCGACGACATAGGGGAACCGGTTCGCCCCGTCGGCCGCCGGCCGCTCCTCGACCCAGTACTCGTATCCGCGCTTCTCCATGCACTTCTTGATCAGGAGCTGTTCGGCGAGGTACAGGGTCTGCTCCGGGTCGTCCGAGACGTGACGGCCGGTACCGGAGGCGGACCCGTGGGCGGCGGCCTGCGACGACGTCGTACCGTCCGCGCACCCCGTGATCGTCGCCGCCAGCAGAGCGGCGGTCAGAAGGAGCAAGGTCCGGCGTGGCATCGGGCGACTCCCAGGGCGCGGTGGAAACGGCTTGTGCTTTCAGGCCGTTGACGCCTCTCGCACCCCGCCCGTATGACACCTGACGCACAGGAATTTCCGGCGCGAGAAATATCGGAGAGCCCTCATACGAGCGCCCCCGATCAGCCGTCCCTCAGGTGAGGGGGATCTCTGGACACCGCCGAAAACCAGCCAACCGCCGCCCGGGGGGAAGCCGGGCGCCCCGCTTCTGTGCGCCGGGCGCAACCCGCTGTTCCGGGGCCGTCGCCCTGCGGCCGGCCGGCCGGATCCGGCCAGGTCCGCCGCGATCTCGTCGTCCACCGGCACCGCCCGTCGATATCGTCGAACACGCATCCGTGGGGCGGGCGGTACGGCGATCGGGGAACGATGCTCCAGGTACGTCTTCTCGGTCCGGTGGAGGTGTGGGACGGGAACCGACGGGCCCCGCTCGGCGGGGTCAGACCCCTGGCGGTGCTGTCCGCACTCGTCGTCCATCTGGGCGAGGTGCTCTCCACGGAACGGCTCGTGGACTGTGTCTGGGACGAGCAGGCGCCCGCCACCGCCAACGCTCTCGTCGCCACCCATGTCTCCGCGGTACGCCGCGCGCTCGCCCGCGTCGGTGAGGCGGCGGTGATCCGCACCCGGCCGCCGGGATACGTCGCCGACCTCGACCTCTCCCAGGTCGACGCCCGCCGCTTCGAGGAACTGCTCACGTCGGGCCGGGCCGAGGCCGCCCGGGGCCGTCCGGACGAGGCCGCCGAGCTGCTGTCCGAGGCCTTGGGGCTGTGGCGGGGGCAGGAGGCCATGGAAGGACTGGGCCAGTCGTTCGCCCGGATCGAGGCGGCCCGGCTGGGCGAACTGCGACTGGTCGCCCAGGAGGAGTCCTTCGGCCTCCAACTGGAGCTCGGCCGCGCGGACCGCACGATCGCGCCCCTGCTCGCGCACGTCGCCGCCCACCCCCTCCGGGAACGGCCGCGCGGCCAGCTGATGACCGCACTGTTCCGCACCGGACGGGTCTCCGACGCCCTGCGCACCTACCAGGAGGGCCGCGAGGTCCTGCGCGAGGAGCTGGGCATCGACGCCGGGCCGGAACTGCGGGCGCTGCACAAGGCCGTACTGACCAGCGACCCCTCGCTGCTCGGTCCCGGCCCCGGGCCCCATGGCTCGTCGCTGCTCGCCACCGACTCCGGGTCCCACGCCTCTGCGCCGCACGGCACTCGCCCCGGGCCCAACGCCGCTGTGCCACACGGCCCCGGCCCTCAAGCGTCCCCGGCGCACGGCCCCGGGCCTCACTCCGCTGTGCCGCACGGCACCGGCCCCGGGCCTCACTCTGCTGTGCCGCACGGCACCGGCCCCGGGCGTCACTCCGCTGTGCCACACGGCACCGGCCCCGGGTCCCAGCCCGCCGCACCGCACGGCACCCGCCCCCAAGCCTCTCCGGTGCACGGCACCGGCCCCCACGCCGCCACATCGCACGGCACCGGCTCCCTGCCGGCGGCCCAGGACGCGGACGGGCTCTCGCAGGACCGGCGGTGGGCCGCGGACCCGGCAGCGGCCGCCGCCCGCGGCACCGGCCCGGGCACGCACGCGCGGCCCGCGCCGTCCCATCTCCCCCCGGACATAGCCGACTTCGTCGGCCGGTCCGACCAGATCGACTGGGCCGTCTCGCTGCTGGGCCGGGTCGACGACCCCGGCCGCACCGCCCCGCCGATCGGGGTGATCTCCGGACGCTCCGGAACGGGCAAGACCGCCCTCGCCGTCCACGTCGGCCATCGCACCGCGGAACTCTTCCCGGACGGCCGCCTGTTCGTGGACCTGCGGGCCGCCGACACCGCCCCGCTGCAACCGGCCGACGCGCTCGCCCGGCTGCTGCGGGCCATGGGCGCCGAACCGGCGACGCTGCCGAGCTCCGTCGAGGAACTGACGGGGCTGTACCGCACGTACACCGGCCACCGCCGCATTCTGCTGATCCTCGACAACGCCGCCGGCGAGGCGCACGTACGGCCGCTGTTGCCGCCCGGCCCCGGCTCCGCGGTGCTCGTCACGAGCCGGCGCCGACTGGTGGCGCTGGAGGGTGCGGCCCATCTCGATCTGACCGTCCCGGACGAGGAGGAGGCACTCGAACTCCTCGGACGGGTCGCCGGAGCGGACCGGGTCCGCTCCGAGCCGGAACAGACCGCCGAGATCGTCGCCCTGTGCGGGCGGCTGCCGCTCGCCGTGCGTATCGCCGGAGCGCGGCTCGCGGCCCGGCCGCACTGGGTGCCCGGCCGGCTCGCCACCCGCCTGCGGGACGAGCGCCTGCGGCTCAACGAACTGCGCGCCGGGGACCTGGAGTTGCGCACCAGCCTCGAACTGGGCTACGCCGACCTCGATCCGCAGGAGCGGCGCGCCCTGCGCCGGCTGGCCCTGCTCGACCTGCCCGACTTCGCGGCCTGGATCGCCGCGCCCCTGCTGGACATCGGCACGGAGGAGGCCGAGGAGGCCGTCGAGCGGCTGGTGGACTGCCACTTCATCGACGTGATCGGGGTGGACGGCACCGGCCGCAGCCGTTACCGCATCCACGACCTGGCCCGGGAGCACGCCCGCGAGCGCTGTCTGTCGGAGGAGAGCGCCGAGGAACGGGCGGCGGCCGTACGGCGCCTGGTGGAGTGCTGGCTCGGGCTGGCCGAGAAGGCCGCCGCGCGGGGCCCCGGCGGTACGGCACGCTACTTCCCCGAACCGGCCGCCGTACGGCCCGTCGACCCGCTCGATCCGCAGGCCGAGGAGGATCTGCTCAGCCGCCCCGCGGCCTGGTTCGCCGCCGAACAGGCCGGTCTGCTGGCCGCGGTGGAGTACTGCGCCGACCACGGGATGGACCGCGCCGCCCGGGACCTCGCCGGTGCGCTGATCGCGAGCTCGGTCGCGCTGTACAACCAGTTCGACGCCTGGTCCCGCTCGCACACCACGGCGATGGCGGCGGTGCGGCGCAGCGGCGACGGCGAGGGTGAGGCGTGGCTCCTCACCGGGCTCGGTCAACTGCGCTACGAACAGGACGAGTTCGAGGAGTCGTACGCCTACTACCGCGACGCCCTGCGGCTGTTCGAGACACAGGACGGCGGGCCGCAGGGGACGGCCCAGGCCCTGCTCGGCATGGCCACGTCCCGGCGTGAACAGGCCCGGTACTCCGAGGCGTTGGAGCTGCTCGGCGCGGCGCTGGAGCGGTACGGGCGGCTCGACGACCGCGGTGCCCGGGCCCGGGTGCTGTACGGCCTCGGTTACGTGTACCGGGAACAGGGCGACGGCCCCGCGGCCCGTGAGGCCTTCGCGCAGGCCCTGGAGCTGCACCGCGCGGAGCACGACCGGCACGGGGAGGCGCTGATCCTGCGCGCGCTGGCCCTCTGCCACCGGGCCGAGGGGGAGTACGAGGACGCCGAACGGTTGCTGCGGGGCGTGCTGCGGGTCTTCGTCGGCCTCCACGACACGTTCGGCGTGATGTACACGGAGCAGTCGCTGGCGAAGGTGGAGCTGCGGCTGGGCCTTCTGGACGCGTCGCGCGAGCGGCTCGGGCGGTGTCTGGAGCTGGCGCGGGAGCGGCAGGACCGGTTCGGCGAGGCGCTGGTGCTGCGGACGCTGGGGGAGTGGTGTCTGGCCTCCGGTGACGCCGGGAGTGCGCGGGGGCCGCTGGAGCGGGCGCTGTCGCTCTGGGAGACGTTGCGGCTGCCGCTGTGGCGGGCGCGGACCCTCTGGGACCTGGCCGAGGTGTGGGAGGCCGACGGGGAGGCGGGGGCTGCTTCGGGGGCCCGTGCCGAAGCGATGGGGGTTTTCCGGGAGTTGGGGGCTCGGGAGGCGCGGGAGCGGGCGTAGGGGCGAAGGGGGCGCCCCGCGATCGAAGTGGGTGCGGCGATGCCGCTGCAGGACCTTGGTCCACCGCTTGCAGGCGATCTGCAGAGCATTTGCAGAGGACCCCGCGACGCTCTTCTCGTGACAGACATCATCACGCTCGCGGATCCCAGGGTTGCCGCGGTGACGCACGACGAGTGCGGGGAACCGCTCGTCGATCTGCGGGAGGACGGCCAGTTGCGGCTCGATGCCCGGCAGGCCGACGACGAGGGCAGCTACGCCCATCTGCGGGTCGGCGCGCTGCGGCGGCTCGTGCGGGCGCAGCGGCTGCTGCCGGCGGGGATCCGGTTCCTGGTGGTGGAGGGGTACCGGCCGCCGGACCTCCAGCGCCGGTACTTCGAGCAGTACGCGGCCACCATGCGGCGGGCTCACCCGGACGCGGCTCCCGAGCGGATCCGTGAACTGGCGAGCGCGTACATCTCGCCGCCGGAGGTCGCCCCGCACGTCAGCGGCGGCGCGGTCGACCTGACCCTGTGCGACCACACGGGCCGGGAACTGCCGCTCGGCACGGAGGTCAACGCCACCCCGGAGGAGAGCGCGGGCGCCTGTCGCACCGACGCGCCCGGCATCGACGCCGAGGCCCGCGAGTACCGGGCCCTGCTGCGCCGGGTGCTCACCACGACCGGGTTCGTCAACTACCCGACCGAGTGGTGGCACTGGTCGTACGGCGACCGGTACTGGGCCCTGCTGCGCCGCGTGCCGGCCGCCCGCTACGGCCCCGCCGCCCCGCCCCGCCCTCCGGCCTGACCACCGGAGCGGGACAGCGCACGAAGCACACCACGAGGGGATCACCGCAAGGGATCACCGCACGGGTTCACCGCGAGGATCACCGCAAGGGGGAAAGAAATGCACAGCCACGCCACCTGTCCGCCACCGCCGCGCGAGGCCGACGGCCGGACGGGCCCGGACAACCGGACGGGCCCGGACAACCGGACGAGCCCGGACAACCGGATGACCCCGGGAGACTTCGACGCCTCCTTCACGGCCGACATGCCCCGTCTGCGAAGACGGCTGCTGGCACTGACGGGCAATCCGCACGACGCCGACGACCTGCTCCAGGAGACCTATCTGCGGCTCTCCCGGCGGGCCCGCTCCCAGAGCCTGACGCGGCAGCAGCATCCGTACGCCTACACCTGCGCCGTCGCCCTCAACCTGCTGCGCGACTCCTGGCAGCACCCCTCCCGCCGCGAGCGCACCACCGATCAACTGCCGGAAGCCGGCTGGGACGGCGGACTCGCCTCCTACGAGGCCTCCGTAACGGCGCTCGCGCTGCTCGGCATGCTCTCCGAGAAGGAGGCCGCCGCGGTGATCCTCGTGGACCTGGAGGGACTCACCCACGACACGGCCGGGGAGCGCCTCGGCGCCCACCGCGGCACGGTCCAGCGCAACCGCCTGCGCGGCCTCGCCAAGATGCGTGCCGCCCTCCACAACTAGCCCGGGTGGCACACCTCCACGGGGGTGGGGTGTGCCACCCGCCTCTCCACCACCTCGTTCACCTCGTCACCTCGAAGCCGCGACTTAAGGAAGAGTCCCTTGAAGACCATCAGTACGCGCCGTCGGACCAGCGGCGCGCTCCTGGGCGCCTCGGCGCTGGCACTCACCGCGTTCTTCTCCGCCCCGGCGCACGCCGCCCAGGACGCCACCTGCGGTGTCCTCGCGCCCGGCGCCTCGGTCACCGCGCAGGCCGCCGTCGACGCGGCCTGTTCGCAGATCGGCGTCTGGTACAGCTGGGGCGGCGGCCACGCGGCCACCCCCGGCGCCAGCTACGGCTTCTACGACGGTTCCGACCCGGACAGCCTCCACGACGGCGAGCGCAAGGGCTTCGACTGCTCGGGTCTGATGCGGTACGCGTACTACCGGGCGACCGGCAAGGACCTGCTCAACGGCACGGCCGACGACCAGTTCCACAGCTCGCAGGCCTCCGCCCGGTTCTCCGCCGGGCAGGGCACCGCCCCGCTGCTGCCGGGCGACCTGATGTTCTGGGGCAACGGGCACATCCACCACGTCGCCATGTACCTGGGCGGCGGCCAGATGGTCGAGGCGTACGAGTCGGGCACCCACATCAGGGTCACGTCCGTGCGCACCGGCGGCGACTACGCGGGCGCGATCCGGATCAACGGCTCCGGCACCCCGGTCCCGCCGCCCGCGAACGGCGGCACGGTCTTCGAGACCTGGGGCACCGGCGTGCGCACGCACCGGTCGCCGAGCGTGGGCTCCGCCGTCGTCGACACCTTCGCCGGACCGACCCAGGTGTCGGTCCAGTGCCAGCAGCACGCGGAGACCGTGACCGCCGAGGGCTACACCAACGACGCCTGGGCCAAGCTCGCCGACGGCTCGTGGGTGACCAACATCTACATCAAGGGCCCGGCGTGGCTGCCCGGCATCCCGGACTGCGGCGGCAGCAGCACCCCGCCGCCGTCCGGTGGCAGCAAGGCCTTCCAGACCTGGGGCACGGGCGTGCGCACCCACAGCGAGCCGAACGTCAACGCCGGCGTCGTCGACTACTTCGCGCAGCCGACCACGGTCAACGTGGTCTGCCAGAAGCACGCCCAGGAGGTGACGGCCGAGGGCTACACCAACGACGCCTGGTCGAAGCTGACCGACGGCTCCTGGATGACCAACATCTACATCAAGGGCCCGGCCTGGCTGGACGGCGTGGCCACCTGCTGACCCGGTGTCGAGGGGCATGTGTCCGCGCCCGACAGGTGTTGTGATGCGCGTCACAAGGGGTCTACGGTGTAAGGGCTTGGAGGGCGCCGGGGGGCGAGCCGAGTGGCGGCGAGCGACCGGGCCGCCTCCGGGTGAGGGAAGTGATTCCGTTGTCCGTCACCTGGGACGACATCGGCGGGCTGGTCGATGCCCACGAACGATTCCTGACCGGTGCCCGCGTGGACGCGGACGTCCGGGGCGCGGTGCTCGACTCCTGGAAGCGGTGCAGGTCCGTCGGTCTCGAGCCGGACCGGCTGCTGGTGCCGTACGCACCCGATCTGGCCCTGGACGACACCTTCCTGCGGGCCGCCGAGCCGGTGCTGCAACGGCTCACCGGCTCGCTGTCCGAGGTAGGCATGACCATCGCGCTCTGCGACAGCCACGGCCGGATGGTCCAGCGGCTGGGCGGCGACCGGCTGTTGCGGGGGCGACTGGACGACGTACGGTTCGCCCCGGGCTTCGACGCCTCCGAGCAGGTCGTCGGCACCAACGGTGTCGGCACCGCGCTGGCCGAGCGCGGACCGGTCTACGTCGTCGGGCGTGAGCACTTCGCGGACTGCCTGCAGCCCTTCGCCTGTGCGGGCACGCCGGTGCGCAACCCGCTCAGCGGGCACATCGAGGCCGTACTGGATCTCACCTGTCTGCGGGACGACGGCGACCCCGTCATGCTGCGGCTGGTCCGCGAGGCCGCCCGTGACATCGAGGCGCGGCTGCTGGAACAGGCCACGCAGCGGGAGCGGGCGCTGCTCGCCGCATACCGGCGCGCCGGGCGGGCCGCCGACGGGTGGCCGCCGCAGCCCGCGAGCACGCGGCCGGAGCGGTACGGCGAGGGAGCGGGCGCTCGCCTCGGTCGGATCGATCTGGCCGTACTGCGGGAGAAGGCCGAGGAGCTCATCGCCGCGCCGCACCGGACCCTCGACGAGGTGATGCTGTCGGGCGGCCGCAGCGCCCTGTTGCTGCGCCGCCAGGTGCGGGGAGCGGCGGGGGAGACGGGGGTCGTGGTCGAGGCGCGGATTCTCGGCGGGACGGGTGTGGGGCCGGTCGGGCTCGCGGGGCCGGGGACGGTCGACGGTCCGGCCACCGTGGCCGGGGTGGTGCCGGTGCCCGCAACCGCCACGGAAGCCGCCGTCGTGGTGCCGGTGTCCGCAACCGCCACGGAGGCCGCCGTCGTGGTGCCGATCTCCAGGATCGCCGCGCCGCCGAAGACACGGGCGGCGGCCACCGGTCTGCCCGGTTCGCCCACGTCACCGCCCCTCCCCACGCTTGTCCTCCCCTCCCCGCAGCCCTCCGCCCCCGAGCCCGTGATGGACGACCGCCTGCTCCTCCTCGGCGACCCCGGCGTGGGCCGGCTCGCGGTACTCGCGCGCAGGCGCCTGGAGTTGCTGCACGAGGCCGGGGTCAGGATCGGCACCACGCTGGACGTCGCACGGACCGCGGAGGAGCTCGCGGAGGTGGCCGTACCGCGGTTCGCCGACTTCGCGGCCGTGGATCTGCCGGACCCGGTGCTGCACGGCGAGGAGCCGGGACCGCTCGGCGCGGACACCCCGCTGCGCCGGGTCGCCGTGGGCAGCGTGCGCGAGGAGCCCGACCTGTACGGCGTCGGTGACCAGGTCGGTTACGTGCCCTCCACTCCGCAGTCCCGCAGTCTGGAGACCGGGCGGGCGGTGCTCGAACCGGTCCTCGCGGAGGCGGGCGGCTGGCTCGCCCAGGACCCGGCGCGGCTCGCCCGGGTGCTCACCGCCGGTATCCACTCCCTGATCACCGTGCCGCTGCGGGCGCGCGGCACGACCCTCGGCGTGGTCAGCTTCTACCGCTCGGGGCACCCCGCCCCGTTCGAGGAGGACGACCTGTCCCTCGCCCAGGAGCTGGCCGGACGCGCGGCGATCTGCATCGACAACGCACGCCGCTACACCCGCGAGCACAACACCGCACTCGCCCTCCAGCGGAGCCTGCTGCCGAAGGGCCGCCCCGAGCAGAGCGCCGTCGAGGTCGCCTACCGCTATCTGCCCGCGCAGGCCGGTGTCGGCGGCGACTGGTTCGACGTCATCCCGCTGTCCGGGGCGCGGGTGGCGCTGGTCGTCGGCGATGTCGTCGGCCATGGCCTGCACGCGGCCGCCACCATGGGCCGGCTGCGTACCGCCGTGCACAACTTCTGCTCCCTGGACCTGCCGCCCGACGAACTCCTCACGCATCTCGACGACCTGGTGGGCCGGCTCGACCGCGGCGAGGGCTGGGCGGTGGACAGCAGTCAGGCGGACTCCGGCATCGTCGGGGCCACCTGCCTGTACGCCGTCTACGACCCGGTGTCCCGGCACTGCGCCCTCACCCGGGCCGGACACCCCCTGCCGGCGGTCGTCGGCCCCGACGGCACCGTCGAGTTCGTCGACCTGCCCTCGGGACAGCCCCTCGGGCTCGGCGGCATGCCCTTCGAGACGGTGGAGCTGGAACTCGCCGAGGGCAGCCAACTGGTGCTCTACACCGACGGGTTGATCGAGGACCGGCACCAGGACATCGACGCCGGGCTGGAGCGGCTGGGTACGGTCCTGGCCCGTGCCGACCGGTCACCGGAGGAGACCTGCGAGGCCGTGCTTGACGCGCTGCTCCCGGCCCGCCCCAGCGACGACGTGGCCCTCCTCGTCGCCCGCACCCGCGCCCTCGGCCCCGATCGGGTCGCCCAGTGGGAGCTGCCGAGCGACCCGGCGGTCGTCTCCCGCTCCCGCGCCGCGGTCACCGAACAGCTCGCCGCCTGGGGCCTGGACGAGCTGTCGTTCACCGTCGAACTCGTCGCCAGCGAACTGGTCACCAACGCCATCCGCCACGCCACGGGCCCGGTCCAGCTACGGCTGCTCCGCGACCGCGCCCTGATCTGCGAGGTCTCCGACGGCAGCGGCACCTCGCCCCGGCTGCGCCGCGCCCGCACCGAGGACGAGGGCGGCCGCGGCCTCTTCCTCGTCGCCCAGCTCACCGAGCGCTGGGGGACCCGCTACACCCCCGACGGAAAGATCATCTGGACCGAACTTCCGCTGCCGGGAAGGCTCACCACCCCGTGAGCAGCAGATGGTTCAGGAGCAGCGCGAGGACGGCCTGCCCGGCCAGCCAGCCCCGTACCCCCGTCAGAAACGCACACGCGGGCAACAGCCACACGGCGAACGGCAACCAGATACGTTCCGTCTCCGCCTTGCTCATCCCGGAGAGATCGGCGACGAGCAGGGCCAGCAGGGCGGCGAGCACCAACACCGCCAAGGGGCGCGGGGAACTGCGCGGCCGGCCCCCGCCCGGCCGCAGCCGAACGACGACCCGCCGCACCCCCGCCACCGTCGCCGGCCCCACGATCAGCACCGTGCACGCCAGATTCGCCCACACCCAGTACCCGTACGGCCGCACCCCGCCCGCCCCCTGGTAGTAGCGGGTGACGAGGATCCGATACCCCTCCCACCACTCGAACCCCAGCGCGGTGAAGACGACCGGCACGACCGCGAAGCCTGCCAGGGCGAACAGCAGCGGCCGGCGGGAGGACCCCAGCCACACCACCGCCCCCGCGACGACGGCCATCAGCGTCAGGCCGTACGACAGATAGACGGTCACCCCGAACAGCAGCCCCGAGCAGAAGCCGTTCAGCCCCGGCCGGACCCCCCGTACCGCAAGCGCGAGCAGCGCCACCGCCCACGCGGCGACCGCCGCGAAGTACCCGTCGGCCGACGTGCCCACCCAGACCGCGGCCGGGGCCAGGACCAGGAAGGGCGCGGCGCGGCGGGCGAGCGACTCGTCGGCGAGCGTCCGTACGGCGACCAGGACCGCGACCGCCGCGGTCGTGCCGACGGTGATGCACCAGGTCCCCGCCCAGCCCCCGCCGCCAAGACCGATCCGGTCGAGCAGCACGAAGGTGAGGGTGGCGCCCGGGGGATGCCCGGCGACATGGGCGCCCCAGTTGTCCGGGGAGTCGATCAGGATGTGCCGGGTGAAGTCCCGCAGGGCCGCCGGGATGTCGTGGAACCGGCCGACGGCCCGGAGGTACTCGTTCCTGGTGGTCAGCTGCTCGGCGACGCCCCGGTGCCAGCCGTCCACGAGGGCCAGGGACCACGTCCACGCCATCCCCGCGCCCCAGACGGCGAACAGCAGCGGGCGCCAGGGGAGGCGGGCCGCAAGCGAGGGGCCGTATGCCACCACGGCCGCCGCGACGACGACCGCGGCCGGGGTGCCGGGGCCGACGTGCGGGTCCCAGGTCGCCAGCAGGGGCGGCCAGCCGACACGCAGCGAGCCGTTCCGATGCTGGATCGCCGTGCCGACCAGTGCGGCGGTCAGCACGAGGAGCGCGGCGCACACGGCCGCGTACAGGTCACGAACAAGGTCCCGGTTCACGCGGACGACGCTAGGCCGCAGGGCCTCCCCCGGACGGCTGACATGGTAGGACGTCAGAGTTTCGTCATGGTTCGCGGACCCGATTCCACCGTGCGCGGGCCTACCGTCGGGGCATGGCACGGTCTCCCTTCGCACCCTCCTTCTGGCGCAGTCCGCTGCGCGGCCCCTGGCTCACCTCGGTCCTCGGGGTCGTGCTCCTCGGCGGTATCACGCTGCTGTTCGTGACGGGGCTGCTGTCGTACGCCGCCTACAACCCGGACCTCGCGGCGGTGAACGACAAGACCCCGGACAAGGGCGTCCTCGGCTTCTACCTCTTCTCCTGGCCGACCGACCCGCACTGGCTGTACCGGCTGAACCAGGGCGTCCACGTCACCCTCGGCATCACCCTGATCCCCGTCCTGCTGGCCAAGCTGTGGTCGGTCGTACCGAAGCTGTTCACGCTGCCGCCCGCGCGGTCGCTCGCGCACGCCCTGGAACGGATCTCGCTGCTGTTCCTGGTCGGTGGCGCGCTCTTCGAGTTCGTGACCGGGCTCCTCAACGTCCAGTTGGACTACGTCTTCCCTGGCTCTTTCTATCCCCTGCACTTCTACGGGGCGTGGGTGTTCTTCACCGCGTTCGTCGCCCATGCCGTCCTGAAGATGCCGCTCGCCTGGCGGAATCTGCGCCAACTCCGTGAGGAGAAAACCGAGTTGGCGTCGCCGGACCCCGCCCCGCCGACCGTGTCCCGGCGCGGCGCCCTCTGGTTCGTCGGGAGCGGCTCACTGCTGCTGTTCCTCACCACGGCCGGGCAGAGCTTCGACGGCGTGCTCCGCAGAACCGCCCTGCTCGCCCCGCACGGGGGCGCGGAGCCGGGATCGGGGCCGGGCGGCTTCCAGATCAACAAGACGGCGGCGTACGCGGGGATCGACCCGGTGGAGACGGGTGAGGAGGCCTGGCGGCTGGTCCTGAAAGGGCGCGACGGCCGCACGGTCCGCCTCAGCCGCGCCGACCTCCTCCGACTGCCGCTCCACAGCTCGGCGTTGCCCATCGCCTGCGTGGAGGGCTGGTCCACCTCCGACCAGTGGTGGCGCGGCGTGCGGCTGCGGGACCTCGCGGCACTCGTCGGGTACGAGGACGATCCGCCGGACGTGTTCGTGGAGTCGCTGCAACGGCACGGTGCCTTCCGGCGGGCCGCCCTGCGGGCCAACCAGGTCGCCGATCCGCGGTCCCTGCTGGCCCTGTCCGTCAACGGCGAGGACCTGACCCCCGACCACGGCCACCCGGCCCGGATCATCGTGCCCGCGGCGCCCGGTGTGCTCAACACCAAGTGGGTGGCCCGGCTGACGTTCGGAGACCTGTGATGCGGATCCCTCTCGGCAACCCTCTCCAACTCCTTCTGCTCGTCTGCTCGTTCGCCCTCGCGGGGTACGCGGGGGTGCGGCTGCTCGCGGGGGACTGGTTCGGGGTCGCGCTGTGGTTCGTGGGGGCGGCCGTGGTGCACGACGTGGTGCTGCTGCCGCTGTACGCGGCGGCGGACCGGGCGCTCGTGAAGACGGCGGGGCGGCACGTGCTGTACGTGCGGGTCCCCGCCGCCCTCTCCCTCCTGCTCCTGCTCGTGTGGTTCCCGCTGATCAGCGGGCAGGTCTCGGACCGTTACGCCTCCGCGACCGGCCTGTCCCCGGACGGCTTCCTGGCCCGCTGGCTGCTGGTGACGGCCGTGCTGTTCGGTGGCTCGGCGGTGGTCTTCGTCGTACGGCGGCGCAGGGACACGAAGGAACGGCCGCCCGCCGTCCACTGATCCACGGGCGCCCAGCCGGTGCGGGCCGCGTGCCGCAGCAGGGCCGGGCTGCCGAGCCGGGCCCACGGGAACGGGTTGCCGGTGGCTCCCCTGGCATCGGTGACCCGCACCTGGACCCGCTCGTCGATGTCCGGGTCGGTGACCGTCTCCGCGATCAACAGGCCGTCGGGGGAGAGGAGTTGGGACATCCGGTCGAGCAGGGCCGGTGGGTCGCCGCCGATGCCGACGTTGCCGTCGATCAGCAGCGCGGTGCCCCAGCGGCCCTCGCCCGGCAAGGACTCGAAGACGGACCGCCGAAGGGCCTGCCCGCCGTGCGCCACTGTCCGTGCGACGGCCGCCTCGCTCACGTCGATGCCGAGCACCCGCCGGCCGCGGGCACCGAGCGCGGCGACGAGCCGTCCCGGACCACAGCCGACGTCCAGCACGGCGCCCTCGCAGCGCCGCAACACCTCCAGGTCCGCGGCATCCGCGGCCGCACACCACCGCTCCAGTTCGAGCAGGAGCAGCCATCCGTCGGAGCGACGCAGGAACAGGGGACCCTGACCGGTGCGGAGGGCCCGGGCATAGGGGTCGGCGGACCAGGTGTCGTCGTGGGAGGGGGCGTCCGTGGCCTGCGGCCGCGGGTCGCCGGTGGCGGGCGGCCGGGCTCCGGGCCGGGTGTCGGGCGGGGAGGTCAGGTTCGGTTCACGTGGCGCCCGGTCGGCGTCTCGCTGCCGGCCGATCCCGCTCTCGCCGTCCGCCCGCAGGGGCCCCGCCTCCGCGATCCGTGCCGCGACGTCGACCCCCCGCCCCCTCACCGCCCCACCCCCGCGAGTCGTCCCAGCTCCGCCGCGAACCGTCCGCCCGGTGCCGCCCTCGCCACCAGCTTCGCGTCGTACGCCGTGTCCACGTCCCGCAGCGGCGGCAGCTGCCGTACCCGCAGGCCGGTCAGGCGGGCGCGCTGGGCCGCTCCGGTGTGGGGTGTCGACATCGGCACCCCGCGCAGCAGGAACGGATCCGGTTGTGCCAGCCCCAGTGCCCAGAAGCCACCGTCCTCGGCCGGCCCGAAGTACGCGTCGCAGTCGGCGAAGTCCACCGTGAGCAGTTCCGGGGTCACCTGGGGCGTGTCCATGCCGATGAGGAGGGCCGGTCCTTCGCAGCCCGCGAAGGCGGCGGCGAGCCGTTCGTCGAGGCCGCCCGCGCACTGCCGTACGACATCGAAACCCGGCGGCAGCCAGGGGCCCGGCGCGCCCTCCAGGACCAGGACCCGGCGGCGGGCCGGGGTGCGGGCCACGACGTCGAGGGTGTCCGCGAGGGACGCCTCGGCCAGCGCGGCCGCCTCCTCGGGGGTGAACGGCGGGGTGAGCCGGGTCTTGACCCGCCCCGGCCGCGGCTCCTTGGCGATGACGAGCAGCGTGGTCACGCCCGCACCCCCGTCTCCGACTCGGCGAGGACCTGGCTCATGTCCCGCACCGCCTGCCACGTGCCCCGCCAGGTACCCGTCACCTTGGAGGCGCCGGTGCGCGGCCGGTACGGGACGTCGTGCTCGGCGATCCGCCAGCCCGCGTCGGCCGCCCGCACCACCATCTGCAGGGGGTAGCCGCTGCGCCGGTCCGTGAGGCCGAGGGCGAGCAGCGGCTCGCGCCGGGCGGCGCGCAGCGGGCCCAGGTCGTGCAGGCGCAGACCGGTGCGGCGGCGCAGCAGCCGGGCGAGCGCGAGGTTGCCCGCCCGGGCGTGCGGCGGCCAGGCACCACGGGCCTGCGGACGGCGCCGGCCGAGCACGAGGTCCGCCTCGCCGGCCAGCACCTCGGCCACGAACGGCACGAGGTCCGAAGGGTCGAGCGAGGCGTCGCAGTCGCAGAAGCACACGATGTCGGCCGTGGCCGCGGTCAGCCCCGCATGGCAGGCGGCGCCGAAGCCGCGCCGCTCCTCACGGACGACGGTCGCGCCGAGGGCCTGGGCGATGCGGGCCGAGCCGTCCGAGGAGCCGTTGTCGACGACGAGCGCGCGCCAGCCGGGCGGGATGCGTTCCAGCACCCACGGCAGGGCCCGGGCCTCGTCGAGACAGGGCAGCACGACGTCCACGGACGTCGCCGGTTCGTTTGCGGAAGGGGTCGTCACGACGTTCACCCTACGAGCGCAAAACGGACGAACCCGACTCCGGCTCCTTACGAAACAAGGACGTCGGCGTCCGTCGGCGGCACATGCGCACGCGTGGTGCGAGGCTTGCGGCATGGAGCAGCAGCAGTACGCACAGACCCGGCCCCGGGTCCTCGTCGTCGACGACGACCCCACCGTCGCCGAGGTGGTCGCCGGCTATCTGGACCGGGCCGGATACCTCGTGGACCGGGCCGCCGACGGCCCCGACGCACTCGCCCGCGCCGCCGCCCACCGCCCGGACCTCGTGGTCCTCGACCTGATGCTGCCCGGCATGGACGGCCTGGAGGTGTGCCGCCGGATGCGGGGACGTGGACCCGTCCCGGTCATCATGCTCACCGCGCGCGGCGACGAGGACGACCGGATCCTGGGCCTGGAGGTCGGCGCCGACGACTACGTCACCAAGCCCTTCAGCCCCCGCGAACTGGTCCTGCGCGTCGAGTCCGTGCTGCGCCGCTCCCAGCCCTCCCAGCCGTCGGGCCACCTGGGCGCCGCCGGCCTCTCGATGGACCCGGCGGCCCGCCGCGCCCTCAAGAACGGCACCGAACTCGCCCTCACGATCCGGGAGTTCGACCTCCTCGCCTTCTTCCTGCGCCACCCCGGCCGGGTCTTCAGCCGCGAGGACCTGATGCGCGAGGTGTGGGGCTGGGACTTCGGCGACCTGTCGACCGTCACCGTCCATGTGCGCCGGCTCAGGGGCAAGGTCGAGGACGACCCGGCCAGGCCCCGCCTGATCCAGACCGTGTGGGGCGTCGGCTACCGCTTCGACGGCTCACCGGCGGAGGTGTGACCCGTGAGCGACACACTCCTCATCGCCCTTTACGCCTTCCTCGGCGCCGCCACCGCCGGACTCCTCGGCGCGTGCGTGCTGCTGCTGATCCGGCAGCGCTCCCTCTCCCTGCACCTCACCGTGGTCGCCGCCGTCGGCATCACCGCGATGCTGGCCGGCACCCTCGCGGTCGCCCAGGCCATGTTCCTGTCCGGGCACGACCTGAGCGTCGTCACGACCGTCGTCCTGATGGCCGCCGTGGTCTCCCTGGCCACCGCCCTGCTGCTGGGCCGCTGGGTCGCCGCCCGCAGCCGGGCCCTCGCGCTCGCCGCCCGCTCCTTCGGCGACGGCGGTGACTTCACCTCACCCGGCGGGCCCACGACCGCCGAACTCACCGAACTCAGCCGGGAGTTGGAGGCCACCAGCGCCAAGCTCGCCGAGTCCCGGGAGCGGGAACGTGCCCTGGAGTCCTCCCGGCGTGAACTCGTCGCCTGGATCTCCCACGACCTGCGCACCCCGCTGGCCGGCCTGCGCGCGATGTCCGAGGCCCTGGAGGACGGGGTCGCCGCCGACCCCGCCCGCTACCTGAGGCAGATCCGCACCGAGGTCGAACGCCTCAACGGCATGGTCGGCGACCTCTTCGAACTCTCCCGCATCCACGCGGGGACACTGGCGCTGAGCCCGAGCCGGATCTCCCTGTACGACCTCGTCTCGGACGCCCTCGCGGGCGCCGACCCCCTGGCGCGCGAGCACGGAGTACGGCTGGTCGGCGACCGGGTGGCGGCCGTGCCGGTCGAGGTGGACGGCAAGGAGATGAGCCGCGTGCTGGGCAACCTCCTCGTCAACGCCATCCGCCGCACACCCGCCGACGGAACGGTCGCGGTGGCCGCCGAACACCGCTCCGAGGGTGTCGTCCTGTCCGTCACGGACGGCTGCGGCGGCATCCCCGAGGAGGACCTGCCCCGCGTCTTCGACACCGGCTGGCGCGGCACGCACGCCCGGACACCGCCCGCAGGCGCGGGACTCGGCCTCGCGATCGTCCGCGGCATCGTGGAGGCCCACGCGGGCCGGGCCACCGTACGCAATGTGCCGGGCGGCTGTCGCTTCGAGGTGGTGCTGCCGTCGGCCGTCTCTTGAAAAGCCGGAACTTGGAAAGAGGCCTCTTGAGAAGCGGCCTCTTGAAAAAGAGGCGGTGCCGCCCGCGGCCGCTTTCTTTCGCGGGCGGCACCACCGGTCCACCGCGGGCTACGCGCCCCGCATCCCCGCGCCCGCGAACTCCCGCATCCCCTCGGCGAATCCGACCTCCGCCTTCCACCCCAGCTCCGCCCGCAGCCGCGCCGAGTCCGCCGTGATGTGCCGTACGTCCCCGAGGCGGTACTCCCCGGTGACCACGGGCTCGGGCCCGCCGTGGGCCCCGGCCAGCGCGCGGGCCATCTCGCCCACCGTGTGCGGCTCGCCGCTTCCGGTGTTGTACGAGGTGAGCGCGCCGTCCCTCGAACTGCCCTCCAGCGCCGCCACGTTGGCCGCGGCCACGTCCCGCACGTGCACGAAGTCCCGGCGCTGACCGCCGTCCTCGAAGACGCGCGGGGCCTCGCCGCGGGCGAGCGCGGAGCGGAAGAAGGAGGCGACGCCGGCGTACGGGGTGTCGCGGGGCATGCCCGGTCCGTAGACGTTGTGGTAGCGCAGCGCCACCGCCGACCCGCCCGTGGCCCGTGCCCAGGACGCCGCCAGGTGTTCCTGGGTGAGCTTGGTCGTCGCGTACACGTTCCGCGGATCGACCGGGGCGTCCTCGCCGACCAGGCCGGGGGAGAGGTCCGCGCCGCACTCCGGGCACGGCGGCTCGAAGCGCCCCGCGTCGAGGTCGGCGACGGCGCGCGGGCCCGGCCGTACGGTCCCGTGCCGGGCGCAGGTGTAGCGGCCCTCGCCGTACACCACCATCGACCCGGCCAGCACGAGCCGCCGTACTCCCGCTTCGGCCATCGCGGCGAGCAGGACGGCCGTGCCGTGGTCGTTGTGGGAGACATAGTCCGGGGCGTCGGCGAAGTCCACGCCCAGGCCGACCATCGCCGCCTGATGACACACCGCGTCCACCCCGGTCAGGGCGCGGCGGACGGCGTCGGGGTCCCGGACGTCGGACGCCGGGTCGGCCCGGACGTCGTACAGGACGGGCTCGTGACCGTGTGCCACGAGCGTCTCGACGATCTGGGACCCGATGAAACCGGCACCGCCGGTGACCAGTACGCGCATGCCCTCAACGTAGGGCCGTGAGCTGCCCGGACGGCCGGACCGCGCCCGTCACGTCACGGCTTCGTAAGACTCACGGCCGCGTGAGGCTCAGCGGGAGCGACACCGTGAACACCGTCGAGCCGGGCTCGGCGGCCAGCTCGATCGTGCCGCCGTGCGCCCGGACCAGGGAGCTCGCCACCGCGAGGCCGAGACCGCTGCCGCCCCGGTCCCGGCTGCGGGCCTTGTCGACGCGGTAGAAGCGGTCGAAGACCCGCTCCTGGTCGGCGGCCGGAATGCCGGGACCCGCGTCCGCGATCCGCACCTGCGCCCGGCCGTCCCGGACACGCACCCCGACGGAGACCGCGGTGCCCGGCGGAGTGTGCATGGCCGCGTTGGTGAGGAGGTTGTCGAGGACCTGGCGGACGCGCTGCGGATCGAGCCGCAGCTTCAGGGCCAGGGGACCCGGCGTCAGGGTCAGCGGATGGTCCGGGTGGCTCGCGCGGAAGGCGTCGGCCGCGAACTCCACCAGCTCCACCAGGTCCGTCTCGACGGGCCTGAGCGGCGTCTCCACCTCCGCCGCGTCCAGGCGGGCCAGCAGCAGCAGGTCGTCCAGGAGGAACCCCATGCGGGCGGCCTCGGCGCGCAGCCGGGCCAGGTGCTTGTCGCGCTCCTCGGGGGCGTTCGCGGCGGCGTACTGGAAGAGGTCCGCGTACCCCCGTACGGACATCAAAGGGGTGCGCAGCTCGTGCGAGGCGTCCGCGACGAACCGGCGCAGCCGCTGCTCGGCCTGCGCGCGGACCGCGAGCGAGTCGTCGATGTGCTCCAGCATGGTGTTGAACGCCGTCCGCAGCTCCTCGACCTCCGGACCGCCGCCCCGCTTGTCGGCACGCAGTGGCAGCCGGGCCGCCGACTCGGTCAGATCGTGCAGGGCGATGCCGTGCGCGGTGTGCGCCATGTCGCTCAGCGGCTTCATCCCCCGGCGCAGCAGCTTGCGGCCGACCACCACGAGCGCCAGCAGCGCCAGCCCGAAGGCGACGACCTGGACCGTGATCAGCCGCCGTACCGTGGCGTCGATGTCGGCCATGGGAGCCGCGCTCACCAGGATCACACCGGGCTCGACCTCGCAGGCCCGCAGCCGGTACTCGCCCTGGCCCCTCAGGTGCTCGGTGGCCAGGACCTCGGTGTGCGCGACGGTCTGCGACTTCGCGACGGCGGTGAACTCGTCGACGTCCTCCGGCAGGTCGGAGGGGTCCTCGGGCGTGCGCAGCCGCGGGGTGCCGTCCTTGACGTCGTACACCGCGTAGTACCAGCTCCAGTACTTCTTGCCCGCGAGCGTGCCGGACTCGGCGAGGCTCTTCGACTGGGCGACCTGGGCGAGCGACAGCTGCTCGTTGAGCTGGGCCGACAGATAGTCCCGCATGTACGTGGTCAGCGCGGTGCCCACCACCGCGAACACCACCAGGGCCAGCGCCCCGAGCCCCAGCGCGAGGCGGGTACCGAGCCGCATCCTCCGGTACGCCGAACGCAGGCGGCCGACAAAGGATCTCATTCGGCCGCCTGCCGGATGACGTACCCGAAGCCCCGCACGGTGTGGATCAGGGGCTCGCCCGTGTCGTCCAGCTTGCGGCGCAGCCGGCTGACGACCAGCTCCACGACGTTGGAACGGCCGCCGAAGCCGTACTCCCACACATGGTCGAGGATCTGCGCCTTGGTCAGCACGGTCGGCGACTTGCGCATCAGATACCTGAGGACCTCGTACTCGGTCGGGGTGAGGGTGAGCAGCTTGTCGCCGCGCCGCACTTCACGGGTGTCCTCGTCCATCGTGAGGTCCGCGACCGAGAGCACCGAGCGCTGGAAGCCGGGACCGGAGCTGCGCCGCAGCACGGTCCGCAGCCGGGCCATCAGCTCCTCCACCGCGAACGGCTTGACCAGGTAGTCGTCCCCGCCCCGGGTCAGCCCGGCCACCCGGTCGGCGACCGCGTCCCGTGCCGTGAGGAACACCACGGGCACCATCGTCCCCGAGCGCCGCAGCCGCTCCAGGACGCCGAAGCCGTCGATGTCGGGCAGCATGAGGTCGAGCACCACGATGTCGGGACGGAACTCCGCGGCGCGGCTCAGCGCCTCCTCACCGGAGTTCGCGGTGACCGCCTCCCAGCCCTCGTAGCGGGCGACCGTCGCCACGAGATCGGCGATCGGCGGGTCGTCGTCCACGACGAGGAGTCGTACTTTTTCCACCTGCTCATAGTGCTGCACAGCGGCCGGAAAGCCATGGCCGGGTCGGAACCCCGGCCACATCGATAACCTCTTGAAAGTTGTACGACAGCGAATCGACAGCTCCCGCCGGAGAAGCTCGGTAATCCAGAGGCCCCGATCAAGGAGCTACGACCCGTGACGACCGTCCAATCGCCCCCTGCGCCCCCCACGGCGATACAACGCCCCAGGGTGGTGGCCCGCACCGGGCTCTACGCCGTGCTGGCCGCCAACGCGGCGGTGGTCGCCTGGTTCTTCGCCCAGGCCGGCTTCGCCTCCAACGCGCTCATCGTGCTCGGCCGCCTCACCGGCCTGTACGCCGCGCTCGTCATGGCCTTCCAGCTGGTCCTGGTGGCCCGGCTGCCCTGGCTCGACCGCCGCATCGGCATGGACCGGCTGACCTCCTGGCACCGCTGGACCGGCTTCGGCATCCTGTGGACGCTCCTCGCGCACGTCACCTTCATCAGCTTCGGCTACGCCGACGGCACCGACGTGGGCCCGATCGGCGAGATCGTCGACCTCGCCGAGACCACCGAGGGCGTCCTGCGCGCGGTCGTCGCGTTCTGCCTGATCATCGTGGTCGGCGCGGTCTCCGCCCGGTACGCCCGGCGCCGTCTCGCCTACGAGACCTGGCACTTCATCCACCTGTACACGTACGTCGCCGTGGTGCTGGCCTTCACCCACCAGGTCGCCGTCGGCACCACCTTCACGTCCTCCTCGGTCGCCACCGGGTACTGGTACGGCGTCTGGGGCGTCGCCCTCGGCTCGGTCGTCCTGGGCCGCGCGGTGCTCCCGCTGTGGCGCAACTGGCGCCACCAGTTCCGCGTCACGGCCGTCGTCCCCGAGAGCGACAACGTCGTCTCGATCTACATCAGCGGCAAGGACCTCGACCAACTCCCCGCCAGGGCAGGCCAGTTCTTCCTGTGGCGCTTCCTGACCGCCGACCGCTGGTGGCAGGCCAACCCCTTCTCCCTCTCCGCCGCCCCCGACGGCAGGACACTGCGCCTGACCGCCAAGGCGGCCGGCGAGGGCAGCGCCGCCCTGAGGCACGTCAAGGTCGGCACCCGCGTCTTCGCCGAGGGCCCCTACGGTGCCTTCACCGCCCTGCACCGCACGCGGCCCGAGTCCGTGCTCATCGCCGGCGGTGTCGGCGTCACCCCGATCCGGGCCCTCCTGGAGGAGGTGCAGGGCCACGCCGTCGTCATCTACCGGGTCGGCTCCGACCGGGACGCCGTCCTCTACGACGAGCTGCGCGAGCTCGCGACCGCCAAGGGCGCCGAACTCCACCTGGTCACCGGCCCGCCGGTGCCCGACAAACTGGCGGCGGGCGAGCTGGCGCGTCTCGTGCCCGACATCGCCGAGCGGGACGTCTTCCTGTGCGGACCGCCCCCGATGATGAACGCGGTCCTGGGCAGCCTGCGCGAGCTGGACGTGCCCAAACCGCAGATCCACTTCGAGCGCTTCAGCCTGGCGGGATGAGGAACAGACCGTGAAACGAGCCATACCTGTCGTCGTCCTGAGCATCGCGGGCCTGGTCCCCGTCTGGCTGTACCAGCCGTCGGCCGCCACCTCCACCGTCCAGGCCACCACGCCCGCACCCTCGACGTCCTCCTCCGGCACCTCCGGTACGAACGTGGTCAAGACCACCACGATCGACACGGAGAAGGGCCCCGTGCAGCTCCAGGTGACCTTCGCCGGTACGAAGATCACCGCGGTGAAGATGCTCCAGCAGCCGAACCACCCGCAGACCACGGCCGCCGTGCCGAAGCTGATCGCGGAGACACTCGAGGCGCAGAGCGCGGACATCGACACCGTCTCCGGTGCGACCATCACCAGTGACGCCTACAAGGAGTCCCTGCAGGCCGCGATCGACGACAACGCCAAGACGGCGTCGGCCTCGCCCTCGGCGTCCGCTTCGGAGGCGTCTTCCCAGACCGTCGACGGTTCGGCCCTCAGCACGGAGAAGGGCCCCGTACAGGTCCAGGTGACCTTCGCCGGTACGAAGATCACCGCCGTGAAGATGCTCCAGCAGCCGAACCACCCGCAGACCACGGCCGCCGTGCCGGTGCTGGTGGCCGAGACACTCGAGGCGCAGAGCGCGGACATCGACACCGTCTCCGGTGCGACCATCACCAGTGACGCCTACAAGGAGTCCCTCCAGGCCGCGATCGACGCGAGGGGCTGAGGTACCGACCATGCTGCACCGCGTCGAACACGTCATGGGGTTCCCGGTCTCGCTGCGGGTCGACGACGAGGACGTCCCCGAGTCGGCGGCGGACGCGGTCTTCGTGTGGCTGCGCGAGGTCGACGCCCGCTTCAGCCCGTTCAAGGACGACAGCGAGGTGTCGCGGTACGACCGGGGCGAGCTGTCCGCGGACGGGCTGAGCGCGGACCTGCACGAGATCCTCGACCTGTGCGAGCACTACCGGGTCGCCACCGGCGGCGCCTTCGACGTACGACTGCCCGGTCGCCGTCTCGACCCCTGCGCGGTGGTCAAGGGCTGGTCGGTGCAGCGGGCGGCGCAGCTGCTGACAGCGGCCGGCGCGACGCGGTTCGTCCTCAACGCCGGCGGTGACGTGGTCGCCGCCGGCGGCCCCTGGCGGGTGGGCGTACGGCACCCCGAACACGCCGACAAACTGTGCACGGTCCTCTCGCTCGACGGCGGGGCGGTCGCGACGTCCGCGCGTTACGAGCGGGGCGACCACATCATCGACGGCCGGACCGGACGTGCGGCGACGGGCCTCCTCAGCCTCACCGTCGTGGCCCCGACCCTCACAGAGGCCGACTCGGTCGCCACGGCGGCCTTCGCCATGGGCCCCGGGGGCGTCGACTGGGCGGCCTCCCTGGACGGCTGCGAGGTGTTCGCCGTGGACGCGGAGCGACGGGTGCTGCGTACGCCCGGCTTCCCGGCCGTCCCCTGACAGCAGCCGCTCTCCGTGTGTCCGCCTGCTCGTCAGCCGAGGCGGTACAGGCCGCTGTAGGCGGAGACCGCCGTGCCGTTCTTCTTGACCCAGGTGGAGATCTCGGAGTTCGAGGAGCCCTGGCCGCTGTCGCTGACGACGATGTAGTGCAGCTTTCCGGACTTCACGAGGCTCTTCAGCTTGGCGAGGGTCATGGCGTTGTCGGAGCCGGACCAGCCGCCCATGGAGATCACCGGCTCACCGGACTCCAGGATGATCGAGGAGGCGGTCTGGTCGGTGGCGACCGCGACCAGCCAGGTGGCGCCGTCCTGGTGCTTCTTCAGATACGTGATCATCGCGGAGGAGACCTGGGTGTCGCCCATGCCTCCGGCGGTACGGCCGGACGCGGACTGGCCCGTGGACTGGCTGCTGGAGCTGCTGGAGCTGCTGGAGCTGCTGGAGCCGCTCGGTGCGCTGCCGCTGTTGCTCGTGCCGGTGCCGCCGCTCGGACCGCCGCTCCCACTGGGCCGCTGGCCCCCGCCCATGCCGCCGCCCCCGCCCATGCCGCCGGTGCTCGGACCGGCCGTCGGGTTGGTGCCGTTGGTGCTGGAACCGGCCGCCG
Source organism: Streptomyces sp. NPDC050759 (assembly GCF_044456945.1). NCBI lineage: Bacteria > Bacillati > Actinomycetota > Actinomycetes > Kitasatosporales > Streptomycetaceae > Streptomyces > Streptomyces sp. NPDC050759. The sequence goes on along the minus strand of NZ_JBITGI010000002.1, from coordinate 733,319 downwards.
ACGCCGAGTACGCGGCGGGACCGGCGAGCAGGGCGACGACCGCCGCGAGGGCCGCGATGCCCGTCAGCCGCTGCCGCCCGGTGAACCGGCCGAGCAGCAGCCCGATCACCGCGACCGCACCCGCGACCCCGGCCACGACCTCGGCGACCGTGTACAGCGCCCCGGAGCCGGAGACCCGATGGAGCAGGACCACCGCCCACACCGTGCTGCCCGCGACGGCCGCAGGCAGCACCCAGCCCCACTTCCCGGCCGCTCGCTCACGGAAGGCCCGGTACAGCATCACTCCGCCGATACCGGCCAGAGCCGCGATGCCGGGTGCCATGGCGGTGACGTAGTAGGGGTGGAAGGTGCCCTCGGCGAGCGCGAAGGTCAGGTAGTGCAGGACGAACCAGCCGCCCCACAGCAGCAGTGCCGCCCGCTTGGCGTCCGTACGAGGGGCCCGGCCGCGCAGCACCAGACCGCCGATCAGGGCGACGAGCGCGAAGGGGATCAGCCACGAGATCTGACCGCCCATGATGCTGTTGAACAGCCGGTACAGACCCGCCTCACCGCCGAAACTGGCGCCGTTGCCCTGCGAGCCCACCGAGGAACTCGCCCCGAAGATCCGGCCGAAGCCGTTGTAGCCGATGACCAGGTCCCACACCGTGTTGTCTGTGGAGCCGCCGATGTAAGGCCGAGAGGACGCCGGAATGAGGTCGACGACCACCATCCACCAGGCGCTGGAGACGACCAGCGCGACGGTGCCGACGGCGAGATTGCGGATCCGCCTGCCCAGACCGAGCTGAGCGGCCCACAGGTAGACGAGGAAGAAGACAGGCAGGACGACGTACGCCTGCATCATCTTGGTGTTGAACGCGAAGCCGATCGCCACCCCGGACCACACCAGCGGCAGCAGCCGCCCGGTGCGCACGGCCTTCATCAGCGCGGCCGCGCCGAGCAGCATCAGGAAGACCAGGACCGGGTCCGGGTTGGTGTCCCGGGTGAGGGCGACAGTGATCGGCGTGAGGGTGAGCGCGAGCGCCGCGATCGTGGCCGCGACGGCACCGAAGTCCCGCTTGACCATGCGGTACAGCAGGGCCACCGAGCCGGTGCCGAGCGCGACCATCGGCAGCATCAGCTGCCAGGTGCCGTACCCGAAGACCCGGGCGGAGAGCCCCATCACCCACAGCGCGAACGGCGGTTTGTCGACCGTGATGAAGCTGCCCGCGTCCAGGGCGCCGAAGAAAAACGCCTTCCAGCTCTTGGTGCCGGAGTAGACGGCCGCGTTGTAGAAGGTGTTGCCGCTGATGGACGACATGTTCCAGGCGTACAGCGCCGTGGCCAGAACGAGGATCGCCCACAGGGCGGGGCGGGCCCAGCGCGGATCCTCCGGGGGACCGGTGAACAGTCCGCGCAGCCGGCTGCTCGCGGCGGGCGGCGCGGCCCGGTGCCGGCCGTCCTTGGTGGTCGGCGGGGGCGGTGGGGCGAGGGTCGTCATGGCAGCTACTCCAGGTCTGCGAGCGGTGGTGGTGACGACCCTCGGGCCCGGGGCTGGGTGATCCCTGTGGCTCCGCTGAACGGAGGATGAGAATCAGGGAACTCACAGGTCGCGTACAGGGGGCGATCGGCGCCACTGTTCGAATGTCTGCAACACAAGCGGTCTAGACTCTGCCGGACGGCCTGCTGGACCGGCCGAACGCGGACAACCTCTGCCAGACCCGAAGGGTATTCGGCGCTTTGATACGGATAGATTCAGTCACCAAGCGGTACCCGGACGGCACGGTGGCGGTCGACCGCCTCTCGTTGGAGATTCCCGACCGTTCGATCACCGTCCTCGTCGGTCCCTCGGGCTGCGGCAAGACGACGACCCTGCGCATGATCAACCGGATGGTCGAACCCAGCGAGGGGACCATCCTGATCGACGGCAAGGACAGCCGGCAGCAGCCCGTCAACACGCTGCGCCGGTCCATGGGGTACGTCATCCAGAACGCCGGTCTCTTCCAGCACCGCACGATCGTCGACAACATCGCCACCGTGCCCCGGATGCTGGGCTGGGGCAAGGAGAAGGCGCGGGCGCGGGCCCGGGAGCTGATGGAGCGGGTCGGGCTCGACGGCTCCCTCGCCAAGCGGTACCCCTACCAGCTGTCCGGCGGACAGCAGCAGCGCGTCGGTGTGGCGCGGGCGCTCGCCGCCGATCCGCCGGTCCTGCTGATGGACGAGCCGTTCTCGGCCGTCGACCCCGTCGTCCGCAAGGGGCTCCAGGACGAACTCCTGCGCATCCAGGACGAGTTGGGCAAGACGATTGTCTTCGTCACCCATGACATCGACGAGGCCGTCAAGATCGGCACGATGGTCGCCGTGATGCGCACCGGCGGCAAGCTCGCCCAGTACGCGCCGCCCGCCGAACTGCTCTCCAGCCCCGCCGACGCGTTCGTCGAGGACTTCCTCGGCACCGACCGAGGCATCCGGCGGCTCTCCTTCTTCCCCTCCGCGGGCCTGCGACTGCTCACCGGACCGGTCGTCGCGGTCGACGCCACCGCCGAGCAGATCGCCGCCCGCGACACGGCCGACGCGCCCTACCTCCTGGTCACGGACGTGGACGGCAAGCCCCTCGGCTGGAGCGAGCCGCGCGACCTGACCGCGGGCAGTGTCGACACGGCCCGGCTCCTGCCGTACGGGCGGCCGTTCGTCGCAGGCACCGACTCGCTGCGGGCCGCGCTGGACTGTGCCGTGCTCTCGCCCACCGGGTGGGCCGTCGGTGTCGACGCCGAGGGGCGGGTGGCCGGGGTGGTCTCCCAGCAGGCCATCGGCGAGGCGATCCGCGGGGCGCACGCGGAGGGCCGTACGGACGCCGAGGTCGCCCGGTGAACGGGTTCTTCGACATCCCGAGCGACCTCCAGCACAGCTGGCTCGGGCTGATCGGGCTGCACCTCAGGGAAGCCCTGCTGCCGGTCCTCGCCGGCCTGCTGCTCTCCCTGCCGATCGCCCAGCTGTGCGTGCGCTTCCGGTGGCTGTACCCGCCCGTGCTGTGGGTGACGACCGTGCTGTACGCGATCCCGTCACTGGCCTTCTTCGTGGTCCTCATCGACTACACCGGCCAGACCGAACTCACGGTGATGATCCCGCTCACCGTCTACACGCTCGTCATCCTGGTCCCGGCGATCGTCGACGGCGTGCGTTCGGTGCCGCAGGAGACCATCGCCGCCGCGACGGCGATGGGCTTCGGGCCCGTACGCCGTTACCTCCAGGTCCAGTTGCCGATCGCCGTGCCCGCCATCATCGCGGGGCTGCGGGTGGCGACCGTGTCGAGCATCTCCCTCGTCAGTATCGGGGCGCTCATCGGCAACCAGGGGGCGCTCGGCAACCTCATCAACGACGCGAACATCTACAACCGGCCCGAACTCGCCGTGAACGCCGTGCTGACCATGGCGGTCCTCGCGATCCTCGCCGACGGGCTGCTGGTCGTCGTACGACTTCTTCTGACGCCGTGGATGCCGAGCGGCGCGCGTGCGCGGCGCGCGCAGCGGCCCGAACCGGAGGTCGCCGCCCGGTGAACGTCCTCAACTTCATCAACGCCTTCTTCAGCGACAGCGCACACTGGCACGGCTACGACGGGATTCCCGCCAGGCTGGGGGAGCACGTCCAGTACACCCTGGAGGCGCTCGCCATCGCCGCGGCGATCGGGCTGCCGGTGGGACTCGTCACCGGGCACTACGGGCGGGGCGGCAACGCGCTGGCCTTCATCGCCGTCGCCGGGCGGGCCGTGCCCACCTTCGGCCTGCTGGTCCTGATGACCCTGTCGCTCGGCTTCGGGCTGATCAACGTGATGATCCCGCTGGTCGTGCTCGCCGTGCCGCCGATCCTGGTCACCACCTACGAGGCGATGCGGTCGGTGGATCCCGCCCCGGTGGACGCGGCCCGGGGGATGGGCATGCACCAGATCGAGGTGCTCTTCCGGGTCGAGCTCCCGGTCGCCCTCCCGCTCATTCTCGGCGGACTGCGCTCGGCGGCCATCCAGATCGTGTCGACGGCCACCATCGCCGCGTACGTCTCCCTGGGCGGCCTCGGACGGTACATCGTCGACGGCCTGTACCAGCGCAACTACGAGAAGGTCGTGGGCGGCGCCACGCTGGTCGCCCTGATGGCGCTGGCGACGCTGGCGCTGTTCTGGGGGATCACCCGGCTCACGGTCTCGCGCGGGGTGCTCAGGAGCAACTAGGCGAAGTGCCGGGGGAGTTGCGATCCCCCGGCCCCGTCAAACCTCCGTGCGCGCCAACGCCTGTTCCAGGACGACCAGCAGCGCGTCGCGGACCGAACCGCGCTCCCTCGCGTCGAAGACGATCACCGGGACGCGGTCGTTGACGTCCAGGGCCCAGCGGACCTCGTCCAGCGTGTGTTCGACCCTGCCGTCGAAGGCGTTGACGGCGACCGCGAACGGGATCTGCCGGTGCTCGAAGTAGTCGACCGCGGCGTAGCAGTCGTCGAGGCGGCGGGTGTCGACGATGACCAGGCCGCCCAGCGCGCCCTCGACGATGTCGTCCCACATGAAGCCGAAGCGCTCCTGCCCCGGCGTGCCGAACAGGTACAGCTTCAGGGTCGGGTCGACGGTGATGCAGCCGAAGTCCATCGCGACCGTGGTCGTGGTCTTGCGCGGAGTGTGGCTGAGGTCGTCCACACCCGCGGCGACCTCCGTGATGGCGGCCTCGGTGGTCAGCGGCTCGATCTCGGAGATCGAGCCGACCGCGGTCGTCTTGCCCACCCCGAAGCCACCCGCGATCACCATTTTGACCGGCAGCGGCGGTCGTACGGCGGCGGAGGGCGCGGCCGAGGGCCGGGCGGCCGGTTCAGTCGGTGTCACGGAGTACCCCTCGGGAGTCGGGGATGGCGCGCAGGCCGTCGATGAGCCTGCGCAGAACGGAGGCGTCGTGGGTGATGTCGGTGTCGGGCACGTGCACCGTCAGTTGCCCCGCCGTGCGCAGGTCCTCGGCGAGGATCCGCACCACGTTCAGGTGCAGCCGCAGCCGGGCCGCGATCTCCGCGATGGACTGCGGTATCCGGCACGCGGCGACGATGTCGTGCTGTTCGAAGGAGAGCCGGTCGAGCACGGCGAGTCCTTCGGCGGTTGCCACCACCTGGGTCTCGACGGGCATCGTCCGGCCGGACGGATCGGGTGCCACCCGGCCGGCGGTGACGAGGAACGGCCGTACGGCGGGCACGGGGCCGCCCGGCTCCGGTCTCGGAGGCGTGCTGCCGTCCGCCATGACTGCGCTTCCTCCTCGGTCAGCGCTTCGACGCCGCGCCGACGCTGTTCTTCAGCTCGAGCACGAGCTGGGGGCTGAGCGCGCTGCCGGCACGGTTGGCGAACAGCGTCATCTCGTACGCGATGTTGCCGAGCTTGGCCTCCTTGTCGGTGACGACGCCGAGCACGGCGCCGCTGCCGATCGCGGAGACCAGGACATGGCCGCCCGCCAGGTCGATGATGACCTTGTTGAGAGCGCCGAGGCCGTAGTTGCCGGAGGCCCCGGCGGCCAGGCTCGTGATGCCGGAGACGATCGCGGCGAGGCGTTCGGAATCCGCGTGCTCGCGTAGTTCCGACACCGCGATGAGCAGCCCGTCCGAGGACACGGCGATGGCGTCGACGACACCCGCCGTCTCCGTCGCGAAACGGTTCAGCAGCCAGGTGAAGTCGGCTGCGGCGGCCTGCAGGTCGGCGGGCGTGGTGCCTTCCGTAGGCGTGTCACCTGTGGACGTGCTCACTGCTCCGCTCCTTCCGGGGAGTGGTTCTGGTCGTGCGGGGGGTTGGATGCGGTCTCGCGGGTTTCCACGGCGGCCTTGTCGTTCTCGAACACCGGTCTGGTGTGGTTGCCGGTCTCGCTGTCCCGGTGGGCGCGCTCCACGGCCGCCTCGAACTCGTCGAGCGCGTCACGCACGGCCTCGGCGTCCGCGGGCCGCGGCGGGGCCGTCTGGGACACGGCGTCGGCGCCGAGGGTGGTGCGCAGCGTGGCGCCACGGACGCGGCGACGCAGGGGGCGGGCGCCGTCGCCTCCGCCGCCGGTCCCGGTCGCCTCGGCGGCTGTCGCCTCAGCGGTACGGGCCTGCGGGATGAACGGGGCGGTGTCGGAGGAGGTGTCGCGGTGGGGGATACGCCGGGGGAGGGGGGTGGGCTCGCCGGCGGCGGAAGCGGGGGACCCGTTCGACGCGCTGGGTCCGGCTCCCCGGACACCGGCTTCGGCGGACCTCGCGGCACCGGCGTCCGCCGTCCCGCCCACGGTGGCTGCCGCTACCGCACCCGCGGATGAGGTCGTACGGGGATCCTGCACCGTGTGCGGGGTCGCGCCGGAGTGGCCTACGGCGGCTACGGCCGAGCCCGGCAGCTGTCCGGTGGTCGTGGCGGACGCGCCCGCCACTGGCGCCGTACGGGACTCCGCCGCCGTACCCGCCGTCGCACCGGAGTCCGCACCCGCCGCCGAACCGCCGGAGGCAACCGTCACCGGGCTCATCGTCAGCAGCAGGGACGACGGGATCGTCACCTCGGCCGTCACACCGCCTCCCGGTGTGCGGGTGAGGACCACGCCCACCTCCCAGCGGCGCGCCAGCGTGCCGACCACGAACAGGCCGAGCACCTTCGTCGGGACGAGGTCGAGGCGTTCGCGGCGGATGAGGCGGGCGTTCTCCTCCTCCAGGCGCTCGGCGCTCATGCCGAGACCGTGGTCGGAGATCACGACCAGCGCACCCTCGTGACTGTCCTTGACGATCACCTCGACAGGGCTGCCGGCGGGCGAGAAGGACACGGCGTTCTCGACGAGTTCGGCCACCATCAGGGTGAGGTCGCCGATGATGTCGGGCTCGACCATGGCCTCCGTGCCGACCTGGAGGGAGACCCGCTGGAAGCCCTCGATCTGGCCGAGCGCGGCGCGGACGACGTTGGTGAGGGCGAGCGGCCCGGAGTCGAGGACGGTCTCGCGGATGCCGGCCAGCAGCATCAGGCTGTCGGCGTTGCGGCGCAGGCGGACCGCGATGTGGTCGATGCTGTAGAGGCGTTCCAGGAGCGCCGGGTCGGTCTCGCCGCGCTCGACCGCGTCGATCAGGGCCAGCTGCCGGGTGGTCAGGTTGCTGACCCGGCGGCCCACGTTGCCGAACATCTCGGCGACGTTGCGGCGGCTGAGCACCTGGCGTTCCAGGAGCGCGACCGCAGTGGTCTGCACCTGGTTGAACACGTCGGCGAGATCACCGATCTCGTCCTTCGCGGTGACCGGCATCTCCTGGAGCCGTGGCGTCCCGGTGTCCTCGGTGTCGTCGTCGGCCACACGGGCGAGCTCACGGCCCGCCACCTCGGCGACCTGCTTGGCGGCGCCGGTGAGCGCCTGCACCGGGCGCACCACCGAGCGTCGTACGGCGACCGAGAAGGCGAGCCAGAGCACAAAGCCGAGGAGAGCCGACCCGAGCAGCCAGGCGGCGTTCGCCCGCGCGTCCCGGGAGGCGGTGTCGGCGCGGTCGGCGATCTGGTCGATGAGCGAGGTGGTGGTCGTCAGCCGGGTCCGGGCCTGGGCGCGGTAGTCCGGGTAGGAGTCGAGGGCCGTCTGGAAGGAGTTCCTGATCTCGGACGGGGTGTCCGCCTGGAGCGAGCCCGGGTCGATCTGCAGCTCGGCGTACTGCCGGGCGATCGCCGCCTGGGCCGTGTTGTGCTCGATGTCGCCGAGTTCCTCGGCCTGCGTCGCCGTGGCGAACCGGCCGAAGCGCTCGACCTGGTGGGTGTACTCGTCGTAGGAGCCGATCGCGCCGATCAGCTCGATGAGGGCATTCGAGTCGCCGGTCGTCGCGGAGAACACACCGGTCTCGAAGGAACCGTGCGCGGCGTCGGCGCGCAGCAGCGAGTCGAGCAGGTTGCCGGTGAAGGTGGCGGCCAGGGCCGGGTTGCGGTCGAGTCCGAGACCGTCGATCAGGCCCTTGGCCGCGTCGCTGTACGCCGGGTCGATGTTGTCGGCCGGCAGATAGGACTTCTCGATCGTGTTGCGCAGGTCCTCAAGGCCGTTGACCTCGCGCAGGGCCTGGGCCTCCTCGTCCGGCAGCCGGCCGCCGAAGGTCGCTTGGACCTTCTCGACCTGGTTGTCCACGCGGATCTGGGCCTCGCGGTAGGCGGACTGCGAGGGGGTGGCGCCGTCCCAGGTGGTTTGGTGGCGCACGGAGAGCAGGACGGCCTGCTGGTGCTCGGCCTCCAACTGCCCGACGAGCTTGGCCACCTCGGCGCTGTCCCGCACCAGCTGGGCCGCGTCCGACGCGTCCTGGGACTGGCCGACCTGGTCGGCGAAGAGATAGGTCAGCAGCACGGCGACCACCGCGAGAGGCACACCGACCAGGATGTTCAGCTTGCGCCGGAACGGCCAGCGCTCGGCGAAGTCCCGTATGCCCCGGCTACCGCTGCCACGGGTGCCGTCCCGGGACGGCGGCGGTGCCGACCGGGTGGACGCGCCCACCTCGTTCGTGGACACCAGCCCTCCTTCGTGGGTGTCTCGGCGGCGCGAGAACGCACATGACCGATACTGATCGCTACGGGACGGTGCATAGGACACCTGAGTGGCTCCTGCACGCCTGTGTGACCGGCGCCAACTTCGGCGAGACTACAGCCTCTTCGGACAGCGCTTGCCGCCGCCCTGAGTCAAGAATCCGTTACAACCCGCGCCGCACTCCGCGTGCCGGTTTCGCTCTTCCTTCACAACCGATCACGGGTGGGTGCCAATTGTGACCAGGCCGGTCTTGACTGAGTGAGAACAGGCTGGATTGGATCAGTGCGAGGGCTTCCCCCCTTGAACGTCCTTGAACCCCCTTGCATCCCCTGAGTTCCGGAACGGGAATCGTGACTTCTACCGCCGCACACCGCAGGTCCCTCAGGAAGAACCCCGGCGTGGCCGCTGTCGCGCTCGCCGCCGCCACGGTCCTGCTGGCGGGATGCGGGTCCTCCGACGACAGCTCCGACCCGCTGAGCGAGGACACGGGGGGCGCCGCCTCCGGCGACACCGTGGTCGTCGGCTCGAACAACTTCGCCGAGAGCATCCTGCTCGCCGACATCTACGGCGAGGCCCTGAAGGCCAAGGGCGTCAAGGTCACCTACAAGCCCAACATCGGCAGCCGCGAGACCACGTACGGCCTGCTGAAGAACGGCTCCATCACGGTCCTGCCCGAATACAACGGCTCGCTGCTGGCCTACCTGGACAAGGACGCCAAGCAGGAGTCGGCGCAGGCCGTGAACGCCGCGGCCACGGCCAAGCTCGACTCCAAGCTGACGCTGCTGGAGTCGGCACCGGCGGAGGACAAGGACTCGGTCACGGTCAACGCGGACACCGCGAAGAAGTACAACCTGACCACCGAGTCCACACTCGCCGACCTCAAGGACATCGCCCCGGACCTGGTCATCGGCGGTTCGCCGGAGTTCCAGACCCGGCAGCAGGGTCTGCTGGGTCTTGAGTCCCAGTACGGCCTGAAGTTCAAGTCCTTCAAGGCGCTCGACGCGGGCGGTCCGTTGACCCAGGCGGCGCTGAAGAAGAACACCGTGCAGGCCGCGGACATCTTCACGACCGACCCGACCATCACCAAGGAGAAGTTCGTCGTCCTCCAGGACCCGAAGAACCTCTTCGGCTTCGCGAACGTGACTCCGCTGGTCTACAAGTCCGGTCTCTCCTCGGAGGGCGTCGCCGCGCTCAACGCGGTCTCGGCCAAGCTGGACACCAAGGCGCTCCTCGACATGGACTCCCAGGTCCAGCTGGAGAGCAAGGACCCGCTGGACGTGGCGAAGGCCTGGCTGAAGACGAACGGCCTGGGCTGACCTTCGTCGAGAACCGGCGCGGGTGGTCTCCCCTGCAGGGGATGCCTTCTCCACAGGGGACCCGCGCCGGGACTCGGTTCTCCGTCCGTCCCGGCCGGCTCGCAGGTCAGATTCCGAGTTCCGCCCGGGCCCGGGCCGCGGCACCCACCGCCACCGCGTCCCCGCCGAGCAGTGAGGGCACCACTCGTACCGGGTGCCCGCTGACCGGCGGTTCGGTGGCCAGAGTCCGCAGGATCGACGGTTCGAGGAGCGTCCAGGCGCGGCTGACGCCCCCGCCGATCACGACGGTGGTGACATCCAGCAGGCCCACCGTGACGAGGAGCGCGCGAGCGACGCCGGCGCCCGCGTCCTCGTACACGGCGAGCGCGTCCGGGTCGGAGGCCTCCGCCACTTCGCGCGCGCTCAGCTCCCGCCCGGTCCGCTCCCCGTACCGGACCGCGATCGCCCGCCCCGACGCCAGCGTCTCCAGATGGCCGCGCCCGCCGCAGGTGCACGGCAGGTCGCCGAAGCCCGGGATGTGCCCGATCTCGCCCGCCGCGCCGTGCGGCCCGCCGTAGAGCGCGCCGTCCAGCCACAGCGCCCCGCCGACCCCGGTGCCGAGGGTCATCCCGAGCACATGCGGCTCACCCGCCACCGCGCCGGCCGTCGCCTCGCCGCGCAGGAACGCGTTGACGTCGTTGTCGAGGAACGCCGGCACCCCGAGCGCCTCCTCGAACGCCGCCGTCACCGCGAACCCGGCCCAGTCCCGGAAGGAATCGCTGGCGACCAGGATCCGCCCGTCCAGCGCGTCCACCACACCCGCCGCCCCGACCCCGACCCCGAGCAGCCGTGCGTCCGAACGGTCGAGCAGCAGGCGTACGGCGGACAGCGCGGCGCCGACCATAGCGCCCCCGCCGGCGGCCGCGGGCGTGGGCACCTCCAGTCGGTCGACGACCGTCAAGTCATCGGCGAAAAGGGCCACTTGTGTGCTCGTACCGCCGATGTCGACCCCGGCGACCGCCTTCACGCGGTGACCTCGGCCCGCTGCTCGGCGCGCCGCCGCCGCTGCACCACCGGATCCGGCACGGGGACGGCCGCGATGAGCCGCCGGGTGTACTCGGTCTCCGGGCGCAGCAGCGTCGACATGGTCGGGCCCTGCTCCTCGACCCGCCCGTCCCGCATGACGACGACCCGCTGCGCGAACTCCTGCACGACCGCCAGGTCGTGGGAGACGAAGAGACAGGCGAACCCCAACTCCCGCTGCAGCTCGGCGATCACCTCCAGCACGGTCCGCTGCACGCTCACATCCAGCGCGCTCGTCGGCTCGTCCGCGACCAGCAGCCGGGGTTCGAGGACCAGCGCCCGGGCGAGACTCACCCGCTGCCGCTGACCACCGGACAGCTCACGAGGGCCCCGGCCGGCCAACTCCCTCGGAAGCCGCACGAGTTCGAGCACCGCGGCGACCCGGTCCCGCCGCTCGGCCCCCGACATGCCCCTGCGGTGCACCCTGAGCGGCTCCGCCACGCACTCGGCCACACTCATCCGCGCGTCCAGCGAGGCCACCGGGTCCTGGAGCACCACACCCACGCCGGACAGGAGCGCCCGCCGCTTCCGGCCGCGTACCCGGCCCAGGTCGGCCCCGAACAGGGACACCGAGCCGGAGGCGGGCGCGACGAGCCCGAGTGCGACCCTGGCCGCGGTCGACTTTCCCGACCCGGACTCGCCCACGAGCCCGACGGTTTCTCCGGGACGGACGTCGAGAGAGACACCGTCCAGGGCCTGGACCCGCCCGAACCGCACGGACACGTCCCGGAGTCGCACCACCGGGGGCTCCTCGGCCGGGGGTGCGTCCTCGCCGCTGAACCTCAGCCGCGGCACCGCCGCAAGGAGCCCACGCGTGTACGCGTGCTCGGGCCGCACCAGCACGTCCTCCACGGGTCCCGTCTCCACGACCTCGCCCCCCAGCATCACGGCGACCCGGTCCGCGAAGTCCGCGACCACGCCCATGTTGTGCGTGACGAGCAGGACGCCGGTGCCCGAGTCGGCCGCCAACCGCCGCAGCAGGTCAAGGATCTCGGCCTGCACGGTGACGTCGAGCGCGGTGGTCGGCTCGTCCGCGATCAGCAGACCGGGCGAGTTGGCGATCGCCATGGCGATGACGACCCGCTGCCGCTGCCCGCCCGACAACTGGAACGGGAACGCCGAGGCCCGCCGCTCCGGCTCCGGAATCCCGACGCGGCGCAGGAGGTCGACCGCCTCACGGGCGGCTTCCGACCGGGAGACGTCCCGGTGGTTCCGTACGACCTCCGCGATCTGGGCGCCGACCCGGGTCAGCGGATCGAGGGCGGTGGCCGGTTCCTGGAAGACCATGGAGGCGGTGCGCCCGCGCAGCCGGGCGAGCGAGGCCTCCGAGGCCCCGACGATCTCCGTACCGTCGACCACGACCCGCCCCGAGGCACGCGCCGTGCCCGGCAGCAGCCCCATCGCAGCGAGCGCCACCGTCGACTTCCCGGACCCGGACTCGCCGACGAGGGCGAGTGTCTCGCCCGGCCGGACGTGCAGCGACACGCCACGGACGGCGGGCACGTCACCCGTCTCCGTGGAGAAGGTCACCCCGAGGTCCTCGATGGTCAGGATGTTCACGCGCGTCCCCTCACGTCGAAGGCGTCCCGCAGCCCGTCGCCGATCGCGTTGAACGCGCACACGACGAGGATGATCGCGAGGCCCGGCGGAACGATCAGCCACCAGCGTCCCGAGTACGCGGCCGTCAGCCCGGCCGACAGCATGCCGCCCCAGTCGGTCTTCGGCGGTTGCACACCGAGCCCGAGATACGACACGTAGGCGATGAGCAGGATCGCGTCGGCGATCTGGAAGGTGGCCGCGACGACGATCGTGGACACCGAGTTCGGCAGGATGTGCCGGCGGATGGCCCGCCCGTGCGTCCCCCCGGTGGCGCGCAGGGTCAGCACATAGTCCCGGTTCTTCAGCGTGAGCGTCTCGGCCCGCACGAGCCGGGACGGCACGAGCCAGGACACCAGCCCGAGCACGACGACGAGCCCGAGCGTGCCGGGACTGGTGATGGCGGACACGACCAGCAGGATGAACAGCGCGGGGATGGCGATGCCCGCGTCGACGACCCGCATCATCACGGCGTCCACCCACCCGCCCGCGTACCCCGCGACCGCACCCCACAGCGTCCCGATCACGGTGGCGAGGACACCGGCGGCGAGCCCGACGAGCAGCGAGACCTGCCCGCCGTACATGAGCCGCCCGAGCTGATCGTGCCCGACGGCGTCGGTACCGAGCCAATGGGCTGAATTCGGCGCCAGATTGACCTGCGTGAGATCGGTATGGGTCTGGTCGGTGGAGTACACCAGCGGCCCGATGAAGCAGAACATCACGAACAGGATGACGACCGCGAGCCCGGCCACAGCAAGCCGATTGCGCGCGAAGCGCGCCCTTAGGGGCGCGGGGAACTGCGCGACCAGCCCCCACCGGCCCGCGCTTTGAACACTCACGCCCGCCCCTCCTTCACCCGAGGATCGACAACCCGCTGCACGACATCCGCAAGCAACGTCCCCACAACAGTCGCCACCGAGATCACCAGCACACACCCGAGCAGCACCGGATAGTCCGACGACTGCGCGGCGGACCAGAACAGCAGCCCCATCCCCGGATAGTTGAACAACTGCTCCACCACCAGCGCGCCCCCGAACAGCACCGGCACGTAGTACCCGAGCATCGCCACCACCGGCGTCAGCGAGTTACGGAACACATGCCGGAAGAGCACCGCGTACTGCGACGCACCCCCCGCCCGCGCGGTCCGCACATAGTCCTCGGAAAGGTTCTCCAGCGTCGCGCCCCGCATATAGCGGCTGAACACGGCCACCATGGACGCGGCCCCGGTGACCACGGGCAGCACCAGCCCGGCAGGATCGGCCAACACCTGCCCCAACGTGTCCCCCTGCGGCGCCTGCGACGGAAACCACCGAAGCGTCTGCGTGAACAGCAGAATCAGCAGCAGCCCCAGGAAGTACACCGGCGTCGAATACGCCACGAAGCTCAGCGTGGTGATGACATAGTCGGTCGGCTTGTTCCGCCGCACGGCCTGCCACATGCCCAGCGGCACGGCCAGCACCAGCCCGACCATCGCGGACAGCACGGTCAACACCAGTGTTTTCGGCAACCGTTGCTCGATCAGCCGGGACACCGCTTCGTTCAGGGTGTACGACGTCCCGAGATCCCCCTGCACCAACTCACGCAGATACAGGACGTACTGCACGGGCAGGGACCGGTCGAGCCCCTGCTCGTGATTGAACGCGGCGATCTGCCCGGCCGTCGCCTGCGGCCCGAGGATCCCGCGCGCGGGACCCCCGGGAAGCGCGTGCAGCAGGCAGAAGACCACGATGGTGACGATCAGGATCACGGCGAGGGCCTGGAGAAGCCGGCGGACGAGATAGAGGACCGTGTCCACTAGCCGATCCACTTCCACTGCGCCGGATGGAAGTTGGCCAGCGAGTCCTGGGAGAAGCCGCCGAGCCCGTTCTTGACGACGGAGATCTGGTAGTCCGGCTCCGGCAGCCAGATCACGGGCAGGTCCTTGGCGAGGGCCGCGCTGTAGTCCTGGATGGCCTGGTTCGAACTCGACGTCGTGGTGGCGGAGACGAGCTTGTCGACGTCCGGGTTCGAGTAGTTGCCGAAGTTGGACCCGCCGCCGGTCTGGAACAGCGAGTCACCGGTCGGGAAGGCGTTGAAGTACCAGCTGCCCGCCGTGCCGAAGAAACTCAGCTGCCACTTGCAGATCGACTGCTTCGACGTGCACTGCGGGGTCTGCGAGAGCACCGAGTTGACCGGAGCGGTCTTGATGGAGAACTTGATGCCGGTCTTCGCGAGCGAGGACTGGATCGCGCTCATCATGTTGTCGGTGACCGCGGAGCCGGACTGCGAGAGCACCTGCATCTCGAACTTCGTGCCCTTGGCGACGCCTTCACCGCACTTCGCCGGCTCGGAGCAGGTCATGACCCCGCCCTGTTCGGTCCAGCCGTGGCTGGTCAGCAGGGACTTGGCGGTGTCGTTCGAGAACGGGTACGGGTTGTCCTTCTGCACCGACGACAGGAAGTCCGAGGCCTGTCCCTGCGGGATGGGACCGTAGCCGGGCACCGCCGTCCCGTTGAGGACAACCTTCGCGAGACTCGCCTGGTCGATGGAGTGCTGGATGGCCTGACGGGCGTAGAGCTGCTTGAACACGGCGCCCATCGCCGGGTTGTTGAAGTTGTACGGCATGTAGGTGATCGCCCAGCCCGACCACGGCTCCACCTTGAAGCCCTGCGCGGTGAAGCTGTCCTTCTGGTCGAGGTCGGTCGCCTCGATGTAGCCGTAGTCGACGCTGCCGGACCGCAGGGCGTTCTTCTCGGCGTCGGCCGTGGTGAAGGGGAGCAGGTTCACCGTGGGGATGTTCGCCTTCTCGCCGCCGTCGTACTTCTTGTTGGCGGCGAGGACCACCTTGCCTGCCGTGGAGAAGGACTTGACGGAGTAGGGGCCGCTGATGGTCTTCCACAGCGGGTTCGAGGCGTAGCCGGAGATGTTCTTCGCCGCGTCGTTGAGGTATGTCCAGGCCTGCTTGGCATCCCGGCCGCCGGCCCAGACGTGCTGGGGGAGCGGGGTGATGGAGTTCAGCTCGTTGGCGAGCATCCACTGCGGGTTGTAGGCCTTGTCGAAAGTGATCGTGAAGTGGCGGGTGTCGACCGTCTTGAAGGACGTCCAGTTGTCCGGCGCCTTGCCGGGGTTGTAGCCCGCCCACGCTGCCTTGTTCGCCTTGATGAGGTCGAACCAGAACTTCACGTCCGCCGAGGTGATCGGCTTCCCGTCGCTCCAGTGCCGGTCGCCCAGGGCGATCGTCACGCTCTTGTTGTCCGCGGCGAACGTGGCGTCCGTGGCGACCGAACCGGCTTTGTTCCAGCCGATCTTGCCCGTCGAGCCGTCGTAGGCGATGAGCGGCTCCCACAGCGTGTTCGCGATGGAGATGTTGTTGGTGTTGAGGTGCGCCGCGGTGCCGATCGGCAGGATCCAGTTCGGGGTGAAGTTCGCGGGCAGCGCGTAGTTGATCGTGTCGTGCGAGGACGACGACGTGCCGCTCGACCCCGAACAGGCGGTGAGCAGCAGGGTGCCCGCGCTGAGGGCGGCGGCACCGGCGAGGAGTCTCGGGCGGACAGGGGGCATGGCGTGCTCCTGGGACCAGGGAGAGGGAAGCGGGGTGGAGCAAGTGAACGCTCCCTCTGTTGGAAGAAATAGGCATGCCGCTGTAAAAAGCCTGTTTCTGCTGTTCTGGAAAAAGCGCAGAGAGGTGTTTCGGGCCTACGCTCGACGCCTGGGCCGTCGAATTCGGGAGTAACTTCGACCATGCTTGAAAAAAGTCCGCCACCGCATCGACGGCACGGCTCCGGCTTCTCCTCGCTCGCCGAGGGCGTCCTCGAACTCCTCGCCTCCGGGCAGGCGTCGACTCGTACGGAACTCGCCGCCCTGCTCGGCGCCGCACCCTCGACCGTGTCCTTCGCGGTCGGCCAGCTGCTGGCGCACGGCCTGGTCGCCGAGGAGGGCACCCGCTCCTCCACCGGCGGGCGGCCGCGCAAGGTGCTGCGGCTCGGCGGCAGCGACGGATACGCGGTCGCGGCCGACCTCGGCGGAAAGCACGCGCATGTCGGGGTCGTGCACCCCGGGGGCGGACTCACCGACGTGTCGACCGTGCCGTTCGCCACGGCGGAGGGGCCCGAGGCCGCGCTGCCCGGCCTGGCGGACACCCTCCAGACGCTGATCGACCGGCACGGCCGGGAGCAGCTGCGGGGCGTCGGTCTGTGCCTGCCGGGCCCGGTCGACGTCGAGCCGGGCCTCGTCACCCTTCCGGCGCGCATGCCCGGCTGGAACCGCTTCCCGGTACGGGACTGGTTCGAGGAGCGCTTCGCCGTCCCGGTGGCCGTCGAGAACGACGCCAACTGCATGGCCGTGGGCGAGCACAGTGTCCGGCCCGTCGAGCACCGGCAGTCGATCATGGTCAAGGTGGGCTCCGGGATCGGGGCCGGCGTCATCGCGGACGGGCGGCTGTACCGGGGCGCGACCGGAGGGGCGGGGGAGATCACCCACGTTCGCGTCGAGGCCGCCCAGGACACCCCGTGCTCGTGCGGCAACACGGGCTGCCTGGAGACGGTGGCCTCGGGCGCGGCACTGGTCAGGATCCTGCGCGAGCGGGGCCTGCCGGTGGCGAACACCGAGGACGTCGTACGCCTCGCCCTTGACGCCGACCCCGAAGCGACCCGCGCGGTCCGCCAGGCCGGCCGCTACCTCGGCCAGGTCCTCGCCGCCAACGTCAACTTCTTCAACCCCGACGCCGTGTACCTGGGCGGCATCCTCTCCACGCTGGAGCCGTTCGTCGCGGCGGTGCGAAGCCAGCTGTACGAGGGCTGCCATCCGCTGGTGACCCAGCACCTGGTGATCGAGCGGACGTCGTTGGGCGCCGATGCCGGGTTGGCGGGGGCGGGCCAGTTCGCGCTGCAGCGGGCGCTGGCGCAGGCGATGCAGACGGTCACTGGAGGCTTGTAGGCGCGCGACCAGCCACGACGAACTCGCAGACAACAACGGACCTGGAGCAACCGTGCCTTCATCCCGCCCCGTAATCGCCGTCGCAGGCCTCGGCATCGAATCCTCGACCTTCTCCCCGGCACGCACGGATGCCCTCGCCTTCCACCCCCTGCGCGGCGACGACGTCCTCACCCGCTACCCCTTCCTGGCCCCGGGTCAGCCGTTGCGCGAGGCCGCGGACTGGCGAGGCGCCCTCGTCGGCAAGGCACTGCCCGGCGGTACGGTGACGGCGGCCGCCTACGCCGAACTGACCCGTGAACTACTCGACCGTCTCCGGGGACTGGGCCCCGTAGACGGCCTCTGGTACGACATCCACGGCGCGATGACCGTAGAGGGCCTGGACGACGCCGAAGCCGAACTCCTGCACCGCATAAGGGAGATCACCGGCCCCGACACGATCATCTCCGCCTCCATGGACCTGCACGGCAACGTCTCGCGGGAACTCGCCCACCGCACCGACCTGATCACCTGTTACCGCATGGCCCCGCACGAGGACGCGATGGAGACGAAGGAGCGGGCCGCCCGCAACCTCGTGAACCACCTCACCAGCGGCGCCACCCGCCCGGTCAAGGCCTGGATCCCGGTCCCCGTACTCCTGGCCGGTGAGCAGACCTCCACCCGGATCGAGCCGGCGAAGAGCGTCTACGCCGCCGTGGCGGAGGTGGAGGCGACCGACGGAGTGACGGACGCGGCGATCTGGGTCGGCTACGCGTGGGCGGACGAGCCCCGCAACCGGGCCGCGGTCGTCGTCACGGGCTCCTCCGCGGACGCGGTGACGACCGGTGCCGAACGGCTCGCCCGCGGCTTCTGGAAGGCCCGCCACGACTTCGGCTTCGTCGCCCCGACCGGCACGCTCGAGGAGTGCCTGGACGCGGCGCTGGCCTCGCGTAAACGGCCGTACTTCATCAGCGACACCGGCGACAACCCGACAGCCGGCGGCGCCGGTGATGTCACCTGGGGCCTCCAACAGGTGCTGGCCCGGCCGGAGTTCATGGATCCCTCGGGCCCGGTGGTCATCTACGCCTCGCTCCCGGGCCCGGCCGCCGTCGACACGGCCGTACGGGCCGGCGTCGGTGCCACGGTCACCGTGACCGCGGGTGCCGAGGTCGACGACCGTCACGCGGGCCCGCTCACGCTGACCGGTGTGGTCCACGCGATCCGGCACGGTGACCGGCACGCGGTGACCGAGGCGGTGCTGCGGGTGGGAAGCGTGTACGTGATCCTGACGCGGCTGAGAAAGCCGTACCACTGTGAACACGACTTCACCGACCTGGCGTTGGCGCCGCGCGAGGCGGATCTCGTTCTCGTCAAGATCGGGTATCTGGAGCCCGAGCTGTTCGCGATGGCCGCCGACTGGAAGATGGCCCTCACCCCGGGCGGCGTCGACCAGGACCTGCCGCGCCTCGGCCACCGGCGTATCCGCCGGCCGATGTTCCCCTTCGACCGCGAGATGCCCGACCCGGACCTCGGGGCCCGGCTGATCCCGTCCTCGGACGAGGAGTTGACCGGGCCGGACGAGTGAGGAGCGACAGGCCCTAGTCGACCGCCGCGGCGATCAGCAGGTCAAGGAGGGCGATCAGCACGTCCCGGGACGACTCGCGTCGCCGTGCGTCGCACAGCAGCACCGGGACGCCCTCCGGGAGGGCGAGGGACTCCCTGATGTCCTCGGCCGGGTACGGGTGCCGGCCGTCGAAGCCGTTCACGGCGACGACGAAGGGGATGCGGCGGCGTTCGAAGAAGTCCACCGCGGCGAAGCTCGACTCCGGGCGCCGGACGTCGATGAGGACGACCGCGCCCAGGGCGCCGACGGCGAGGTCGTTCCACATGAACCAGAACCGCTGCTGGCCCGGCGTGCCGAAGAGGTAGAGCACGAGTTCGTCGTTGATGGTGATCCGGCCGAAGTCCATGGCCACGGTGGTGGCCCGCTTCTGCTCGATCCCGGCGAGGTCGTCGACGCCCAGGCCGGCGACGGTGAGGGGTTCCTCCGTGCGCAGCGGGGTGATCTCGCTGACCGACCCGACCATGGTGGTCTTGCCGACCCCGAAGCCCCCGGCGATGAGGATCTTGACGGTGTCCGGTGCGGTGGGAGTACCGGCTGTCTCGGTGGCGAGCGGGTCAGAGCCGGCCAAGGCCTTCCCTCACTTTCTGCAACAGGTCCAGGTCCGGGGTGCGGGGCGAGACGGGACGTGGCGGGTGCGCGGTGATGAGGCCCGCCTCCAGCAGATCGCAGAGCATGATCACGACCACACTGACCGGGAGGTCGAGCAGCGCGGCCAGCTCCGCCACGGCGACCGGGCGGGCGCACCGGCGCAGGATGCGGGTCTGCTCGGCCTGCGGGCGAGGGGCGAGTTCCGGTGGCGGATCCACCGCGGTCACCGTCGTGATGAGGGTGAAATCGGCACGGCTGGGCCGCGTCCTTCCGCCGGTCAGGGCGAACGGTCGCACCAGTCTGGCCGCCGCGTCGCTGTCGGTCACCTCACCCGCCGGTGGGGCCGATGCCGGCCCGTGGTGCCGCGCTGAGGTGCTCGCCGATCTTCTTCACCAGCATGTTCATCTGGTACGCCACGACGCCGACGTCGGCGTTCGGCCCGGTGAGCACGACGAGGTGGGCGCCGGGCCCCGCGGAGGTGAGGATCAGGAAGCTGTTGGCCATCTCGATGAGCGCCTGGCGCACCGGGCCGCCCCGGAAGTCCATGCTGACGCCCTTGCTCAGGCTCATCAGCCCGGACGCGGTCGCCGCCAGCCGCTCGGCGTCGTCGCGCAGGAACCCGGTGGACTTGCTGACGACCAGCCCGTCCTCCGAGAGCACGACAGCCTGCGTCACGTCGGCGACCCGCTCCACGAGTCCGGTCAGCAGCTGGTCCAGCTGGGTGTGCGTGGCGGGGGTGGGGCGTGTCATGGCGTGTCCTTCATGAGCGATCGATACGGGGACTACGGGCGGTGACGGCCGCGTCCTGCGGGGCACCGGGGGGTGCGGCCTCGGCGGGGTCCGGCTGCGCGGCGGCACCGGCCGGCTCTTCCCGGTCGGCGGGGGCGGCTTCTTTTTCGGGGGTGCCGGGCGGGTGGTCGTCGGCGGGGGCCGTTTCTTCCGGGGTGCCACGCAGGGGTTCGACGGCGGGAGTGTCCTTGGCAGCGTCCGGGTTGCCCGGAGCACGGGGCGGACTGTTCCGGTCGGCGGAGGGCGTGTCCCCGAGGGTGCCGGGCGGGGTTTCCCCGGCGAGGGCAGAGTTCGCCGGGGCGTCGGGCAACCCGTCCTCGGGGGTGCCGAGCGGGTCGGTCTCGGTGCCGGCCGCCGGGGTGGCGTTCTCCGGGGTGTCGAGGAGGTCTTCCTCGTCCCGGGCGCGGAGCGTACCGAGCTGGAATCCGGCGAGCGAGGAGGCAGCGTGGTCCGCGGTGAACTCGGCGGCGTCCTCCTCCTCGCCGACGGCCGGGGCGTCCTCCCTCAGCTCGACGGCCAGACTGGTCTGCGGCACCCGCCGGGGCAGAGGCGTGAGCCCGTCCGGGCGGGCGGCGTCCGTGGCCCCCGGCACGCCGGTCGGGTGGCCCGAGTCGGCGGTGGCCGACGCACCGGTCGGGTCTGCCGCCTCCGCGGACCCCGTCGCGCGGGCCGTGCTCGCCGGCCCCCTTGCATCCGCACCAAGCGCCGTACGTGCCAAGGGGCTTGTGCTCCCGGAGTCCGCCGAGCGGTCCCCGTCGGACGTACTCTCCACACGTCCCGGCCCCGGCGTCGCCCCCACACCGGCCGATCTCCCCGAAGCCGCCGGGGCGACGGCTCCGACCAGGTCCTGCGGCGCGTCCTCCTCCCGTACGACGATCTCGTGCGGGAGGAGGACGATCGCCGTCGTTCCGCCGTACGGCGAGGACCGCAGCGTCACCTGGACGCCGTGGCGGTTGGCGAGGCGGGCGATGACGAACATGCCCAGGCGGAGGTCGTCGGCGAGGGCGACGACGTCGAACTTGGGGGCCTGGGCCAAGTGGGCGTTGAAGGAGGCGTACTCGTCCTCCGACATGCCAAGGCCCCGGTCCTCGACCTCGACGGCAAGACCCTTGGCGACCAGGCCCGCCCGTACCGAGACGGGACTCGGCGCGGGGGAGTACAGCGTGGCGTTCTCGATGAGCTCGGCCAGGAGGTGGATCACGTCCGCGACCGCGGGCGGGGCCAGGCAGACCTCCTCCTCCGTGTGCACCTCCACCCGCTGGTACTCGGCGACCTCACCCACCGCACTGCGCAGGATGTCGATCAGCGCGACCGGCTCGGTCCAGCTGCGCCGCGGCTGCCCGCCGCTGATGATGACCAGGTTCTCCTCGTACCGCCGCAACTGGCTGGCCGTGGAGTCCAGTTCGTACAGCCCCGACAGCACGTCCGGGTCCTGGTGCTCGCGCTCCAGCGTGTCCAGCCGGCTGAGCTGGAGGTTGACCAGGTTCTGGCTCTGCCGCGCGATCCCGAGGATCACCTTCTGGAATCCCCGCCGGGTGTCGGCGAGTTCGACGGCGGTCATCACAGCCGTGCGCTGAGCGGCGTTGAACGCCTTGGCCACCTGCCCCAGTTCGTCCGGGCCGTAGTCCAACTCCGGTGCGGCCCGATCCACATCGACCTTCTCGCCCCGGTCCAGCCGTGCGACCACGTCCGGCAGCCGCTCCTGGGCCAGGCTCAGGGTGGCCTCCCGCAGGCCGCGCAGCCGCCGGGACAGCGAACGGGTGATCCGCCAGGACATGACGAGGCACAGCAGCAGCGCGATGAGCCCGCCGGCACTGAGCGAGGCCGCCGTCAGCACCTGCTCGTGCGCCTTGTCCGCGCTGCGCGAGAGCAGCCCGGACGTCTGCTGCCGGATCAGCGCGGTGTAGCGGACGGACACCTTGTCCATGGCCGGCGTCCACCGCTTCCGCACGTCCGGCAGGGCCACCCGGCCCGTCCCGGCGGCCGGACGCGCGGCGAGCACCTGGTCCTCGACGGCCGTCAGGGTCCGCCAGTCCGGGCTCGCCAGGATCTGCTCGGTCTGCGTCTTCGCGGTGCCGCTCAGCGCGGGCACGATCTGGTCCTCGACGAGCCACCGGCGCGTGTTCACCAGCTGGACGAACTGCTCCCAGGCCTTCTCGTCGAGCTGCCCGGACGACCAGGCCAGGGTGAGCGTCACATCCTCCTGCGAGGTCAGCTCCGCCGCGTGTTCGATGGCGACGAGCGGCCCGGCCTGTGAGGTGAGGTCGCCGTCGTCGACCTGCGAGAGCTGCTGGAAGGCGTGTATCTGGTCGTCGATGATCGACGTGTACTGGTCGAGGGCCTGCTGCGCGGTGATGTCGGTGGGGTGGTCCACCTGGTCGCGGTAGTACTCGAGGCTGCCCACCGAGCCGAGGACCGAGTACAGCTGGTCGGCGATGCGCGCGGGCGCCTGCTGGATCTCGTCGGACTGCCGGACGAGCTTGGCGACCGCCGCGTCGGTGGCCGCGCGTTTCTCGTCCAGGGCGGCCCGGGAACCGGGCACCTTGGCCAGCCACGCGGCGGACAACGCCCGTTCCCCCTGCAGCGCGAGCGTGGCCTCGGTGCCCATCGCGCCGGTCGACCGGCTGAGCTCGGTCTGCGAGCGCAGTCGTAGGCCCTCCGAGAACAACTGCGTGGTCGTCACGCCCCACATGGCGGCGAGGGTGACGCTGGGCACCAGCGCCAGCATGATGAGGGAGAGACGTATGGAGCCGAGGCGGCGCCGGGCACCTGTCCGGTCGGGCATGGTCGTCCTTGGGCGGTCAGGGAGAGCGGAGTGGGGTGTTCGGAGGCGAGTCGTCGTTCCGAAGGGAGGTCACCTCGTGCCGGCCGCGGCGAACCTCGCGACCGCGGCGACGTTCGTCCGGGTGACGAACGCGGGCCCGGTGAGGACGGGAGCCACGCCGCCCCCGCTGATGTTGCCGTTGGTCCGGTACAGCCACAGGGAGTCCACCGCGAGGTAGCCCTGCAGATACGGCTGCTGGTCCACCGCGAACTGTACGTTCCCGGCGCGGATCGCCTTGACCAGGTCGTTGTTGAGGTCGAAGGTGGCGACCTGGGCTTTGCTGCCGGCCGACTTCACCGATCCCACGGCGTCCAGGGCGAACTGCGCGCCGAGGGTGACGACCTCGTCGATGCCGGGGTCCTGCCGCAGCCGGGCGGTGAGCACGGTGTCCACGGCCTCGGGGTCGGTGCCCTCCACGTACAGGTTCTCGGTCTCGCCGCGGAACGTCTTCTTCACACCGGCGCACCGTGCCTCCAGGGCGACGTTGCCCCGCTCGTGGATGACGCACAGCGCGTGCTTGACCTTCAGGCCGTTCAGCTTGTCCCCGACGGCGGCGCCGGCCACGCTCTCGTCCTGGCCGAAGTACTCCAGCAGCCCCTGTGACTTCCAGGCGTCGATACCGGAGTTGAGGCCCACGACCGGGATGCCCGCCGCCCGCGCCGCGGCCACCGGTGCCTTCATCGCGGCCGGCTTGGCCAGGGTGACGGCGATGCCGTCGACCCGGTCGCTGATCGCGTCGCGCACCAGCTGGGCCTGGCCGGCCGGGTCGGAGTCGTTCGCGTACGTCAGATCGACATCATCCTTCGCGGCGGCGGCCTGGGCCCCCTTCTGCACGAGCTCCCAGTAGGCGTCCCCCTCGCCGCCGTGGGTGATCAGGGCGACCTTCAGCCCCGCGGCGTCCGCCCCTGCCGCCGCGCCCCTGCCCGACTCGAGTGCGGAGTCGCCGCCGACGCCGGAGCAGCCGGCGAGCAGCAGGAGGGCTACGGAGGCGAGGGCGGCCACGCGCAGGGATCTCTTGGGAGTCCGAGGTGGGGGAGGAATGTTCATGGGTGCGGCACCTCGCTGTGCGGCCGAGCAGGCGGAACGCGAAAGGGTGGCCGAACGCGGGTGCGTCGGCCGGTTTAACCTTCACTGGCCAGGAGCCAACCGCGTGTGACCGCCGGTAGTCAAGTGATCAGCCCCTTGTAGCGACTTCTCGGTTCCGCATCGTAATGATCTTCACGTCTGCGGGCAGGGCAAGGTGGCGGTAGCGGGGTGGTGTTCATGGCCCCGCGTCGTCCCCCGCGTCACGGCTCGCAGGGCCATGCGGGACGAGGGCGAGGGGGAATCTCAAGGCGGCGAGTCCGGCCCTGAGGGCGGGGGCGGCTCGCGTACGCCGCTGCGGCAGATGACCGACGGCGACCGTACCCACCCAGGGGCGCGGGGAACTGCGCGACCAGCCCCCACCGGCCCGCAGCCGACGATCCTCCCGCTCAGCACCGGGATCCTCGCCCTGTGCTCGCGCGGCCGCTGGCTAGGATCACGTGAATGGGATCGGAACCGACCATCGTCGCCACCTCCGGAGGACACCGCACCGGTGGGCGCACCATGGTGTCGTTCCACGCGCTGGTGCACCACGCCGTGGACCTGTCGGGCGTGCACGGCCGCAGGCCGCGCGTGATGTACGTCGGCACGGCCATCGGGGACGCCGAACACTTCACGGCACGGATGCACGAGGCGGCCCGGGTGGCCGGCTTCGACCTCACCCCGCTCCAGCTCTTCCCCATGCCCAACCTGGACGACGTCGAGGGCACCGTTCTGGAGCAGGACGTGGTGTGGGTCATGGGCGGCTCGGTGGTGAACCTGCTCGCCGTGTGGCGGGTGCACGGCCTCGACCGCGTGATGCGCAGGGCCTGGGAGGCCGGGGTGGTGCTCAGCGGGGTCAGCGCGGGCTCCCTGTGCTGGTTCGAGGGCGGCACGACCGACTCGTACGGCCCCGAACTCCGGCCGCTCACCGACGCGTTGGGCTTCCTGCCGTACGGCAACGGCGTGCACTACGACAGTGACCCGGGCCGCCGCCCCCTGGTCCACCGGCTCGTCGCGGACGGCACCCTGCCCGCCACTCACTGCACGGACGACGGCGTGGGACTGGTCTACCGCGGCACCGAACTCGTCGAGGCCGTCACCGAGGTGCCGGGAAAGGGCGCCTACGTCGTCACGCGCGACGGCGGGACGGCGGTCGAGGAACGCGTCGAACCGCGCAGGCTGCCCGGCGTCTGACGGGCGGTGCCTGCGCGGTCCGGGCCCCGGGAGGGCGGGCGCGCGTTTCCTGCGGCGGTGCGTGAACCCACGGACGGGTGCGGTCGGTGCGGGCCCGGCTACTGGGCGGCCTGCGGTGTACCGGAGGCCATCCCGGCCTGCGCCGTGTCGGCCGCGGGAGCGGGCTGCCCCGGGTCGGTATCCGTACCGGGCCGCTCCGCCTCCCGGGCCTGCCCGCGCCGTTCGTGGCGGCTCGCCCGCGGGTCCTGGTCGGGCAGCCAGCCGAAGGTCAGGACGCTCCCCGCGACCCCCAGCAGGAGGCCGACCATGAAGCCGCCCATGTTCGACGTGACCCAGCTGCCCAGGGAGATCAGGACGCCGGTGATCGAGTAGAACAGGCGCTGATCGGGACTGAAGAGGATCAGCAGCCCCAGCAGCACCATCAGGGTCGGCAGGAGGTAGCCCGCCACCCCCTGCATCCCCACATGCAGGACGACCTTCATCGAGGCCTTCATGGTGAGCAGGGTCCATGCCCCGCCCAGGGTGAGCCACAGTCCGCCGAAGAAGGGGCGTCCGTACACCCAGCGGGTGAACGCGTCCTGCTGGACGACCGTGAGCTCGTGTCCGCTCACCGGCTCCCGGCTCTCCATCAGCAACCCGTGTCGCTGAAGCTGAGCTTGAGGCCGGGCAGCTTGAACACACCTGCCGTGGTGGCGTAGTTGGTCTGCCGCAGGTCGTCGATGTGCACGGTGTCGGCCTGCTGGCTGAAGACGCCGATGGGGCCCTTCACGCCCGCCTTGGTGAGGGTGCTGGCGTCGTTGCCGATCTCGATGTTGTCGAAGGAGGCGTTACCGGACATCTCGGTCGAGTCCGTGGTCAGGTCGGTGGCCTCGACCTTCTTCGCCCCGGCGCCCGCCTTGATGAGCAGGTTGGTGCCGCCGAGGTCGACGCTCTGGCACAGCTTGGTGAGCGTCGCGTTCTTGATGGCGGAGGTCACGACCAGCACCTGGCCGCCGGTGTCGCCGGCGTTCGGGCTGTTGTCCGCCATGTTGTCGAGGCCGCCGAACTGCTCGAAGCCGGTGCCGTTGAGCTCTGTCGCGGTGACCGTGAAGCGCATGCCGGAGATGGCGAACTGGACACCCAGAGCACCCTGGGCTGTCAGGATCGCGAGACCCGCGGTGATCGCTACGGCCGGCACGGCCATGATCGCGGCCCGGCGTGCCCGGACCCGCCCGCGTCTGACGGGGCTGTCGGAGGCTTCGGGGGTGGAACCGCTTTCGGGGGTCTCGGAGATGGTGCCGACGGACGAGGCCATGTGCTGCTCCCAGGGACATAGTCAACGCAAGTGGGGCTCACGTGCGGATGTACGGCTTCAGTGGCGTGTTGTCCTGGCGCGGACAGCGGCTGCGGCGCACATCTCCTCCCAACCCCCGGCGGCGGCAAGGGCTTTCAGTACTCCGCAGTAGCGACACGGAAGTTACCGGCGGTTACGGTCATGGGTCAAGCAACTTGTGAGTAAAGGGTGTTGATTATGTGGCAGTCGTGATCAACAACGTTCCCGCCGGCAGGAAAAATCGAGGAACGATGATCAACTCCCTTGTCACACCTTGACGTTGACGGATGATCAGGTCTACAACTCTCCCTGGCTTCCCCAGGATCCGTGGCGCCGGATCCAAGCCGTCGGGCGGCACCTGCCCGCATTCCCGGACCATCTGTCCTCACGGGCTCTTCACCGTCCGAGTCCGACCCTCCACGGCACCCGAAACGGCCGCTTCCCCCCTGGGCCGTACGGGCTCGCCACCTCTCGCCCGGCCCGTCCGGAGCCCTCCCCCATGGGGTGTCCGGCCGGTCACCGGCCGGCTGCCGTTGCCGGTCCGTCACGTACGGAGAAGGCGTGACGGGTCGGCGACGGCGGACGCCGACCTGCGTCCGCGCCCCCCACACCCACCCTCACCTCAGGAAAGAGGCAACCCCGCATGCGTATGCGTTCTCTGCTCTCCCTCACCGCCGCTGCCGCCGCCTTCGCGCTTCCCGTGGCCGTGGCCGCGTCCGCCCCCGCCGCCGCGGCCGACATCGCGGTGCTCACCACCGGCGGCCTCGGCGGCACCAACGTCGCCGAGGGCACCACCATCAGCGCGTCCCTGGCCGAGGGGACCACCGCGACCCTCTACTCCAGCTCGACGGGCACCAGCGGGATCAGCTGCACGGCCTCCACGTTCACCGCCACGGTCGACGGCAACCCGACCGCCCCGGGCACCGCCACCGAGTCCCTGACCGGGCAGACCTTCAGCAACTGCACCTCGAACGTGGTCGGCGTCCTGGGCGTCACCAGCATCACGGTGAACAACCTGCCGTACACCACCGCCGTGTCCTCCGACGGTTCCGTCGCCGTGACCCCGGCGAGCGGTTCCACCATCCAGACCACCGTCGTGCTGCGCACCCTGCTGGGCAGCGTCAGCTGTGTCTACCAGGCGGCGTCCGGCCTGTCCGGCACGGCCGACAACACCGACAACAGCATCAAGTTCGCCAACCAGCAGTTCACCCGGACGTCCGGTTCCTCGCTGTGCCCCGCCAGCGGTTTCTGGACCGCGAAGTACAGCCCGGTGACCGCGGGCGGCGAGGCGGTCTACGTCAACTGAGCTCCGTAACCGCGTAGTTCAGCGTCGGCGCAGACGAAGCGCCAGGGCGGCGCCCCCGGTGAGCACCAGCACCGCGGCGGCGCCGCCCGCCAGCATGGGCGCGGAAGGCCCGGAGGTCGGGTCGGCGTCGGCGGCCACCGGAGTGGAGTCGGGGACGACACCGCCCGCCGAACGGGCCACGGAAGGTGTCGGCGTGGGTGAGGCGGTGGTCGGCGCCGGACTCTTCGCGGGCTGCTTCTCGGCCGCCTTCGACCGGGTCGGCGACGCGGCGGCGCTCGCCCCGCCCTCGTTCTTCGGTGCGGCTGCCGGGAACACCACGTCCGAGCACGAGTAGTACGTGTCCGCCGTACTGCTGTTCTGCCAGATCGTGTACAGCACCTGTCGGCCCGTCCGGTCCTTCGGCAGCGTCATCCTGATCCGGTACGCGCCGTCCGTCAGCGCCGGGTCCTTCACCTGAGCGAACGGCTGCTCGGGCAGATCGGCCCACTTCAGCGGCTTCGACGGATCGTAGCCGGGCTCGGTGAGATACATCCGGAACGTGCCGGTGTGCGGGATCGTCGAGACGTACTTCATGGTCAGCGTCGCGCCGGGGGACAGGCGGGTCGACGGCCAGTCGGAGCGGGCCAGGTCGAGGCCCTGGTAGGCGGGCAGGCCGCCGCTGCACAGCTTGCCGTCGGGGATCGTCTGCCGGTCCCGGCCGTTCACGTTCGCGACCCGCAGGTTGTCCCACGCCGTGAAGGGCGAGCCGTTCGCCGTCACGGCGGCCCGGCACGCGGCCGTGCCCGAGGAGTCGCCGTCGGGGGAGCAGGCGAAGACCCGGCTGACCGGGTCCGTGGGAGCGCCGTGGGCCTGCGCGGGCGCCGCCGCGAACACGGTCAGCAGGAACGGGGACAGGGCGGCGACCGCCGCACTCGTGCGACGGGCGGTGGTCCAGGGCATCCGGGCCATCCGGAACGCCTCCTCGGGCGGCGCGGGAACTACGGGCTTCCGTGCAGTACGGGAAACGGGCCTCAGGTGTTCATCGGTGCCGGGTCGTCCCCTCGGCTCAGAGGCGGGCAAAGTGGCCACCGTCGGTCAACCGGCCACCGTAGAGGGTGCGTTCTCGTCCGGATCAAGGGTTTCCCCTGTATCCGCATGACCAGCTCTTTGCCTATCGTTCGACCACAGCTGACCCACAGGTAACCCCGAACGGGTCATGCGCCTCTCTGTGGCCGGCCGCCGCGCTCCTGGCTTCACCCCCCGCCGCTTCACCGACGAAGCGATTCGACTGCCGCTCCGCGCTGCCCGGAGCACGG
Organism: Streptomyces sp. NPDC050759; assembly: GCF_044456945.1. Taxonomy (NCBI): domain Bacteria; kingdom Bacillati; phylum Actinomycetota; class Actinomycetes; order Kitasatosporales; family Streptomycetaceae; genus Streptomyces; species Streptomyces sp. NPDC050759. Next base: position 703,975 of record NZ_JBITGI010000002.1, on the reverse strand, counting down.
CCACGAAAGGCAAGCCCTTGCGTACCTCCCCCAACCTCCGGCGGAAGCTGATATCCGCCGCCGCCGTCTCCGCGGCCCTGCTCTCGGTCGGCACGGCCTCCGTCGCCGTCGCCGTCGCCCAGGACACCCCCGCCCGGGAAGCCGCCGTCCCGGCCGCGCTCACCGAGGCCGCCCCCGGCGTCCAGGCCGAGCGCCTCATCGTCGGCTACAAGACCGGTGCCGCCGAGGCCACGTCGAACAAGGCCGCCGAGGCCGACGCCGCCGCCAAGGACGCCGACTTCCAGCGCAGACTCGGCACCGGGGCCGCTCTCGTCGATCTGGGCGCCGACGCCGGCAAGGCCGAAGTCGCCGACGCCGTCGCCGAGTTCACGGCGGACCCGCAGGTCGCCTACGTCGTACCGGACCGCCTGAACACGCCGCAGGCCGACCCGAACGACACCGAGTACGCCAAGCAGTGGGACCTGTACGAGTCCACCGCCGGTATGAACGTGCCGGGTGCCTGGCCCACGTCGACCGGCAGCGGCGTCACCGTCGCCGTCATCGACACGGGCTACGTCACCCACTCCGACCTCGCCGCGAACATCGTCGCCGGCTACGACTTCATCTCCGACACCGCGGTCTCCGTCGACGGCAACGGCCGCGACAGCAACCCGGCCGACCCCGGCGACTACTACGCGGCCAACGAGTGCGGCTCGGGCATCCCCGCCTCCAGCTCCTCCTGGCACGGCACGCACGTCGCCGGCACGATCGCGGCGGTCACGGGCAACGGCAAGGGTGTCGCGGGCATCGCGTACGGCGCGAAGATCTCCCCGGTGCGCGTCCTCGGCAAGTGCGGCGGCTACGACTCCGACATCATCGACGCCATCACCTGGGCGTCCGGCGGCACCGTCTCCGGCGTGCCCGCCAACACCAATGTCGCCAAGGTCATCAACATGAGCCTCGGCGGCGACGGCGCCTGCACCTCGGCGACCCAGACCGCCATCAACAACGCCGTCGGGCGCGGCACGACCGTCGTCGTGGCCGCCGGCAACGACAACGAGAACGTCTCCGGCCACTCGCCGGGCAACTGCAACAACATCATCTCGGTCGCCGCCACCAACCGCGCCGGCGCCAAGGCCTCCTACTCCAACTACGGCTCCCTCGTGGACATCTCGGCGCCCGGCGGCCAGACCAGCACCGGCACCGCCAACGGCATCCTGTCCACCCTCAACTCCGGTGCGTCCACGCCCGCTTCGGAGTCGTACGCCTACTACCAGGGCACCAGCATGGCCACCCCGCACATCGCGGGCCTGGTCGCGTTGGTGAAGTCGGCGAACTCCTCGCTGACCCCGGCGCAGATCGAGACCGCCATCAAGAACAACGCCCGTCCGCTGCCGGGCGCCTGCTCGGGCGGTTGCGGCGCGGGCCTGGCGGACGCGGCGAAGACGGTCGCGGCCGTGAGCGGCGGCGGTACGACGACGGGGACGACCTTCTCCAGCACCACCGCCGTCGCCATCCCGGACAACGGCTCGGCGATCGAGTCCTCCATCGCCGTCACCGGCCGCAGCGGCAACGCCCCCTCGGCCCTCCAGGTCGGCGTCGACATCACTCACACCTACCGCGGTGACCTGGCGATCAGCCTCGTCGCCCCGGACGGCACGGTGTACAGCCTGAAGCCGGCGAGCTCCTCGGACTCCGCGGACAACGTCAACACCACCTACACCGTGAACGCCTCCTCCGAGACGGCGAACGGCACCTGGAAGCTCCGCGTCCAGGACACGGCGGCGCAGGACACGGGCACGCTCAACGGCTGGAAGCTGACCTTCTGAGCGAACGCCCCTGAACGGATGGGCCGGCCGGTGCGGATGGGGCACCGGCCGGCCCCTCTTGCGTGGTGTCCGTGCCAGGTCCGCACCCGGGATCACGCCTCGGCGCCCACCAGTTCACCGCTCTCCACCGACGCCAGCACACGGGCCCCGCGGTCGGGCCGGCTGTCGAGACCGATCAGCAGTGCCGGCACCGCGATGCTGGGCAGCAGGTGAGCCCACATGACGGAGATCCGGTGCCCGAGGTCCTCCCGCCCGTGAAGTGCCCGTGACATCAGCTGAACCCCGGCGAACGCCCCCACCAGCAGGTCCGCCGTGTCCCGCGGCTGCACCGTCGGCAGCAACTCCCCATGGTCCCGGGCCTGTTGCAGCATCGTCAGCAGATGCTCGCTCCACTGCCGGAACGGTCCCGTGTGATCGACACCGGGCGGGGCGCACTGGTCCACGGTCAGCCGGACGCTCCCCTTCAGCAGGGAGTTGGTCCGCAGCCGCTGCCCGAAGACGAACGTCATGTCGACGATCTCCTGCACCTTGCACGGATGCGGCGGTACGGCCCCCAGCGACAACTGCTCGTCGAGCACCGCCTGGGCCAGGGACTCCTTGGAGGGGAAGTGAAAATACAGGGCACCCTTGGTGACTTCGGCCCGCTCCAGCACCATCGCGATGGTGCTCGCGGCGTACCCGTGCTCGTCGAAGACGGCGCCCGCGGCCTCCACGATCGTCCTGCGTGTCCTGATGGCGCGCTCCTGTCTCGCCATAAGAACCCCTCCCATGCGCCGAGTTCGGATTCTGTCCGGTCTCGATCAGGTCACATTGAAAACAGACCGGAGTCCCTCGTACTCTATCGCTCACCGGCACGGGCACCTCGCCGTCCGTCATCGCTTCGGAGGAACGAGGGGGAGACATGCCAGAGTTGCGGCAGTTCACGCGGATCCCGGCCGGACCAGGGGTGCTGACGGCGACCGTCCCCCGTGAACTCGTGCACCGCGTGGCCGTCGCGGAGGTCCTCCTCACCGGCTGGACCAGGACGGACGCCGACCGGTTCACCCTCACCGCCCAGTGGCCGCGCACCCACCAGTTACACGTGTCCCCGGATCGCTCGGCGTATGAACCGCTGTTGGTTGCAGAAACGGTCCGCCAGTGCGGGGCGCTGCTCGCCCACGCGGCGTACGAGGTCCCGCTGGGTCATCAGTTCGTCCTGCGGGAACTGCGTGTCGACACCCGCCCCGAGCACCTGGCGGTCGGCGCCGCCCCCGCCGAGCCCGTCGTCGACATCACGGTCGGAGAGGTCCGCCGCCGCGCCGGCCGCCCGGCCGCACTGCGCTACGACGCCGTCGTACGCCTGGGCGGCGAACGGATAGCGACCGGCGGTATCGCTGTGACCTGGACGAACGAGTCCGTCTACCGCCGGCTGCGCGGGGGACGGACCGCCGACGTCGGCGCCCTGCGGCTGCCCCAGCCGCCCCCCACGCTGTTGCCGGCCGACACGGTGGGGCGGGCCCTGCGCGCCGACGTCCTCCTGTCACCCGCGGCCCGCCCGGGGCGCTGGCGGCTCCATGTCGATACCGCACATCCTGTTTTCTTCGATCACCCGCTGGACCACATCCCCGGCATGCTCCTCCTGGAGGCCGCCCGCCAGGCCGTACGGGCGCACGGGGGTGACGAGGGCCGGGCGCCGGTGTCCTTCCACGCCGCGTTTCACCAGTACGCGGAGCTCGACCGGCCGGTCTGGATGGAAGTGAGCGCAGAGGGCGACGACGACGTACAAGTCGTCGCGCTGCAAGGCGAATCGGTGGTCTTCGAGTGCCGAGTGGGTGCCGTCGCAGGGTGAGTTATCTTGTACAGGGAGTCAGAAACAAACGGCATGACCCGTTCTTTTCCGTACCAGGAGTGTGCAGTCGATGCCGAGGCAGTTACGCGCTGAACAGACCCGAGCGACGATCCTCACCGCCGCCGCCGATCTGTTCGACCGTCGTGGCTATGAATCGACCAGTCTCAGCGACATCGTCGAGCACGCCCGAGTCACCAAGGGCGCGCTGTACTTCCACTTCGCGGCGAAGGACGATCTCGCGCACGCGATCATGGAGATCCAGTCACGGACGTCGCGGCAGATGGCGGGGGACGTGGACGCCCGCGGGTACAGCTCGATGGAGGCCCTGGTCCGCATCACCTTCGGGATAGCGCGGTTGTCGGTCGACGGGCCGGTGCTCCGCGCCGGACTCCGGCTGGCCACGGGCGGGGTCGAGGTGCGGCCGCCGCTTCGGCACCCGTTCACGGAGTGGCTCGACCTGGCCACCGGGAAGCTGCTGGGCGCGGTCAAGGAGTCCGACCTCCATCCGGACACCGACGTGGACGCGGTGGCGCACTCCGTTGTCTCCTTCTTCGTCGGGACGCGGGTGGTGGGACGGCATCTGGAGCCGGTGGGGCGGCAGCCGCGGCGGCTCGCGGAGATGTGGCACGTCCTGATCCGGGGGCTGGTGCCGGTGCCTCGGCGGGCGCGGTATCTGGCTCTTGTCAGCCAGCTGGAGCAGGAGTCCCGGGGCGGATGAGCCCGGTTCCGGCAGGTGCCGGTGGGGGGCCTCAGCCCCACGCCCCCAGGTGACTACAGTCGGGGCATGTCTCCCAGCGCGGCTGTCATCCTCGGCAGTGCCCCCGAGTCCTTTCCGTACAGCGTGCTCGCCGAGCGGCACCCCGCCATCATCGGGCAGGTGCGGGAGGCCTTTCCCTACGGTCCCGAGCAGCACCGGGCACTTGACGCACTGCTCGACAACTGCACCGAAGGGGTGATCGAACCGCTCCCCGACGGGGCGTGGGGCGAGTGGGGAATCGACAACTACATCGGGCAGTCCTGGTTCGACGTGCCGTGGCTGTGGTCCGAGAGCTACTTCTACCGGCGGCTCCTTGATGCCGTGGGCTACTTCGGAAACGGGCCCTGGCGTGGCATCGACCCCTTCCGGCCCTCCAAGCTCGCCGAACTCGACTCCCAGGAGACCGGCCAGGAGCTGGCCGCTCTGGACGAGCTCGCCTCCCGGACGGCCGAGGAGCAGGGGGCGGCCCTGCTGCACGGATCGTTGTGGGGGAACCGGGCCGACCTCGGGTTCCGGCTCTCCGACGGAGAGGCCGAGAGGCGGGACGCCGTACCGGATCTGGTCGCCGACGACAGCGACCGGCTCTGGTCGCTGCTCGACGGTTCCGGCACCCTGTGCCTGATCGCCGACAACGCCGGACGCGAGCTGATCCCCGACCTGCTGCTGCTGGCTCACCTCCTGGAACACGGTCGTATCGAGCGCGTCCTTCTCCACGTGAAGCCCTCCCCCTACTACGTCTCCGACGCGACCACCGCCGACGTCGTCGACGCGCTGCGCCGGCTCGTGCGGGCACCCGGGCGGGCGGCGGAGTACGGGCGCCGGTTGTGGGACGCCATGGCCGACGGACGGCTGACTGTTCGAGCGCATGCCTTCTCCTGCGCTCCGCTGCCGTACGCGGACATGCCGGACGACCTCCGTGCGGAGATCGGCGGGGCCGCGCTGACGGTCCTGAAGGGAGACCTCAACTACCGGCGCCTGGTGGGGGACCGATGGTGGGCGCCGACCACGTCCTTCGCCGACGTGACCGCGTACTTCCCGGGTCCGGTCGCCGCCCTGCGCACCCTGAAGTCCGATGTGATCACCGGGCTCGACGGCCGTACGGAGGCCGCGTTGGTCGACGCGGAGGGGCGGCGCTGGCGGACCAGCGGGACCCATGCGCTCATCCAGGTCCGGACGTGAGGAGCGTTATGCTGCCGACCTGTACAGGTGGGCTGCCATACGTCCCGCCGACGGGCAGCGAAAGAGGACGTCATTGACCCCGCGGTACCTGAGCAATCCTGGGGAGCCCGTCTACGACGTGGACGCACGGCGCTATGTCGACGTCACGGACGCCGGTGCCGAGGCCGACCTGCACGACGTGTTCACGGACATCTACCGCACCAACCGCTGGGGTTCCGACGAGACCCGCTCCGGACCGGGCTCCGAGCTGCAGCGCATGAAGCGGGTCATCGGTCAACTCGGCGCCCTCATCAAGGACTTGGGCGTTCGCTCGGTACTGGACGCGCCGTGCGGGGACTTCAACTGGATGCAGTACGTCGACCTGCACGGCGCCTCCTATCTCGGCGGGGACGTCGTCACGGAGCTCATCACGGCCAACCGCGCCGACCACCCCGGTCCGGGGCGCGAGTTCCAGCTGCTCGACTTCACGGCCCAGCCGGTGCCGTGCGTCGATCTCATCGTGTGCCGGGACGCCCTCGTGCACTTCTCCTACCAGCATGTGGTGGAGGCGCTGACCCGTTTCCGGGAGAGCGGTTCGCGCTATCTGCTCACCACGACCTTCTCCCGGACGCCTGCCAACACCGACATCGTCACCGGCTGGTGGCGCCCCATCGACCTGTGCAAGGAACCCTTCGGCCTGCCCGAACCACTGCGTGTCATCGGCGACGACGAGTCCGACGACTTCTACGACGACAAGGCGCTCGCGCTGTGGGACCTGCGGCAGATCCCCGCCCGTTTCCCGGGCTACGAGCCGGCGGTCGCCGAGTCGGGATCGCTCGGCGCCTGATCCTCCTCCCTGGAACGCAGCCGGGCGAGGGCGTCCCGGGCGGCCAGGGTCCGCGGGTGCCGTGGCCCCAGCACCTCCTCACAGGTCTCCCGCACCGCCGTGAACTCCGCCTGGGCCGCCGTGAGTTCACCCTTGAGGCAGAGCAGGTCGGCCAGGTTGTGCCGGACCGCCAGGGTCCCCGGATGCCGTGGCCCCAGCGTCCGCACGCAGTCCGCGAGCACCGTCCGGTACTCGGCCTCTGCCTGCTCGACGTGCCCGCGCAGATGCAGGACGTGTGCCGCGCCGTGCCGGACGGACAGGGTCAGCAGGTGCTGTTCGCCCAGTACGGTCCGCCGGGCCTCGTAGACCTCCCTGAACTCCTGTTCCGCCGCCGCGAACCGGCCCTGGTCCTTGAGCAGGTCGGCCAGGTTGTGCCGGACCGCGAGCGTGCCCGGGTGGCGGGGGCCGAGGGTGTCCACGCAGTCCGCCAGGACTGTGCGGTACTCGGTCTCGGCCCTCTCGGTACGGCCCCGCAGATGCAGGACGTGCGCAGCGCCGTGCCGGACCGAGAGGGTGAGCAGGTGCTGCTCGCCGAGCACCTCGCGGCGCGCCGCGTACACCTCCCTGAACTCCGCCTCGGCCGCCTGCAGTTGACCGCGTTCCATCAGCAGGTCGGCCAGGTTGTGGCGGACCTCCAGGGTGTGCGGGTGCATGTCACCGAGCAGCCTGCGCTGCACCTCGAAGACCTCCCGGAACTCGGTCTCCGCGTCGGTGGGCCAGCCCCGGTCGCGCAGCACGGTGGCCAGGCCGTGCCGGGCGGCCACGGTCTCCGGATGGTCCTCGCCGTAGGCGTCGGCGCGCAGCCCGAGCACCGTACGGAACTCGTGCTCGGCCTCCGCGAGCAGGCCGCGGTCGCGCAGGACGTCCGCGAGGTCGTGGCGCACGGCGAGGGTGCTGGGGTGACGCTCGCCCAGGACGTCCGCGCACACCTGGAGCGTCTCCCGCAGTTCCTGCTCCGCCTGCCGGAACATCCCGCGCTCGTGCAGCACCTGGGCCATCTCGTGCCGGGTGACCAGGGTGTCGGGGTGGTTCGCGCCGAGCGTCTCCCGATAGGCGTCCAGGAGCAGGCGGTAGTCCTCCTCGGCCTCCGCGAGCAACCCCCGGTAGCGCGCCATCCAGGCCACGCCCTTGCGGGCCGCGAGGGTCCGGGGGTCGCGCTCGCCCAGCAGGGTCCGGCGCGTGGCGTGGACCGCGCGGTACTCGGTCGCCGCCTCGACCGGACGGCCCCGGCCGTTGAGCAGGTTCGCGAGGGCGTACCGGGCGTCGGCGGTCTCGCCGGCGTCGTCGCCGAACAGGGCCCGGGTGTCCTCAAGGACCGTGCGCAGCAGCGACTCGGCCGCCGGCAGCCGGCCGCGCAGATGGAGCAGGTGGGCGGCGGCGGACCGTACTTCGAGCGCGTCGGGGTCCCGCGGACCGCACGCGAGCACCACCGGCTCGCACGCCCCCAGTACCTCCTCCGCCCTGTCCAGCCAGCCTCTCTTGATCAGATGCCGGGCCCCGGCCGCCGCCGCCCGCAGCGCCTTCGAGACGAGGTCGTCGTCCGCCTCGTACGGGTCGCCGATCAGGGCCAGCGGGGCGTCGCAGTGCGGCTGCAGCAGCCGCCAGCGCGGCCAGTCGCGCGGGTCGTCCTCGCTCAGCTCGGCGGTGGCGCACACGACCAGGTCGGCGACGACCGCCGCGTACTCCGTCATGTGCTCGGCGAGGTCGCGCTGGAGCCGGCCGGCGTCCCGGACGAGCGGATGCATCAGCAGGGTGCGGGTGTGGTCGTCCCCGCCGGGCGGGGTGTGCAGCTCGACCAGACCGAAGTCGGCGAGCGAGGTGAGCGCGGTGTACAGCTCCTGAGGTGTGATGCCGGGCAGCAGCGACGAGTCCGCGAGCCGGTCCGGGCGTAACAAGGCGAGCAGCGGCACCGGCGCCTCGCCCAGACAGCACAGCAGCCGCATCAGCGGCCGGGCCTGGGCGATGCCCCGCCGCTCGAGGAGGTCCAGTGACAGCTCCCAGGTGCCGGTCACCGGGACGGAGTAGTTGCTGCCCTGCCGCCCGGGCGGGCGCTCGTCGAGGAGTTCGGTGAAGCGCTCGTCGAGGGCCACGCGGTAGTCGGCGTACGTCCGCACGGTCGTCGTGCCCGGCCACGCGGGGAACGCCGAGGCCGCCGCGAGATGCGAGCCCGCGATGCGCAGCGCCAGCGGCAGCCCGCCGAGCCGCCGGGTCAGCAGCCGGGCGTCCTCACGGGAACCGGCCCGCTCCCCGGCGAGGTCCCACAGCACCTCGGTGGCGTCGTCCTCCTCCAGGGCGTCCACCGAGTGCAGCGTCGCCCACGGCCCCCAGGTCGTCGGGCTGCTGTCCCGGCTGGTGATCAGCACCAGCCCTGGCAGCTCCGCGGCGGGCCGGATCCAGCCCGTGCCCTCGGCCAACCGGCCGTATGGCGCCAGGTGTTCGGGCTCGTCGGCGTTGTCCACCACCAGCAGCCAGGGGCTCGCGGTGTCGCACAGCCGCCGCCACAGCAGGTCGGTCGCGCTCGAACGCCCCGACCAGGCACGGTCGATGAGGTCCGCGGGCGTGCCCAGCGCGGCCACCACCTCGCGCATCCCCGCACTCAGCGTGGCGGGGTTCTTCGCCGTCACCCACCACACGTCGACGTTCAGCGCGGCGGCGTGGGCGGCGATCTCCAGGGCGACCGTCGTCTTCCCGCTCCCGCCCATGCCGTGCAGCACCCGCACACCCGAAGTCGGCTTGCCCACCAGCTGTTTGAGCGTGTCCAGGAGCGGCTCACGGCCCCGCACCCGGCGGTCGAGCCGGCCCAGCGGCGGCGCGACGGTCAGCGCACCCGGGGCCCGGACGGGCTCCACCGGGGCCGGTGGCTGCTGGACCTGGATGAAGACCGGGCGCGCGAAGCCGGAGAACTCCTGGACGAACTCGGTCAGCAGACCGGACAGTGCGGGGTCCCTGGTCAGCAGAGCACGCAGGGTGGTGTCCAGATCGTCCCGCTGCTCCCGCAGGATGATCTGCTGCCGCCCCGGCGGCGCGGCATCCAGTTCCGCCCGCGCCCGCTCCAGCCGCTCCACGTCCTCCCGTCGCAGGATCCGCGCGAGCCGATGCCTGGCCGCCTGCCAGGCATCCGTGGTCATCAGCCCGACCATCGTGCCCGCTGCGGCGGCAGCGGTCTGGGTGAACAACTCTGCCCCGAACACCGAGGACCCCCTGTCGGCACACACCTCGACGGCTACGTCCGAACCCCTCTCCCGTCTTCAGGTTCTCATGTCCCGCGGACCCGTAGGGACTTGATCCGATTGATGAAGTCCGACACGAGCCGTTCGGGCCTGTCCACAGCGGGATGAGGGGAGACCGTCGCCTTGTTGGCCCAGGTGCACCGCCCTCTGCCCCCTCACCCCAAGGGAGTCGCACCCCATGCGTCTGGGAGTCGCACCGCACCGCCTGTGGCCCGCACACGAGGACGAGCTCGACGGTGTCCTCGAAACCGCCCGTACCGCCGAGGAGTTGGGCTTCGACCATCTCATCGCGAGCAGTCATCTGCTGGCGGGAGCGGTGGGAGTGACCCCGGATCCGCTGGTCCTGCTGTCCGCCGTGGCCGGGGCGACCACCCGGATCCGGCTGGTGACCAGCGTCCTGATCCTGCCCCTGTACCAGCCGGTCGTCCTCGCCCACCAGACGGCCACGCTCGACCGGCTGTCCGGCGGCCGGTTCACGCTCGGCGTCGGCACCGGCTGGGACACCGCGGAGTTCGCCGCCGCCGGGGTGCCGTTCACCGGGCGGGGCAGGCGCGCCGACGAACAGCTGGACACCGTACGGACGTTGTGGCGCGACGAGGCCGAAATGCGGCTCGGAGTGCGGCCGCGCACACCCGGTGGGCCGCCCGTGTGGGTCGGCGGCCACAGCGACGCGGCCCTCAGGCGGGCACTGCGGTACGGCGACGCGTGGCACGGCTCCGGGCTGGACGCGGCCGGAGTCGCCGAGGTGCGGGGCCGGTTGGCGGAGCTCGGGGAGAAGGCGGGGCGGGATCCGGCCAAGGTCCTGGAGCTCACGGAAGGTCTGATGCTCGTACCGCCGGGGTTCGAGGCCGCCGTACAACCGCCCGGGCGGCGTCCGTTGGGCGGAGCGCATCCCACCGCCGAGCAGGTGCGCGAGGAGCTCGGGCAGCTGGCCGAAGCGGGGCTCACCGCCTGCTCGCTGTGGCTGCCGGTGGCCACCGAGGCGCTGCCCGACGCGCTCGGCTGGGTCGCGCAGGAGATCCTTCCGGCGTTCTCCGAAGAGTGACAATTCGGCTGACCTTGATGTAGTGATCATGTCAATCGATCGGCCATCATGCCCGGATGAAGCGGGGACTCACGTTACGACCTTGGCGTTCGGGAAGCGGGAAGGCAGCGGCCGCCGCGGCCGCCCTCGCACTGGTGCTCACGGCCTGCGGCGGTGACGGGGACTCCACGTCCTCGGACGGCGGGCGCACGACGGTCAGGGTGGCCGCGCTGCCCCTGAGCGACTGCGCCATGCTCTACATCGCCCAGAACCGGGGGCTGTTCAAGAAGGAAGGGCTCGACGTCCGCGTCCAGCAGATCCAGCAGAGCCTCCAGGCGCTGCCCGCCCTGTCCAAGGGCCAGATCGACATGGTCGCGAGCGCGAACTACGTCACCTACTTCCAGGCCCAGGACCAGGGCACCCTCGACATCCGCATCGTCGCCGAGGCGATCAGGGCCGCGCCGCGCATGATGGACGTCCTGGTGCCGAAGGACTCGGACATCAAGACCCTCGCCGATCTCGCGGGCAAGAAGCTCGCCGTCAACGTCCTCAACAACGTCCAGTCGCTGACCTTCAACGAGATCCTGGCGAAACAGGGCGTCGGCCGCCCCGTCTACCGGCAGATCCCCTTCCCGCAGATGGGTGCCGCCCTGGACAAGGGACAGGTCGACGCCGTCCACGCGGTCGAGCCCTTCGACAGCTCCATCCAGGACGAGTCGGGGGCCAGGGTGCTGGTGGACGGGTCGTCCGCCCCCGTCGAGTCGATCCCGCTCAGTGGTTACATCACGACGGAGAGGTTCGCCGGGAAGAACGCCGACGCCCTCGCCCGGTTCCAACGGGCCCTGAAGGCGGCCGTCGAGCTCGCTGACGCGGATCCGTCCCTGGTGCGGGAGGTACTGCCGACGTACACCAAGGTCACCAAGGAACAGGCGCAGCAGATCGACCTGCCTGTGTACCCGGCCACCATGGACGGAACACAGATCGCCCGGGTCACCGAGCTCATGGAGAAACAGAAGATGCTGAAGAAACCGATCGATCCCACCACGCTGCTGGTGAAGTGAGGGGCGTTCGCCGGTACCGCCCTGCCGACCCGGAGGTCCCCGGTGCGGGGCATGAGAGGGCGCCGTCGGCGCGGGACATGAAGGGGCGGTGTACGTGCGCCGGCTGAGGGGGCGTCAGGAGCTGTGGCTCGGGCTCCTCGGTGTGCTGCTCGCGTTCGGCGTGTGCGAGGCGGTGAGCCGGGCCGGCCTCGTCCGCCGCAGCTATCTGCCGCCCGCCACCGAAGTCCTCGACCGCGCCCTGGAGTTGGCGGGGGACCCGGTCTTCCTCGACGGGATCGGGGTGACCCTGCGGGCCTGGGCGCTCGGCCTCGGCCTCGCCTGCGCGATCGCCGTACCCCTCGGCCTGCTGCTGGGCAGCGTGCCGCTCGTCGACACCGCCACCCGGGCGATCGTGGAGTTGCTGCGGCCCCTGCCGTCCGTCGCCCTGATCCCCCTGGTCTCCCTGCTCCTCGGCTCCGGAACCGAGACCGAGGTCGCGCTGATCACCTACGCCTCGGTGTGGCCGATCCTCTTCAACACCGTCTACGGCCTGGGCGAGACCGACCCCCTCGCCAAGGACACCCTGCGCGCCTTCGGCTTCGGCCGTCTCGCGGTCCTGCTGCGCGCCGAACTCCCGGCCACGGCCCCCTTCATCGCCGCAGGCATCCGCATCTCCGCCGCCGTCGCCCTCATCCTCGCCGTCGCCACGGAGATCCTCTCCGGCTTCGGCGAAGGCCTCGGCATCTTCATCGCCCAGGCGGGCCTGGCCACGGACGGCACCAGGGACGTCCTGGCGGGTGTGGTGTGGGCGGGAACGCTGGGGCTGGTCATCAACGGAGTGCTGGTGTGGGGCGAGCGACGGCTCTTTCCCTGGACACCGGAACACCGGGAGGCCGCCGGGAGAGGGGCCCGGGTGTGAGCGGGGAAGCAGACACCGCGCCGCAGGGGAACCCGGCGGCATCGCTAGCGCCCCGCTCCCGCGCCGCCGCCCACCCCGCCCTCCTCCGGTGGCTGGTCCTCGTCCTGGCCGTCGGCGTATGGGAGTCGGCCGCCCGTGCGCACGGCAGCGTCTACTTCCCGCCCCCTGACCGCATCGCCCGCCACGTCCACGAGCTGTGGTTCGACGGGCCCGCCCGGCATCTCTTCCTCAGTTCGGCCGCGGTGGACGACATCCTGCCCAGCCTCGGCCGGATGGCCGCCGGGTACGCTCTGGCGGCCGTCGCCGGGATCGTGCTGGGTGTCGCGGTCGGGCGCTCGCGGCGGGCGTACGCGCTGGCCAACCCCGTCCTACAGTTCGCCCGGGCCGTCCCGCCGCCCGCCCTGGTCCCCGTCTTCGTCGTGGTCTTCGCGTTCGGCACCCCGATGCAGATCGCCTCGATCGCCTTCAGCGCCGTCTGGCCGGTGCTGGTCAACACCGCGGCCGGCGTCCGCAACACCGACCCGCTGCGCCTCGACGTCGCCGCGGTGCTGCGCCTGAACACCGCCGAACGCCTGTGGTTCCTCGTCCTGCCCTCCGCCCTGCCCCGCATCTTCGCCGGACTGCGCCTGAGCCTTTCGCTCTCCCTCATCCTCATGGTGTTCTCGGAACTGCTGCCCGGCACCGCGAACGGCATCGGATTCACGCTCACCGAAGCCCAGACCCGCTCCGACCTGCTCACCGTATGGGCGGCGCTGGTCCTGCTCGGCGCCCTCGGCTATCTGCTCAACACCGGACTGCTGGCCGTCGAGAAACGACTGATCGGCAGGGGGAGGGCCACATGAGCCACGCGACGCGCACCCAGGAACAGGGGACCGACCGCACGCTCCAGCTCACCGCGGTCGGCCAGCACTACGGCGACCACCGCGTGCTGCACGACATCACCCTCACCGTCCCCGCGGGCCAACTCCTGTGCGTCGTCGGCCCGTCCGGCTGCGGCAAGTCCACCCTGCTGCGCACCATCGCCGGTCTGCTCCCCGCCCGCGAGGGCACGGTCACCATCGACGGCGCACCGGTCACCGGCGTCCCCGACAGCCTGGCCGTCGTCTTCCAGGACTACGGCCGCTCCCTCTTCCCCTGGCTCACGGTCCGCGACAACGTCGCCCTGCCGCTGCGCCGCCGCGGCCACGCCCGGGCCGAACGCCGTGCCGAGGCGGACCGCATCCTCGACCGCGTCGGTCTGTCCGGCGCCGCCCGCCGCCACCCCTGGCAGCTCTCCGGCGGAATGCAGCAGCGCGTCGCCATCGCCCGTGCCCTCGTCTGCCGTCCCACCCTCCTCCTCATGGACGAACCCTTCGGCTCCCTGGACGCCCAGACCCGGGAGGACCTGGAGGACCTGCTCCTCGAGGTCCACCGCACCGACGGCACGACCATCGTGTTCGTCACCCACGACATCGACGAGAGCGTCTACGTCGGCGACCGCGTCGTCGTCCTCTCCCCGGGCCCCGGCTCGAGGATCGTCCGGGACCTGCCGGTCCGGCTCCCCGGACGGCGGGACCAGATCGCCACCCGGGGACTGCCCGAGTTCGTCGCACTGCGGGCGGAGGTGGGGCGGTCGGTGCGCAGCAGGGAGACGGATTGAATCCTCCTCGCAAGAAACAGGTGAAACCTGCGCGCGTGGAGATCAACGCCACAAGTCCCTCTGAGAACTCCCGAGTTCGGTCCGGATTCACGCGATGGTGTGATCATGTGTGGCGCGGCGGATGCCTCCGGAGCGCCCTGGGTAGGGCCCGGCTCATGACGCAGCAGCCCTTCGAACTCCCGCACTTCTACATGCCGTACCCCGCGCGGCTGAACCCGCACGTCGACGAGGCCCGTGCCCACTCGACCGTGTGGGCGCGCGAGATGGGCATGCTGGAGGGGTCCGGGATCTGGGAGCAGTCCGACCTCGACGCGCATGACTACGGCCTGCTCTGCGCCTACACACACCCAGACTGCGACGGCCCCGCCCTCTCGCTCATCACCGACTGGTACGTGTGGGTGTTCTTCTTCGACGACCACTTCCTGGAGATCTTCAAGCGCACCCAGGACCGCGCCGGCGGCAAGGCATACCTGGACCGGCTGCCGCTGTTCATGCCGATGGACCTGTCGACCCCGATGCCGGCGCCGGAGAACCCGGTCGAGGCCGGCCTAGCCGACCTGTGGACGCGGACCGTGCCGTCGATGTCCGCCGACTGGCGCCGCCGCTTCGCCGTCGCCACCGAGCACCTGCTCAACGAGTCGCTGTGGGAGCTGTCCAACATCAACGAGGGGCGGATCGCCAACCCCGTCGAGTACATCGAGATGCGCCGCAAGGTCGGTGGCGCCCCCTGGTCGGCCGGTCTCGTGGAGTACGCGACGGCCGAGGTACCGCCGTCCGTCGCCGGGACCCGACCCCTGCGCGTGCTGATGGAGACCTTCTCGGACGGCGTCCACCTGCGCAACGACCTGTTCTCCTACCAGCGCGAGGTCGAGGACGAGGGCGAGCTGAGCAACGGCGTCCTCGTCCTGGAGACCTTCTTCGGCTGCACCACCCAGGAGGCCGCCGACACCGTCAACGACGTCCTCACCTCCCGCCTCCACCAGTTCGAGCACACCGCCCTCACCGAGGTCCCCGCGATCGCCCTGGAGAAAGGCCTCTCACCGGGCGAGCTGACCGCCGTCGCCGCCTACACGCAGGGCCTCCAGGACTGGCAGTCCGGCGGCCACGAATGGCACATGCGCTCCAGCCGCTACATGAACGCCCGCGCCGAGACCACCTCCCCCTGGCAGACCCTGACCGGCCCCGGCACCTCGGCCGCCGACATCGGCGCCCTGCTCGCCGCGGCCGGCGCCGAGCGGCTGCGCGCCCACACGCATGTGCCCTTCCAGAAGGTCGGGCCGTCCCTGCTGCCCGACTTCTACATGCCCTTCCAGAACGAACTCAGCCCGCACCTGCCCGGCGCCCGCCCCCGCCTCACCGAGTGGACGCACCGCATGGGCATGCTCCAGGAGGGCGTGTGGGACGAGGACAAGCTCGCCGCGGCCGACCTCCCCCTGTGCGCGGCGGGCATCGACCCGGACGCGAGCCCCGAGGCCCTCGACCTCAGCTCGCACTGGCTCGCCTGGGGAACCTACGGCGACGACTACTACCCGCTCGTCTACGGCGGCCGCCGCGACCTCGCTGCCGCCCGCCTGACCACCCAGCGTCTGTCGGACTGCATGCCCCTCGACGGCGAGCAGGTCCTGGTCCCCGCCAACGCCATGGAACGCGGCCTGATCGACCTGTGGGCCCGCACCACGGCCGAGATGACCCCAGACCAGCGGCGCACCCTCAAGGACGCCGTGAACGTCATGACCGAGAGCTGGGTCTGGGAGCTGGCCAACCAGATCCAGCACCGCGTCCCCGACCCGGTCGACTACCTGGAGATGCGCCGCGCCACCTTCGGCGCCGACCTCACCATGAGCCTGTGCCGGATGGGCCACGGCCCCGCCGTCCCGCCGGAGGTCTACCGCAGCGGACCGGTGCGCTCCCTGGAGAACGCCGCCGTCGACTACGCATGCCTGGTCAACGACGTCTTCTCCTACCAGAAGGAGATCGAGTACGAGGGCGAGGTCCACAACGCGATCCTTGTCGTGCAGAACTTCTTCGGCATCGACTACCCGACCGCGCTGCGCGTCGTCCACGACCTGATGACCCAGCGCATGCAGCAGTTCCAGCATGTCGCCGCGCACGAACTGCCTGTCGTGTACGACGACTTCGGTCTCTCGGAGGAAGCGCGGGAGGTCATGCGGGGCTATGTCGCCGACCTCCAGCACTGGATGGCGGGCATCCTGAACTGGCACCGCACGGTCGACCGCTACAAGGCGGATCACCTGGCCCGCCGCACCCACGGCTTCCTCCCGGACCAGCCGCCGGCGTTCCCCTTGGCGGGCTGACAGCCGGAGTCCATGTAGCAGGTCTCGTCACAGAACGTAACACCCCCCCTGACAACGGGAGTTCGTCGCTCCGCATGCGGTTTCCGAACTTTCCCGTCCGGAATGGGGCATTCAGGGAACTTCACCGGGTTGCCAGGAGTCTGACGAGGTACGGGAAACAGTCAACAGAACACACGGGGGAGTTCGGACCTTGACCGAGATCATCGACAGGATCACCGAGAGCGACCAGAACCGGCAGGAAGGGGAGTTAGCGGCGCCGGGCGAGCTGACGCCGTACGTCGCACCGCTGCCCGTCCCGCCCGTCCTGCGCCCCGCCTCCGGCGACGTGCTGCGCGAGACGGAGATCGCCCTGCGCCCGACCTGGGTGCGCCTGCACCCGCAGCTGCCGCCGACCCTGATGTGGGGCTACGACGGCCGGGTGCCGGGCCCCACCATCGAGGTGCGGCGCGGACAGCGCGTCCGCATCGCCTGGACCAACCGCATCCCGAAGGGCAGCGAATACCCGGTCACCTCCGTCGAGGTGCTGCCACCGGCCACCACCGTCAACCCGGGCCGCGAGGGCGCGGAACCCAACAAGGACGTCGCCGCCCTGCCCGCCTGGACGGTGACCCACCTGCACGGCGCCCAGACGGGCGGCGGCAACGACGGCTGGGCGGACAACGCGGTCGGCTTCGGCGACGCCCAGCTCTCCGAGTACCCGAACGACCACCAGGCGGTGCAGTGGTGGTACCACGACCACGCCATGAACATCACCCGGTGGAACGTGATGGCGGGCCTGTACGGCACCTACCTGGTCCGCGACGACGAGGAGGATGCCCTCCAGTTGCCGTGCGGCGACCGGGAGATCCCGCTGCTGCTCGCCGACCGCAACCTCGACACCGACGAGGACGGCCGGCTCAACGGACGGCTGCTGCACAAGACGCTCATCGTCCAGCAGAAGAACCCGGAGACCGGCAAGCCGGTCACGATCCCCTTCGCCGGCCCGTACACCACGGTCAACGGCCGCATCTGGCCGTACGCCGACGTGGCGGCCGGCTGGTACCGCTTCCGGCTGGTCAACGCGTCGAACGCGCGCATCTACGACCTGGTCCTCCTCGACGAGGACGACAACCCGGTGCCGGGGATCGTCCACCAGATCGGCAGCGACGGCGGGCTGCTGCCACGCCCGGTGCCGATCGACTTCGACGGCGCGCTGCCCACCCTGACCGCGGCCCCCGCCGAGCGCTTCGACCTGCTCGTCGACTTCCGTGCCTTCGCGGGCCGCCGGCTCCGCCTGGTCAACAAGGGCCCGAACCAGCCGGCGGGCATACCGGACCCGGCGGGCGGGGTGCGCTACCCGGCGGTCATGGAGTTCCGGGTCCAACCGGACTGCGAGGCCGACACCTTCGAGCTGCCCGAGGTGCTCTCCGGCTCCTTCCGCCGCTACACGCACGACATCCCGCACGGCCACCGCCTGATCGTCCTCACCCCGCCCGGCACCAAGGGCTCCGGGGGACATCCGGAGATCTGGGAGATGACCGAGATCACGGACGCGAGCGGCATCGAGTTTCCGGCCGACGGCATCATCCAGGTCACCGGGGCGGACGGCACCACCAAGACGTACCGGCGCACGGCACGGACGTTCAACGACGGCCTGGGCTTCACCATCGCCGAGGGCAGCCACGAACAGTGGAGCTTCCTCAACCTCGCGCCCATCCAGCACCCGATGCACATCCACCTCGCCGACTTCCAGGCGATGGGCCGGGACCCGTACGTGGTGACGGGCTTCGACGCGACGGTCGGCGGCACCCGCACCCCGATCACCTACGACCCCTCCAGGACGATCCCACTGGCGCCCAACGAGCTGGGCTACAAGGACGTCTACCGGGTTCCGGGGAACCAGATGTTGCGCATCATGGGAAAGTTCGACGGGGCGTACGGCCGCTTCATGTACCACTGCCACTTCCTGGAGCACGAGGACATGGGCATGATGCGGCCCTTCGTCGTCATGCCCCCGGAGGCACTGAAGTTCGACCATGGCGGGGCCCACGGCGGCCACGGCGAGGGGCACACGGGCTGACGCGCTCCGCGCGCCCGGCGTGCTCCTCGAGGTGAGCGTCCTGATCGCCCTCGCCGCACGGTCGGCCGGGACCGTGTCCTGCTGCTCCGACCGGCGGCCGGCGGTGTGTGCGGGTGCACCAGGCGGAACCGCGGCGGACCTCGCCGACCTGCTGGTTCGGGTCTCTTCCCATTCCTGACCCCCCGTCAGTCTCACTCGTTCGTGGCTCGTCGCGCGCCGGTTCGCCGGGTAGGCACCATCCGGTGGTGATCCAGCCGGAGGCGATCCATGGAACAGACTGCGTTGCGCCCCAAGCCGATGCCCGGTCAGGAACCGGGCGGAGGCAGGAAGTCCGGGCCCGCCCGGCGCCCGCACGCCGCGCGCCGGCGCGGACGCCGGCTGACGACCCTGCTGTTCGGCCTGTTCGTCGCGGCCGTCCTGGTGCTGACGGGGGTGGGCCTCGGGACGGTGGGCGTCACGGTGATCGGCATGAGCAGACTGGCCGAACTGCAACGGCAGGCGGGCGGGCCCGGAGTGCCGGGGCAGGCTGCCTCCGGCCGCGGCGCACCAGGCCAGGACGGGCAGCGCACCCAGACGGATCCGTCCGTCTCGGAGTCCGCGACCTCCTCCCCGCCGACCCCGGCCCGTCGGCCGGCCCCCGTCACCGCGACGCTTGGGGTGGAGGCCGTGGACGCCGAGAAGTCGGGCGCGCTGGTGGTCGGCGTCCACGTCCCGGGCCCGGGCTTCACGGCGGGCCTGGTCCGCGGCGACGTACTCCTCGTCGTCGGCCGTACCCGGATCGACACGGCCGACGACCTGGCGCGAGCCGTCGCCGGCGCCCGACCCGGCCGAGAGGTCGTGCTCACGGTCCGCCACCGCAGCGGCGGCTACCAGCAGTTGACGGCCGTACCGGGCGTCGTCACGTGAACCGTCGTCAGGTGAACGCTCGTCCCGTGCTCACGTGCCCCGCTCTCAAGTGACCACCCGGAAGTGCGTGGTGAGCCGTCCGTCGTCGTCCAGCACATGGAAGGCCAGGCCGACCGGCGCGTCCCGGTCCGCGACCTGTTCGCCCTCCCAGGGCAGCCGCAGCGTCCAGGTCACCCCGGGCCCGACGACCAGCGGCCGTCCGGCGAACACGGTCGCCGCGGGTGTGTGCGCGTGACCGGTGATCAGTCCGGCGACCTCGGGCCGCCGCTCCAGCAGCGCGGCCAGCTTCCCCGGCCCGTCCAGTTGGTAGGAGTCGGGGAGCGGGTGGTGCAGCGCCACCGGCGGATGGTGGAAGGCCAACAGTGCCGGAAGCCTCCCGTCGAGTTCGTCGAGGGTGGCCTCGATCCAGGCGTACGTCTCCTCGTCCAGCGCTCCTTCGTCACTGCCCGGGATGCTGGAGTCGCACATGAGCACCGCGCCGCCGTCGAACACCTGCACGCTGTTCACCGGCCCGTCGTCCGCGGGCCGCCGCAGCAGGGCCTTGCGATACGGGGCCCTGCTGTCGTGGTTGCCCGGGCAGGTGAGCACCGGGAACGGCGCGTCGCCCTCGTGCAGTCCCAGAATCCGCGCGGCCTCCTCGTACTCCGCCTCGGCGCCGTGGTCCGCGATGTCACCGGTCACCAGCAGCGCGTCCACCCGCCCCGGCAACCGCCACAGCCGGTCCCGCACCCGCTCGGCGCGCTCGGTCGCCCGCGCACTCCCGTCGAGATGCAGATCGCTGATGTGCGCGAGTACCAACACGACCGTTCCCCCTCTTCTAATGGCTTGGGATGATCCAAGCATTAGCGCCAATGTCTGATCAAGCCCCCGTCCAGCAAGGTGGAAAACCACTGGTCCGAATCCAGCCGTCGGCGTCACGATGAGCCCATGCCGACCACGCTCATCGCCTTCCTCGGTGCCTGCACCCTCATCGCCGCGTCACCCGGGCCGAGCACCGTGCTGATCATCAAGCAGTCGCTGCACAGCAGACGCTCCGGCTTCCTGACCGTGCTCGGCAACGAGACCGGGGTGTTCATCTGGGGCGTCGTCGCCGCGCTGGGCCTGACCGCGCTGCTGACCGCCTCCGAGATCGCCTACGACGTGATGCGCATCGGTGGCGCCGTCGTGCTCGTCGCCTTCGGCCTCCAGGCACTGCGGCAGGCGCGCCGCACCAAGGGGGCCGCGGCCGACGGCGGCTGGGAGAGCACCGGCAGGACCGGCTGGGCCGCCTACCGCGCGGGACTGCTGCTCAACCTCGCCAACCCCAAGGCGGCCGTCTTCGCCCTGTCCTTCCTGCCGCAGTTCGTCCCCGAGGGTGCCCCGCACCTGCTCACCATGGTGGGGCTCGCCGCGCTCTGGGCGGTCTACGAGGTCGGCTACTACGGCCTCTACGTGTGGTTCGTCGGCCGGTTGCGGGCCGTGCTGTCCCGCGCGGGCGTGCGCCGGCGTCTGGAGCAGGTGTCCGGAGGCGTACTGCTGCTCCTCGGCGTCCGCATGGCCCTGGAGAGCTGACGCGGGGGCCGGCACTCCGTACGGCCCGTCCGAAAGACGTGTCGATCGGCTCGCGTCCCCCTCGCCGTCCGGGCAGGATGCTGCCCTAAGACCCGCACCCGCCCAGGGAGGCCCCCGATGACCGGCACCGCAGCGCCCTTCGCCGCCGACGACTACAGGGCGCGCATGGAGCGCGCGGCACGGTCGGCCGCCGAGGCCGGGCTCGCCGGTCTCCTCGTGGCCCCCGGCCCGGACCTGGTGTGGCTCACCGGCTACGCCCCCACCGCCGTCACCGAACGGCTCACCCTGCTGGTCCTCGCCCCCGGACAGGACCCCGTCCTCGTCGTGCCCACCCTGGAGGCCCCGGACGCCGGCAAGGCGCCCGGCGCGAGCGCCCTGACCCTGCGGGACTGGACCGACGGCAAGGACCCCTACGCCGCCACCGCCGCCCTCCTGGACGCCGGCGGCCGGTTCGGCATCAGTGACAACGCCTGGGCCATGCATCTGCTGGCCCTGCAGAAGGCACTGCCCGGCACGTCGTACGCCTCGCTCACCGAGGCCCTGCCGATGCTGCGGGCCGTCAAGGACACGGCGGAGCTGGAGCTGCTGGCGGCCGCGGGAGCGGCCGCCGACGCCACGTTCGAGGAGATCCGGAAGGTTCCCTTCGGAGGCCGCAGGGAGTCCGAGGTGGCCGCCGACCTCGCCGGCCTGCTGCGCCGGTTCGGTCACTCCCAGGTCGACTTCACCATCGTCGCCTCAGGACCGAACGGCGCCAACCCGCACCACGAAGTGGGGGACCGGGTCATCGAACGCGGCGACATGGTGGTCCTCGACTTCGGCGGCCTCAAGGACGGCTACGGATCCGACACCTCCCGTACGGTCCACGTCGGTGAACCCACCGACGAGGAGCGTCGGGTGCACGATCTCGTGCGCGCGGCGCAGGAGGCGGGCTTCCGTGCGGTACGGCCCGGCGTGCCCTGCCAGGAGGTCGACCGGGCCGCCCGCGCGGTCATCGCCGACGCCGGGTACGGCGAGTACTTCATCCACCGCACCGGGCACGGCATCGGCGTCACCACACACGAACCGCCGTACATGATCGAGGGCGAGGAACAGCCCCTCGTCCCGGGCATGTGCTTCTCCGTGGAGCCCGGCGTCTATCTGCCGGGCCGCTTCGGGGTACGCATCGAGGACATCGTCACGGTCACCGAGGACGGCGGCCGCAGGCTCAACGACACCACCCGCGAGATGGTCATAGTGGAGTGACCGAGCCCCAGGAGCCCCTCCACCCCCGAGCGACTACGGCGCGACCATGACCCAGGCACCGACACCCACCGCGGACACGGTCCGCCGGCTGGTCCGTTCCCTGCTCAAGGACAGCACGCCCGGCGCGGGCGAGGCCGGCGGGCCCGAGCTCCGGCTCGTCGCCGAGGGCGGCGGGCACTCCACCTGGTGGGTCGGCACCCGCCATGTGCTGCACCTCGCGGGGGACCGTGCGGCCTCCACCCGCAGACGCCGCGAACTGCGGCTGCGCGACCTGGTCCGCCCGCACGTCCCGGTCGCGGTGCCGACCAGCGTGGCCCAGGGCGAGTGGGCGCCCGGGCTGGCCTACACGCTCGACACCAAGGTGCCCGGCGGTTCGGCCGAGGACCACGACGTCTCCGCCGTCGGTGAGGCCGACCTTGCCGGGCTGCTCACCGGGCTGCGCGAGGTGCCGGTACGGCAGGCCGAGGCGCTCGGCGTGCCACGCGTCGCCCCGCGCTCGCTGGAGGCACTGCGCCGGGAGGCCGGCCGGGCCGCCGAACTTCTGCGCGCGGCCGACGAGTTCGATCCGGCCCGGCTCCAGCAGCTCACCTCGCCGGCCGCGGTCCAGCTCGCCGCGCAGCCCGGCAGCGCGGTCCTCGTGCACCACGCCCTGACCGGCGAACACCTCGTGATCAGCGCCGACGGCCGGGTGCGCGGCGTCCTCGACTGGACCGCGGCGGTGGTCGGCGACCCCGCCGAGGACATCGCGGGCCTCGCCCTCGCCGTCGGCTCGCCCGCCGCCGTGCGCGCCGCCACCCTCGCCGGCTACGGCGCCCGGCCCTGCCTGCGCGGCCTCTGGCTCGCCCGCTGCGACACCGTGATCCGCCTCGCGGCAGGTTTGGACGGGCGCGCCGCCGAGCCCCTGCCCCTCCTGCGGACCCGGCTGCGGCGGGCCTGGGAGGCGATCCTGCTGGAACGCGTCACCGAGCTGCGGGACGAGGAGACGGACGACGCGGAGCTGTAGGGGGACGCTCCGCACGTCCTCGTTCACGCCTGCAGCAGCACCACGCACGACTCCCCGGGCACCTGCAGCACCCCGTCCGTGCCCGGCGCCTCCACGGGCTCCCAGGCCGCGAGGACGGCGGCCTCTCGGGGGCCCAGGGGGATCGCCGCCGGCGACTTCGCGAGGTTCACGGCCACCCGGACGTCCCCGCGGCGGAAGGCGAGCCAGCGCTGGTCCGCGTCGTAGGCGACCTTGGTGTCGGCGAGGTCGGGGTCGGTGAGGTCCGGCTGTTCGTGCCGCAGCGCGAGGAGCCGGCGGTACCACGCGAGTACGCGCGCGTGAGGCTCGCGTGCGGGCTCGGACCAGTCGAGGCAGGAGCGGTCCCGGGTCGCCGGGTCCTGCGGGTCGGGCACGTCCTCCTCGGCCCAGCCGTGCTCCGCGAACTCCCGCCGCCTGCCCCGCCGTACGGCCTCGGCGAGTTCGGGATCGGTGTGGTCGGTGAAGAACTGCCAGGGTGTGCCCGCCGCCCACTCCTCACCCATGAACAGCATGGGCGTGAAGGGCGCGGTCAGGGTGAGCGCCGCCGCACAGGCCACCAGGCCGGGGGAGAGTGACGCCGCCAGCCGGTCGCCCACGGCGCGGTTGCCGACCTGGTCGTGGGTCTGGGAGTAGCCGAGCAGCCGGTGCGCCGCCGTGCGCGTACGGTCCAGTGGACGGCCGTGGCTGCGGCCACGGAAGCTGGAGTAGGTGCCGTCGTGGAAGTAGCCGCCGGTGAGGGTCTTGGCGAGCGCGGCCAGGGGCGCGCGGGCGAAGTCGGCGTAGTAGCCCTGGGACTCACCGGTCAGCGCGGTGTGCAGGGCGTGGTGGAAGTCGTCGTTCCACTGCGCGTGCAGTCCGAGACCGCCCTCCGTGCGGGCCGTGATGAGCCGCGGGTCGTTCAGGTCGGACTCGGCGATCAGGAACAGCGGACGCCCCAGCTCGGCGGCGAGGGCGTCGACAGCTGTCGACAGCTCCTCCAGGAAGTGGCACGCGCGCGTGTCGACGAGCGCGTGCACGGCGTCCAGGCGCAGCCCGTCGATCCGGTAGTCGCGCAGCCAGGAGAGCGCGCTGCCCAGTAGATAGGCGCGCACCTCGTCGGATCCGGGCGCGTCCAGATTGACCGCGGAACCCCAGGGCGTGTGGTGCGTGTCCGTGAAGTACGGCCCGAAGACGGGCAGATAGTTGCCCGACGGGCCCAGATGGTTGTGCACCACATCCAGGACGACGCCCA
Source organism: Streptomyces sp. NPDC050759 (assembly GCF_044456945.1). Lineage (NCBI taxonomy): Bacteria > Bacillati > Actinomycetota > Actinomycetes > Kitasatosporales > Streptomycetaceae > Streptomyces > Streptomyces sp. NPDC050759. Next base: position 679,361 of record NZ_JBITGI010000002.1, on the reverse strand, counting down.
GGCCCAGCTCATGCGCCCGGTCGACGAAACGCTTCAGGGCCTCGGGACCGCCGTAGGGCTCGTGGACGGCCCACAGCGAGACGCCCTCGTAGCCCCAGCCGTGTCGCCCCGGGAAGGGGCACAGCGGCATCAACTCGACGTGGGTGATACCGAGTTCGACGAGGTGGTCGAGGCGGGCGGCGGCCGCGTCCAGGGTGCCTTCGGGTGTGTAGGTGCCCACGTGCAGTTCGTAGAGGACCGCCCCCGGCAGCGGACGGCCCGCCCACCGCGTACGCCATGTGTAGCGCTCGTGCTCGACGACCGCGCTGAGCCCGTCCGGGCCGTCCGGCTGACGGCGCGAGCGGGGATCGGGACGGACCGGGCCGTCGTCCGGCGCGAAGCCGTAGCGAGTGCCGTCTTCGGCCTCCGCCTCGCCCCGCCACCATCCCGGGCGTTCCGGATCGCGCTCCATGGCGCGTGTGGCGCCCTCGCAATGGAGCGTCACACGGCCGGCCTGCGGTGCCCACACCTCGAACTGCACGGACGGTCCCCTTCGTCTGCTCACCGTGATGTAGCCCGTCCATGGTGCGTCAAACGCGATCAATCCGCCTTTGAATCTTTCCCTTTGCGACAGGTGTCGTCGGGTACGCGCGCGTGGCGGGCGTTGTCTCGTTTTCTGGACACCCGGGGTTCACTGCCCGACAATCACCAACGTGACGTCGTCCTTCGAGTTCAACACGTACCCCGCGCGGCTGTCCGACGCGGAGCGCGACCAGGTGCTGAAGGTGCTCCGTGACGGCGTCGCCATGGGCCGTCTGTCGCACGACACGTTCGTGCGCCGCATGGAGCTGGCCCTCATCGCGCGCAGGTCCGACGAACTCGCCGCGCTCACCGCGGACCTGCCCCAGGAGAGCCGCATCTCCCGACTGGTGTTCGGCACCGTGGAGGCCGTCTCCGGCTTCACCGTACGGCTGCGCAGGGCGTGGCAGGCCGAGCGCCTGCCCAAGCTGCTGCTGCCGCACCCCGGCAGCCGCCACGCGCTGCGCATAGGGCGCGATCCTGCGAACGGCCTGCGGCTGACCCACGAGACGGTCTCCCGGGTCCACGCCGAACTCAGCCGGCAGGGCGGCATGTGGGTCCTGCGGGATCTCGGTTCCACCAACGGCACCACGGTCAACGGCCGACGGGTCATCGGCGCCGCCGTCGTCCGTGAGGGCGACCAGGTGGGGTTCGGCCGGATGGCCTTCCGGCTCGCGGTCAACTGAGCCCTACCTCACCTCTGGCCTGGGATTTACGTGCCGTCGCGACCCACAACCCTGTCCGTCGCGCGGTGTTGACGTACCCCTCAAGTCGTGACTGACTGTGCGTACACCATGCACACCAGGTGAACCGACGGCACCACATTGTGGAGGTGTGCCCTGCCGCCCCTCCTCCGCTACCCGACCGTCGACGAGCTCGGTGTACGGGCCGCAGCGCTCGTCGCCCGCCACCCCGCAGACGCCCGACTGCGCCGCGCCGGCACCTCCCGCGCGGGCAACCCCCTGTGGCTGCTCTCCGTCGGCCACGGCAGCCGCCAGGCCCTCGTCGTCGCCGGTCCGCACGCCAACGAGCCCGTGGGCGGCGGGACCGTTCTCAGGCTGGCCGAGCAGGCCCTGGCCGATCCCCGGCTCACCGTCGGGGCCGACGCCACCTGGAACCTCCTGCTCTGCCTCGACCCCGACGGCCTGCGCCGCAACGAGGGCTGGCTGCGCGGCCCGTACTCCCTCGACCGCTACTTCCGGAACTTCTTCCGGCCCGGCTTCGGCGAACAGCCGGAATGGCTGCCCGACGGCGCGGAGGCCGCCGCCCTCCCGGAGACCCGCACCCTGCTCGCCCTCCAGGACGAACTGCGGCCCTTCCTCCAGTGCTCCCTGCACGGCGTCGACGTCGGCGGCGGCTTCGTCGAACTCACCCGCGACCTGCCCGGCCTCGCCCGGCGCGTCGCCCACACGGCGGCCCGGCTGCGCATCCCCCGCGAGCTCGGCCCGTACGACACCCTGTACTGGCCGTGCCTGGGCCCCGCCGTCTACCGGATCCCGCCGCCCCGCCGCGGTGACCTGGCCGCCGCCATCACCGAGGCCGCCGTCGAGTCGACCTGGTACCACCCGCACCGGCACGGCACCGTGACCGCCGTCGTCGAGGCGCCCATGTGGGGCGTGGCCGCCGTCGAGGACGGCAGCACACCCGCCGACGCGGCCGCCGTGCTGCGCACCGTCAGCCACACGCTGCGCCGCGACGCGCGGCTCCTGGAGGGCGTCCTGGCCCGGATCCGCCCGCAGGTGTCGGACACCCCGGACGCGGCCCGCCTGCTCGCCCCGGTCGAGGACTATTTACTGGTCTGCCCCGGACTCGCCGACGCCTGGGACCCCGACGTCACCGACGGCGGCCGCCCGCTGCCCCCGCTCAGCACCGGCCACCTGGCCGCGCTGCGCATCGCCGGGCGGCGCCTGGCCCTGCGCACGGCCGGGCTCCTGCACCAGCTCGTGACCCGCGCGGGCGCCGACCCGGCCGGTGCCCTGCCGGAGCTGGACCGGCTCATCGACCTCTGGTGCGCCGACTACCGCGACGGCTGTGGGGCGCGCTGGATCCCGGTCCCGCGCCAGATCGAGTACCAGTCGCGGGTGGTCCTCGCCGCCTTCGAGCTCGCCGCGCGGCACGCGCCCGCATGCTCCCGTTCGGGTGAGCCGGGGTGGGGTTCCGAGGCCGCCGTGCCGATGCATCGGGAATGACGTACATCATCACAGCGACGGCGGTACGGCGAGCGGCACGCGCGGGTCTGACGGTGGCGGCCGTCCTGCTCCTCGCCGCCGCGGCTCCCGCGCCGGCCGGGCCCTCCACGGGGGACCACCTCTTCCTCATGGTGACCAACGGCGACGGCCGCTCCGGCGACACCCGCGGCACCCTCCTGCTGTGCGACCCGCCCCAGGGCCACCGCCAGGCGGCCGAGGCGTGCGCCCAACTCGCCGCCGTCGACGGCGACATCGGCGCACTTCCGCCCGCGGACGTCTACTGCACGATGCTCTACGCACCGGTCACCGCCCGGGCCGACGGAGAGTGGAACGGCCGACCGGTCGAGTACCGGCAGACCTTCCCGAACGGGTGTGTGATGAGGGCGCGGACCGGGGCGGTCTTCGCACTGGAGAGCTGAGGCGTGGCGCGGTGACGCACGCGCGCGTGGAGCCGCGTCGGCTCAGTCGGCCCGTACGCGCGCGTGCAGCGCCACCGCCACGACCGTGCGGGCCTGGTGCTCCACCTGGTGCTCCAACGGCACCCAGCGGGCCCGGAAACGGTCCGCGAAGGCGTCGCTCCAGGCCTTGACGAGCCCTTCGAGACGCGGTGCCGCGCGGTCGTCGGCCTCCCGGAGGACCCGCAGCAACATGGCCGCCGCCCGCAGCGGCAGCCGGCGGGAGAACGCGTCGACACTGCCGATGTACGCCCTCGTGTCGTCGGCGGGCCGGGTGTGGATCCAGTCCGCGGCCAGTCCCGGAACCAGCTCCAGGCTCCAGGTGGCGGCCCGCAGCAGCGGCCCGTCGGCGCCCTCCAGACGCGGCAGCGCATCCGCCAGCACCCGGTCCACCGCCCGCGACTGGCGCAGCAGCCGGCCCGCCAGCCGCCCCATCGCCGCCGCCGGCGCCGGATGCGGCGCCGGATCGTCCACCAGGTCGCTCGCCCACATCGGCACCTCCACCACCGCGGTCAGACCGCCGTAGCGGTGTGCGTGGTACCAGGTGCTGCGCCGCGCGTCGTCCGGCATGCTCGGGTACGCCGCCCCCGCGCCCGGCGCCGGCATCACATGCACCCCGGGCCCGGACGCCGGCCAGCCCGCCGCGTCCGAGGCACCGGTCTCCACCGGGATGTGCAACTCCGCCGCGGACTTCGAGAACGGCTCGGCCAGGCCCGGCACGTCCTTCGTCAGCTGCACCCAGCTGCCGCCCAGATCGGTGCCGTGCAGGGTCACCTGGAGGTAAGGGCGCAGTTCGTCGATCAGCCCGGTCAGGGTGCGGGTCTCGGGCGGCAGCCGATCGGGCGGCAGCATCGCGGGCGCCCATTCCGGCTGCTCCTCTCCGGCGGGCCGGAAGAAGCCGAGGTGGTAGTCGAAGAGAGTGCGCGGAGCCGGGGTGACATGGAGACTCGCCCCGTCCGGATCGGCGCACAGCAGGAAGTGCCAGGACGTGCCCGATCTCAACTCCCGCTCGGCCAGTACCCGTGCGGCCACCGCCAGGGCCGCGGGGCCGCCGGTCGGTTCGTTGGAGTGGGCGCCCGCGACCACCAGGACGGCCCGGCGGGCATGGCCGATCGACAGCACATGGAGGGGCCTGCCCGCTCGCGAGACACCCACCTGCCTCAGTCGGCAGACGTCGGGGCGCTGTGCGGCCAACGCCCTCGCGGACCCGACCAGTTCGGTCACCGTGGGGTAGCGCAGGTCCGGCAGGAGACTCACCCCCGACACGTCCGACCGGTCTCGCATTCGCAGTACCCCACGGTCTCGTTGAGCTGTCAAGCACGCCATGGGGGAGCCTCCAGGGGGCGCCCAGGTGCATGTACCGGCAGCCGGTAGAGCCGTATGTGCCACAACGGTGTTGCCCGCGCCCCCGACCCGCGGCAGCCGAAGACCTGGCCGCACCGGCCGCCCGCACGCCGACCTGGTCAATCCGTGGCGACCCGCTCCAGCAGCGCCACCGGCGACTCGCCCAAGAGCTCCGCCACGCGCGCGTGCCCGGAGAACTCCCGCTCCGGTACCAGCACATCGCGCCACACGCCCGGCGGCAGCGGCAGCACCGTCTCCCGCCAGCCGCCCGCCTCCGCCAGCCGCAGCACCGTCTCCCGCCAGCCGCCCGCCTCCGCCAGCCGCAGCGACAGCCTGGTCACCGCGGTCACCACCTCCCCGGAGCGCACGAACGCCACGCAGTGCGCCGCCGAGGGCCCCTCCGCGACCAGCGGCGTGTACGTCGCCGCGTCACCGAAGGCATCCGGACGGCGTCGGCGCAGCCGCAGCGCCGCAGCCGTGAGCGCGCCCTTGTCGCCGGAGTCCTCCGGCGGGAACCGCACCGGCCGCCGGTTGTCCGGGTCCACCAGCGCCAGATACGTGCCCTCCGTGCCCTGATACACGTCGGGCACCCCGGGCATCGTCAGCTGCACCAGAGCCGTGCCCAGCACGTTCGCCCGGACGTGCGGCTCCAGCCGGCTCCGCAGCCCGGCCACCTGCTCGCCCTGCGGCCCGCACGGCCCGGCCGCGACGAACGCCGCCACCGCCTCCTCGTACGCCGGCTCCTGCTCCGTCCAGCTCGTGTACAGTCCCGCCTCGCGCACATGCTTCAACAGCGCCTCCCCGACCCGCTCCGGGGCCGCGGGGCCGAGCCCGAACACCGTCTGCCAGGCCGCCCACGCCAGCTGTGCGTCCGGCACGCCGTCGCCGGTGCGGGTCACCTCGGCCAGCGTGTCCGCCCACCACTCGGGGCACTCGGTGAGCACGGCCAGGGCCGCACGCACATCGGCACTGCGCTTGGTGTCGTGCGTCGACACCACCGTCCCCGTCAGGGGCCAGTCGCGCTGCACGCGCGTGCAGTAATCGTGGAACTCCTCGGGCGAGACCGCCGGGCTCCCGGGATTCCCGCCCACCTCGGTCGCCGACAGCAGCGGCACGTACCGGTAGAACGCCGTGTCCTCCACGGACTTGGCCCGCAGCGCCGACGCCGTCTGCGCGAACCGGGTCCGGAACTCCACGTGGTCCGGCCCGTCACCGGCCCGCCCCAGCACCAGATCACGTACGACGTCGACGGCGCCCGCCTCCTCGGGGATCACGAAGGCCAGCCGGGCCTCGGCCGCGGCCTCCTCGGTGACGACGGCGGCGGCGTCCGAGGAGCCGTAGGGACGGTAGACCTCCATCCGCACCAGGAGTTCCTGCAGCGCGGTGCGCAGCGCCCAGGGCGCGCGGTCGCGCAGCGCGGGTTCCGGGGACGCGGCACACACGCGTGTCGCCACCCGGGTCAGCCGGTCGGTCTCGGCTGCCAGCTCGTGGGTGATCACCTTGTACGCCGCCCGCCGTGCCGTCGCGGCCCAGTCGCCGCCGCGGTCGGTCTGCGGGGCCGCGAACCGCCGGTACTGGCCGAGGAGTTCCCCGAACCCCGCCGGGTCCGTGAACAGCCCGTCGATGTGCCGCAGGGCGTCGTAGCCCGTGGTCCCCGCGATCGGCCAGGAGGCCGGCAGCTGCTCCCCGTCCGCAAGGATCTTCTCCACGACCGTCCAGCGCCCGCCGGTCGCCTCGTGCAGCCGCTGGAGATAGGCGTCGGGGTCGGCGAGGCCGTCGGGGTGGTCGACCCGCAGCCCGTCGACCACTCCCTCGTGCAGCAGCTGGAGGATCTTGGCGTGGGTCGCCTCGAAAACCTCCGGATCCTCGACCCGCACCCCGATCAGCTCCGAGATGCTGAAGAAACGCCGGTAGTTGAGCTCCGTACGGGCCAGCCGCCACCAGACCGGCCGGTACCACTGCGCGTCCAGGAGCTGGGGCAGCGGGAGGTCCTCGGTGCCCTCGCGGAGCGGGAACACGTGGTCGTAGTAGCGCAGCACCCCACCGTCCACCGCGAGGTTGCCGAGCTCCGCGCCGACCGGATGTCCCAGCACCGGCAGCAGCAGCTGACCGCCCTGTGCCTCCCAGTCGATGTCGAACCATCGCGCGTACGACGACTTCGGGCCCTCCCGCAGCACCTCCCACAGCGCGCGGTTGTGGCGCGGGGCCATCGCCATGTGGTTCGGCACGATGTCCATCACCAGACCGAGCCCGTGTTCCCGCGCGGTGCGCGACAGCGTCCGCAGCCCGTCCTCGCCGCCCAGTTCCTCACGCACGCGCGCGTGGTCCACGACGTCATAGCCGTGCGTCGAACCGGGGACGGACTCCAGGACGGGGGACAGGTGCAGGTGCGAGACGCCGAGCGAGGCCAGGTACGGCACCGCCGCCGCGGCGGCCGCGAACGGGAACTCGGGCTGCAGCTGCAACCGGTACGTGGCCGTCGGCACCGACGGGTCGGGTCGCTCAGATGTCATGCAGACCTACGTACCCGCCCTGCGGCCTTTCGTGTCATCGCGTGGCCCATGTGCGTGGGACGCGGACGTCGGAACGGAACGGTCCCGTCGTGACACCGGGGGGCGCGACGGGACGGTGCCGTCCCGACGACGACGCCGACGCCGACGCAACGACGGTACCGTCCCGTTCCGACGTCCGGCGGCCCGACGGTACGGTCCCGTCCCCACGCAAACGGCGCATCCGACCTCGTACCCCGGACGCGCCGAAAACGCTCCCCACACGCGTACCCGGTGACCGGCACACGAACCACCCTGCTAGACGGGCCGTTGCAGCACCACCATGCTGCGGTCCACCAGCGTCAGCCGATCCCCGGCCTGCACCTTCGCCCCCGTGCCCGGCGGCACCCCGTCCGGGCGGCCGGTGTCGACCACGACCTGCCACTGCCGGCCGTGGTTGACCGGCACCACGAAGTCCAGCGCCTTGGGCGAGGCGTTGAACATCAGCAGGAACGAGTCGTCGGTGATCCGCTCCCCACGGGGGCCGGGCTCCGAGATCGCGTTGCCGTTGAGGAAGACCGTCAGCGCCGAGGCCTGCGCGCGGTCCCAGTCCCGCTGGATCATCTCCTTGCCCTCGGGTGTGAACCAGGCGATGTCCGACAGCTCGTCGTGGGTGCCCTCCACCGGCCGCCCGTGGAAGAACCGGCGACGGCGGAAGACCGGGTGGTCCTTGCGCAGCCACACCATCGCGCGCGTGAAGGCGAGCAACTCGGCGCCGGGCCCCGCCCCGTCCCCGGCGTCCTCCGGCCACCGCACCCAGGCCAGCTCGCTGTCCTGGCAGTAGGCGTTGTTGTTGCCGCGCTGCGTGCGCGCCACCTCGTCGCCGTGGCTGATCATCGGCACGCCCTGGGACAGCATCAGCGTGGCGATGAAGTTGCGCATCTGCCGGGCGCGCAGCTCCCGCACCGCGGGGTCGTTCGTCTCGCCCTCCGCCCCGCAGTTCCAGGACCGGTTGTGGCTCTCGCCGTCCCGGTTGCCCTCGCCGTTGGCCTCGTTGTGCTTGTCGTTGTACGAGACGAGGTCGTGCAGGGTGAACCCGTCGTGGCAGGTCACGAAGTTGATGGAGGCCAGTGGACGCCGTCCGTCGTCCTGGTAGAGATCGGAGGAACCGGTCAGCCGGGACGCGAACTCCGCCAGCGCGCGCGGCTCGCCCCGCCACAGGTCCCGTACGGTGTCGCGGTACTTGCCGTTCCACTCGGTCCACAGCGGCGGGAAGTTGCCCACCTGGTAGCCGCCCTCGCCGACGTCCCACGGTTCGGCGATCAGCTTCACCTGCGAGACCACCGGGTCCTGCTGCACCAGGTCGAAGAACGACGACAGCCGGTCCACCTCGTGGAACTGCCGGGCCAGGGTCGCCGCCAGGTCGAAGCGGAAGCCGTCGACATGCATCTCGGTGACCCAGTACCGCAGCGAGTCCATGATCAGCTGGAGCACGTGCGGGGACCGCATGAGCAGCGAGTTCCCGGTGCCCGTGGTGTCCATGTAGTACCGCTGGTCCTCGGTCAGGCGGTAGTACTGCGGGTTGTCGAGGCCCTTGAAGGACAGCGTCGGGCCCAGATGGTTGCCCTCGGCCGTGTGGTTGTAGACGACATCCAGGATCACCTCGATCCCGGCCTCGTGCAGCGCCCTGACCGCCGACTTGAACTCCAGGACCTGCTGGCCGCGGTCGCCCCAGGAGGCGTAGGCGTTGTGCGGGGCGAAGAAACCGATGGTGTTGTAGCCCCAGTAATTGTTCAGGCCCATGTCGACCAGACGGTGGTCGTTCACGAACTGGTGGACGGGCATCAGCTCCAGCGTGGTGACGCCGAGCTCCACCAGATGCTCGATGATCGCGGGATGCGCGAGGGCGGCGTAGGTGCCGCGCAGCTCCTCCGGCAGCCCCGGGTGCCGCATGGTGAGGCCCTTGACGTGCGCCTCGTAGATCACCGTCTCGTGGTACCCGATCCGGGGCCGCCGGTCGTCGCCCCAGTCGAAGTACGGGTTGACCACGACCGACGTCATGGTGTGCGGCGCCGAGTCGAGATCGTTGCGCTTGTCGGGCGAGTCGAAGTGATAGCCGTACACCTCCTCGCCCCAGCGGATGGAGCCGCTGATCGCACGCGCGTACGGGTCGAGCAGCAGCTTCGACGAGTTGCAGCGCAGGCCGCGCTCGGGTGCGTACGGACCGTGCGCGCGGAAGCCGTAGCGCTGTCCGGGCATCACGCCGGGCAGATACGCGTGTCGGACGAACGCGTCGCTCTCGCGCAGTTCCACCGCCGTTTCCGAGCCGTCGTCGTGCAACAGACACAGCTCTACTCGGTCCGCGGCTTCGGTGAAGACCGCGAAGTTGGTGCCGGCGCCGTCGTACGTGGCACCGAGTGGATACGCCTCTCCAGGCCAGACCTGCATGGAACGACTCTTTCAGGTGTCCCGCGCCGCGTGGGGCGCCTTGGCCTCGAGTGTCCACGAAAGTGATGGAACCACCTATGACTTACGTCCCTCTTACCGATCGACCAGTGCCACAGGGCGATCACAGAATCGCTCTGGGCCGAACAATTGGGGCATACACGTACTCCCGGAGTTGCCCGGGGAGTAGGGGGAAGATGTGCGCAAGATAGTGCACCGCCACCTCGGGAAGGTGGTGGCAGGTGCGGCCGTCGCGGTTGCCGGGACCGCCGTGATGATCGGGATCACCCTGCCGGGCACGGCGGGGGCGGACGACACGGGGGGCGGCAAGGCGGCCGCGGGGCAGTCCGCGGCGCAGCCGGGACAGGGCGGCGCGGACGGGGCCGTCGCGCCCGGGGTCGTGGAACAGGCGCCGGCCGCCGAGGGCCAGAAGGGCAAGGGCCGCGACCCGCTCACCGACGACGAGATCCAGCGGGTCGAGCAGATCGCCGTGAACCGGCAGATGCTCAACGCCAGTGAGGACGTCGAGGGCGAGCGCGGCCCCGAACGGCTCACCGTCGACCTCGCCGACCCGAAGGCCGGCGAACTGGACGACCCGGACGCGCCCCGGCGCGCCGACGTGACGCTCTACGACTACCGGGACGACACCCTCGTCACCAAGACCGTCGACCTCGACACCGGCAAGGTCGTCGCGACCGGCAGCCAGCACGGCGTCCAGCCGCCGCTGAGCAGCGCCGAGTACGCCGAGGCCGCGAGCCTTCTGATCGCCGACCCGCTGGGCGCGGACCTGAAGGCCGACTACAAGGACGCCACCGACAAGGAACTCACCGACCCGAACCAGCTGCTGCTGACCGGCGCCGTGTACCGGGCCGTTCCCGGCGGGCAGCCCGCCGCGCTCGACCAGTGCGGCGAGCACCGCTGCGTGCGGCTGTTCCCGAAGGTGAAGAACGGCCCCTGGATCGACGCCAGGGCCTTCGTGATCGACCTGAGCGCCCGCAAGGTCGCCAAGCTCGAGAGCTGACCCGCCTCCCTCCCGTCCACTTTTCCAACCCGCTACTTCCGCAGGGGAGTCATTTCTTCATGCGTGTCAACAGAATCAGCCGTGCCCGCAGGCACGCGGCCCTCGGTGTGTCCGTGGCCGCGCTGGCCGCCGGTGTCACGACCGGTGCGGGACCGGCGGCCGCCCAGCCGAAGGCCGCCGCGGAGGCCGCCGCGGAGTGCAGCTCCGCCTACAAGATCGAGCAGAAGCTCTCCAGCGGCACGACCTGGCGGATGTGCTGGCGCTACGACAGCAAGGCCGGGCTCGTCCTGGAGGACATCTCCTACCAGCCCAAGGGCGAGGCCGCGCCGATCAAGGTCCTCAACAGTGCCCGGCTCGGCCAGATCCACGTCCCCTACGACGACGGCAGCGTCGAGTACGACGACCTGACGGGCTTCGGCTTCGCGCAGGGCCTGATGAACCTGGACCCGGGCGAGTGTCCCGGCGGCACCATCAAGAGCGTCAAGGTCCCGGACTCCTGGGACCCGGACCACCCGAACGTCAACGGCCTGTGCACCACCACCCGCTCCCGCGGCCACGCCTACCGCATGCAGGGCGACAGCGCGAACAAGGTCTACCAGGCCCAGGGCAAGGACCTGCTCGTCTACTCGGTCAACCAGGTCGGCTGGTACGAGTACATGACCGAGTGGCGCTTCCAGGACGACGGCACCGTCACCATGAACCTCGGTGCGACCGGCAGCCTGTCCTACGAGGACTACGACGCCGGGGACGGCCGCGGCTGGCCCATCGGCAAGGGGCCCCGCGCCCAGGCCACCAGCCACAGCCACAACGCCTTCTGGCGCCTCGACTTCGCCCTCGACGGCTCCTCCAAGAACCGGGTCGAGCAGTACGACTCGACGGTCACCGCGGCCGCCCAGGGCCAGCAGGCCGCGACCGTCAAGACCACCCGCACCCCGGTCACCAAGGAACTCGCCGGCGACTCCAAGAGCTACCGCTGGTGGCGCATGGTCAGCGCGGCCGGCAAGAACAAGGACTGGCATCAGCGGTCGTACGAGATCGTCCCCGGCCCGACCACCAAGTACCCGGGCCGCAGCTTCACCAAGCACGACATCTACGTCACCGAGTACAACCAGTGCGAGCAGTTCGCCAGCAACAACATCGGCAACTGCGGCGCCGGAGCGGGCAAGTCCGTCGACAAGTGGGTCAACGGCCAGACCCTCACCCACCCGGTGGTCTGGATGAACGTGGGCTTCCACCACATCGCCCGGGACGAGGACCAGCAGCCCATGCCGGTCCACTGGCAGGGTTTCTCCATCGCCCCCAGGGACGTCACGGCTATGAATCCGCTCACTCCCGCCGAGCTCGCCGGACAGAACGGCCACTGGGAGCCCGGTAGTTGAGATTGACCCTGTCCATCCGGCTGCACCGCCGACCGCTCCCGGAGTACCCTTCCTTGATCGTTGGGTGGGGCCATGCCCCCGGGAGTGCTCGGGGGAGCGGAAGGCGGTGCGCGGGTGGGCTCGGGAGGGCTGGAGTTGCCCCCTGGTGACGAGGGTCACGAGGGGAACTCCGCAGACGTCCCGCCCGGCACGGTGTCCCTGGCGCGGCCGATGGACGCGGGAGCGACCATCGGGCCGGAACTGGACTGGGACGCCGACGCCTGGCGCGAGGTGCGTACGCGCGCACAGCGGGCCGGCCGGGCCTACATCTGGCTGAACCTCGTCGAACAGCGGCTGCGGGCCGTGGTGGCCGCTGTTCTGCGCCCCATCTACGAACCCGTCCACGGCCACGACGACTGGGTGGTGGCCGCTGCCGGGCCCGCCGGGCAGGAGTGGGTGCAGCGCGCGGTCGCCGTCCGCGAAGTCAGCCGCCGCAAGGGCTACTTGCTCGACCCGGCCGACGACAACGTCCTCAGCTTCCTCACCCTGCCGCAGCTGCGCGAGCTGATGGTGCAGCACTGGCCCTGCTTCGAGCCCTACTTCGACGACCGACGCGATGTCGAACTGGCTCTGGACGAGCTGGAGGTGACGCGCAACGTCGTCTCCCGCAACCGGGCCCTGTCCGAGGCGGTCCTCGGCCAGGCCGAGCGCGCCTCCGCCAAGCTCCTTGAGATACTCGGCGCAGGTGGCGACGTGCCGTCCGCCCGCCGGCTGCCCGTCGACGCGGTCGAGGACCTGGTCGGCGACCGGTACGCCGACGTGGTCGCCGTACACACCGACCGGGTTCGGCTGCTGAGGCAGTTCCCCGCCGAGGACATCTTCGGCGGAGCCCGCCGCCTGGACGCCGTCGGCATCGGCCTCAACCTCCTCGTGCAGAACTTCTCCGGCCGCCGTCTGGTCCGGCTGGCCGAGGCCGGCTGCCGGGTGCGGCTGCTGTTCCTGAACCCGGCCTCCAGCGCGGTCAAGCGGCGCGAGCGGGAACTCGGCATGAAGCGCGGTGAGTTGAGCCGCGCGGTCGAGATGAACATCCTGCACATGCGCCGGGTGCGGTCGAGACTGCGCGACCCCGGCGCCTTCGAGATCCAGGTCTACGACGACACCCCGCGCTTCACGGCCTACCTCGTGGACGGCGACGGCTCGGACGGCATCGCGGTCGTGCAGTCCTATCTGCGCCGGGCCAGAGGCATGGAGGCGCCGGTCCTCGTGCTGCGCAACGGTCATCGGGTGGTCAAGCCGGGCGATGTGGACGACAGCGGCCTCTTCCCCACCTACCGCGAGGAGTTCGAGACGAACTGGGCGGATTCGCGGCCGGTGTCCTGAAGTGGTCCGGTGTTCTGAAGAGTCCTGGTCACCCGAATCATCCCGCCCTCCCCAAGTGTCCGTATCGGTAAGCGGAATGCGGTCCTCTGATTGTCAGTGGCGCATGGGAAGGTGGAGACCACTGGGGGAAAGCACCACCAAGAAGGGGGACGGCCCATGGGCTGGCACCGAGAGCTGCTGATCGGCTTCGACCTGGAAACCACCGGCACCGATCCGCGCGAGGCGCGCATCGTCACGGGCGCCGTGATCGAGGTCAGGGACGGGCAGCCCCTGGGGCGCCGGGAGTGGCTGGCGGACCCGGGCGTGCAGATCCCGGCGGACGCCGTGGCGGTGCACGGCATCAGCAACGAACGGGCGGCCGCCGAGGGCCGCCCCGCCGACCAGGTCGCCGACGCCATCGCGGACGTCCTCGCGACCTACTGGAAGACCGGCGTCCCGGTCGTCGCGTACAACGCCGCCTTCGACCTGAGCCTGCTCTCCGCCGAACTGCGCCGGTACGCCCTGCCGTCCCTGCGCGAGCGCCTGGCCGGCCTCGACCCCGCCCCGGTCATCGACCCGTACACCATCGACCGCTCGGTGGACCGCTACCGGCGCGGCAAGCGCAACCTCGAAGCGGTCTGCACGGAGTACGGCGTCGCACTCGACGCCGCCCACGACGCCTCAGCCGACGCCCTCGCCGCGGCCCGGCTCGCCTGTGCGATAGCCGCGCGCCACCCCAAGGTCGCCGCCCTCGGCCCGGCGGAGCTGCACCGCCGCCAGATCGAGTGGTACGCGGAATGGGCGGCGGACTTCCAGAGCTTCCTGCGCCGCAAGGGCGACGCGACGGCGGTGATCGACGGCACCTGGCCGCTGCGCGAGGCGGCCGACGAGACGGTGTGAGAGAGCGTCACTCCGGCGCGGGACCCGCGATGGGCTCCACCCGCGGCTGCGCCAGCCGCTCGTAGTCGGCCCCCGACAGGCACAGCGACCGGTCGAGCCGGGCGGCGTTGAAGTACAGCCGGGGCTGGGCCACGACGTCCGGATCGGCGACGACCTCCAGTTCGGGGTCGAAGCTGAACGGCAGCACCGTGCCGGGGATCGCGCGGGCCAGCCGCTCGGCGGTCTCCGCATCGCTGAACCCGACATAGCGCGCGGCGTACAGCTTCCGGATCGCGTCCAGGTCCACGCGCCGGTCCCCGGGGACGACCGCCAGGACGTTCCGGGTGGTCCGGCGGTCCACCTTGACCCGCAGGACGATGCACTTCGCGGCCTCTGAGGAGGGGTGTCCACGCAGCGCGCACACGGCGTCGGTGGTGCCCTCGGGCGCGTGGTCGATCAGTTTGTAGTCGACGGAGGAGGAGTCGAGCAGGGAGATCAGACGGTCGTGGGTGTCGTGGGTGTCGTAGGCGTCGGTGCCGGGCATCGGGTGTCCTCTTCGGTGGGGTGAACTGCGGTGCGGGGTGGAGTCTTTGTGCGGTGGGCGCGTTCCACGGACTGCCCCCAGTAGGTGCCGGTGAGCATCATGACCGCGCCGAGCCCGGTCAGCAGGGTGAAGTGCTCACCGCCCAGGGCGACCCCCACCGCGGCGGCCCAGATCGGTTCGGTGCCGAGCAACAGGCTGGCCCGGCTGGCCGAGGTGCGCTGCACCGCCCAGGTCTGGGCGAGGAAGGCGAACACACTGCAGAACAGGGCGAGATAGAGCAGCTGCGCCCAGGTGGCCGGGCCGGCGTGGGCCAGGGTCGGAAGCTCGCGTGCGGCCGGGCCGAGGAACAGGGCCGTGCCGACGAGGGTCTGCACGGTCGTGAGGTGCAGCGGCCGTATCGCCCGGCCCGCGGTGAGCCGGCCGACCAGCGCCACGTGCCCGGCCCGTACGACCGCGGCGGCGAGCATCAGCAGGTCCCCGAGGCGGGGCGCGTGGAAGCCGTTGCCCGCCATGAGGAGCGCGACGGCCAGGACGGACACACCGGCGGCGGCGTAGAAGGCGGGCGGCAGACCGCCCCGGTGACCGGTGCGGTCGAGAAGGGGGGTGAGGACGATGGTCAGGCTGATGATGAGCCCGGCGTTGGCGGCGCTGGTGTGGGCGACGCCGTAGGTCTCGACGACGAGGACGGCGGCCTGGGTGAGGCCCAGGGGCACCCCCGCCCGCAGCTCCTCGCGGGTCCACCGGCGCGGCCCTCGACGGGGGGCGGCGACGACTCCCAGGCAGGCGAGCGCGGACAGGGCGTAGCGGGCGAAGAGCACCAGCAGGACGGGGAGAGCGGACGTCGCTGTCTGGGCGGAGAGATAACTCGAACCCCAGACGATCGCGACCAGCAGGAGTACCGCGTCGGTACGGCGGGCGTCGGACATGTCCCTACGGTCCACCAGGAGCCCGCTGAAGCCCAGATCCACCTTCTTCAACGATCTTTTAGTACTCCTACACTGTCGTGATGGACGAACGACAGCTGCGGATCCTGCGGGAGCTCGGCGAACTGGGCAGTGTCACCGCGGTCGCCGAGGCGTTGCTGGTGACCCCGTCGGCGATCTCACAGCAACTGCGGCTGCTGCAGCGTTCGGTCAGGGTCCCGCTGACCGAGCGCGACGGCAGGCGGCTGGTGCTCACGGACGCCGGGCAGGCCCTGGCGGCCGCGGCCATCGAGGTGGAGACGGCGCTGGCACGCGCGCGGCACACGGTCGAGGAGTTCGTGGACCGGCCCGAGGGCGAGGTCTCGGTGGCGGCCTTCCACAGCGCCGGCGCGGCCTTCTTCCCCCTGCTGCTGCGCGCCCTCGCCGACCCCGGCGCCCCCGTCCCGAGGCTGGCCGACGAGGACGTTCCGCAGGAGGACTTCCCCCGCCTCACCCGGGAGTACGACATCGTCCTGGCCCACCGCCTCGACCATGCCCCGCCCTGGCCGCGCACGGTCGCGGTGACCACGCTCCTGCACGAACCTCTGGACGTGGCGATGCCCGCCGACCACCCCCTGGCGGCCGGAGACCGGGTGACCCCGGAAGAGGTGGCCGGCGAGCCGTGGATCACCGTCCACGACGGTTTCCCGGTCATGGCCACCATTGAGGCGGTCGCGGCGGCGGCGGGCCGACGCGTCCACCTCGCCCACCGCATCAACGAGTTCTCGGTGGCCGCGGAGGTGGTGGCCGCGGGCGGCGGCCTGGCACTGATGCCCCGCTGGACGACGCGCCGTCACCCGGCCCTCGCGCTCAGACCCCTGAGCGGCGTCCGGGCACGACGCCACATCGACGCCCTGTACCGCCCGGAGAGGACGGCAAGAAGGGCGGTGCACACGGTGTTGACGGAGCTCAGGAGGGCGGCACAGACAATCCGACGACCAGGGGACTGACCCAGGGGCGCGGGGAACCGCGCGACCAGCCACCTACGACCCGCACTCGCCCACCGGTCAGAACGAGTACCACCGCACCGTCTCGTCACCGTCCCGCAAAGACGCCACCCTGCGCTCGAACTCGGCCAACGCCTTGGGGTTCGACGGCGCATGCTGAGCCGCCCACGCACAGCTGGCCGTCTCCCGGGCCCCGCGCAGCACCGAACACCCCTCCCACTCCCGGACGTCCCACCCGTACGCGGCGGTGAACGCGTCATAGGCCTCCGCGGGCACCCCGTACCGGTCCCGGGACAGCGCCATGACCACCAGATCATGCTCACGCAGATCCGAGGAGAAGGTCTCCAGATCGACGAGAACCGGCCCGTCGGGCCCCACGTGCACATTGCGGGGCAGCGCGTCCCCATGAATCGGCCCCGGCTCCAGACGAGGCGTCACCGCGGCCGCGGCCGCCGCGAAACCGTCCCGCCGCTCCCGGAGGTACGCCGCGTCAGCGGGGTCGATCGCGTCCCCCGCAAGCCTCAGCCACCGCTCCACACCCCCCAGCAGCTCACGCGGCGGCAAGTCGAAGGACGGCTTCGGCAGCGCGTGCACGTCCCGTAGCAGTTCGGCCAAATCCCGTGGCTCGGCGGGCCGTACGGCGTCGGGAAGCCGGTGCCACAGGGTCACCGGATGCCCCTCCACCAACCGCGCCTCCGGCTCGGCCGCCCGCACCGCGGGCACCCCCGCCTCCGCGAGCCACACGGCGATGTCCAGTTCACGGCGTGCCCGGTCGAGGAGCTCGGCGTCGCGGCCCACCTTGACGACCAGGTCACCGGCGGCGAACACGGCGTTCTCGCCCAGGGCGAGCAGCCGGGCCCCGGGCGGCACCCCCGCCGCGGCCAGTACGTCCCGCGCCCGTGTCTCGTCCATCGTCCGGCCCTCCCGGTCCTGACATGTCACGCATGCCTGTGCATGGCCACCGCGAACGGCGTCGAGATCACGCCATCGCCCGGCCAGTCTCGCATTCCCACAGGTGGGCCCGTGTGCACGCCGCCTTGACGGCGCATACCCCCTTCACGACCATGACGGAGGCCCAGGCCAGGAGGGCCGGAACGTCACGAACCGTGCGAAGGAGCCGATGACGTGACCTTGGTGACCGCGACGGAGCGGTCGGCGCAGGGCGCACCGCGCGCCGAGGGGGACCGCCGGCCTCCCGACCGCGGGGCCTGGTTCCTGGTGCTGCCCGCGCTGATCCCGATCCTGGTGCTGAGCGTGGGACCCCTGCTGTACGGGATCCTGCTGGCCTTCACCGACGCCCAGTCGGGCCGGACCCGGGCCACCCAGTGGATCGGCGGCCTCAACTTCCAGGACCTGCTGCACGACACCCTTTTCTGGGAGTCGTTCCGGATCGGCCTGGTGTGGGCGGTCGGCGTGACCGTGCCGCAGTTCCTGCTGGCGCTCGGCCTCGCCCTGCTGCTGGACCAGGACCTCAAGCTGCGCTGGCTCGCCCGTGCCCTCGCGATCATCCCCTGGGCCATGCCCGAGGTGGTCGTCGGTGTCATGTGGCGCCTGGTCTACAACCCGGACGCCGGTGTCCTCAACGAGACCCTCCGCACCCTCGGCCTGGGCGACGGACGTGACTGGCTCAGCGGCCTGTCCACCGCTCTCCCCGCAGTGATCGTCGTAGGCGTCTGGGCCGGGATGCCCCAGACGACGGTCACCCTGCTCGCCGGCCTCCAGAACACCCCGCGCGAACTCCACGAGGCGGCCGCGATGGACGGCGCGGGCGCCTGGCGCCGATTCCGTACGGTCACCTGGCCCGCCCTGCGGCCGGTCGCGTTCGCGATCACCGCCCTCAACTTCATCTGGAACTTCAACTCGTTCGCGCTCGTCTACGTCCTCACCAGCGGTGGACCCGGCGGCCGTACCCGCCTCCCGATGCTCTTCGCCTACGAAGAGGCCTTCCGGTACGGCCAGTTCGGCTACGCGGCCGCGATGGGCTGTGTGATGGTCGCCGTCGTCTCCGTCCTCCTCGCCCTCTTCCTCATGGGCCGGCTCAAGGGGGGTGACGACGCGTGAAAACCAGTACCACCGGCCGCGTCGGCCAGTACGCCGCCCTCTTCGTCTATCTCCTCTTCCTCGCCTTCCCCTTCCTCTGGCTGGTCTCCACCGCCTTCAAGTCCCCGCGAGAACTGGGCAGTCTGCACCCCACCTGGATCCCGCGGAACCCCACCCTCGACAACTTCCGCCAGGCCTTCGACGAACAGCCCCTGTTGCGCGCCGCAGGAAACTCCCTGCTCGCCGCGTCCGCCGCCGCGGTGATCGCCGTACTGATCGCGACCCCGCTGGCGTACGTCATGGCACGCCACCGCACCCGGCTCGCGAAGGCCGCCACGGGCTGGGTGGTGGTCAGCCAGGCCTTCCCGCTCGTGCTGGTGATCATCCCGCTGTTCCTGGTGCTGAAGAACCTCCGGCTGATCAACTCCCTTGCGGGCCTGGTGCTGGTGTACGTCGTGTGGGCGCTGCCGTTCGCGCTGTGGATGCTCGTCGGATACGTCCGTGCCGTGCCGACCGAACTTGAGGAGGCGGCGGCCGTCGACGGAGCCGGGCGCCTCAGGACCCTGGTGTCGGTGACGGCGCCGCTGCTCGCGCCGGGGATCGTGGCGACGGCGCTGTTCGCGTTCATCACCGCGTGGAACGAGTTCTTCTTCGCGCTGGTGCTGCTGAAGACCTCCGACAAACAGACCCTGCCGGTCGTCCTCACCCACTTCATCGGCGCGGAGGGCGTCGCCGACCTCGGCCCACTGGCGGCGGCCGCCTTCCTCGCCACTCTTCCCTCGCTGATCATCTTCGCGATCATCCAACGCCGTATCACGGGAGGCATGTTGGCCGGGGCGGTGAAGAGCTGATGCGGGCTCGCTGGTTCATCGGAGTCCTCCTTCTGCTCCTGGCCGGGTGTACCGGCACGAGCACGCCCGAGGACGGTCGTATCACCCTCCGCTTCCAGTCCCTCGCCTGGCAGGAGGAGTCCGTCGCGGCCAACAAGGCACTCGTGAAGGAGTGGAACGCGACCCATCCCAGAGTGAAGGTCGAGTATGTGCAGGGGAGTTGGGACAGTGTCCACGACCAGTTGCTCACCTCGTTCGAGGGCGGCGAGGCGCCCGACATCATCCACGACGCCTCCGACGACCTCGCGGACTTCGCCTACGGCGGCTACCTCGCGGATCTGGCGGACCTGCTGCCCGAGCGGCTGAAGTCGGACATCCCGCAGCGGAGTTGGGAGACCGCCACCTTCGGCGACGGCGTCTACGGCGTGCCCTTCCTCCAGGAGCCCCGTGTCCTCGTCGCCAACGCCGAGTGGCTGAAGGAGTCCGGCGTCCGGATCCCCACCCCCGAACACCCGTGGAGCTGGGCGGAGTTCCGACGGATCACCGAGCGGCTCAGCGATGACGGCAGGTACGGCGTGGCCTGGCCGCTCAAGGAACCCGTCTCCGCGACCCTCAACCTGTCACTGTCGGCGGGCGGGCAGCTCTTCCACCGGGGCGCCGACGGAAAGGTCACCATCCGCTTCGAGAAGGCCGACGAGACCGTGCCCCGCACGATCCACGACCAGGCGAACACCGACCACAGCGCCTCACCCACCACGCTCGGCAGCGGCGGCTCCGACACCCTGCCCGGCTTCTTCGGCGGCAAGTACGCGATGGTCCCGCTCGGGTTCTCCTACCGCCAGCAGATCGCGCAGCAAGCGCCGAAGGGCTTCCAGTGGCAGGTACTGCCCGCCCCGGCCGGCGCCGACGGGCTCACCCAGGGCGTCAGCCCGCAGACCCTGTCCGTCGCCGAGGACAGCCCCCACAAGAAGGCGGCCGCCGAGTTCATCGACTTCCTGCTCCGGCCCAAGAACATGGTCCGGCTGGCGCTGGGGGACTGGATGCTGCCCACCGGAACCGAGGCCCTGAAGGACCCCGCCCTGCGCACCACCAAGGACGGCTGGGCCACCGGCACCGCCCTCGCCTCCCACCTCACCACGGCTCCCGCGCAGTCCGTCCGCGGCTACCCGGAGTGGAAGGACAAGGTCGCCACCCCCGCCTTCCAGGAGTACTACAGCGGTGCCATCGGCCTCGGTGAGCTGCGTAAACGTCTGGAGGACGATGGCAATCTGGTGCTGGCCCGCTACCAGCGCTGAGGTAATTCGGTTGTCGGCGTCGAGGGCCCGCGCCTAGCGTGCCCTCCGTGGGAGCCTTCAACGCGATGAACATCTCCGGTCTCGGCCGGGGCTGCACGCACTCCATCCGGATGCGCCGCGGCCCCGGAGCCCTGACCGGCCCGGGGCGCGACACCCTCTGACGTCTGCGCGTCCCCGCTTCTCTTTCCCAGTCTTCCGGTCGGGGCCTTCGTCTGCCCGTTTCCCGTCACGGAAGACAAGGACCACTGGCCATGGGCCGCCCCACCCGCGCTTCCCGCGCGCTCTCGCAGAACTTCCTCACCGACCGCGGTGCCGCCGCGCGCCTCGCCGGACTCGCCGTACCCCGACCGACCCCGCTGCTGCTCGAAGTCGGCGCGGGAAAGGGCGCGTTGACCGAGTTGCTCGCCCCGCGCTGCCGCCGGCTGCTCGCGTACGAGATCGACTCGCGGCTCGTTCCCGTACTCCGGGAGCGCTTCTCGGACACCCCCCAAGTGCAGGTGCTGGAGGGGGATTTCCTCGTCGCCCGACCGCCCCGCACTCCGTTCGCCGTCGCCGGCAACGTGCCCTTCTCGCGGACCGCGGACATCGTCGACTGGTGTCTGCGGGCTCCCGCACTCACCGACGCGACCCTCCTCACCCAGCTCGAGTACGCCCGTAAGCGCACCGGGGACTACGGGAGGTGGACGCAGCTGACGGT
This sequence comes from Streptomyces sp. NPDC050759, assembly GCF_044456945.1. Classification (NCBI taxonomy): domain Bacteria; kingdom Bacillati; phylum Actinomycetota; class Actinomycetes; order Kitasatosporales; family Streptomycetaceae; genus Streptomyces; species Streptomyces sp. NPDC050759. Next base: position 657,949 of record NZ_JBITGI010000002.1, on the reverse strand, counting down.
TCTGAGCTGGCCGCGTCATGAATGGCGGCTGGTGGGCCGTGTCGGTCGGCACAGTTTCCGGCCCGCGCCACGGGTGGACGCGGGGATCCTCCGGATCGAGCGCCGGCGTACCCCGTTGCTCGGGCCCGCAGCGCTGCACGGCTGGCGGCACCTGGTCGAGCTCGGCTTCTCGGGAGTCGGCGGGTCGCTGCATGCGTCCCTGTGCCGGGCCCACCCCCGGCGGCGGGTGGACGCGGCGTTTCGCTCCGCGCGGCTCGACCGGAGGTCGTTGGTGGGTGAGGTGGCGCCGGTGAACTGGCTGCGGCTGTACGAGGTGCTGGCGCCGTGAGCGCGCCCAGGGGCGCGGGGAACTGCGCGACCGGCCACGACGGTGCCGCGGGCAACGGTCGCCGTGCAGCTACGCCATCACATTGCACGATACGTCTCGTCTCGCCTAGTCTCGCTGCCATGACCACTCGCTCGCACATCGCCATGTTCTCCATCGCCGCCCACGGTCACGTGAACCCCAGCCTCGAGGTGATCCGCGAACTCGTGGCGCGCGGGCATCGGGTCACGTACGCCGTCCCGCTCCTGTTCGCCGAGAAGGTCGCCGGGACCGGTGCCGAGGTGAAGCCCTGGAACTCGACCCTTCCCGGCCCCGACGACGACCCGGCGGCCTGGGGCACCGAACTGCTCGACCATGTGGAGCTCTTCCTCGCCGACGCGATCCAGGCCCTGCCGCAGCAGGCCGAGGCGTACGACGGTGACGAACCGGATCTCGTCCTGCACGACATCACCGCCTACCCGGCCCGTATCCTCGCCCATCGCTGGGGCGTGCCGGCGATCTCCCTCTCACCGAACCTCGTCGCCTGGCGGGGCTACGAGGAGGAGGTCGCCGAGCCGATGTGGGCCGAGCCGAAGAAGTCCGAGCGCGGGCAGGCCTACTACGCCCGGTTCCAAAGCTGGCTTGAGGAGAACGGCATCGCCCTGCACCCGGACACCTTCGTCGGCCGTCCCGACCGCTCTCTCGTGCTGATCCCGAAGGCTCTGCAGCCGAACGCCGACCGGGTCGACGAGAGCGTGTACACCTTCGTCGGCGCCTGCCAGGGCGACCGTGGTGCCGAGGGGGAGTGGCAGCGGCCGGCCGCGGCGGAGAAGGTGGCGCTGGTCTCGCTCGGCTCCTCGTTCACCCGGCGGCCCGATTTCTACAAGGAATGCGTCCGGGCCTTCGGTGACCTCCCCGGCTGGCACCTCGTGCTCCAGATCGGCAAACACGTGGACCCGGCCGAACTCGGCACCGTGCCGGACAACGTCGAAGTACGGTCCTGGGTACCGCAGTTGGCGATCCTCAAGCAGGCCGACCTGTTCGTCACGCACGTCGGCGCGGGCGGGAGCCAGGAGGGACTCGCGACCGCCACGCCCATGATCGCCGTACCGCAGGCCGTGGACCAGTTCGGCAACGCGGACATGCTCCAGAGCCTCGGTGTCGCCCGCCGGATCGACACCGGGGAGGCGACCGCCGAAGCCCTGAAAGAGGCCGCCCTCGCGCTCGTCGACGACCCCGGAGTCGCCCGGAAACTGAAGGAGATCCAGGCAGAGATGGCGCAGGAGGGCGGCACCCGCAGGGCGGCCGACCTCATCGAGGCGGAACTGCCCGCATGAGTGAGGGCCCGTTGGTACCCCGGTCACCAACGGGCCCTCAGTACAAGGGGGTTCAGCCTTCGCGGAAGAAGGCTCAGACCCTCACAGGCTCACCCTCGTCGTCCCGCGCCGCGGGCGCCGCCACGGCGTCCGCGGCCTCGTCGTGGGTGAGGTCGGGCAGCCGGTTCAGCCACTTCGGCAGGTACCAGTTGCGCTCGCCGAGCAGCGCCATCACCGCCGGGAGCAGCACGCCCCGGATGATCGTCGCGTCGATCAGCACCGCGGCCGCGAGGCCCACGCCCATCTGCTTCATGGACTGCATGGACAGCGTCCCGAAGATCGCGAACACGGCGACCATGATGACGGCGGCGCTGGTGACGACACCGGCCGTGGTGACCACGCCGTGCTGGATCGCGTCCCTCGTCGTACGGCCCCGCAGGCGGGCCTCGCGGATCCGTGAGACCACGAACACGTGGTAGTCCATCGACAGGCCGAACAGGATCACGAAGAGGAACAGCGGCAGCCAGGTGATGATGGCGCCGACGCCCTCCGCGCCCACCAGCGAGGCACCCCAGCCGTGCTGGAAGACGGCGACGAGGATGCCGTAAGCGGCGCCCACCGACAGCAGGTTGAGCACGATCGAGGTGATCGCGACCGTCAGCGAGCGGAACGACAGCAGCATCAGGACGAACGCGAAGACCACCACGAACGCGAAGACCGGGACGACCGCTCCGGTCAGCTGGTCGTTGAAGTCCTTGGAACCCGCCACCTGTCCGGTGATCGGTGCCTGGAGACCGTCGACCTTGCCGAGCGTGGCCGGACGTACCTCGTCGCGCAGCGTGTCCAGGCTCTGTCCGGCCTTGTCGAAGTCGGAGCCGCCCACCAGCGGGACGTACACGAAGGCGAGGTTCTGCGCGTCGTGCAGCTTGATCTCGACCGGGCCCCGCGAGGCTCCCGAGGAGATCGCCCGCTCCTTGAAGTCGGCCAGCGCGCCGGTGACTTCGGGTGCGTTGATGTCGGCCGCCTTGACGACCACCTCGGCCGGGTCCGAACCGCCGGGGAAGGCGTCGTTGACCCGGTTGTACGTCTGCACGATCGGCAGCGAGTCGCCGAACTCCTGGTCCAGGGTGAGGTTCTGGGTCTTCATGCCGAGCGCGGGTGCCGCGATGGCGAGCAGCGCGCCGGCCGCGACCACGACCGAGACGACGGGCCTCGCGAGAACGCCCTTCAGCACGGCCGTCCAGAACCGGCTCTCCCGGTTGCCGCCCCGCTTGCGGCGCAGCCGGCTCTCCGGGTGCAGGAAGGGGATCTTGCCCTTCTCGACCCGTCCGCCCAGCAGCGAGAGCAGCGCGGGCAGCACGGTCACGGAACCGACCATGGCGACCGCCACGACCATCAGCGAGGCTAGGCCCATCGCCTCGAACTCGGCGAGCCCGGTGAACAGCATGCCCGCCATCGCCACGCACACCGTGACACCCGAGACGATGATCGCGCGGCCGCTGGTGGCGGCGGCGATCCGCAGAGCGGTCTGCGCGTCCCGGCCGGCCTGCCGCTCCTCGCGCTCACGGCGCAGATAGAACAGGCAGTAGTCGACTCCGACGGCCAGACCGACCAGCAGCATCACGGAGTTGGCGGTGTCGCTCATGGGCATCACATGGCTGACGATGCCCATCAGACCCATGGTCGCCATGATGGCGCTGACGGCCAGAAGCACCGGCAGCAGGGCCGCGACCAACGCGCCGAACGCGATGAGCAGGATGCCGAGGGCCACCGGCACCGCGGAGAGCTCGGCCTTCTCGAAGTCGTCGCCGAACGCGTCGGAGAACGTCTTGTTCATGCTGGCGCCGCCGATCTCCTCGATCCGCAGCGACCCGTGCTCCTTCTGCACTCCCTCGACGGCCTTCAGCACCGGCTCGACCCGGTCCCCGGCGGTGTCCGCCTCGCCGCGCATGTCGAACTGCACGAGCGCGCTGCGGCCGTCCTTCGAGATCGTGTCCGTGTCGTACGGCGAGGTCACGTCCGTGGCCTTGCCGGTACCCTCGACCGCCTTCATCACCGCGGAGACAGCGGCCCTGAAGTCGGCGTCGGTCGCCTTGCCGCCGGCGTCCTTGGCCTGGATCAGCACCGTCTCACTGGCCGGCTCGTCGATCCCGGCGTCCTCGATGATCTTCGCGGCGGTGTGCGTCTCCCCCTTGAGCTGGTCGCTCTCCTTGACGTCGACCCGGCCCGCAGCCGAGCCGAGTCCCATCGCCAGGACGACGAACAGCACCCAGATACCGACGGCAGCCCATCGGTGCCGTGCGCTCCAGCCGCCGGCCCGGGCGGCCAGGCCCCGCACCCTTGTGTCTCCGTTCCCCATGACGGGCTTGCCCCCTTGTGAGCGGTGGCAGCCCCCTGCCGCCACCTTTCACTTAGAAGGTATGAGCTGGATAAACCCGTCTCGTCGTGCTGTCCGGTGAAGTGCGGGCACCGCCCGCTCCTCCCAAGGGACCGCGCGCCCTCCGTACTGGGGAGGACCGTGACCCTTACATCTAACGGCCCTTGTGCGGGGCGATGATCAGGGTCCGAGCGAAGGCCGTCCTAGGGTGTGCTCATGACGACCACGTATGCGGCGCTGCTGCGCGGAATCAACGTCGGCGGCAACAGGAAGGTCCCCATGGCCGACCTGCGCACGCTGATGGAAGACCTCGGACACGGCGGGGTACGCAGCTACCTCCAGAGCGGGCAGGCCGTGTTCACCGCCGACCACGGCGACGAGGAGTCCCTGGCCGCCGAACTCACGGACGCGATCGAGAAGCGGTTCGGCTTCCCGGTCGACGTGATCGTCCGCGACCACGCCTACCTGAAGGCCGTCGCCGACGCCTGCCCCTTCCCGGCCGCCGAGATGGAGGCCAAACAGCTCCACGTCACCTACTTCTCCGCGCCCGTCGACGCGGACCGCTTCGCGGAGATCGACCAGGCCGCCTACCTCCCGGAGGAGTTCCGCCTCGGCGACCGGGCCCTGTACCTGTACGCCCCGAACGGTCTCGGCCGCTCCAAGCTCGCCGAGCACCTGTCCAAGCCGAGGCTGAACAAGGGCGTGATCGCCACCAGCCGCAACTGGAACACCGTCGTCAAGCTGGTGGAGATGACCGGTGAGTGACCGTGATCCCGCCGTGGAGGCCGCCGTCCAGGGCGAGTTGCGGCTCCTCGACCCCGAGGTACGCGCCTCGCCCGAGCTGGTGGGCGCGCTGCTGCACCCCGAGTTCCACGAGTTCGGCGCGTCCGGGCGGCACTGGGACCGCCTGTCGATCATCGCCGCCCTCGCCGGGGCCTCGGATCAGGAGGCCGGGCCGATCGCGGCGTCCGGGATGAGGGGGGTCCGTCTCGCGCCGGACGTCGTTCATCTCACCTTCGACACGGAGCACAACGGCGGCCGGGCACACCGCAGTTCACTGTGGCGGCGCACGCCGAGCGGGTGGCTGCTGTACTTCCACCAGGCGACGCCGTTCGCGGGATGACCCTCCGGACGCACCGCGGTCGACACCGCTGTGCGAGGCTCGTCCCATGCGCTACATCATCATCGGGGCAGGGGCGGTCGGCGGGGCCGTCGGTGGGCGGCTCGCGGGGGCCGGGCACGAGGTCGTTCTGGTCGCGCGGGGCGCGCAGTACGCGGCGCTGAGAGACGGGGGACTGCGGCTGAGGGTGCCGGAGGGCGAGTTCACGTACCGGCTCCCGGTCGTGGAGGGGCCGGCTGGACTCGGCGTACTGCGCGCCGACGACGTGCTCGTCCTCGCCGTGAAGACCCAGGATACGGAAGGCGCCCTGGACGCGTGGGGTCCGGCCCCGGTCGAGGGCGGCGGCACGGCGGCCGAGCGGCTGCCGCTGCTGTGCGCGCAGAACGGCGTGGAGGGGCAGCGCGTGGCCCTGCGGCGATTCCGGCATGTGTACGGCGTCTGCGTCTGGCTGCCGGCGACTTTCGTGGAACCCGGGCTGGTCTCCGCCGCGGGCAGCCCGCTCACCGGCATCCTGCACCTGGGTGTGTACCCGCACGGCACGGACGAGACCGCCCGGCGGATCGCCGCCGACCTGGAGAAGTCGAGGTTCGAGGCACCGGTCGTGCCGGACCTCGCCCGCTGGCAGTACGCCAAGCTGCTGTCCAACCTCGCCAACGCCGTCGAGGCGGTCGCCGGTCCCCTCGAGGACGGAGCGGCCGTGGCGCTCGTCGAGCGGGTACAGGCCGAGGGCGTGGCCGTCCTGGAGGCCGCCGGAATCGCGTACACGAGTCCCGAGGAACAGCGCGAGGTCCGCCGCGACAAGATCACCCTGCTGCCGCTCGACGACGCCCCGCGCGGCGGCGGCTCCTCCTGGCAGTCCCTCACCCGCGGCACCGGCACCATCGAGGCCGACTACCTCAACGGCGAGATCGCCCTCCTCGGCCGCCTGCACGGCGTCCCGACCCCGCTGAACGACCTCCTCCAGCGGCTCGCCAACACCTACGCCCGCGAACGCAGGGAGGCCGGGTCGATGCCGGTGGGAGAGCTGGTACGGCTGGCCGACGAGGCCGTCACAGCCGTAGAGAATCAGCCCTCCGGAGAGTAGCGCCGCCTCACGCGCTCACCCGCAGCAGCACCCGCACCGACGCGGTGTCGTACCGCCGCAGCAGCACCCGCGCCACCTCCGGCGCGGGCCCCAGCACCGCGGCCAGGACGTCCGCCTCGGCCGCGCCCCGCGCGATGCGGTCGGGCAGGAACCCCGGGGCGAGCACGTACGGCGCGACGGCCACCTTCGCGCAGCCGAGAGCCCGCAGCTCCCGCACCGCGTCCTCGGTGCGGGGCAGGGCCGCGGAGGCGAACGCAGGCCGCACGGCGCACCAACCGGTGTGCCGCCACTCCCGCGCGATGTCAGCGATCACTGCGATCGCCTCCGGGTCGGTGGACCCCGCCGAGGCCAGCACGACCCCGGTCGAGGACTTGTCGGCGGGCGTCAACCCCGCCTCGTACAGCCGCCGTTCGAGCGCCGACAGCAGCAGCGGCGACGGGCCGAGCACCTCCGCCTGCCGGATCCGCAGCTGCGGCGGCGCGTCCCGCAGCACCGCGGGGATGTCCGCCTTCGCATGGAACGCCCGCGTCAACAGCAGGGGCAGCGCTACGACGTCACGGACGCCCTCCGCCGCCAGGGACTCCAACACCCCCTGCACGGAGGGGATGTTGAAGTCCAGGAAGCCCGTCTCCACCCGTACGTCCGGGCGCAGTGAGCGCACCCGGCGGACGAGAGCGTGCACCGTCGCGGCATGCCGCGGGTCGCGGCTGCCGTGGGCGATGACCAGGAGAACGGGCTTCATGGACTCAGCTCTTCACCAGCAGACCGCGGCTGCGCAGCACCCACCGCTCCAGCGGGCTGAAGATCAGCAGGTCGATCGCGATGCCGACGAACAGGATGAGCAGGATCGCCTCGAACACCATGGCCATGTCGCTGTTGGTGCGGCCGTTCTCCAGCAACTGGCCGAGACCCACACCCAGGTCGGGGAACTGCGCGATGATCTCCGCGGCCATCAGCGAGCGCCAGGAGAACGCCCAGCCCTGCTTGAGGCCCGCCACATAGCCGGGCAGCGCGGCAGGCAGCGTGACGTGCCAGATGCCCTTGATGCCCGTCGCCCCCATCGTGCGGCCGGCCCGCAGGAACAGCGGCGGCACTTGGTCGACTCCGGACACCAGACCGTTGGCGATGGAGGGGACCGCGCCGAGCAGGATCACGGCGTACATCATGGAGTTGTTCAGGCCCAGCCAGATCACGGCCGGCGGCACCCACGCCACCGACGGCAGCGACTGGAGGCCGGACAGGATCGGGCCGATGGCCGCGCGGATGAACTTCACCCGGGCCACGATCAGGCCCAGCGGGGTGCCGATGAGCAGGGCGAAGAAGAAGCCCAGCAGACCGCGCGAGACGCTGGTCCAGATGTAGCCGAGCAGATCGCCCTGGAGCCAGGCCTCCTTGAACGTGGAGCCCACGGCCGCAGGCGACGGCAGCTTCGACGGGTCGTCGACCACCGGGTAGAGGAGCGCCCAGACCGCGAGGACCACCGCGAGGGCGATGACCGGCGGCAGGATCTTGTTGACGAGGGTCTGCCGGAGGGTCGGGCGGCCGGTGGCCTGGGTCTCCAGCGCGTCGAGACCCGCCTCTACGCTCCCGGCGTCCTGGGCCGGTGTCGTGTCAGTGCTGGCCATGACGGCGGATCTCCCCACGCAGTTCTTCGGTGATCTCACGGGCCAGTTCGGCCACGGGCGCGTCCTCGATGCGGCGCGGCTGCGGGATGTCGACCGTCCACTCGCGCGCGATCCGGCCGGGGCGGGAGGACAGCAGGATCACGCGCTGCGCGAGCCGTACCGCCTCGCGCACGTTGTGCGTGACGAACAGGACGGAGATCCCGGTCTCCGTCCAGATCCGGGTGATCTCGTCGTGCAGCACGTCCCGCGTGATGGCGTCGAGGGCCGCGAACGGCTCGTCCATCAGCAGCAGGTTGCTCTCCTGCGCCAGCGCGCGGGCCAGTGCCACGCGCTGGCGCATACCGCCGGACAGTTCGTGGACGCGCTTGCCGTACGCGCCCTTCAGCCGGACCAGTTCGAGCAGCTCCTCGGCCTTGTCGCGCCGCTCGGGCTTGGCAACTCCCCTGAGTTTCAGGGCGAGTTCGATGTTCTTGCCCGCGGTCAGCCACGGGAAGAGGGCGTGCTCCTGGAACATCAGGGCGGGGCGGCCGTCGGTCGTGATGGACCCGGCGGTCGGGCCGTCGAGCCCGGCCACCAGGTTCAGCAGCGTGGACTTGCCGCACCCCGAGGCCCCCAGGAGGGTGACGAACTCGCCCGGTGCGACATCGATGCTGATGTCGTCCAGGACGAGCTGCTGTCCACCCGGTCCCGCGAAGGACTTCGAGACGTGGTCGAGGCGTGCGGCGTACTCGACGGACTCGTCGGCCTTGGCGAGCGTCGTGGTCGTGGCCATGGTCGTCACCTCCTGGGAACTCTTCGGGGACCGGATCAGCTGGTGCCGAGACCGGCGGCGTCGACCGGGGACTCGCCGTCGGCCTTGAGGACCTTGTTGAGGATGGTCAGGTCGTAGATCCCGTTCAGGTCGGGCTTCTTCAGCAGACCGGCCTTGACCGCGTGCTCCGCCTCGGTGTTGAGGGTGGCGGCCAGCGGGTCGTTGGTGAACTGGATCGACTTCCAGGCCGGGTCCAGGACCTCGGGCTTGAGCGCCTTGCCGGAGTCCGCCTCCAGCTGCTTGTTCGCCGCCGCCTTCGCCGCGTCAGGGTTGGCGTTGATCCACTTGTTGGCTTCCACCGACGCCTTCAGGACGGCCTCGACCGCCTTCGGGTGCTCCTTGAGGAAGTCCTGCCGCACGATGATGTTCGTGATCACGAACTGCTTGTCCGGCCACAGCGACGCCTCGTCGAGCAGCACCTTGCCGCCCTCGGCGACCAGCTTCGACGCGGTCGGCTCCGGCACCCAGGCGCCGTCGATGGAACCGGCCTTGTAGGCGTCCGGCGTGATCTTGTTGTCCGTGCGGACGACGGTGACGTCACCCTTGCCGCTCTGCGCGTCGACCTTCCAGCCCTGGTCGGCGATCCAGTTGAGGAACGCCACGTCCTGCGTGTTGCCGAGCTGCGGGGTGGCGATCTTCTTGCCCTTGACGTCCTTGAGGGACTTGATCTTGTCCGGATTGACGACCAGCTTCACACCGCCGGAGGCCGAACCCCCGATGATCTTCAGGCTCTTGCCGTCCGACTTGACATAGCCGTTGATCGACGGGGAGGGGCCGATCCAGCCGATGTCGATCGACTTGGAGTTGAGCGCCTCGATCTCGGAAGGGCCGGCGTTGAAGGTCGCGTACGAGGCCTTGGTGGCCCCGAGCTCCTTCTGGAAGAAGCCCTTGTTCACCCCGACGAGCGCGGTGCCGTGTGTCAGGTTGCCGAAGTAGCCGATCTTGACGGAGTCGAGCCCGTCGATCTTCTTGGCCCCGGCGGCGACCTTGGCGGTGCCGTCGTCCTTCGCCTCGGAGCCGTAACCGCAGGCGGCGAGGGTGAGCAGTGGGAGCGCGGCGATGACCGCGAGACCGCGGCGAAGAGCGGATGAAGCAGGCACGGGAGGTGTTCCTCTCGGAGGCCCGGCGGGTCACGGTCTTTCAGGTCGTGGCCGGGAGGTCGGCAGGTCTGCGTCTACGGCTGTGGGGGGACGGGGCGCGCAAGCGGTGCGCGTACGTCAGCGCACACATCGCGCCACTCCGCCCTGCCCGCTGCCGAGCGCGCCGCTGCCTACGCGGCCGCCCTCCTTCGCGAACGTGGAGTAGTAGTCGGTGGAGTTCATGTCAGAAGTCCCACCCGTCGCCCTCGGACTCGTCCTTGACGGGCTCCGGGGACGCGAACGACTCGCCGACCATGCCCGCGGTGAGCGTGGTGCCGTCGTTCGGGTCGATGAGGATGAACGAGCCGGTGCGCCGCGAGTCGGAGTAGGCGTCGACGGGCAGCGGCTCGGCGGTACGGATCTTCACCCGGCCGATGTCGTTGGCGACGAGCTGGCCCGGGTGCGGGTGCAGGGACAGATCGGCGAGCGTGAGCCGTGACGGGATGTCCTTGACGATCGCCTTGACCGTGCGGGTGCCGTGCTTGAGCAGCACCCGGTGGCCCACGGTCAGCGGGGCGTCGGCGACGTGGCACACGGTCGCCTCGATGTCCTGGGTGGTCGGCGGGGCGTCCTTGCTGGGCACCAGCAGGTCGCCGCGCGAGATGTCGATGTCGTCCTCCAGGAGGATCGTCACCGACTGGGTCGTCCAGGCCACGTCGACCGGCTCACCCAGCAGGTCGATGCCGGCGATCTTCGTGGAACGCCCCGACGGCAGCACGGTGATCTGCTCACCGACGTGGAAGGAACCGGCGGCGATCTGACCGGCGTAGCCCCGGTAGTCGGGGTGCTCGGCGGTCTGCGGCCGGATCACGTACTGCACGGGAAGGCGGGCGTGGCAGTGGCTCAGGTCGTGGGTGACCGGGACCGTCTCCAGGTGCTCAAGGACGGTCGGGCCGCCGTACCAGTCCATGTTCGCGGACGGCTCCACCACGTTGTCGCCGGCGAGCGCCGAGATCGGGATCGCGGTGACCTCGGGGACGCCCAGTTCGAGGGCGTACGCCGTGAACTCCTCGGCGATCGCGGCGAAGATGGGCTCGGCGTAGTCGACGAGGTCCATCTTGTTGACGGCGAGCACCACGTGCGGCACCCGCAGCAGGGCCGCGAGGGCGGCGTGCCGGCGGGTCTGCTCGACGACGCCGTTGCGGGCGTCGATGAGGATCACCGTCAGCTCGGCGGTGGAGGCACCCGTCACCATGTTGCGGGTGTACTGCACGTGGCCGGGGGTGTCGGCGAGGATGAACCGGCGCTTCGGCGTGGCGAAGTAGCGGTACGCGACGTCGATGGTGATGCCCTGCTCGCGTTCGGCGCGCAGGCCGTCCGTCAGCAGCGCGAGGTCCGGGCCCTCGGCGCCCCGGCTCGCCGACGCGCGCTCCACGGCCTCCAGCTGATCCGTGAGGATCGACTTGGAGTCGTGCAGCAGCCGGCCGACGAGCGTGGACTTGCCGTCGTCGACCGAACCGGCGGTCGCGAACCGCAGAAGGGTCGTCTCGGTGAGTTCCGTGGTGGTGGTCATGCTTAGAAGTACCCCTCGCGCTTACGGTCTTCCATCGCGGCCTCGGACATCTTGTCGTCGGCGCGGGTGGCGCCGCGCTCGGTGAGCCGGGAGGCGGCGATCTCTGTGATGACCTGCTCCAGCGTCACGGCGTCGGAGTCCACGGCACCCGTGCAGGACATGTCGCCGACGGTCCGGTAGCGCACGAGGCGCTTCTCGACCCTCTCGCCGTCCTTGGGGCCGCCCCACTCGCCCGCCGTCAGCCACATGCCGCCGCGCGAGAACACCTCACGCTCGTGGGCGAAGTAGATCTCCGGGAGCTCGATGCCCTCGCGGGCGATGTACTGCCAGACGTCCAGCTCGGTCCAGTTGGACAGCGGGAAGACGCGGACGTGCTCGCCGGGTGCGTGGCGGCCGTTGTACAGGTTCCACAGTTCGGGGCGCTGGCGGCGCGGGTCCCACTGGGAGAACTCGTCCCGCAGCGAGAACACCCGCTCCTTGGCCCGGGCCTTCTCCTCGTCCCTGCGGCCGCCGCCGAAGACGGCGTCGAACTTCTCCGCCTGGATCTTCTCGGTCAGCGGCAGCGTCTGCAGCGGGTTGCGGGTGCCGTCCGGGCGCTCCTTGAGGACACCCCGGTCGATGTAGTCCTGCACGGAGGCGACATGCAGCCGCAGACCGTGCCGGTCGACCGTACGGTCCCGGTACTCGAGCACCTCGGGGAAGTTGTGCCCGGTGTCGACGTGCAGCAGCGAGAAGGGGACCGCCGCGGGGGCGAACGCCTTCAGCGCCAGATGCAGCATGACGATGGAGTCCTTGCCGCCGGAGAACAGGATCACCGGCCGCTCGAACTCACCCGCCACCTCACGGAAGATGTGCACCGCCTCCGACTCCAGCGCGTCCAGGTGGGACAGGGCGTACGGAGCCTCCGTGCCCTCGTCCACCTTGGCAACGGTCGTCGTCATGCCAGTCCCCTCTCGGTGAGCAGCGCGTGGACCGCCGCCGCGGACTCCTGGACGGTCTGGTTCTGCGACTCGATGCGCAGATCGGGCGACTCGGGCTCCTCGTAGGGGTCGTCGACCCCGGTCAGCCCGGACAGCTCACCCGCGGCCTGCTTGGCGTACAGGCCCTTCACATCGCGTACGGAGCACACCTCGACCGGAGTCGCCACATGGATCTCGAGGTAGGCCGCGCCGCTCTCCTGGTGGCGCTTGCGCACCGCGTCACGGCTGTCGGTGTAGGGCGCGATGACCGGGACCAGCGCCTTCACGCCGTTACGGGCGAGCAGTTCGGCGAGGAAGCCGATGCGCTGCACGTTGGTGTGCCGGTCCTCGCGGCTGAAACCGAGGCCCGCCGAGATGAACTCGCGGATCTCGTCGCCGTCGAGCACCTCGACGAGGTGGCCCTCCTCGCGCAGCCGGCCGGCCAGCTCGTACGCGATGGTGGTCTTGCCGGCACTCGGCAGACCCGTGAGCCAGACGGTGGCTCCGGTCGTCACGTGCAACTCCTTGGTAGATGTCGTCATCCGTGCAGCCCGCACTCGGTCTTCGCGCTGCCCGCCCAGCGGCCGGCGCGCGCGTCCTCGCCCTCGAGGACACGGCGGGTGCAGGGGGCGCAGCCGACGGAGGCGTAGCCGTCCATGAGCAGTGGGTTGGTGAGGACGCCGTGTTCCGCGACGTACGCGTCCACGTCGTCCTGGGTCCAGCGGGCGATCGGGGAGACCTTGACCTTCTGCCGCTTCTCGTCCCAGCCGACCACCGGGGTGTTCGCCCGGGTCGGGGACTCGTCGCGGCGCAGCCCGGTCGCCCAGGCCAGGTAGTTCTTGAGGCCCCGCTCCAGCGGCTCGACCTTGCGCATCTTGCAGCACAGGTCGGGGTCGCGGTCGTGCAGCTTCGGGCCGAACTCGGCGTCCTGCTCGGCGACCGTCCGCGTCGGCGACAGCGTGATGACGTTCACGTCCATCACGGCCTCGACCGCGTCCCGGGTGCCGATGGTCTCCTCGAAGTGGTAGCCGGTGTCGAGGAAGACGACGTCGACGCCCTTCCTCGCGCGGGAGGCGAGGTGGGCGACCACCGCGTCCTCCATCGAGGAGGTCACGCAGAAGCGTGCCCCGAAGGTGTCGACCGCCCACTGGAGGATCTCCAGCGCCGAGGCGTCCTCCAGGTCGCGGCCCGCCTGCTCGGCGAGCGCCTTGAGATCCTCGGTCGTGCGCTCTTCCTGAATCGCCGTCATATCTGATCTCCCCCTGCGTCGGTGTGCCGAAGGCCCCGGGCGAGCAGCCCGAGGAACTTCAACTGGAATGCGCGGTTGCATGCCGCGCATTCCCACGCGCCGTGCGACTCCTCGCTCGGACGGAGGTCCTCGTCGCCGCAGTAGGGGCAGTAGAAGGGGGCGGCGCGCTCGCTCACGAGAGGGCCTCCTCGCTGGCACGCGAGGCCCAGGCGGCGAAGCGCTCGCCGTCCTCGCGCTCGGCCTGGAACCGCTTCAGGACGCGCTCGACGTAGTCGGGCAGTTCCTCGGCGGTGACCTTCAGGCCACGCACCTTGCGGCCGAAGGCGGCCTCCAGGCCGAGGGCGCCGCCCAGGTGCACCTGGTAGCCCTCGACCTGCTCGCCCTGGTCGTTGAGGACCAGCTGGCCCTTGAGACCGATGTCCGCCACCTGGATACGGGCGCAGGCGTTCGGGCAGCCGTTGAGGTTGATGGTGAGCGGCTCGTCGAAGTCCGGGATGCGGCGCTCCAGTTCGTCGATCAGCGAGGAACCGCGCTGCTTGGTCTCGACGATGGCGAGCTTGCAGTACTCGATGCCGGTGCAGGCCATGGTGCCGCGCCGGAACGGGGAGGGCTTGGCGGTGAGGTCGAGCGCCTCCAGGGCCTCGACCAGCGGCTGGACCTGCGCCTCCTCGACATCGAGGATGATCATCTTCTGCTCGACGGTGGTCCGCACCCGGCCCGAGCCGTGCGCCTCCGCGAGCTCGGCGATCTTCGTCAGCGTGGCGCCGTCGATGCGGCCGACGCGCGGGGCGAAGCCGACGTAGAACAGGCCGTCCTTCTGGCGGTGCACGCCGACGTGGTCGCGCCAGCGGCCCGAGGGCTCGGCGGGCGCGGGGCCGTCGACCAGCTTGTGCTTCAGGTAGTCGTCCTCCAGGACCTGGCGGAACTTCTCCGGGCCCCAGTCGGCGACGAGGAACTTCAGACGCGCGCGGGTGCGCAGGCGGCGGTAGCCCCAGTCGCGGAAGATGCCGACCACACCGGCCCACACCTCGGGCACCTCGTCCAGCGGAACCCACGCGCCGAGCCGGACACCGAGCTTGGGGTTGGTGGACAGACCGCCGCCGACCCACAGGTCGAAACCGGGGCCGTGCTCGGGGTGCTCGACGCCGACGAAGGCGATGTCGTTGATCTCGTGGACCACGTCGAGGAGCGGGGAGCCGGAGATCGCCGTCTTGAACTTGCGGGGCAGGTTGGAGAATTCCTTGCTGCCGATGTACCGCTCGTGGATCTCGTCGATCGCCGAGGAGCCGTCGATGATCTCGTCCTCGGCGATGCCGGCGACCGGCGAGCCGATGATCACGCGCGGGGTGTCACCGCAGGCCTCGGTGGTGGAGAGTCCGACCGCCTCGAGGCGGTTCCAGATCTCCGGGACGTCCTCGATGCGGATCCAGTGCAGCTGGATGTTCTGCCGGTCGGTGACGTCCGCGCTGCCGCGCGCGAACTCCTCGGAGATCTCGCCGATCACCCGCAGCTGCTGGGTGGTGAGGCGTCCGCCGTCGATCCGCACCCGCAGCATGAAGTACTTGTCGTCCAGCTCCTCCGGCTCCAGGATCGCGGTCTTGCCGCCGTCGATCCCGGGCTTGCGCTGGGTGTAGAGGCCCCACCAGCGCATCCGGCCGCGCAGGTCGTTGGGGTCGATCGAGTCGAAGCCGCGCTTCGAGTAGATCGTCTCAATGCGTGTCCGCACATTGAGACCGTCGTCGTCCTTCTTGAACTGCTCGTTGCCGTTCAGCGGGGTGTGGTGCCCCGCGGCCCACTGACCCTCGCCGCGGTGACGGCTCACCTTGCGGCGGGGCGCTGCGGCGGCAGGGTTCTGCGGGGTGGCGGCCATGTGTTCTACGTCCTTCGGGACAGCGACGGGAAGGTGTCGGCGCGTAGCGCCGTCGATGAGGGGCGGCGGTCGGGCGGCGGGCGGGAGGCTCTTACCTGCGCGTACGGGCGCATGGGAATACCTGCGCGTCATTGCGCGGGGAGGAGAACGAGAGGATGTGTCGGGTGACGCCGCGGCTCGTCAGCGCACCGGACAGATGGCGCTGGACATGCGGCCGAGATCGACGTGCCGCCGACTCACCAAGGCAATTCCAGTTCCAGACATGACGGAAGCGTGTCACGGCGATCTGGACACAGTCCAGCTTTATCCACCATGTGGACACCCTGGTCTCGACAGGCGAGACCAGGGTGTCGTTGGTCACAAAGATCGCGGGGACTCTTGTTCCCGCAGGTCAGGCCGGGTAGGCCCCGGGCCAGGGGCCGGGTGTGGGCGCCTCGGCCTCCTCCTCGACCTTGGTGTCGAAGAGCTGGAAGCCACGGCGCCGGTAGTTGTCCATCGCGTGCTCGCCGTCCTTGGAGCAGGTGTGCAGCCAGACCCGCTTGGTGCCGGTCAGCCCCGGCCAGCGGTCCGCGAGGTCCCAGGCGCGAGCGGCGCCGTAGGAGAGGAGGTGGCCACCGATCCGCCGGCCGCGGAACGCCGGGATCAGGCCGAAATACGCGATCTCCACGACCCCGTCGTCCTGCGGGGCGAGTTCGACGTAGCCGGCCGGGGTGCCGTGGTCGTATGCAACCCACGTCTCCACGCCGGGGCGCTCCAGGTGCTCCTGCCACCGTGCGTACGTCCACGAGAGCCGGTCGATCCAGTGGATGTCGCCGCCCACGGAGGCGTAGAGGAAGCGGCTGAACTCCGGGGAGGGGACGTCCGCGCGGCGGATCCGGACGTCGCCCTCCGGGGGTTCCGCCGGGAGGAGATCGGTCGGAGCGGTCTGTTCCAGGGACCAGGTGGTCACGGGGATGTTCGGCATGCCGGTCAGGGAATCATCTATCCCAGAGATCTGTCGATCGAGGCCAGCGGCAGCGCGAACAGCACCCGGCCCGACTGGGACCACACGTCACCCGTCTGTTCCCAGTACGACAGGGACTCCGCCTCCCCGCTCCAGCAGCTGCGGGTCTCGTCCGCACCGCACCGGGCGGCCTTCGCGGGGTCCTTCGCGTTCTGCCGCCACAAGGTGCCGTGGTCGCTCTCGGTGCGGGCCGCGCGGCCCAGGTACCACTGGGAGTCGTACGACAGGACGGGGCCGGAGCCGGACGCCTTCGTGACGTACGCCTCCGCCGCGCGCGCGGAGCCGCCGGTGTCCGTGGCCAGGAGGCCGGAGCGGGCGGGGGAGGTGCTGAAGTCGTAGCGCCACAGCCGGGTCCCGGCGTCGCCGTCCCCGGAGACCCACTCGCTCGCGACCAGGCTGTCCGGGGCGGTGCTGCGGTCCAGGGAGAGGTAGTCGGGGCGGGCGGCGCCGGTTCCGGCGGTCGGGCGGTAGGAGGCGACCGCGGGCAGGACCCACTGGGCGCCGTGCGCCGACCAGCCGCCGCGTACCCTGCCGACCGCGTCGCTGTCGACGGTGGCCCGCTGGACGCGGTTCATGTCGTAGACGTACAGCGCCTCGCCGCCGTCGCCGCCGTCGCCGCTCGCGGTGACCAGCAGCTTGTTCTGGTACCAGACCATGCCGGAGACCTGGGAGACGAGGCCCCGGTAGTCGCGCCCGCCGTCGACCGGGACGGCGAGGAGGACCCAGGAGTAGGTGGGCCGGTTCAGGTCGTCCGCGTCGACGAACGCGACCCGGGCCAGGCCCCCGTCGTGCGCCGCGGTGCCGGTGCGGCTCCACGCGGAGAGGATCACGCGATGGGCGCCCCACAGGCCGTCGTCGTCTGCGTCTCCGGAGGTGGTGACCGCCCCGGCCCGCCAGGAGCGGGTGTCGGCGGTGTCCCAGCAGTACGCGGCGGTGGCCTCCGGGGCCACGGGCAGCGCCCTGCGCTCGCCGGCCGTGCAGTCGATCGCGTCGCGCAGGCTCCGGTCGGCGGAGCCGAGGACGGCGGAGACGCCGGCCGGACGCCCCATCGCGGAGGAGAGCCGGTCGAGGTCGCCCTGCGGTATCCGGGATTCCTTCAGGCGCAGCGGGTCGGTCTCGGCGGCCGAGGTGAGCGGCTTCAGTGGCCCGGGATTGGCGGCGACCGTGGCCTGGGAGGCGCTGATCATGGTGGCGGCGGCGGTCAGTGCGAGGGCGGTCCCGGCCAGGAAGGCGCGCAGCGCTTGGCCCCGCTTGCGCCTGCGGTGTCTGCCACGTTGCTTCATACCGTCCTCCCGAGGCGGGCCAACTGCGCCTGATGATCCGTACGTTGATCGAGGAGCAGGTGGGGTGGCCCGTAGGGGATGCTACGGCAGTAAAGCGCCGCGGGGGACGAAGACCGTGCAATTATGCGGAAGATGCGCCCAGATCGAGGGTTTTCACTCGGTCTCGGCGCCGGCCCGGGCCCCGAGCACGGCGGGGGCGGTCGAGTGCGGCAGCAGGTCGCCCGGACGGCCCGGCAGCACCACCTCGACCTCGGCGTCCTCGCTGAAACGATACGGCCGGTGTTCCAGAAACGCCCCGAGATAGCGCCGTACCCGGGACATCTCCGCGCGCACCGTCACCGTACGGCCCGGATCGCCGAACATGTCCTCGGCCAGGCCCGCCGCACTGCGGCCCGAGCGGTGCAGGGCCAGCAGGTAGAGCAACTCGGCGTGCCGGGGGCTCAGTTCGTGACTCCAGGTGCCCGCGCCGCCCGACACCGTCACCGTCCAGCGGCGCGGCTGCGCGAGGTCGAGGACGATCCGGGTGACGCCCTGCGGCTCCGGTTCGTCGGCGGCGCGGATCAACCAGCCGCCCGCCAGCGGCTCCAGCGCGCACAGACCGAGCGCCGGCAGCCACCTTCGGCCCGGCGAGAGGGACTTGGGCAGCGCGATCCGCTGCGCATACGGCATTCCGGTCACGGCCGCCGTCCAGCCGTCCCGGTCCACCACCAGGGCCCGGCCGCTGAGCCGGGCGAGCACCGGCGCCGCCACCGCCCGCAGTCGCTCCAGAGCGGTCACATGCAGCTCGCGCAGCCGTGACTCGGCGAGCTTGGCCACCGAGTCGACCCAGGCGAGCGTCGCCGGGTGCATGGTGTCCAGCGGCCCGCTCACATCGACCACGCCGATGAGCCGGCCGTCCCGTGGGTCCTTGATGGGGGCGCCCGTGCAGGTCCAGGAGGTCTGGGAGCGGACGAAGTGCTCGGAGGCGAAGACCTGCACGGGGCGGCGCACCACCACCGGGGTGCCGATGCCGTTCGTGCCGACGACGTCCTCCCGCCAGTCCGCGCCGAGTTCGAAGCCGGTGCCGTCCGCCTTGCGCAGCACGGGGGAACTGCCCTCCCGCCACAGCACCCGGCCGTCCTCGTCGGCGACCACCATGATGTGGTGGGCGACGTCCGCGACCGACAGCAACCCCTCCCGCAGGACCGGCAGGACATGCCGGAGCGGGGTGCTCTCCCGGCGCCGCTGCACCTCCTCGGGCGCCAGCAGCCCCGTCCGGAAGTCGTGGTCCGGGTCGACGCCGCCGCGCAGCATACGGGTCCAGGACTCCTCGATCACGGGGCGCGGAGCGATGGGCGCCGGCCGACCGGACAGGGTGGCCGACCGGATGTCGTTCAGTACCCGCGCCGCACGTGCCGTGTCCGCGGTGGCTAGGTGGGTCACATGCGTCGGCGAGAGCGGCACTGGTCCTCCCGGTCCCGGGTCCATTGACTGTCCGTCCAATAGTGCCGGTCGTGTCTCGGGCAGGAACACAGTCCGCCCACAGACGCCAGGAAGTTGCAACCCCCTGCAACCCTGGTGGTGTGCTCCGGCTTGTTTGAAACTTGGGCGAACGCCGTCTCGCAGCGGCGTTCTCCGGCCTCCGAGGGCCGCAACGGGGGTGGTGCCGTGTCGGCGCAGCACCACCCCCGTTCTCTTGCGAACAGGTCAGTCCACCGGACGGGCGCGGTCCACCACCGACGCCAGATCCAGGCTGGGGGGCAACGTGCCGAAGGCTGACCCCGCGTCGCCGCCCAGGCGGGACGCGCAGAACGCGTCGGCCACCTCCGCGGGGGCGTGACGGACGAGCAGGGAGCCCTGAAGGACGAGCGCGAGCCGTTCCGTCAGGTGCCGGGCCCGGCCCTCGATGCCCTCCAGATCGGCCAGTTCGGTGAAGAGGTTCTTCGTGGCCGCGTCCAGGCGGTGATCGGCGCCCCGGGTCTCGCCGATCTCCAGGAGATACGCGTTCAGCGCCTGGGGTTCCCGCCGGAGGACCCTCAGGACGTCCAGGGCCTGGACATTGCCCGCACCCTCCCAGATGGAGTTCAGCGGTGATTCGCGGACCAGGCGGGGCAGGCCCGACTCCTCCACGTAGCCGTTGCCGCCCAGGCACTCGGCGGCCTCCACCGTCAGCGGGGCGCAGCGCTTGGTGACCCAGTACTTGGCCGCCGGCACCGCGATCCTGAGGAAGGCCCGCTCCTGCTCGTCGCCCTTGTCGTAGCCGGCCGCCAGACGCAGGGCGAGGGTGGTCGCCGCCTCGGACTCCAGTGCCAGGTCGGCCAGGACGTTGCGCATCAGCGGCTTGTCGACGAGCTTGCCGCCGAAGGCCTCGCGGTGGGTGCAGTGGTGGATCGCCTGGGCGACGGCCTGGCGCATCAGGCCCGCCGAGCCCAGCACGCAGTCGAGCCGGGTCGCCGCGACCATCTCGATGATGGTGCGGACCCCGCGCCCCTCGTCGCCGACGCGGCGGGCCCAGGTCCGGTCGAACTCGACCTCGGCGGAGGCGTTGGAACGGTTGCCGAGCTTGTCCTTGAGGCGCTGGAGGAGAAACGTGTTGCGGGTGCCGTCCTCCAGGACGCGCGGCACGAGGAAGCAGGTGAGCCCGCCCGGGGCCTGGGCGAGGACCAGGAAGCCGTCCGACATCGGCGCGGAGCAGAACCACTTGTGGCCGGTCAGCTCGTACGTCCCGCCGTCGGGCAGGGGCCGTGCGGACGTGGTGTTCGCCCGCACGTCGCTGCCGCCCTGCTTCTCCGTCATGCCCATCCCGAACAGCGCCCCCGCCTTGAGGTGGGCGGGCCGCAGCTCGCGGTCGTAGACCATGGACGTGAGGCGGGGCTCCCACTCGGCGGCCAGGTCCGGGTCGGTGCGCAGGGCGGGGACCGCCGCGTGGGTCATCGACAGCGGACAGCAGTTGCCCGCGTCGACCTGCGTCCACAGGAGGAAGGCGGCTGCTCGCCGTACATGGCCACCGGGGCGGGCCCAGGCGGCCGTCAGGCCCGCTGAGACGCCCTTGCCGAGCACCCGGTGCCAGGCCGGATGGAACTCCACCTCGTCGATGCGGTGGCCGTGCCGGTCGTGGGTGCGCAGCCGGGGCGGGTTCTCGTTGGCCTGCAGGCCCCACTCCTGCACCTGCGCCGAGCCGCAGGCCCGGCCGAGCGCGGCCAGCTCACCGTGCACCTCGTCGAGCAGGGCCGGGTCGAGATGCCGTTCCACGGCCGCGCGCAGGGCCCGGTCGGCGCTGTAGGCGTCGTAGCCGATCAGCGGTGGGGGCTGGTTGGTCACGGTGTGCGTACTGCCTGCCATTATGCGAACGTACCCCGGGGTACGGCACCGGTCACCTCACGGACACAGCACGGGGACCGGGAGTGCCGGGCGCTCCGCGGGGCGGCCGTCGTGGACGGGTCGCCGGGTCGGTGCGGGCGTGTTGCGGGACCGTGCGGGGTGGGCGTGTGTGGCGGGATCTCGCCGGTACGGCAGCGGGTCGCTGCTGGGTGCCGGCGCCTCACGGTCACGCAGCCGGGGCGCTGCGGGCGCCTTGCGGGAAGGGCCTCTGGTCGCTGCGGCGGGGCGTACGGGCACCTCGTCGATACGGCACGTGCCGGCCGCTCGTGGGATCGGCTCGGCACCCGGTCGCCGCAGGTATGCGGGCCGGGTGCCGTGGGGGGGAGAGGCGGTCAGGCCAGGTGGGCCATCGCCTCCGCCGTGTGGTGGACCGGGTCCGCCTCGGGCAGGCCGTGCGGCCAGCCGGGGCGGTACACCGTGTCCAGGTAGCGTTCGCCGAGGTCCGGGGCGATCGCCACCGCGGTGAGGCCGCGGCGGCCGTGCGCGGACAGCCACTGGTCGGCGCCGGCGACGACCGTGCCGGTGGAGCCGCCGAACAGGAAACCCCGGGCGGCCAGCCGGCGGCAGACCTGGAGGGTGTCCGGTTCCTCGACGAGCACCACGTCGTCGATGTACGACTTGTCGAGCAGCTGCGGCGGCACACTGGTGCCGAGCCCCGGGATCATCCGCACGCCGGGCGGCCCGCCGAAGGTGATCGAGCCGACACTGTCGACGGCGACGATCCGCACCGGGCGCCGCCACTGCCAGAACCAGCGGGCGCAGCCCATCAGGGTCCCGGTGGTGCCGGCCCCGACGAACAGGACGTCCAGGTCGGGGAAGCGGCGCGCGATGTCCGGCGCGGTGGTGCGGTAGTGCGCCCGCCAGTTCCCCTCGTTGCTGTACTGGTTGAGCCACACGTATCGCTCGTCCGAGGCGCACAGCGCCCGCACGTAGGCGAGCCGGGCGCCCAGATAACCGTCGTGCAGGTCCGGCTCCCTGACCACGTGCACCCGGGTGCCGAGCGCCTCCATCAGCCGGATCGTCACCAGGTTGCACCGTGAGTCGGTCACGCACAGGAACCGGTAGCCCCGGCTCGCCGCGATCACGCTCAGGGCCACCCCCAGGTTCCCCGACGACGACTCGACCAGGATCGACCCGGGCCGCAGGGTGCCGTCGCGCTCGGCGGCGTTCACCATCTCGCGGGCCGCCTTCAGCTTGATGGACCCGGCGAAGTTGAACCCCTCGCACTTCAGGAACAGCGGCAGCTCCAGCGCCGCCCGCAGGTCGACGTAGAGGTCGGACTCGTTGTACTCCGAAGGATCGGATATGACGGGCATGACGCCCCCCTCCTCATGCGCGCAGCTCGTTCAGCCGTACCGGCGCAGCTCGTTGAAGAACCCGTCGACGACGTGCAGTTCGCCGCGCCGGGCCAGTTCGTCGTGGACGTACCGGCCGACGGCGAGGTCGAGCACCCCCAGGCCGAAGGGGGAGAACACCACCGTCCGGTCCGTCGGGACGGTCACCCGTCCGGTCAGCACGTCGTCGAGCGTGCCGTCGATGAAGTCCCTGCTCCCCGTGAGCCGTTCGGCCAGATGCGGGGAGGTCTCGGCCTTGAGGCAGTGCTCGACGTCGTCGACGAAGTTGGCGGACGCGAGCAGGATCTCCGGGTCGAGATCGCGCAGGGAGACATGCAGGACCAGGGGGTGATGGCCGAACCACGACGGGTCGTGGACGTGCGGTGTGCCGGCGACGGTGGCGAACACGACCAGGTCGCTGGAGCGGATGAGGGATTCGGCCGTGTCGTGCACGACGGCCTTGCCCGGTGCGCCGGACCGCTCCAGATAGCCGCGGAACCCGGCGGCGCTCTCGGCGGACAGGTCGTGCACGCCCGTCTCCTCGAACTCCCAGCCGGTGGCGGTGAGATGGGTGTGGATGTAGCGGGCGATCAGCCCGGTGCCGATGAAGCCGACCCGGGTGGGGCGGCTCCGGCCCGCGCTGAGCTTCCCGGCCGCCAGCGCCGCCGACGACGCGGTGCGCGTGGCGCTGATCACCGAGCTCTCCAGGCAGGCGAACGGGTAACCGGTCTCCGGGTCGTTGAGGATCAGCACGGCCGACGCGCGCGGCAGCCCGGACTTGATGTTCTCCGGGAAACTGGAGACCCACTTCAGGCCGTCCACCCGCAGCGGTCCGCCCAGTGAGGCGGGCAGTGCGATGATCCGGGACGACGGGCGGTCCGGGAACCGCAGGAAGTACGACGGAGGGTTCACCGAGTCGCCCGCGCCGTGCAGCCGGTAGACGGCCTCGACGAGGTCCGCGATCTCAGGCTCCTTTCCGTGCAGGGCCTGTTGGACCTGTGCGCCGGTGACGAGGGCGAAGGTCGGTGCGCCGACGGTGCTCATACGCCGCTCACCTCGCCGTCGGTGCGCGCCACCGGGTTGCCGAGCGCGGCCAGCACCTCGCGCGGTCCCTCGAAGGGCTCACGGCTGTGTGCCGTACGGATGTTGTCGACGAGCAGCAGATCGCCGTCCTGCCACGGCTCGCGCACGGTGTGGGCGTCGTACACCTCGTTGATCGTCCGCACGACGTCCGCGTCGATCGGACCGCCGTCGCCGAAACGGGTGTTGAAGGGCAGCCCGTTGGCGCCGTACATGTCCACCAGGTATTCGTGCACTTCCGGCTCCATGGTCCACTCGTTGAGGAACGCGATCTGGTTGAACCAGCAGGGCAGACCGGAGTCCGGGTGCCGGAGCACCGAGCCGCGCCGCTGGCGGGTGTGCAGGGAGCCGTCGCTCTGCCAGGCGAACTCGATGGCGTTACGGCGGCAGTAGCGCTCGACGGCGGCGCGGTCGTCCGTGCCGAACGCCTCCTCGACCGACGCGCCGATCTCCTCGTGGTACGAGCGGGTCAGCAGCCAGCCCTCGCGCTCGAAGCGGGAGACCAGCTCGCGGGGCAGGTCCCGCAGCACCGCCGACGCGTCGGCGAGCGCGGTCGCGCCCCCGGCCGCGGGCGCCTCCAGACAGGCGAACAGGAGCAGACCCGGGAACTCCAGGCCGTAGCTGACCTCGTGGTGCATGCACATCTGCTGGTTCGGCGGCCACTTGGTCGTCGAGTACACGCCGTCCCCGTAGCTGCGCCGCGGCGCGAAGGGCTCGCGGTCGGGCATCAGACCGCTGGTCAGCCGCCGGAAGACGGCCTCGGTGGTCGCGGGGTCCGAAAGGCCCAGTCCGCGCACCAGGACACAGCCGTGTTCGAGGACGAGGGCACGCAGCGGGTCGTGGTGCTCGGCGGCCCAACTCGCCGGGTCGTCGCCGGGCTTGGCGTGCAGGATCGGCGGACTGTCCGGTGCCAGGTCCAGGTTCGGGAGGAGATTCATGGATGACATCTCGGGGTTCCTTTCAGTGCTGCCGGTCGAGCAGGCCCGCCAGGTCCGCGAGGACCGGGTGGCGGACGACGTCCTTGAGGGTGATCGCCCGGTCCAGGGCGATCGCGAGACGCACGGCGGACAGCGAGGTGCCGCCGCGGTCGAAGAAGTGGTCGAGGCGGCCGATCCGGTCGGCGGGGACACCGAGCACCTCGGCCCAGGCATCCGCGAGCCGCCGCTCGCCGGCCGTCACCGGCTCGCCCGCCGCCGCGGCGTCGAGGTCCTCGGCGAGCGCGGTGAGCGTCCGGCGGTCGGTCTTGCCGTTGGCCGTCAGTGGCAACCGAGGACGCCAGTGCACGACGGCCGGGACCATGTACGACGGCAGCGACGCGGCCAGCCGTTCCCGCACCGCGTCCGCGCCCACCGGCTCGGGCCCGGCGCAGAACGCGGCGAGCTGCGTCCCCCGTACCACCACGACGGCCCCGTCACGCACCCCGGCCACCCGCAGCAGCGCGTTCTCGATCTCGCCGATCTCCACGCGGAACCCGCGGATCTTGATCTGGGTGTCCCGGCGGCCGAGGAACTCAAGCCGGCCGTCGGACCGCCAGCGCCCCACGTCACCGCTGCGGTAGAGCCGCTCACCGGGCCGGTACGGGTCCTCCATGAAGGCGGCCGCGGTGCGCTCGGGGTCGTTGACGTACCCGCGCCCCACGCACACCCCGGAGAAGACGATCTCGCCCGGCGCGCCCAGCGGCACGGGCACCAGGTCCTCGTCGACGACGTACACGCGCACATTGCGCAGCGGCCGCCCGAGCGGGACCCGGTCGCCGTCCGGCACCCGGTCCATGACCTCGTGGTTGGTGTCGTCGGAGGTCTCGGTGAGCCCGTAGGCGTTGGCGAGGCGGATGCCGGGCGCGGTGGCGAACCAGCGCTGCACCAGCTCCCGCTTCACCGCCTCGCCGGTCACCGACACACAGCGCAGGTCGGCCAGTTCGCGCGGCCGCCGCCCCAACTCCGCGAGCACCGCCTCCAGATACGACGGCACGACCTGGAGCACGTTGACCCGCTCCCGGACCACCGTGTCCACGAACCGCGGCACGTCCAGGACGGTCTCCTGGTCGACGACCAGCGTCCGCCCGCCGACGACCGGCCCGGCGAGCAGCTGCCACAGGGAGATGTCGAAGCACTGCGGCGCGGTCTGCGCGACCACGTCGTCCTCGCCGATCCCGAGGTCCTCGACCTTGGCGAGCACGTGGTTGACGAAGCCGGCGTGCTCGCACATCGCGCCCTTGGGCTCACCTGTGGAGCCGGACGTGAAGTAGATGTAGGCCAGCTGGTCCGCCGCGACCGGGATCCCGAGATCGTCGTCCGCGTGGCCCTCGGCGTACGAGGTGTCCACGAACAGGGTCGTGGCCGTCGTCCCGGAGAGCGAGCCGGTGCTGCCCCGCTCGGTGACGACGAGTTCGCAGCCCGCCCGGGAGAGTGTCCTGGACACCCGCTCGGCCGGGAAGTGCGGTTCGACGGGCAGGTACACCCCGCCGGCCTTGAGCACGCCGAGCACGGCCGCCATCCAGTCCAGGTCGCGCTCCATGACGACGGCGACGACCCCCTCGGCCTCAAGACCGCGGGCCAGCAGTGCCCGGCCGACCTGGTTGGCCCGGGAGTTGAGCTCGGCGTACGTCCACTGCCGCTCGCCCATTACGGCGGCCACGGCGTCCGGGTGCTTGCGGGCCCGCTCCTCGAAGAGCTCGTGCACCCGCCGGTCCGGGAGTTCACGGACCGGGCCCGCCAACTCCTCGAGCTGGAAGCGGAGTTCCTCCTCGGACAGCAGGCTCCCGCGGTCCGGGTCGGCGAGCGCGGTGAGGTGGTAGCCGGCGATGCGGGCGGCCGCGTCGGCGTCGAAGGCGCCGGTGCGGTAGCTCAGCCGCAGCGTGCCGTCGGTGACGGTGACCCGCAGCTCGTCGCCGGGAGTGCCCTCCGTCTCGCCCGAGAGGGCGGCCAGCACCCTGGCGTGGGCCGTCAGCAGCGCGGCCGGATCGGTCGGCGTGCCCTCGGGCAGCGGGACCGCGTACTCGGTGACGTCCGGTATCGGACCGGGCGTCGGGTGCGGAACTGTTTCCATGACTTTCTTCCCCCTGTTTGCTTCGTGCGGGCGGTTCAGGTGCGGCGCAGCGCCACCGCCGGATTCCCGCCCCAGTGCGCCCCCGCCGGCATCTCCTCGCCCTTCATCAGGAAGGCGTCGGCGCCGAGCACGGCGCCCTCGCCCATCGCGACGCCGTAGTGGACCAGTGCGCCCGCCCCGAGGGTGCAGCCGTCGCCGATGACGATGTGGTCGGACTTGAAGGTGCCGTCCTCCTGGGAGTGGGCCTGCACCTTGGAGTGGTGGCCGAGCGTGGTGTCGGTGCCGATCGCGACCAGCGTCCGCTCGGTGATGTAGCAGCCGTCGTCGAAGACGCGCCGGCCGATCCGCACGCCCAGCAGCCGCCAGATCAGGCTCTTGAACGGGGTGCCGTTGAACACGGCGAGATGCTCGTCCGGCACCTTCCACAGCCGCTCGTGCCACCAGAAGTACGGGTCGTAGATGGAGCACAGCCGCGGCTTCAGCGGCCGGAACCGGGTGATCACGCGCTCCACCAGCGCCCAGTAGCCGACGGTCACCGCGAGGCCGGCCATCAGGTAGCCGCCGATGAGCAGGCCGCCGCGGGCGCTGTGACCGCCGTAGAGATCGACGGCCGCGAAGCCGAGCAGTGTCAGCAGGAACCAGTGCAGCCAGCGCAGGAACAGGAACAGGGCCATCGAGCGGGCGTTGAAGCGGTTCTTGCCGGACAGCCGGCGGCGCAGTTCGTCGCCCTCGCGGAAGTGGTCGAAGCGGGTGTCGCGCTCCACCGTGCGCGGGATCTCGAACGGCGGTGAGCCCAGCAGGCCCACGCCCTCGCGCAGTTCACCGTCGAGCGGGACCAGGACCTTGGTGGCGAGCAGGCAGTTGTCGCCGGTACGGCCGCCGACCGGGTAGGCGATGTGGTTGCCGAGGAAGTTGCGCGGCCCGATCGCCACCCGCGAGAGGCGGAACGACGTGCTGGAGTACTCGGCGTTGAGGATCGAGAGCCCGTCGGCGACCATCGTGCCGCTGCCGACGGTGGCCAGGTACGGCGTCTCGTGCGAGACCTCGGTGCCGAAGTTCGAGCCGGTCTGCTCGACGTGCGAGAGGTCGTAGCCGATGGACCGCAGGTAGGGGACGATGTACGAGCTGTCGCCGCACAGCCACTTGAAGAACTTGATGTTGGTCATGCGCGCGATCGCGCGCTGCACCGAGTAGTGGAAGCCGTACAGCGGATAGACCCGGTCCGCCCTCAGGGTCAGGTTCAGCAGCCGCGGCAGCACCGTCACGGTGACGAGGCCGAGGACCACGAAACCGGCGAAGAGGGCGACGGACAGGGCCAGCGCCTCGGCGTAGAAGGCCGCCGACGCCAGGTCCTTCGCGTTCGGTTCGAGCAGCGGGTCCAGGGCCGGCACGAGGTCCATCACCAGGAAGGCGCCGCCGAGGCCGAGCGGGACGTACACCAGCAGTGTCTGGAGCAGGGTCGCGACGGCGTAGCCGGCCCGGCGCGCGGTGCCGCAGCGGGTGGCCGGGACACGGACGTGGTCGACGTCGGTGGGGCGGCCCGGGGAGCCGTGCCAGCGCTGCCCGGCGGGGACGGCCGCGCCGTCGTACAGCGCGGAGGAGTGGCCCAGCTGGCCGCCGTCGCCGATGGACGTGCCGATGTCGAGGACCGTCTTCTCGCCGACGAAGACGTCCCGGCCCAGGGTGACAGGGCCGGTGCGGATCCGGCCCGCGTGCGCCCGGTAGCCGAGGAACAGGGCGTCCTTGCGGATCACCGTGCCGGCGCCGACCGTCAGCAGGTCGGTGCAGACCGGCACCGAGTGGGACAGGATCGTGACGCCCGGGCCGATACGGGCGCCGAGGGCCCGCAGGTAGAGGACGTACAGCGGGTTGCCGGTGAACAGGATCATCGGGTTGGCGTGCAGCAGTGCCCTGACGGTCCAGAAGCGGACGTAGGTAAGGCCCCACACCGGGAACTCCGTCTCCTTCCACCGGCCCACCAGCACCCACTTCGCCACCACGGGCAGGGTGCAGACGGCCAGGAACAGCGCGCCGCCGAAGACCAGCGAGCGCAGGTAGACGGAGAGCACACCGTCGCCGCCGGATATCCAGGAGTACCCCTGGGCGGTGGCGAGGCCCGCGGCGAGGCAGTACCCGGCAAAGACGAGGAACTGCAGGACCCCGCACAGGACATAGCGGGCGGTGCTACCCGGCGGCGGAGGCGGTTCGGCCGTCCGTGCGGGAGCCGGTCCGGCGTCCGGGACCTCGGCGAGAGCCGTGGCGAGACTGCGGATCGTCGGGTGGCCGTAGATGTCCCGCATCGACACCGGCGGCAGATCGTCCCGCTTCCTGACCCGGGCACAGAACTGCGCCATGACCAGCGAGTTGGCGCCCAGATCGTCGAAGAAATGGCTGTCGAGGGGCACTTGATCCGTCTTCACGACCCCGGCCAGCACCTCGGCGAAGACCTGGGCGGTGCCGTCCACCGGGGCGACTGTCGTGATCTCGCCAGGATTTACCACCACTTGAGCTCCTAGATCATTACTTTTGGTCTTTTGGGCTATTCGATGTGCTTGCTAAGTCGGACCGGGCTCTCCACCGGTTCCTGGGACGGCGCCGGTGTTACGGCCTCGCGACACCGCCGGGCCGCGCCTGCGACGACCGTTTCCAGCGGGCCACGCCCGACGTGCCGCCACGAGAGGGCGAAGAGGAGCGCTCCGGTCGTCATGACGGCGTAGAGGAGCCCGGGGGAGCCGGAGAGTGCGCCGGTGGCGAGAAGGAGCACGTGAGCGACGTAGAGGGTCAGCGGCATGCTGCCCGCCGCCGCGAGCGGCGTGAGCGCCCGGGTGAGGAGGGCGCTCCTGGTCAGCAGCAGGGCGCCGCCGAGGATCGCCGTCGCCGAGCCCAGGGTGAGGAGCATGTCGAAGGGCGTGGTCGCGTGCGGCGCGCGGGAGAGCAACGCCCACCAGGTCGCGCTGTCGGGGCTGTCCCACAGGGCCTCGGTGCGGGAGGCGCCCGGGAACTCCGCTCGCCACAGGTGCCGGAGCCCGTCGTACCGGAACAGCACCAGGGACGACACCAGCCAGACACCCGCCACCAGCGCGAGACCGCCGCCGAAGAGCCGGGGTGCGGCCGTGCGTGACGTCAGGTCCATCCGGCCGAGGGCGAGTCCGGCGCACAGATAGGCGGTCCAGGCGAGCACCGGGTAGTCGCCGTGGACCAGCAGGTCCGACACCAGGCCGAGCGGGTCGGTGACCACGTCCTGGAGGGTCGGGTCGCCGTCGAAGGCGGGCGCCGGCAGCACGCCCCGCAGCGCGTGCACGGCGAACGGGGCGCCCAGGGCCAGGGCCAGGGACAGGCACGCCAGAGTGCGCGGACCGAGGCCCAGCAGCGGAATCGCGATCAGGAACAGCAGGGCGTAGAACGCCAGGATCACGTCCACGTCCAGGTCCGCCGCGCGCGAGGCGTAGCCGAGCAGCAGCCCGATCAGCGCGATGACGCCGGCCCGGGCCGCCACCGCGGCGGCCGCGGGCCGCCCGGTCGCCGGCCGTCGTCCGCCGGTCGTGAAGGCCAGGCCGATCCCGGCCGTCACGGCGAACGTCGCCGAGGAACGGCCGCCCGCGAACATCCAGGCGGGTGTGACCGAGCCGGCCGCGTCGAACGCGCCGAACACGTGAACGGAGAACATACCGAGCAGGGCGAGACCCCGTGCCACATCGACCCCCACGATGCGCGGCACGGCACGCTTCGGTGCGTACGGAACAGGCATGGAAATTCTCCAGAGAGGGATACGGCGGAATATCGCCCGCTGTTCACCACACAGCGGAAAATCATGAAGAATAACCCCCGTGGTTCCGGTGTGCCGGAAGAAAGAGAAGTGCCGCGAGGCACGGAATGAAATAAGAGAAGGAGCGGTTCGGTATGTGCCTGAAGTGGCCACACGGCGGGGACGGGGTGGCCTGCTCGAGCCTTGGTCAGGGCCCTGAGAATGCAATCCGAATTGTTTCGACGGGCTCATGAACGGGTCAAGCGCGTTTCGGTCAATGGCGGTTTCTTGCTGGTCGACCGTTCGTCGGCGGTATGCCCTGTTCATGTCGTCCGGTGGCGTCACCGGGGAACTCACCCGATGAGCGGTGCATATGCCGTCCGGCATTCCGTTTTCCAGGCCTCGAAATCCGGCCAACGGGTTCATGACAGAAAAGGAGTTCGATTTCCTTGACGATTTCCTCGGGGTTGCCCGGCGTTTTCCGAGGTATGACGGAACCGAACACGAGCGGGCGTTCCCCGCACGGACGTGCCCCGGACCCCGACCGGGGGATGAGTGCACGCTGCCCTGGCGGATACCTTTAGGTCGTGCAGGCAGCAAGCGAATCCCCTCAGCGGCCCTCCGGCCGGCTCCACCGGGCCCGTGCCCTCTACCGGAACGTCTCGAAGCGCAGGACCGCCTGGCTGCTGCTCAAGGACACCGTCAACTCGTGCATCGAGTACCGCATCCTGGGGCTCGCCGCCGAGGCCGCGTTCTTCTCGCTGCTGTCCGTGCCGCCGCTGCTGCTCAGCCTCATCGGACTGCTCGGCTACGTCGACGACTGGACCGGCACCGACAGCATCAGCAGCCTCGAGGCCAACATCCTGGACGCCGCGCGCACGGTCCTGTCCGACAAGGGCGTACGGCAGATCGCGCAGCCGATCCTCGACGACGTGATGAAGGGCGGCAGGCCCGACGTCATCTCCGTCGGCTTCCTGTTCGCCCTGTGGTCCGGGTCCCGCGCGGTGAACGTCTTCATCGACACCATCACCGTCATGTACGGCCTCGACGGGGTCCGCGGCATCGTCAAGACCCGGCTCGTGGCGTTCGCGCTGTTCATCGCCGCCCTGCTGATCGGCTCGGTGGCACTGCCCCTGATGGTGGCGGGGCCGGACGCGGTGGTACGGATCGTGCCCTGGTCGGCGACGGTGGTGCAGGTCCTGTACTGGCCCGTGGTGATCATCCTGTCCATCGCCTTCCTGACCACGCTGTACCACCTGTCGGTACCGGTGCGCTCACCGTGGATCGAGGACGTCCCCGGCGCGCTGGTGGCGCTGGCCATGTGGGTGCTGGGCAGCTTCCTGCTGAGGATCTACCTCCAGAGCACGATCGAGGGCGCGACGATCTACGGCTCGCTGGCCGCGGCCGTGGCGGTGCTCCTGTGGATCGGGGTGTCGGCCTTCGCGGTCCTGGTGGGCGCCGCGGTGAACGCCGCGATCGACCGCGTGTGGCCTGCCGCGTCGACGGCGGCGGCGCGCGCGGCGAACGAGCGGATGCGGGAGGCGCAGGTCGCGCAGTACGTCGCCCGGGCGGCCGCACACCACGACACCGACACCGACCCCGAGGACCCCGACATGCCCTCGGAGTTCCCCGAGAGGTGGTCCCGCTTCCTGCCGCCGGAGGACGTGACCTCGCGGCTGCGGACGCACGCGAAGACGACGCACCCCCCGCAGAAGCCGGAGGACTCCTGAGGGGGGCGGTTCCACTGACCGGGGCCGGGGTCAGACCTTCCAGGTCCCCGCAGCCGCCGCCTCCCTCGCGAAGTCGGCGAAGTCCCGCGGCGCACGGCCGAGAACCTCCCGCACCCCGTCCGACAGATACGCGTTGCGCCCGTCCAGCAGCTGCGCGAACGCCTCCACCAGCGCCTCCGCCTCCTTGGCCGGCACCCCGAACCCGACCAGGTTCTCGCCGTACTGCTGCGGCGACACCGCCCGGTACGTCAGTTCCCGCCCCGTCGCCTTCGCGATCTCCGCGACCGCCTCGCCGAAGGTCAGCAGCCGGGCTCCCGAGACGGTGACCGTCTCTCCGACATAGCGGTCCGGCGCCACCAGCACGGCCGCCACCACGTCCCCGATGTCCCGCACATCCACGAACGGCTCCCGCACCTCACCCGCCGGAAACACCAACTCCCCGCTCAGCCGAAGCCCCTCCACCAACGGCCCCTCGCTGAAGTTCTGCGCGAACCACGCGGCCCGTACGACCGTCCAGTCGGCCCCCGACGCGTGCAGCGCCTCCTCCGCGTCCCGCGCCCGCTCCTGCCCCCGCGACGACAGCAGCACCAGCCGCCGTACGCCGATCCCCACCGCCTCCCGCGCGACCGCCCCGATCACCTCGGCGGCGCCCGGAGCGCCGATGTCCGACGGGTACACGAGGTACGCCGCGTCCGCGCCCCGCAACACCCGCGCCCACGTCGACCGGTCCTGCCAGTCGAACCCCTGCGCCCGCGACGCCGCCCGGACCGTCAGCCCCGCCGCCTCCGCGGACCGCGCCACCC
Organism: Streptomyces sp. NPDC050759; assembly: GCF_044456945.1. Lineage (NCBI taxonomy): Bacteria > Bacillati > Actinomycetota > Actinomycetes > Kitasatosporales > Streptomycetaceae > Streptomyces > Streptomyces sp. NPDC050759. The sequence continues at coordinate 625,196 of NZ_JBITGI010000002.1, read as the reverse complement.
GGCTGCCCGTACGACCCGAGGCACCGGTCACCACCACCGTCATGTTCCGCGCGTTCTGTGTCATGCCGTCGAGTCAACTGCCGTCCGCCGCAAGGGACCATCGCTGAACGGCTCATTCCCATGCGCGCGCGTCTACGCTGGCCGCATGGACGCTCTGGCAGGCCTGCTGGAAGGACCGCGGGCGCGTGGCGCCTTCATGATCCGTGCGTGTTTCGACCCGCCGTGGGCGGTGCGGGTGGAGGACCGGGCGCCGTTGACGGTCATGCTGATGGTCCGGGGTGACGCCTGGATCGTGCCCGACTCGGGCGAGCGGATCCGGCTGCACCCCGGCGACCTCGCCATCGCCCGCGGCCCCGACCCCTACACCTGCGCCGACGACCCCGGAACGGCCCCGCAGGCACTGATCCTGCCCGGCGCGGAGTGCAGCTACCCCGACGGGCGGGCCCTGAACGGTTCCATGGACCTCGGGGTGCGCACCTGGGGCGACCGGCTCGACGGCGAGACGGTGATCCTCATCGGGACGTATCTGATGGACGGCGAGATCAGCAACCGGCTCCTGGACGCGCTGCCACCGCTGCTGTCGCTCACAACCGACGTGTGGGAGTGCCCGCTGACCCCACTCCTCATGGAGGAGATCGTGCGCGACGAGCCGGGGCAGGAGGTCGTCCTGGACCGGATGCTGGACCTGCTGGTCATCGCGGCGCTCCGGGCTTGGTTCTCCCGGCCCGAGGCGGAGGCGCCCGCCTGGTACGCGGCGCTGGCGGATCCTGTCGTGGGGCGGGTGCTGCGGCTGGTGCAGGACGATCCCGCGCATCCGTGGACGGTGGCGTCCCTGGCGGCCAAGGCCGGCGTCTCGCGGGCCGCGCTCGCTCGGCGGTTCACCGATCTGGTGGGGGAGCCGGTGATGACGTATCTGACCGGATGGCGGCTGGCGCTGGCGGCGGATCTGCTGCGGGGGAGTCCTTCGACGCTCGAGGCGATCGCCCGACAGGTGGGGTACGGAAGCGCGTTCGCGCTGTCCAGTGCGTTCAAGAGGGGGTACGGGGTCAGCCCGCAGGAGTTTCGGATGCGGGTCGGCGGCGGCTGATCGTAGCCTGGGGTTGTGTACACGGAACGGGCGTCCCGGCTTGCCGGTGCCGTCATCTGGACCGGTGACGGCACCGGACGTGTGCTGCCCGACGGGTGCATGGATCTGCTCTGGAACGAAGGGCGGCTGCTCGTCGCCGGGCCCGACACGCGTGCGTACATCACCGGCGGCGCCCCGAGCGCCTGGGCAGGCGTGCGCTTCTACCCGGGGACAGCGCCCGCCTTCCTGGGTGTGCCCGCCCATGCACTGCGGGACCGCCGCGTCGAGTTGGCCGATCTCTGGCCGGCTCCAGAGGTACGGCGGCTGCGCAGCCGTGTCGAGAAGGCCCCCGACCCCGCCACGGCACTCGAAGAGATCGCCCTGGAGCGTGCCGCCCCTACTGACCCCGCCCTGCACGCCCTCGTGACCGCCCTCGACGCGGGCCGCCCCGTCGCCGTAACCGCCGATGAACTTGGTCTGGGAGCACGGCAGTTGCACCGAAGGTCGCTCGCGGCCTTCGGGTACGGGCCCAAGACACTGGCCCGGATCCTGCGGCTGGGGCGGGCTCTCGCGCTGGCCGGGGCCGGGGTGCCGTTCGCGGAGACGGCGGTGCGGAGCGGGTTCGCGGACCAGGCCCATCTCGCGCGGGACGTGAAGGAGTTGGCGGGCGTCCCGCTCGGGCGGCTACTCGCCGCCGGCTAGCGGGGCGTACAGGTCGACGCCGTTGCCGTCGGGGTCGTGCAGCGAGGCGTACCGCTGCCCCCACTGGGCGTTCCACGGCTTGAGCTCACCGTGGAACCCCTCGCCCACCAGCTCCTCGTACACCGCGTCGACCTCGGCCGGGCTGTCGCACCGCAGCGCGAGCCCGGTGCGACTGCCGCCCGCCGGTGCCCGCCATCCGGGGTGGAAGGAGCGGATCGTCTCCTCGGTGTCGAGCATCAGCCGCACACCGCCCGGCAGTTCGGTCTCCGCGTGCGGCTGCGTCTCGGCCCCTTCGGGGAACGGGAATCCGAGCCGCCGGTAGAAGGCGACGGAGGCGGCCATGTCGGAGGCCACCAACCCGATGGCATCGAATCGTGGAGTCATGCCGCCACCGTAGGCAGCGCCCGGACGCCCGGTCTTGAAGGAATCGGACACGTCAGCCGAAGACCACCGGCCCCCGCGGAGTGTCCAGCGTGAAGGAGAGACCCACCGGGCCCTCGGTGAGGGGGAGGTCGGCGTCGAGGGCGGTGAGGAGGGGCCGGATCTCGCCCGGGACCGGGGCGGTCGCGGTCAGGGACAGCAGGGGAGTGGCGGGAAGGCCCGAAGCGGTCGGATGGGGGGAGCGGCCCCAGTCGATGAGGAAGGGGACCAGGCCGGAGGGATGTTGGGTGTCACCGTCCGTGAGGCGCCATGTCAGCAGGGTTCCGTCGGGTGTGCGGCGGCTCATCGGGCGGATCTCACCGGGGTCGTAACCGCGGACCCGGGCGGTCGCGACCGCCGCGTCCAGGTCGGGCGGGCCGATCGCCCAGGTCACCGTGCGGGCGGTGGCGAGCGTGTCGACGGCGAAGGGGCGTGGCCCCGTCGGCTCCGGCTGCTCCGGGTCCGGGCCGATGATCTCCAGATAGGCGGTACCGCCGAGCGACACGAGGTGGTTGCGGGTGCCGAGGCCGACGTGCACACCGCCGGGCGCGGGGGTCACGCCGGTGCGCCGGGTGAAGTCGGCGACCGTCGCCGCCAGGTCCGGGGTCGCGAGGACGAGATGGTCCAGCCGTGCGGGAATCACGTTCACCGCCCCGAGGCTACGCACAGCGACGCGCCCGATGGAACACCTGTACGGCGACTTCTGAACAGGCCCCGTCGCCCGTCCCGTTCCGTCCCAGCAGGTCCCCGTACGACCCGCGCTCCCGGACCACACCGCCGTACGCGGGACGGGCCGTCCCCCGCCGGTCCGGGGACTTCGGCAGGTCTCGCCGTGCGCACCTCAGGCTGTGAGGCTGTGCCGTGCCAAGCGAAACGAGCCGCCCCAGGGGGAACCACGGGGGGAACCACGGCGGTTCGGAAAAGGAGACTTCCATGATCATGCGCAAACGGGCCGTCGCGATGGTGACGGCAGCGTTGCTGGGCGCCGGCACCCTCGGCCTCGCCGTGGCGCCGACGGCCAGTGCGGCCTCGTACCACGGCATCGACGGCAACGGTGTGGTCAGCGACGACTGGCAGGACGAGGAGAACCTGGGCGTCGACGACCACGCCGACAGCAACGCCACAGCCCTGTGGCAATCCGTCCTGTACGCGGACGGTGCCAAGTGGCAGGACGAGGACGGGGACTGGCACAACTACTCCAAGAGCCAGATCGACGGCTCGTTCGGCCCGGAGACCGAGTCGGCCACGCAGTGGTGGCAGGAGCACTACGGCCTCACCGACAACGACGGCGTGGTCACCGACCAGAGCTGGGAGTTCGCCCAGCAGTGGCTCCACGGCCCCGTCCCGGGCGGCGGTGTCCGCTACGACGGCGACAAGCGGGACGTCGACTACAAGCGGGTCAGCGGCAAGTACCGGGTGAAGCTCAAGGGCACCGGCCCCTGGCGGATCGCGTACTACGACCAGGTCGGCTGACGTCCGCCGACGGGGGAGCGGGCGGCCCTGCGGTCACCCGCCCCTCGACGGCCACGCCCACAGCACCCCCGCCACCAGCAGCACGATGACGGCGAACGCGGCCAGCGCCGCCGTACGCCATCGCCGGTACTCGAGACCGGGACCCGCCGGCACCGCCCCCTCGGGCACCACCTCCGGCGCCACCGCGGCCACCACCGTGCCGTACGGCCAGACCGGGGAGGCCAGGTCCCACAGCGCCAGCAGCCGCGCCTGATCCGCGCCCGCCACCCGGCACAGCGCCTCCACCGCCCCGCGCGGCGGCTGCTTGGCCCCGCTGAGATACCGCTGCCAGGACGACTTGCTGTACGCGGTGCGCCGGGCCAGCTCGGCGAGGCTCAGATCCGTACGGTCCTTGAGGTGCCGCAGTTGCTCGACGAGATGCCGCGCCTCCCTCGGAAGCGAGTCCGGCAGCGGCCGCCAGCGCGTCATGGTTGTCCCCCAAGTGCTCGCCGCGGCCCCGGCAGGGGCAGCGGCCCCCCTCCCCGCCGCATCGTTCGACGCCCGTCCGCCCCGGCCAGTTCCCGCCGCCCACAGATGACCGAAGATGAACGAAACCGGTGGTCAGTGGCACATGCAGCCGATACGAGGAGGTAGGGGCCGACCGGGGGAGGCGTACGCCGGGGCACGGGACGCGTCGACGCGATTCAGCCGGCCGGTGGGGCCGTGCTCGCCCGCTCCACCAACCGCGTCGACAGCTCGGTCCGGGTGCTCTCCGGGCGGTCGCCCTCCATCATGCGGACCAGCAGGCGCAGGGCCGTCGCCGCCATCTCCGACAGGGGCTGGCGGACCGTGGTGAGGGCCGGGGTGGTCCAGCGGGCCTCGGGCAGGTCGTCGAAGCCCACGACGCTGATGTCGTCCGGGACGCGCAGGCCCCGTTCGGCCAGGGCCTCGTACACGCCGAGGGCCATGCGGTCGGAGCAGGCGAAGACCGCGGTGGGCGGTTCGGGCAGGTCCAGGAGTTCCCGCGTGCGGCGGTGGGCCGCGCTCTCGTCGAAGCCGGCGTGGCGGACGTACTCGGGCCGCTGCCGTATCCCCGCCGCCGCGAGCGCGGAGCGGTAGCCCGCCACGCGCGCGCTGCTGCACATCTTGCGCTGGTGGCCGGCGACGACCGCGATGCGTTCGTGCCCCAGCGCCAGCAGGTGCTCGGTCGCCGTCACTCCGCCCTGCCAGTTCGCCGCGCCCACCGAGACGACGCCCGGCGGCGGGTCCAGGACCGGGTCGATCAGGACGTACGGGATGCGGTGCTGGTCCAGCCAGCCGTACTGGGACGACGTCAGCTCGGTCAGGTTGAACAGCACCCCGGAGGAGCCGCGCGCGGTGAGCTTGTCCAGCCAGCCGCGCTCCGGGCGCCCGGCCCGGGTGCGGTTCGGCCCGGCCGAGACGACCACCTCGAGACCCGCGTCGTGGGCGGCCGCCTCCACGCCGTGCAGCACCGCTCCCGACCAGGAGGTCTCCAGCGAGTGCACGACCAGGTCGACAAGACCCGACGCCTTCGCCGCGTCGAACCTCGGTCTGCGGACGTAGCCGAGCCGGTCCAGCGCCTCGGTGACCCGGCGGCGGGTCTCGGGGGCCACGTCCTCCCGCCCGTTGACCACCTTGGAGGCGGTCGGTACCGACACGCCCGCCTCCCGGGCCACGACCGCCAGCGTGGGACCGGCCGCCACGCTCGCACTCCCCGTGCGGACCATCGGGAACCACCTCTCCGGCCCGCCCGAGGGCCATGAAAGTTTTCGACCAGCGCGGAAACAGTAAGCGCTTCCTACCCTAGGTTCGCCCGATGAAGTCGGGAAGAGGTCGGGCTTCGCGGGTCTTGGTGTTCCCCTGGCTTTCGAAACGTCGAACGCTACCCGCAGCTCAGGCGGAACCCGGTGAAGTCGGCCGTGAAGGCCGCGCCGACCAGGTCCACGGCGTGGATTCCGGCCATCGCGCCCGTGAACCGGAGCTTGGACCCGTGGTCGTCGGAGAGGCGGGTGAAGTCCAGTTCCGGGCCGACGGGTGTCCGTGTGCCGTCGGCGCCCATGGACCAGAAGCGAGCCAGCCCGTCCTCCACAGTGACCCCGAGCGTGAAGGCGCTTTCCGTGTGAACGTCGACCACGGCCACCTGCCGGGTGCTGCCCTCGTCCCGCTCGATCAGGCTGAGCACGGTCCGTCCGCCGCCGCTCCGCCACTGCTGGCCGCGCTGCTCCTCGCCCTCGGGCTCCGCCCAGGTCAGGTCGAGGGCCAGATAGGACTCGGTGTTGTACCAGAGCACCAGACCGGCGGCCTGGGTGAACGTCGTCGGCCGGGCCTCCACGGTGACCTGGGCCTCCGCCCGGTGCTCGGTGATCCGCTGGGCCAGCAGACTGTGCGCCCACCACGACTCGGGCCCGTGCCGCCCACGCAGCCGAATCCAGCCAGGCCGCGCGGCGACGTCCGCCCAGGAGGGCTCGGGCGCGGCCCGGAGAGTGCTCCAGGGCCAGCCCAACGGATCGTCCGAGAGTGCGGGTTGCTCCGACGGCTGCGGGTGCGTGGATACGGCGGTCTGGACCGCCGGGTGCGGTTGGGGCGGGGTGCCGGTCTGGGCCTCTGGCCCGGAAGGCCTCGGGGCAGCGGCCCCGCCGTCTTCCCGTCGCGGGTGGGTCGATACCTCGATATCGAGCGCAGGGTGCGGACCCCCGTGCCGCAGCCTCGGCCAGCCCTCCGCGTCCCACGTCACGGCCTGGATCGCCGTCTCACGGCCGAGTGGGCAGCGCGGGCCGTCCGGCGTGTGAAGGGGGCGGGCCGCCAGGTGACTCAGCACCCAGCTTCCGTCGGGGAGTTGGACCAGTTCGCCATGGCCGGCCTTCTGCAAGGGCAGCGAAGGGTCGTCCCGGGACGTCAGCAGCGGTCGGTCGTCCAGTTCGTACGGGCCGGTGATCTCCCGGCTGCGGGCCACCAGTACCCCGTGCTCGAAACCGGTGCCGCCCTCGGCGACGACGAGGTAGTACCAGCCGTCCTTGTGGACCAACTTCGGTCCTTCGACGAGCCGTTCGTGCTGGAGCAGCAGGTGGGTTCCGCCGACGGGCGCCAGCGTCTCCCGGTCCAGCTCGGTCAGCACGATCCCCGCGAAACGCCGTCCGCCGGGGCGGTGGTCGTTCTGGAGGTTGAGCAGCCACAGCCGGCCCCCGTCGTGGAAGAGCGCGGGGTCGAAGCCATGGCTCGCGATCCGCCGCGGAGCCGTCCACGCGCCGGTCGCCTCCGTCGCCGTAGAGAAAGCCGCCGTAGAGACGTACGTGTCCGTGTCGAAGTACGGCGTTCCGACCGAGCGGACGATCGAGTAGACCACCCAGAACCGCTCGCCGTCCCAGCTCAGCGAGGGTGCCCAGATGCCGCCCGAATCGGGGACGCCCGCAAGCGAGTTGCCCGGGACGGCACCCTCGACATGGCCCGCGTACTCCCAGTGCGCGAGGTCGCGCGAGCGGTGCAGCGGGATCGTCGGGAACCACTCGAAGGAGCTGGTCGCCACGTAGTACCGGTCGCCGACGCGCACCATCGACGGGTCGGGGGCGAAGCCGCGGATCACCGGGTTGCGCAGCAGGGTCACTTGAGGGCTCCGAGGGTGACTCCGGAACGCCAGTAGCGGCGCATCGCGACCATCATGATCGCCATCGGGACGATGGACAGCAGGGCGCCGGTGAGGACCAGACTGGTGAGGTCGACGCCGGACTCCAGGCGCTTGCCGGACCAGTTGTAGAGACCGATGTTGAGCGTCCAGTTGTTCTCGCCGCGCAGCACGGTCAGCGGCAGGAAGAAGGCGTTCCAGGTGTTCACGAAGGCCAGCAGGAACACCGTCGCGCCCCCGGTGGTCATCATCCGCAGCACGATGCTGAAGAAGATCCTGAGCTCTCCGGCACCGTCGATACGAGCCGCCTCCAGGAGCTCGAAGGGGATCGTGGCCTCGGTGTACACCTTGGCGAGGTACACGCTGAACGGGTTGATCAGACAGGGGATCAGCATCGCCCAGGGCGTGTCCACCATGCCGATCTCCGAGAACAGCAGATACAGCGGCAGCGTCAGCAGCGCGATCGGGATCAGGAAGGAACCGACCACGCACGCGAAGACGAGGTTGCGGCCCGGGAAGTCGAAGCGGGCGAGGCCGTAACCGGTTGCCAGCGCCAGCAACGTGCCACCCAGCGAGCCGACACCGGCGTAGAGAAAGGAATTCGCCGTCCAGCGCAGGAAGATGCCGTGCTCGTAGGTGAACAGCTGACGCAGGTTGTCCCACAGGTGCCAGCCGGAGAACCACAGTCCGTTGGTCTGGTAGAGCCCGGTGCGGTCCTTGGTGGCGGCGACGACCAGCCACCACACCGGAAAGAGGCTGTAGACGCTCGCGAGGGACAGTCCGACGAGCAGGAACCGTTGCCCGCCCCGCGAACGGCCCGCAGGATCAGGCTCGTTGAGCCGCCGGACGGGCGTGGTCTTCGTGGGTTCCTCGATGAGGGTCATCAGTCGGCCTCCTTCGAGGTGAACCGGTAGAACAGGAAGGAGGCGACGCCGAGGATCAGGGCGAGCAGCACCGAAAGGGCCGCCGCGTAGTGGTAGTTGCCGGCGTTGAACGCCTGGTTGTAGATGATCATGATCGGGGTGAAGGAGTCGCTGACCGTCTGCGGGGTGACGTTCCGGAAGAGCGCGGGCTCGTTGAAGATCTGGAGCATCTGGATGATGGAGAGCATCCCCGTCAGCACCAACGCCCCCCGCACGAACGGGATCTTGATGCTGCGGGCGATCCGCAGCTCGGAGGCCCCGTCGAGCCGCGCCGCCTCGAACAGGTCGCGGGGCACGCCTTGGAGCGCCGAGTAGATGATGACCATGTTGTAGCCGATGCCGTGCCAGGTCAGCAGGTTGCCGATGGACGGCCACACCATCGAGGGCGCGAAGAAGTTCCAGGAGAACCCGAAGATCTCGCCGAGCGGGGTGAGCGGGCCCACGTCCGGGCTGTAGAGGTTCAGCCACACGATCGCGGCGACCACACCGGGGATCATGTACGGCACCAGCAGCAGGATCCGGAACCGCCCGGCCATCCTGGAGCTGAGCGCGTCCAGGAACAGCGCCAGCACCAGGCTGACCAGCAGCATGATCGGGATCTGCACGCAGGCGAAGAGGACCACCCGCAGCACGGAGCCCATGAACGCCGAGTCGGTCAGCCCTTGTTGGTAGTTGTCCAGACCGGAGAACTCGTCGGTCGTGCCACCGAGCCCCAGCCCGGAGGACTGCGACCGGTACAGCGACTGGTAGACGGCGTACCCGATCGGCAGCAGGTACAGGAAGACGAAGCCGAGCTGGAAGGGCACCGTGAAGGCGGCACCCTTCCAGCGCAGAGAGCGAATCATCAGTAGCAGCCCTCAGCCTCTAGCCCTTGACGCTGATGCCGCGGGACTTCAGGTCGTTGACCGTCCACTCCTGCATGTGGGCGAGGAGCTGGGTCACCGTCTGCTCCTTGCTGACCACCTTGGCCCAGCCGGCCTGCATCTCGGTGAACATCGCGGTCCAGTTCGGCCCGAAGGTCCAGTCGGTGGTGACGGTCTTCAGGCTGTCCTTCACGACCTGCTGACCCGCCTGGTAATGGGAGCCGAGCAGCTTCTGGGAGACCGCCTCGGGCACGTACGCGTCACTGTCGGCCAGCGCCGGCATCACGCCGTTGCCCGTCTCGGGGTTCGCCATCGTCTTGACCGCGCCGGTGTTCGTGGACATCCACAGCGCGGCCTCGGCGGCCTGCTTCTGGTTCTTGCACCCCTTGGTCACCAGCGTCACACTGCCGGTCAGGTTGGTGCCCGCCGGGGTCTTGGCGGCCTCACCGGTGAACGCCGGCCAGGGCGACAGCCCCCAGTCCCCGAAGGACTTGGTGAAGTTCTGCACCATGCCGGCCATCTGCCAGGTGGAGATCTGCCGGGTGGCGGTCCCGCCGTTGTCGTAGTTGCGCTGCACGGCCGCGTAGTCGGCGAACGACAACTTGCTGTTGAGGTCGTTGTCGATGATCTCCTGGATCACCTTGGCGGCCTTCAGCGTGCCCGCGTCCTGGAAGTCCACCTTCCAGGAATTGCCGTCGATGGAGTACCAGTGCGCCCCGGCCTGCATGGCCAGCACCTCGAGCGTGCTCGGGTCCTCACCGGCGTAGTTGGTGATCTTGATGCCGTGCTTCTTCAGCTCCTTGCCCGCGGCGATGAACTCGTCCCAGGTCGTCGGGGCCTTGATGCCGTACTTCTTGAAGATGTCGGTGCGGTAGATGGTGAAGTTCGGCGACGAACTGGTCGGCACGCCGTACGACTTCCCCTGCACCTGGGCACTCGCCCACGATCCGGTGTTGAACTTGCCCTTCTCGCCCTCGACGTACTGGGTGATGTCGGCGAGCGCGCCCTGCGCGACCCAACTGGTGACGTACTCGGCGGTGTTCTGCACGAGACAAGGCGCGTTGCCCGCCTTCACCGCGTTGGTCAGCTGCTTCTGCATGGTCAGCTGGTCGGTGACCTTCGTGTACTTCAGCTGGATGTCCTTGTGCGAGGCGTTGAACGCCTTGACGACGGCGTCCTGGCCGTTGGCCCAGCCCCAGAAGGGGAGGGTGACAGGCCCCGACGACTGCGAGTCGCCGGAATCGTCCGACCCGCCGCACGCGGTGAGCAGACCTGACAACGCGAGTCCCGCAACGGCGACGCGGGCGAACCTTCTCCGGGGGCTGCTGAAGTTCATCTGACCGTGTTCCTTCGGGAAGTAGGGCGTCTCGGAGAGGAGAGAGGGGATCGGCGGCTCGGTGTCGGCCGGAAACGGCGGCCGGAAGTTCCATCGGCTCGCGGTTGCGGGGGGTCGGCCCAGCAGAAGCTGTAGTAACCGGTTGCTGGGACGGTAGGCCGACGGCCCGGTGGTTAGCAAGAGGCAGACGGCAATTTGTTACGCCGGTTTGTCCGTGGGGTTAGGCCCGTGTGCGCATTCCGCGTCCGCACTGCACCTGCCATACCGCCAGTTCAGAGGCCTATGGACGCGACGAACGCGAGACCCGGCGGCCCGACGCGGCAGCCTGGCCAGGCCCTGATGATCTGTGGAAACCGTTTACGAAACGATCTCTTTCTTCTGTTGCTGGCGGGGTTGTGCGGGCGGTCGTACGGAGTGCCGTACGACGACATGGGTGCCCAGCACCAGATGGTCCCCGTCGGCCCCCTTGCGTCGCGCTCCGCCCCCCTCACGCCGATCGGCGACGGCCCGCAGGGCGACCCGTCCCATCTCCTCGTAGGGCACGTGGACGGTGGTGAGTTGCGGGGTGAGCTGGGAGGCGAGCGGGATGTCGTCGTACCCGACGATCGACACGTCCTCGGGCACCCGCAGCCCGGCCGCGCGCAAGGCCTGCATGGCACCGGCGGCGACGACATCGGTCCCGGCGAGGACGGCGGTGAAGTCGAGTCCGTCGCGCAGGCATTCCTCGACGGCCGCGTACCCGTGCTCGTAGTCGTAGGGTCCGTGCCGCACCATGCCGGCCTCGAACGGCACGCCGTACGCCTCGAAGGCGCGCCGGGCCCCGTTCAACCGCCCCTGAGCGGTGGTGAGTTCGGCATGCCCCGGCAGTACGAGCACCTTCCGGTGCCCGGCCGACAGCAGATGGCTGGCCATGGCGTAGGCGCCGCCCTCGTTGTCGTAGTCGACGGTCGTGGCCGGCACGGCACCTTCCAGCGGAGGCCGTCCCACCAGCACGAGATGCGACCCGGCGGCGTCCAGGGAACGGGCGAACCGGGCCATGCGCAGCTGGTACTCGTCGTAGTCGTAGGCGCCGCCGAGCAGCACCACCGCCGCGACCCCCTGCTGGCGCATGAGGTTGACGAGGGCGAGCTCCCGCTCGGGATCGTCCCCGGTGGTCCCCACCAGGGAGAGCCAGCCGCGCAGCGTGGCGGCGCCCTCGACTCCCTTGGCCACGTGGGCGAACGCGGCACCGGTGATGTTGTTGATGAGGATCGCGACGGTGGGTGTGCCGCCCCCGGCGAGCGACCGGGCGTGCGCGTTGGTGACGTAGTCCAGGTCGCGCACGACCTTCATCACCTTGCGGCGCAGGTCCTCGGAGACCGGATAGTTCCCGGACAACACGCGCGACACACTGGCCACGGACACCCCGGCCCGCTCGGCCACGTCCCGGATGGTGGCCCGTCCGACGTCCCCGGACGCCTTGCGCTGACTCACCCTTGCGGCTCCCTTAACGGTAGTGGCCCGGACCCAGGGCCCGGAAACCGTATCCCATTGTTACTCCGGCACGATTCCGGCGGCGTAGGTACCAACGGGCGGCAAGTGCCCACCAACGCGCACTGCACCCCGGACACCGGCCGTGAGGGAGCCGGAGGGGGCGCGTCGGTGTCGAGAGGCCATGGGGGCACCTCCCGCTCGAGCGAAGTCGAGAGTGGGGGAGCGCGGAGGCGCGCAGCGCCGAGCACGATCGGTCGCTCGACACCGACTGAGGCGCCCCCGGAGGCGACCGAACCAAGGTGGTGCGGGCAAGTGCAGCGACCCGGGGGCAGGTGATAAAGCCGGGGTGCCTGCAGTGCCCCGGGGGCAGGTGATAAAGCCGGGGTGCCTGCAGCGACCCGGGGGCAGGTGACAATGCCGGGCTGACCACACCGCCCCACCCCCACCTCAAGCCACCCGACCCATATCCGCATACCGCACCTCATGCTCCAACCCCACCCCCGCCACCACCCGTTCCAGCTCCTCCACCACGATCCGCCCCAGCCGCTCCAGCTCGTTCCCGAGCGACCCGGCGATGTGCGGTGTGAGAAACACGTTGGGCAGCCGGTACAGCGGCGACCCCGCGGGCAGCGGCTCGGGCTCGGTGACGTCGAGCACCGCACGCAGCCGCCCGGAGACCAGTTCGTCGGTCAGCGCGTCGGGATCGACCAGCGCTCCCCGGGAGGTGTTGATGAGCACACCCCCGTCCCGGATCAACCCGAGCCGGGCTCTGTCGAGCATCCGATAGGTCTCCGGAATGTCGGGCGCATGCAACGAGACGATGTCGCTGTGCCTCAACAGGTCGTCCAACGAAAGGAGTTCGGCCCCCAGCGCGGCGGCCTCGGCGGGACTCACGTACGGGTCGTGCAACAGGACCGTGAAGTCGAACGGCCGCAGCAGCTCCAGCAACCGCCGCCCCACCCGGGACGCCCCGATGACCCCCACCCGCCGCCCCACGTTCCCCACGCCCGCGGTCTCTACGGGCGCCGGATACGCATGGGTGGCCCGGAATCGCTCCCGGTGTTCGAAGGCCTCCTTCCCGCACAGCAGGATCATCGCGAGCGTGTACTCCGCGACCGGCAGCGCGTTGCCGGTGACCGCGCTGGAGACGGTGATCCCGCGTTCCCACACGGCGTCGCCGACGAGGGAGCGGACGGAGCCCGCGGCGTGCAGGACGGTCCGCAGCCGGGGCGCGGCGGTGAGGACGCCGGCGTCGAGGTGGGGGCAGCCCCAGCCGGTGATCAGCACATCGGCCCGGGCCAGGGCGTCCGCCGCGACCGGGTCGGTGAAGTCCCGGACGACGAGCGCGGGGTCGAGGCCGGCGGCCTCGCTCAGCCGGGTCATCAGGGGTGGGGGGAAGAGAAGGGGGAGGTGCACGGGATCCATCGCGAACACGGCCCTGGGTGGCTGCGGGCTGGGCATGTCACTCCTGACGCACTGAGCGGAAACAGTTTCTGAAAACGCCTTCTACAGCAGATCTACCGTAGGTCTGGCTTCCAGGGGTGGTCAATCACTGAAGTGGCCTGGATGACAACCGGTTTCTTGCGCCATAGCCATGTCGACGAGGTTACGCAGTCTTTTCGAAAGTCCGTCAAGCCTCTTGACGCCGTTTCCAGCCAGGGCTGAAGCTCTGCCCCAGCGCAGCAACCGGTTGTCCACGGACGGCCGCGTCCCATGAACGGACCCCATGACTCCCATGAACGGACAGATCAGGAGGTGGTGCGCCGTGCGCCCACATGCCGGTGCCGCGGTGAGCCGCCGCCGTTTTCTCTCCCTTTCCGCAGGCGGTGCCGTGGTGGGGGCGGCAGCGCTGAGCGGCTGTGCGATGCGGGTGTCGAGCGCCGTCGGGGGCTCCGGCGAGACCGTCACGATCATGGCCAAGCCCGACGACATCTCGCCGGAGCTGCTCCAGCAGGCCCAGAAGGACATCGGCGTCAGGATCAACACGGTGCTGTACAGCACCAGCAAGCTGATCGCGATGATGACCAACGGCAACCCGCCGGACCTGGTACGCGGTGTCGGCGCCGTGGACGCCCCGTACTACGCGGCCCGTGGCGTGATGGAGGACCTGGACCCGTACTTCGCGAAGAGCGGCGTCCTCAGGCCGGCCGACCTGGACCCGGTCAACGACCTGTGGCGCTACGACGGCCGTACCCAGGGCAAGGGCCCGCGTTACGGCATGGCGAAGGACTTCTCCCAGGACTCGATGTTCTGGTACAACACCGCCCTGTTCGACCAGGCGGACGTCGACTACCCGCCCGAGCTGGACCCGGTCACGTACGAGGAGTGGCTGGACAAGGCCAAGCGGCTGACCCGCCGCAAGAACGGCCAGACCACCGTGTTCGGCGGCAGCTACAACGGCGTGCTCACCCCCAACCTTCTGGCGAGTCTCACCGTGGCCGCGGGCGGGAACCTCTTCACCGACGACTACTCCCGGGTCGACTTCACCACCCCCGAGGCCCGCAAGGCGCTCGGCTGGTACATCGACTACTGCCGGACGAAGGTCGGGCCCAGCATCATCCAGCCGGACCCCAACTCCTGGGACGGGCCCACCTTCCAGGCGAACCGGCTCGCCATGTCGAACTCGGGCTACTGGCTCGGCGGTCTGATCAACGCGGACAAGAAGCTCGCGCCGCTCTCCCGGCTCGCTCCCGCGCCGTACTTCGAGGGCGGCCGACGGGTCAGTCCCTGCCAGGCCGGCACCGGCTTCTGGATCCCGAGCAAGTCCCGCCACAAGGACGCCGCCTGGCGGGTGTTCGAGTGGTTCTTCGGCGAGGGACCGGCCAAGGCGCGCGCCTCCGGCGGCTGGGGCATCCCGACCCTGAAGTCGCTCCGGCCGCTGATGCCCGCTCAGGAGGACTACCAGAAGCGGGTTTTGGCGGTGCAGGAGGCCGAGCTGAAGCACTACTCGGTGATCGCCTTCACGCCGTACGCCACCGCGGACTCGCTCCTCGCCCTCTTCAACCAGATCGCCCCGGCCGCCATGAACGGCGGCATCTCCGTCGACACCCTCGCCGGACGCCTGAACTCGGCCATGAACGAGCAGCTCAAACGCGGTAAGGAGCAGGTGGGATGACGGTTGATCAGATTACGTCGGTCACTGACCGGCGCGGTTCCGCCCCGGTGGCGGGCCCGGTCACCACCCGGCCGCGCACCTCCATCGCCACCCGCAGGCACCGGGCGTTCTACCTGTTCGCCTCGCCCTGGATCATCGGCTTCGCGCTGCTGACCATCGCCCCGATGGTGTACGCGCTGTGGCTGAGCTTCACCACCTTCGACGGCATCTCGCCGCACTGGCGCTACGTCGGATTCGGCAACTACCGCGAGCTGTTCTCCGACGCGCAGACCTGGAAGTCGCTGGGCCGCACGGGCCTGTTCGCGATCACCTCGGTGCCCCTGTCGATCATCGCCGGACTCGGGCTCGCCGTACTGGTGAACCGGCCGCTCAAGGCACGTGGGCTGTTCCGCACCCTGCTCTATCTGCCGGCGGTGGTGCCTCCGGTGGGCGCGGGCATCGCGTTCAAGCAGCTCTTCGATCAGAACTCCGGTGCCGCCAACGGGGTGTTGAACCTCTTCGGTATCGACGCCCTCGGCTGGCTCGCCGACCCCTACGCCCGCTACGTACTGATCATGACGGTGCTCTGGACCGCCGGAAACATCATGATCATCTCGCTGGCCGGGCTCCAGGACATCCCCCGCGAGCTCCTCGAAGCGGCCCGTATCGACGGCGCGAGCGCCTGGCGGAGCTTCCGCAGCATCACGGTGCCGCTGCTGTCGCCGGTGCTGCTCTTCCAGACCGTGACCGGGGTCATCGCCTCGGTGCAGACCATCATGCCGCTGCTGCTGGCCCCCGACCCGACCCCGGCCGGCATCACCGCGCTCCCGCAGTCCACCTACCTCTACATGATGCACGTGTTCGCGGAGTACTTCGCGTTCGGCCGCTACGGCTACGCCTCCGCGCTGCTGTGGGTGCTCTTCGTCCTGATCCTCGTCGCGACCGGACTGATCTTCAAGGCCACGTCCGGCGTGGTGTTCTACAACGTCGACCCGGAGGCGAAGAAGTGACCGCCACCAGCCTCACCCCGAAGCGCGGCCCGCGCCTGCGCGTCAACCGCCTCGTCCTGTACACGGTTCTCGTCGCGATCACCGGCCTGTTCCTGGGCCCCTTCGGCTGGCTGGTCATCTCCGGCCTGAAGACCCCGGCCGAGCTGGCGGCCTCGCCCGTGCACTGGCTGCCGGACCACGTCCAGTGGCACAACATCGCCGATGCCTTCAATCTCATCGACTTCCTCGGCTACGCCCGCAACTCCCTGATCATCGCGCTCATCTACGCCACCCTCGTCACCCTCAGCTCCGCCTGGGTCGGCTTCGGCTTCGCCCGCCTCGAAGCCCCCGGCAAGAAGACGCTGTTCGGCATTCTGCTCGGCTCGATGATGCTGCCTCAGATGATCACCTTGCTGCCGACCTACCTGATCTTCGCCAAGCTCGGCATGGTCGACACGTACTGGCCGTGGGTGCTGTGGGGCCTGTCCTCCGCCCCCTATCTGGTCTTCCTCTTCCGGCAGTTCTTCGCGGGGCTGCCCCGGGAACTGGAGGAGGCCGCGATCGTCGACGGCTGCGGCTACTCGGCCATCTTCTGGCGGATCTTCCTCCCGCAGTCCTGGCCGGTCCTCTCCGCGAGCTTCGTGATCGCCTTCACCTGGACCTGGGGCGACTACATCGCCCCCCAGCTCCTGCTGTCCACGGACCGCACCACCCTCGCGGTCGCCGTCATGTCCACCTACGTCACCTCGGCCGGCACCCCGGTCACCAACCTCCAGGCCGCGGCCTCGGTGATGTACGTCGTGCCGATCCTGCTGATCTTCCTCGTCGCCCAGCGCGGTTTCGTCGCCGGTATGTCGACGACCGGCCTCAAGTAGCCGTCCCAGCACCCCTGTTCGTACCCCTGTTCGCAAGGAGTTCCGAATGAACACGCCGTTGTCCCGCCGTACGGCTCTCCAGGCGGCCGGCGCCACCGCGCTCGCCGCCGGCCTCACCCACCTCACGGCCACCGCGGCCCGGGCCGACGACACCGCCCCCGTCACCCCGAAGCTGGTCACCTACCCCCGCCCGTCCGCCATGCCGACCAACACCAGCTTCAAGGTGCGGGTCCGTACCGCCCCCGACGGCGAGTGGCAGACCCTCGACATCTGGCGGCCCCAGCTGGGCGAGATCAACCCCACCACCGGGTCGAGCAAGACCTACAACTCCTCGCTGGCGTACTTCGACTTCCAGGGGTCCGTCGAGGTCGAGGTCACCTACCTCAAGGGCGGCACCACCAAGGTCCGGGTGCGGCCGGACTCCTACGGCATCAAGCCCGAGGTGCTCGGTGACACCCTGCGCTTCACACTCGACCAGCCGCGCAACCTCGTCGTCCAGATCAACGACGACATCTTCGACTGTCTCCACCTGTTCGCCCGCGCGATCGAGAAGAACAAGCCCGCGCAGGACGACCCGGACGTCCTCTACTACGGCCCCGGCGTCCACACCACCGCCGACGGCACCCTGCTCGTCCCGTCCGGCAAGACCGTGTACCTCGACGGCGGCGCCGTCCTCAAGGCGACCGTGATCTTCCGTGGCGTGGAGCACGCCGGGATCGCCGGCCGTGGCGTGCTCGCCGGGACCGCGGGCGGCGGGGCCCTCGTGGAGAGTTCGCGGAACATCTCCATCGGTGCCGTCACCGTCCTCAACCCGAACGGCTACGCCGTCCAGCTGGGCGAGGCCACCGGCGTCACCATCAAGGGTCTCGGCTCCTTCAGCTCCAAGGGCTGGGGCGACGGCATCGACGTGTTCTGCTCCAGCAACGTCGTCGTCGACGGCGTCTTCATGCGCAACTCCGACGACTGCATCGCCATCTACACCCACCGCTGGGACTACTACGGCGACACCACCGACGTCACCGTCCGCAACTCCACGCTCTGGGCGGACGTCGCCCACCCCATCAACGTCGGCACCCACGGCAACACCGACAACCCCGAGGCACTGAAGAACCTGCGCTTCAAGAACCTCGACATCCTCGACCACCGCGAACCGCAGATGAACTACCAGGGCTGCATCGCCCTCAACCCCGGCGACTCCAACCTGATCAAGAACGTCCGCATCGAGGACGTGCGGATCGAGGACTTCCGCTGGGGCCAGGTCATCTACATGAAGGTCATGTACAACACGAAGTACAACACCTCGGTCGGCCGCGGCATCGAGAACGTCTACGTCAAGAACCTCAGCTACACGGGCACCAACGCCAAGCCGTCGCTCTTCCTCGGCTACGACGCCCACCACGCCATCAAGGACGTCACCTTCGAGAACCTGGTGATCAACGGACTCGTCGTCGCCGACTCGATGAAGAAGCCGAGCTGGTACTACACCACGGACACGATCCAGTGGTTCTCCAACGAGCACGTGACCAACCTCAAGTTCATCACCACCGCCGAGGCCGAGGCGGCCGCCGCGTCATGAGCGCCAGCCCCCTGAGAACCGACCTCGCTCCGAGCCGCCGGGGCTTCCTCGGCGGCACGGCCGCCCTGCTGCTGGTGGCGGGCGCGGGCGGACTGCTCGCACCCGGCACCGCCCGGGCCGCCACGCGCACCACTGGCTCCCGCGCCTTCACACACCCCGGCCTCCTGCACACCGCCGACGACCTCGCCCGTATGAAGGCCGCGGTCGCCGCCAAGCAGTCCCCGGTCTACGACGGTTACCTCGCGTTCGCCGCCCACGCGCGCTCCCAGTCGACGTACACCATCCAGAACACCGGGCAGATCACCTCCTGGGGCCGCGGCCCCACCAACTTCCAGAACCAGGCCGTCGCCGACTCGGCCGCCGCCTACCAGAACGCCCTCATGTGGGCGGTCACGGGCAACCGCGCCAACGCCGACAAGGCCCGCGACCTCCTCAACGCCTGGTCGGCCTCGCTCGCCATGATCACGGGCGCCGACGGCCCGCTCGGTGCCGGGCTCCAGGCCTTCAAGTTCGTCAACGCGGCCGAACTGCTGCGCCACACCGGCTACGACGGCTGGGCGGAGACGGACATCGCCCGCTGCGAGCGGTCCTTCCTGGACGTCTGGTATCCGGCCGTCTCCGGCTACATGCTCTACGCCAACGGCAACTGGGACCTGACGGCCCTTCAGACGATCCTGGCCATAGGCGTGTTCTGCGAGGAGCCCACTCTCTTCGAGGACGCCCTGCGCTTCGCCGCGGCCGGCGCCGGCAACGGCTCCCTCGCCCACCGCATCGTCACCGACGCCGGCCAGGGCCAGGAGGCCGGCCGCGACCAGGGCCACGAACAGCTCGCGGTCGGCCTGACCGGGGACATCGCCCAGGTCGCCTGGAACCAGGGCGTCGACCTGTGGGGCCACGACGACAACCGGATCCTCGCGAACTTCGAGTACGCGGCGCGCTACAACCTCGGGGGCGACGTCCCCTTCGCCCCCGACCTCGACCGCACCGGCAAGTACATCAAGACGACCGTCTCCGCGATCGGCCGCGGCACCCTCCCGCCGGTCTACGAGATGGCCTACGCCCACTACGCCGGTGTCCGCGGCCTCGACACCCCGTACACCAAGGCGGCCGTCTTCCGCGGTACCGGCGGCGCCCGGGTCGTCGAGGGCAGCAACGACGACCTGCCGAGCTGGGGGACCTTCGCCTACGCGGGAGCCACGGCACCCTCGGGGACCGTGCCGGCCGCACCCGCGGGGGTCACGGCGGCGGGCGACCGCACCCACGTCACCGTGAACTGGCTGCCGTCCACCTGGGCGACCGGCTACACCGTCCTGCGCGCCACACGCCCCGAAGGGCCGTACCAGACGCTCGCCACCGGCATCGACAAGCCGACGTACACCGACGACCGGGTGCGCGCGGGACGGACGTACCACTACACCGTCAGCGCCACCAACTCCCTGGGCAGCAGCGGTGATTCGGCCCCCGCCTCCGCCACCGCCGGTCTTCCCGAGCCCTGGTCGACCCAGGACATCGGGGAGGTCAGGATCCCCGGTTCGGCCGTCTTCGATGGCGAGCGGTTCGTACTCGAGGCGAGCGGTACCGCCGACACGCACCGGCTCGTCCATCTGCCGCTGCGCGGCGACGGCTCGGTCACCGCGCGGATCGTGTGGCCGCTGAGCTCGCAGTACTCCAAGATCGGCGTCAGCCTCCGGGACTCCCTCGACGCGGACGCGGCCCACGCGGCCATGGTGATCCAGGGGCTGCCGCTGCACACCTGGAGCGGCGTGTGGACCGTACGGCCCGCCCGGGGAGCGGAGGTCTCCGCGACCGGAAGCACACCGGTCCCGCCCTCGCAGCAGACGGCGATCACCACGAGCGCCTCCTTCCCGATCTCCGGTCTCGGCACCCTGCCCGAGTCCGCGACCCCGCTGGAGGCTCCGTACGTCGAGGGCGCGGGCGACGGCTACCGGCTGCGCATGCCCTACTGGGTGCGGGTGACCCGCAAGGGCCGCCGCTGCACCGGGGCGATCTCCCCGGACGGCATCCGCTGGACCGAAGTCGGCTCCACCGAGGTCGAGTTGGGCCGCACCGCGTACGCGGGCCTCCTTCTCACCTCCTGCCTCGGCGTCGACGCGGACTACGCCGAGACCGGCACCGGCGCCTTCGACAACGTCACCGTGGTCTCCGCCTCCGCCGGCGAGGTCTGGACCGTCCCCAAGCCCGCCCGCACGGCAGGGGACCTGAGGGCGACGACCGGCGCCGACGCCGTCGAACTGGCCTGGACCGACCCGGACCTCTCCGCCCGCTACAAGGTCCTGCGCGCCACGGACCCCGACGGCCCGTACGTCACCCTCGCGACCGGCGTCGGCCCGGTCGGCTCCGGCACCCGCATCCAGTACGCGGACGCCACCGGCACACCGGGGACGGCGTACCACTACGCCGTCGCGAAGACGAACACGGCCGGGCGCGGCCCGCTCTCGGAACCCTCCTCCGCGGTGATGCCGACCCCCTCCCGGCCCGAACTCACCTCCCCGCCCAAGGCGTTCACGAACAAAGGAGTCCCTTTCCGACACGTTCTGCGGGCCTCCCACGAGCCCGTACGGTTCACCGCCACCGGTCTGCCCGACGGCCTCCGCGTCGACAGGCGCACCGGCGTGATCCACGGAACCCCGCGCGAGACCGGCGAGTTCACCGTCACCACCACCGCAGGGAACGCGGCGGGCGACGGCACCGGAACCCTCACCCTCACGGTCGGCACACCCCCGCCGGCCCCCTGGACGTACGGCGACCTCGGCGACGTGGTCTTCGACGACCGCGCCTTCGGGACGCTGGGCGTGGCCGCGATCCTCACCCCCGGCAGCACCTCCCACGAGGACGGGACCTTCGTGGTGCGGGGCGCGGGTGTGGATCTGACCGTCAACAACCAGGGAATGACAGCGCAGTTCGTACGGCGGCCCGTCACCGGTGACTGCCTGGTCACCGCCCGGCTGGTCTCCCGCACCGGAGTCACCGCCGACCGCGTCGGGCTGCTGATGGCGAAGTCCTTGTCACCGTTCGACCAGGCGGCCGGGGTGATCGTCACCGGCGGCACCACCGCTCAGCTGATGCTGCGCAAAACCGTCGCCGGCGCCTCCGCCTTCTCCGGCAGCGGCGCCGTCCGACTCCCCACACTGCTGCGGCTGAAGCGCACCGGGACCGCCTTCACCGCGTCCATGTCCACCGACGACGGCGCCACCTGGACCGACCTCGCCTCCGGCGAGATCCCCGGCTTCGGCGACGCCCCCTTCCACGTCGGCCTGGTGGCCTGCTCCCGCAGTCCGCTGGCCCTCGTCACCTCCGAGTTCGACGAGGTGAGCATCATCCCCATCTGATTCCCCCCACGGAACGGAGATGCACCGCATGAGCCGCACTTCCCCCCACCAGCACCTCCCGCACACCGAGTTGAGCCGCCGCGGTCTGTTGAGGACCGCGGGCGGTCTCGGCGCCGCCCTCGCCCTGGGCGGCGGCGCCCTCGCCACCGGCATGGCCACCACGGCCGACGCGGCACCCTCGACCTGGACCCACCCCGGCATGCTGCACAACGCCGGCGACATCAACCGGGCCAAGGTCAGGGTCGCCGCGGGCACCGACCCCTGGCTGTCCGGCTGGAACAAGCTGGTCGCCAACTCCCACTCCCAGTCCACCTGGACCAACCGGGCCACCGCGACCATCATCCGCGGCGGCACAGGGGAGAACTACTCCCTGCTCTTCAACGACATCGCGGCCGCCTACCAGAACGCCCTGCGCTGGCAGGTCGGCGGCACCGAGGCCAACGCCGCCTGTGCCGCGAACATCCTCAACGCCTGGTCCAGGACGCTCACGTCGGTCACCGGCAACGCGGACCGGTTCCTCGCGGCCGGCATCTACGGCTGGCAGTTCGCCAACGCCTGCGAACTCATGCGCGGCTACAGCGGCTTCGACCTCGCCGCCGCCCAGAACATGCTCGCCAAGGTCTTCTACCCGCTCAACAACAGCTTCCTGACCAACCACAACGACGCCTGCATCACCAACTACTGGGCCAACTGGGACCTGTGCAACATGGCCTCGATCCTGGCCATCGGAATTCTCAACGAGGACGGCGCCAAGTACGACCAGGCGATCGCCTACTTCAAGTCCGGCGCGGGCAACGGCTCGATCGCCCACGCGGTGCCGTACCTGTACACCGACTCGGCCGGCTACGCGCTGGGCCAGTGGCAGGAGTCAGGCCGCGACCAGGGGCACACCGTCATGGGCATGGGCCAGATGGGCGCCGTCTGCGAGATGGCCTGGAACCAGGGCGACGACCTCTACTCGTACGACAGCCGCCGCTTCATGAAGGCGGCCCAGTACGTCGCGAAGTACAACCTCGGCCAGGACGTCCCCTACACCACCTACAACTGGGGCACCGGGCAGAACTGCGCCGCCTCGTCCCAGACCGTGATCTCCTCCGCCTCCCGGGGCCAGATCCGCCCCGTCTGGGCGATGCTCCACTTCCACTACAACCGGCGCCTGGGCCTCGACGACAAGTACATCTCGCAGATGTACTACGACCTCGTCGCCCCCGAGGGGGGAGGCGGCGACTACGGCACCACCAGCGGCGGCTTCGACCAGCTGGGCTTCGGCACGCTGATGTACGCCAAGTAGCGGCCCCATCGCGCTCTGCACCGGAATACGGAGCGGAAATGTGGTGCTCTGTTGTTCACGGTGCAGTAGCGCGGTGAGGAGGCTGGTGGACATATGACAGCAGTCCGGACAGACCCCGTGGTCAGCACGCCGTACGGAGCCGTACGGGGGCGGTACGACCGCGGGGTCGCGGTCTTTCGGGGCATCCCCTACGCGGCCCCGCCCTTCGGCCCCCGCCGCTTCCGGCCACCCGTGCCGCCCGAGCCCTGGGACGGTGTGCGCGAGGCGGCCGACTTCGGGCCGACGGCACCGAAACCGCCGTACTCCGACGCCTTCGCGCAGTACCTGTCCGACCCGTTCGTGCCCGGCGACGACTGCCTCAACCTCAACGTGTGGACACCGGAGCCCGGCCAGGGAGCCCGGCTCCCGGTCCTGGTGTGGCTGCACGGCGGAGCCCTGACCAGGGGATCTTCCGCGGTGCCCGTGTATGACGGGCACGCCTTCGCCCGGGACGGCGTCGTGTTCGTCTCGGTCAACTACCGGCTCGGCGTCGAGGGCTACGGCCTCTTCCCGGACGCCCCCGCCAACCCCGGCCTGCGCGACCAGCTCGCCGCCCTGCAGTGGGTGCACGAGTCGATCGGGGCCTTCGGCGGCGACCCCGACCGTGTCACCGTGGCGGGCCAGTCGGCCGGCGCCATCAGCATCGGCGCGCTCCTCGCCGCCCCGCAGGCCCAGGGCCTGTTCCGGCGCGCGGTCCTGCAGAGCGGGCCGCCCGAGGCGAGCGACCGCGACAAGGTACGGCGGATGGTGCGCCGGATGGCCACCCGGCTGAAGATCCCCGCCACCGCCGCGGCCTTCGCCGAGGTCGACCGCGAGCTGCTGCTGCGCACCCAGGCCGAGGTGGGCCGCCTGAGCAGCCCGGTCCTGGGCGGCCCCGCCTTCGGGATCGTGGTCGACGGCGACCTCGTGCCCCGTGACCCGCTGGAGGCGCTCGTCGAGGGCTCGGCGGCCCGCGGGGTCGAGCTGATGCTGGGCTGGACCAGCGACGAGTACCGCCTCTGGCTCGTCCCCGGCGGCCTCCTGGAGCGCGTCGACCGGCTCGGTCCGGTCGCCCTCGCCGGTGCCATGGCCCGCTGCCACTGCGGCTCCGAGGTGGTCCGCGGCTACCGCGCGCTGCATCCCGACGCCGGTACCGCCGACATCGTCGGCCAGATGGTCACCGACCACCTGCTGCGCATTCCCCTGCACCGCCTCGCCGAGTCCCGCCCCGGGTCGTCGTACGTCTACGAGTTCGCCTGGCCCTCCTACCGCCCGGACCTCGGTGCCTGCCACGCCCTGGAACTGGGCTTCGTCTTCGACACCGGCGACACCCCCGAGTCCGCCAAGCTCGCAGGCGAGGGCGCCCCGACCGAGCTCGCCGACGCCATGCACGGGGCGTGGGTGCGCTTCGCCGCCGACGGCGACCCCGGCTGGCGGCCCTGGGACGCCACCCACCCCGTCCAGATCTTCGGCAAGGGCGATCCGTACGTGGAGTCCGGCCCTCGGGACCAGGATTTCGCGGTGTGGACGGCGGACACGACCACTCCGGAGACGGCGCCCGTGAAGGAACCGGCGGAGGGCTGGCCCGCCCGGACCGCGGAGCTCCGGTCGGTCGTACGGCGGCTGCGACGCACCGGACTGGCGCGGCGGCACTGAGCGCGCGGGCCCCGGTCTCTCAGGTGCCGGTCGCCGTGACCGAGTCCCGGACCACCACGTGGGTGCCCAGCAGGAGGTGCTCGGCCGGGTCCTCCGCCGTACGGCCGAGCGCGGTGCGTACGGCGAGTCGGCCCAGTTCCTCGTAGGGGACATGGACGGTGGTGAGCGCCGGGTGGAGGTCCCGGGCGAAGGGGATGTCGTCGTAGCCGGCCAGGGAGACGTCACCGGGGACGTCGAGGCCGGCCTCGTGCAGGGCGGTCAGGGCGCCCGCCGCGACCATGTCCGTCGCCGCGACCACGGCCGTGAACTCCAGGCCCTCCTTCAGGGCCCGGCGCATCAGACGGTGACCGGAGTCGCGGGTGAAGTCGCCGTTCAGGACCAGCGCGGGATCGGGATCCATGCCGCGCGCGCGGTGGGCGGCGAGATAGCCGCGCTCACGGCCCTGCGCGGTGGTGTGGTCCGCCTTGCCGCCGAGGAACAGGACCCGTCGGTGGCCCTGGGACAGGACGTGGGCGACGAGCGCGTAGGCGCCGCCCTCGTTGTCGTACTCGATGACCGTGACCGGGGCCCCGGGGCCGAGCGGCGGCCGGCCGCACAGCACGAGCCGGGAGCCCGCCGACGCCAGGGAGTCGGCCATCCGGCGGGTGCGCTCGCGGTACTCGACGGTGTCGGCGGCGCCGCCCACCAGGATCACGGCGGCGGCGCGCTGGGCCCGCATCATCTCCACGAACTCCAGTTCGTGCTCGACGTCGCCCTCCGTGCTGCACACCAGACACAGATGGCCCAGCCGGTTCGCCTCGCGTTCCACGCCGTGGGCCATCAGGGCGAACGACGGGCCGGTGATGTCCTCGAGCACGAACGCGAGCGTGGGAGTGCCGACGCCCGCGATGGCCTTCGCGCGCGCGTCGGCGACGTAGTCCATCTCGCGCACGGCCCGCATCACACGCGTGCGTGTCGCCGCGCTCACCGGATACTCCCCGCCGAGCACCCGTGACACGGTCGACGCGGACACCCCGGCCCGCGCGGCGACATCCCGGATCGTGCTCCGGCTCGCGTCCTCACTCTTCCTGGTCATCCCTGCCTCGCCCCCTGGGAACAGCGGCAACACCGACGGAAACCGGTTCCCGAGCGGAGGCTAGCAGGGGGAGAGGGACGGGGTTAAGGGTCGGGCGCGAAGCGCCCTCAAGGGGCGCGGGGAACTGCGCGAGCAACCACAGCGAACGCGGCAGCCGCGACACTACAGAAGCCCCACGGCGAGCAGGCGCACCGCTCCCGCTAACGCAGAGCCTCCGCGATCCCAGAGATCGCCCCCGGCCCCACCCGGCAACACCCTCCGACCAGCCGTGCCCCGGCCGCCTGCCAACCGCGCACCTCCTCCGGCGCGAACGACGAGCTGCCCTCCCACGCCCGCGTGCCCGCATTCCAGGACTCGCCACTGTTGGGATAGACCACGACCGGCTTGCCGGTGACCCGCGCGGCGACCTCGATCGCTGCGTCCACGTCCTCCGGGACACAGCAGTTGACGCCGACCGCGATGACCTCCTCCACGTCGGCGGCCAGCGCGAACGCCTCGTCCAGGGGCTGGCCGGCCCGGGTGCGGTCGCCGGCGACGGAGTAGGAGAGCCAGGCCGGGACACCGAGACCACGGATCGCGCGCAGCAGCGCCTGTGCCTCGTCGCTGTCGGGGATCGTCTCCAGGGCCAGGACGTCGGGCTCGGCCACCGCGAGCACCTCGAGGCGGGGCCGGTGGAAGGCCTCCAGCTCGGCCACGCTGAGGCCGTACCGGCCCCGGTACTCCGAACCGTCCGCGAGCATCGCGCCGTACGGCCCGACCGAGGCCGCCACGTACAGCGGCCGTCGGACGCCCTTCGTCCACGCTTGCCGCGCCGCCTCGCGCGCCAGCCCGACGCTCAGGGCGAGCAGTTCCGCCGCCCGCTCGCGCGCGATCCCGCGCTTGGCGAACCCCTCGAAGGTGGCCTGGTAGCTGGACGTGATCGCCACGTCCGCGCCCGCCTCGTAGTAGGCGAGATGCGCCTCGGTGATCGCCTCGGGCCGCTCCGCGAGCAGCCGCGCCGACCACAGCTCGTCGCTCAGATCGTGCCCGGCGGATTCCAGCTGGTTGGACATCCCGCCGTCGAGGACGACAGGGCCCGCCGCGAGGGTGTCGGCGAGGGGGCGGGAGAGGGCGTCGGGGACTTCGGGGGTGTCGCTGGTCATGCCTCGACGCTAGCCGAAGGGACGGGTGAGGGCCGCAGCCGTCCGGTACGCGAACACCGGGGCCGGCATGTGGGGCCTACTGAAGGGCGCCGCAATGCCCCGGCGCCGCTCAGTGGGCCGCGTGCCGTCCGCCCGCACGCCGCTTGCCGCGCCTGCGTACGGTCGGTGGGACCACCAACCCGCCCAGCAGGCCCAGCGCCAGAATGTACGGCCACCAGCCCAGCCCCTCCGTCTCCGCTGCCGTCGTGCGAGGTGCCGATGCCGCTGCCTTCGACGCGGTGTCGGCACGGACGCTCGGTGAGGCGCTCGCCGTGGCCGCGGTCAGAGTGACGTCGTTGCCGTCGCCGCCCCGATAGGTGATCCGGTACGTCGTGTCGGCGAGCTTGAGCCGTGTGCCCTCTTTCAGGCCCTTGAAGGCGCCCGTGGTCTTCGAGGTGCCCTTGTTGTCCAGCACGGTGATCCGGCGGGCGGGGTGGGTGCCGACTGCCGAGAAGTCGAGCTCACCGGCCAGCCGTACCGGGCCCGTCACCGTCAACGGGCCGTTTCTCAGGACCAGTTCGCCCTTCGCGGTCTGCGTGTAGCCGCCGGAGACGGTGAGTCCGCCCGTGACCACACCCTCGTTGGTGACCGTGCCCTTCACCGCGCCCTTGCCGGACAGCGAGGAGACCACACGCAGGCCGGCCGTGCCCGCGTCCAGCCGTGCGGCCGTCGAGGTGAGCCGGATCCCCTTGCTGCGGGCGAGAGTTGCTCCGCCCCGCAGGGCGAGCGTGCCCTTGCGGACCGTCGTCGTCCCCGTGTACGTCACCGCGGTTCCGGTGAGTGTCGTCGTCGCCCGGCCCGCCTGGGTGAGGGAGCCGCTGCCGCTGATCCGGGGCAGAGTCAGGGACTTGGCCGTGTTGTCGAGGATCAGCGAGCCGTTGTTCACGACCTTGTAGAGATCGCCCCCGGTGTAGAGCCCGCCGTCGCCCCCCGGTCTGCCGCTGCCGAGGCGGAGCACGGCGCCCTTCTCGACGGTCGTGGAGCCGTCGTAGTACTGGACGGCCGCGAAGGTGACGTCGTTGCCCTTCGTCCCCTTGATGACGATGTCACCCGCGCCGGGCGCGGACAGGGTGTCGTGGAAGCGGCCACCGCCGATGGGGGCGCCCAGGGTGACCGGCCCCTTGTAGTCGAAGGTCAGCAGGGAACGGGAGCGCGCCGCCAGCAGGTTGATGTACACCGTCTTCGCCGTGCCCGGCATGAAGATCCTGCTGGTCGTCCCGTCTCCCCACTGGACGTTCGCACCCTTGATGTTGGTGCCGCGCTTGTTGACGTTCTTGGTGGCCGGCGTCCAGTTCAGGGCGGGATCGCTCAGCGAGGGACTGGTGTCGCCGCCCTGGTCGGACCAGCTGTACTGGCCGGTGAGGACCACCTTGCCGCCCGGCCGGGACTGGACGTTGATGTCGCTGCCGTACTCGCGCTGGTAGAAGTCCATCCGCTGGGTGACGGTCTGGCCCAGCGGGGTGTCCACGGTCCAGGTGCCCTGGTTGAGCACCTTGCGTACGCTCGGCAGCGAGGTCGCGTACTCGGGCCGCCCGGCGTTGGCCTGCGTGCCGTTGTCGATGACCCCGGAGAACGGTCCTGACGTCAGGTCCCAGGTGCCCCAGAGGAAGCGTGGCTGGGTGATCAGGCCGGAGCCGCTGACGGTGCCCAGGTTGTAGGCGCTCTTCAGGGACAGCCGCAGGGTGCCGTCGACCCGGATGTTGTCCTGGTTCAGCCGGAACGCCGGGGTGTTGTACGGGAAGTGGCCGATCAGGCCCGTCGTGCCGCCGTTGCCGTACTGGAGGGTCGCCCCGCGCTCGACCGTGACCGCGGGCGGGTCCGGGCGGGTCGTGGTGACGTACGGGTGGTTGCCGCCCAGTGTCCGCACGGACTGCCGTTGCCGGGACCCGGGCAGCGTGAAGTCGCTGTCCCTGGTCAGGATCAGCGTCCCGCTGCCGCGCACGGTGAGCGTGCCCTCGCCGCGGAACACCCCGTCGTACGTCGTCGTCCCCGCGGGCACGGTGACGACGGTGTCGCCGGTCAGGGTGACGTCCCGGTCCGCGAGGACGTCGGCCGTGACGTCACGGGAACCGGCGGCCGCCGCCGGGGGAGCGGTGACCAGGAGGGCGGCCGCCGCCAGGGCTCCGGCCGCGGCTGCTGTCTTGTGGAAATGGCTGCGCACATGACCGGAGACGGGCGAGGCGCGGGCCGATAACAGAAAACCGAAAACAGAAAGCGCCTTCTTCTGATCCCGTCGGACCCGTTGACCTCCCGGTTCCCCAGCCTTACCTTTCGGCTGTTCGCAATAACAACAGATGTTCTCAATATCGAACATCTCTCTCAGGACACCCCCCTCCGAGAGGCAGTCCGTATGAGCCGCGCCCCCGACGTCCCCCACCGACGACTGCTGCTGAAAGGTGCCCTGGCCGCGGGCGCCCTGGCCGCGACCCCCACAGTCGCCCAAGCCGCACCGCGACCGAAGAAGGCCGCCCCCTTCGTGAACCCGCTCGTCCGCAACCGCGCGGACCCGTACATCCACCGTCACTCCGACGGCTACTACTACTTCACGGCCACCGCCCCCGAGTACGACCGCATCATCCTGCGCCGCTCCCGCACCATCAACGGCCTCGCGACCGCTGACGAGTCCGTCATCTGGCGCAAGCACCCGACCGGTGTCATGGGCGCCCACATCTGGGCGCCCGAGATCCACCGCATCGGCGGCAAGTGGTACATCTACTTCGCCTCCGCGCCCGCCGAGAGCGTGTGGGACATCCGTATCTGGGTCCTGGAGAACGCCAACCCCAATCCGTTCAAGGGGACTTGGGTGGAGAAGGGCCAGGTGAAAACCGCCTGGGAGACCTTCTCCCTGGACGCCACCACCTTCACCCACCGCGGCAGCCGCTACCTCGCCTGGGCCCAGCACGAGCCCGGCCTGGACAACAACACCGGCATCTTCCTGTCCAGGATGGCGAACCCCTGGACCCTGACAGGCCCTCAGATCCGGCTCTCCACCCCGGAGTACGACTGGGAGTGCATCGGCTACAAGGTCAACGAGGGCCCCTCGGTCATCGCCCGCAACGGCCGGCTCTTCATGTCCTACTCGGCCAGCGCGACCGACTGGCACTACTGCATGGGCCTGCTCACGGTCGACGCGGACGCCGACCTCATGAACCCGGCGAGCTGGTCAAAGTCACCGACCCCCGTCTTCACGAGCAACGACACCACCAGGCAGTACGGCCCCGGCCACAACTGCTTCACCGTCGCCGAGGACGGTCGCAGTGACGTCCTCGTCTACCACGCCCGCCAGTACAAGGAGATCGTCGGCGACCCGCTGAACGACCCCAACCGCCACACCCGCGTCCAGAAGCTCGGCTGGCACGCGGACGGCACCCCGAACTTCGGCATACCGGTGGCGGACACCGCCACGGACACGGAGGTCGCGTCATGAGACGTGCATACGCCGTACTGCTCGCCCTGTGTCTGGCCCTGGCCGCCGCCCTGGTGACCGCCGGACCGGCCCAGGCCGCCCCGCTGACCATCCCCAACGGCGTCCAGTTCACGGACACCTCGGGCAACGCCCTGCACGCCCACGGCGGCGGGGTCATCAAGGTCGGCTCCTACTACTACTGGTTCGGCGAGGACCGCAACGCCGACAACACCTTCCGGTACGTGGACGCCTACCGCTCCACCGACCTGAAGAACTGGGAGTTCAGGAACCACGTCCTGACCCAGTCCAGCGCCTCGGAGCTCGCCACCGCCTACATCGAGCGGCCCAAGGTCATCTACAACGCGTCCACCGGCAAGTTCGTGATGTGGATGCACAAGGAGAACGGCACCGACTACAGCGAGGCCCGCGCGGCGGTCGCCGTCTCCTCCACGGTCGACGGGAGCTACACCTACCAGGGCAGCTTCCGCCCGCTGGGCGACAACATGTCCCGCGACATCACGACGTTCGTCGACACCGACGGCACCGGCTACATGGTCTCGGCGGCCAACGAGAACTACGACCTGCACATCTACAAGCTCACCGCCGACTACACCGGCATCGCGAGCCTGGTCGCCAACCCGTGGGTCGGCGGACACCGCGAGGCCCCGGCCCTGTTCAAGCGGGGCAGCGTCTACTTCATGCTCACTTCGGGCGCCACCGGCTGGAGCGCCAACCAGCAGCAGTACGCCACCGCCACCTCCCTCGCCGGACCGTGGACCTCGATGGCGAACGTCGGTGACTCCACGACCTACAACTCGCAGACCGCCTACGTCCTTCCGGTGCAGGGGACTTCGGGCACCTCGTACCTCTACATGGGCGACCGCTGGGGCAACTCCTTCGGCGGGACCGTCAACGACTCGCGGTACGTGTGGCTGCCGTTGACCTTCCCCTCCTCCACCACGATGTCCATGTCCTGGTCCCCCCAGATCACGATCGACGCGGCGGCCGGGACGATCAGCGGCACCAGTGCCACGTACAACACGCTGGTCTCCCGCAACAGCGGCAAGTGCGCGGACGTGGCCAGTCAGTCGCTGTGGCAGGGCGTCGCGATCAGCCAGTACACCTGCAACAGCGGTGCCAACCAGAAGTGGTGGTTCAAGGACCTCGGCACCGGCTACTACCAGTTGGTCGGCCGCGGCAGCTCCCTGTGCCTCCAGGAGAACGCCACCAACGTCACCCAGGAGAACTGCGGCAGCGCGACCAGCCAGCAGTGGTCGGTGGTCACGTCGGGCTCGTACGTGAACATCAAGGCCAGGGCCTCCGGGGAGTGCCTGGACGTGAACGGCGCGTCCACCGCCAACTCCGCCGCGATCATCACGTACGCGTGCAACGGAGCAACTAACCAGCAGTGGACGCGCGGTACCTGACGTCAGGCCAGCAGGTCGATCGCGTCGATCGAGGTGCCCGCACTGAGGAAGGACGTCGACCCCGAACCGCTCGCCACGTAGATCTTCAGCGTGTTGTAGGCGCTGGTGTCCGTCAGCCAGGCGGACGCCGGCACGCTGTAGGTGAACGTGTAGTTGTTGCCCCGGTACGAGCCCACGGTCAGCGACCGGGTGCTCGGCTGGGTGGGCGGGGAGGGGACGGCGGAGGTCCAGGTGTCGTTGACGACGACCTGCGGGCGGCCGTTGGCGTAGGCCGTCGTCACCCCGATGCGCAAGGTGTGCGCGGCGGCGGCCTGGGCGGCCGTCAGCTTGAAGTAGACGATGATCCCGCTGTTGACGTCCTTCCACAGGTAGCAGGGGAAGGCCGAGGTCTCGGTGCCGCTGCCGATGACGACGTTGCCGGTCCAGGACGCGGCCCGGGTGTCGGACGGGTGGGCGTACGTCATCAGGTCGGCGTTCTTGAAGCCGCCGGGTGTGCCGTCCCAGTTGTTGATGCGCCAGATCGCGCTCGCGTTGCCCGGATCGTTCGAGGACGGGATCGCGATGCTGTTGAGGGTGGTCGTGCCGCCCGCGCTGACGCTCACCGACCCGGTGTGGACGGCGAGTTCACCCTTGAAGACGGTCAGCGTGTACGTCCCCGGCAGCACACCCCCGATGGAGAAGTAGCCGTCCGACGACCGCGCCGAACCCCAGTACTGGGCGGCGGAGTTGGCGAGCCCGACCGTGTAGGCGTACGACGTGTTCCGCCCGGTGATGCCGACCCCCGCGACCTTGCCCCGGCCGCTCGCGGGGACGTAGCCGGAGATGCCGAGCGAGTCCGCCCACGAGGTGGTGAGGGTTCCCGGGTACAGCGAGGAGGAGGGGGCGCCGCCGTCGGTGAAGGCGATGACGTAGGGGCCCTGGAGGCCGAAGCGCTGGGCCTCCGTCTGGTTCTCGCCGTAGTACAGGATCTCGTACAGGCCGCCGCCGTCCGCGCTCTGGTGGCGCAGGAGGGAGCGGTAGAACGGGCCGCCGGATGCCTTCTCGTGGTTGGAGCGCACGATGTACAGGCCGACGCTGCCGGTGGTCCAGCCGACGTAGTTGTAGTCGATGACCCGCGCCTTCGCGTAGTGCTTGGAGCGGGTCTGGCCGTCGGACTTCTCGAAGACGTCGGAGGCCTCGATGGTGGTGGGCGCGTAGGTGTACGAGTCGGGCTCGTCGTTGAGGAACTTGCCCGCGTTGACGCGCAGGATGTAGCGGGTCGCCGAGACCGAGTCGTCGGCCTTGTTGGTCCACAGATAGACGTTGTTCTCGCCGCTGCGGGCCGCGTAGTAGTGCTTCAGCGTGCCGTACGCGACCGAGATCAGGATCGTCGTACCGGACTGCTTGATGCTCACGGTGGACGTGCCGAGCCCGGACTCGATGTGCGAGTTCTTGCCGCCGTAGCCCTGGTACTGGGTGCCCTTGTAGACCAGCGAGGTCAGGTCGCCGTTGGTCTTGCTGACCTTGAAGACGAGGCTCGCGCCGGTGTCGACGACGTAGTTGGAGCCGTCGTCGCTCCAGCCGAAGGTCGCGGCGGACGCGGTCTCGGCGAGCGGTCCGGCGAGCGCGGCCGTCCCTGCGGCGGCAGCGGTGCCGAGGACGAAGGTACGGCGGCCGACCGGTCTGTGCACGGTGGATTCGGACATGTGGGGGTGCCTCCTCCGGGAGGTGTGGGGGTGGTGCGGGTGCTTTGGAGAGTGACAGTTGAATCGATTTCGCGAAAGGGCTTTCGCTCGCTGGAGGTTGGCAATCTTGTGAAATCGGTCCAGAGTCTAGAAAGCGCTTGCGGATAGCGGTACGGTCCGGCGCCAGGTGTTGTCCCCCTGACGGAGGAACCACGAATGAGACGTTTCAACCTCGCCGTACCGGCGGCGATGGCGCTGACGTTGGGCCTGGCGGCCGTACCGGCGCAGGCGCACACCGGACGTCCGCCGGGCCTCGAGAACTGCACCGCGAGCGGCTGCCACTTCGACGTCCCGCCGGGCACGTACGACGTGAAGGTCCTTCTCGGTGGTGACGCGGAGTCGCACACCGCGATCAGCGGCGAGACCCGGCGTTCCCTGCTGCCGGAGACGGCGGTCGCACCCGGCGAACGGGCCTCCCGCAGTTTCACCGTGAACGTCCGCACCCCCGAGGGCGAGCCCACCGGCCCCGACGGCACGCCCGGCCTGGACCTCGCGCTGGGCGGCTCGGCCCCCGCGCTCGCCGGCATCAAGGTCATCCCCGCCCGGCACACCCACCAGATCCTCCTGGTCGGCGACTCCACGGTCTGCGACCAGCCCGGCGACCCCTACTCCGGCTGGGGCCAGCAACTGCCTCAGTACCTGCGCAAGGGCGTGTCCGTGGCCAACTACGCCGACTCCGGCGAGAGCACGGTGACCTATCTGTCCGAGCCGCGCCTGTGGGCCACGGTCCAGCCGCTGATCCGTCCCGGCGACCTCGTCCTCGTCCAGCTCGCCCACAACGACAAGACGACCGACGAGGCGACGTACCGGGCGAACCTGGAGACTCTGGTCGCGGGTGTGAGGGAGAAAGGCGGGAACCCTGTCCTCGTGACGCCCATCGTGCGACGCTGGTTCAACTCGGACGGCACACTGAACAACGGGACGGCCCTGCTGGTCAACGGCCTCGGGGTGGACCATCCCGCGGTGATCCGCTCGGTGGCCGCAGCAGAGGACGTCCCGCTGATCGACCTGACGGCGAAGACGAAGACGCTGGTGGAGTCCTTGGGAGTGGAGGGCTCGAAGGCGATCTACCTCTACAACGAGAAAAGGGACAACACCCACACCTCCGTACACGGCGCCACCGTGTACGCGGGCCTGGTCCGCGACGAACTGGTCGCACAGGGGCTGGTGCCCGCAGGGCTGGTGCGGGTGGGATAGACGCCTGGGGCGTCCCGACCGGAACCGGGGCGCCCCAGGTCTGTGATGTGAGCCGCGAGCCTTCCCGCCTGCGGGTCTGCGAGCCTGCGAGTCGAAGAAAGAGAACCGATGCAGTTGCCCCCCGAGGACCGCACCCTCAGCCCGTACACCGGCTACACGCGCGCCCATTGGGAGGCCGCGGCCGACTCCCTGCTCGCCGCCGTGGAGCCGTACGCCACCGAGGACCGCGCCCTCTACCACCTCCCCGGCGACCGGCAGAGCTGGTCCGGCCGTCTCTCCGACGGACTGGAGGGCTACGCCCGTACGCTCCTGCTGGCGGCCCTCCGTCAGGACGGGACCGCGCTGGAGCGGTACGCGGACGGGCTCGCCGCCGGAGTCTCGGGGGTCTGGCCCCGTATCGAGGACCGCGGCCAGCCGTTGGTGGAGGCGGCGTCGATCGCGTTCGCCCTGCGGATCACGAAGCCGCTGCTCTGGGACCGGCTGGACGACGCCGTACGGCAGCGCACCGCGGCCTGGCTCGGCGACGCGCTCACCGCCGAGGCCTGGCCCTGCAACTGGGAGCTCTTCCCGGTCACGGTCGCCGGCTTCCTGGCGTCGGCCGGGTATGAGCCGGACGCCTCCCGCAAGGCGATCGACCGCGGCCTGGAGCGCATCGAGCAGTGGTACGTCGGCGAGGGCTGGTACACGGACGGCGACGGCCGCAAGTTCGACTACTACAACGGCTGGGCCATGCACCTCTACCCGGTGCTGCACGCCTGGCTGGCCCAGGACGACCCATTGCTGGACCTGTACGGCGGCCGCCTCTCCCGCCATCTCGAGGACTACGCCCGCCTGTTCGACGCGGACGGCGCCCCGATGCACCAGGGCCGCTCCCTGACGTACCGCTTCGCGACGACGGCTCCGCTGTGGCTGGGCGCGCTGACGGGCCACACCCCGCTTCCCCCGGGCGAGACCCGGCGGCTGGCCTCCGGAGCCCTCAAGTACTTCCTGGACCGGGGCGCGGTGGACTCCCGCGGCCTGCTCACCCTCGGCTGGCACGGCCCCGACTCCGCTGTCCTGCAGGGCTATTCGGGACCGGCGTCCCCGTACTGGGCGAGCAAGGGCTTCCTCGGCCTGCTCCTCCCGGCCGACCACGAGGTGTGGACGGCGGTGGAGGAGCCGGGCCCGACGGAGCGCGTCGACGCGCTCACCCCGATCACCGCCCCCAACTGGCTCCTGCAGTCCACGCGTTCCGACGGTCTCGTCCGCCTCCACAACCACGGCAGCGAGGACGTCCGCTACGACCCGTACTACACCCGCCTCGCCTACTCCACGGCGACCGAGCCCTCGACGTCGTACGACAACAGCGTGATCGTGGACGGCGATCCGAGCCGTACCGAGATCGTGCCGTTGGGGGTGGGGGAGGGCTGGGCGGCCTCGCGGCACACGGCGGCCGGGGGCACGCGGGTCACCAGTGTCGTGCTCGCGCAGGGAGCCGTCGAGGTACGCGCCTTCCTCGTGGCCGAGGCCGAGCCCGGGACGTCGGTGCGGGTGACCGGGTGGTCCCCGCGGGAGGGTGTGCGGGATGGTGTGGGGGCCGAACTGCTGCCCGCCGTGGGCCTCGACGACGAGTTGAGCGGGGTGACGGGGGAGGGGGACACGCTGTTCGTCGCGCTGGCCCGGCTCACCGGTGACGCGGATGCCGTGCCGTTGAGGGAGACGGTGATCGTACGGGCCGTAGGAGCGGGGGAGTTGACGGTGGCGTGGAGCGGGGGCCCGGAGGTGCGGGTTCGTCTGCACGGCTCCGGGGTGGAAATCACCGCCGGGGACTGAGCCGCCTCGGGCAGGATGAGGATCATGAGTGGCGGAGGCGAACTGGTCGAACTGCTGGGCCGGGCCGGGCTGGAGGTCGTGGGGGAGCGGCGGGTCGAGGAGGTGCTGCCGCCTCCGGTCGTGTGGCGGCATGTCATCGGGTGGCAGACCGAGCCGACCGTGGCGGTCGCGGACGACCGGCCGGATCCGGTCGGCGAACTCAACGCTCAGTGGCACCGATTGGCCTCCGACGCGGGGATCCTCGGCGACGACGGGGTTTTCCTCATCGACTTCTCCGGTAACCAGGACCGGAGTTGGGTGCGGGTCCGGCTCACCGACGGCTGGGATCTCGCGGGAGTCCTGGGGCCGCGACCCGGGCAGCCGGAGTTCCTCACGCTGTCCCTGGACGGGGACGCGATGGTGGGCGCCACGACCGAGGAGTACGCGGTCTGGCTCGTCGCCGTCGACCGGCTCGGGGAGCGGCATGAGGAGGCCGCACGGGCGGCCGGAGCCGAGACACCGGAGGAGCGGGCGGCCGCGTGGGTGTCCTTGTTCGAAGGGCCGAAGCCCCTCGGGAAGCTGTTGGACGCGTGGGCGGACGGACTCTCGCTCAACCCCGAAACCCCGAGGGATCTGTGGCCGCTCCTCGTCGAACGGTCGTCGTACGCGCTGTACCGTGCGCTGCCGACGGATGTCGTGGACGCCCTCCTGGCCCACCCGGACCGGAAGCTGCGGATGCGGGCGCTCGAGCTTCAGCCGAACATCACGCCCGAGCAGTGGGGCCGCGCGATCCTCGCGGAGCAGGATGAGCGACAGCGGTGGATCCTCACCATGCTGGCCGCCGACCGCTGGGCAGAACTTCCCGAGGACGCCTGCCGGGGACTCGCTGCCAACCCGTCCCCGCGCGTCCGCTCCGAGACGGCCCGCCTCAAGGGCCTACCCGCCTCCCTGTCGGTCGCCCTGGCCGCCGACCCCGACGGCGGTGTGCGGTACGCGGCCTGCACGGCGGCCTGGCCGCACCTCGACGCCCCGGCGCGAGACGCGCTCCTGACCGACTCCCACGACCTGGTGCGGGCGCGGGCGCTGCTGTTGCACCACCGGGAGCACCCGATGCCCTTGCCGGTGTTCGAAACACTGGACGTCAAGACGGACGCCCTGGAGACCTGCCTTCTGGAGCGCGAACTCGCCGAGCACGTGGCACGGCACGGTGAGTCGGCGGAGCGCCGCTCCCTGGCCCGCAACCCGGGACTCGCGCACGACCTGATCGCTCTCCTCGGCGAGGATCCCGACGCCGGCGTACGGTTCGAGATCTCGACGCGGGCCGACCTCACCGAGGAACAACGCGCCGGAATCCTTTACGACTTCGACCCGGGCGGTCACTACTTCCCGCTCGACTGGGTCGTCGCCCTGCACGACGACCCGGCCGCCATGCGCCGCCTTGCGGCCTCCTCCCACCCCCTGGTCCGCAGAAGCGTCGCCCGCGCACGGCACCTCCCGCCGGAAGCCGTGGCCCTTCTCGCCGACGACGAGGACCGCGTCGTCCAGCTCTTCCTCGCCGAGTCCTGCGACGACGCGCCCGCCGACATGCTCCTGCGGGTGTGGCAGTGGTGGGACGGCAGCCTCACCAGCCCCGACCGGCCGCTCGGCCACCCCAACTTCCCCCGCCACGACCTCCTGCGCTACGCCGACGACCCGAACCCGCGTATGCGCCGACTGGCCCTCGACGACCCGGAGTCCACGCCCGCGCTGGTCGAACGGCTCAGCCGGGACAGGAGCGAAGAGGTCCGCCGCCGGGCCGTCACCGACCCGCGGCTCTCTCCGGCGGCCGCGGCACGACTGCTGGAGGACCCGCACGAACACATCCGCAGTGCGGCCGCTCGCCACCCCCACCTGCCGGCCCGCATCCTGGTCCGGCTGCTGCGGCAGGGAACCGGCTCCGCGGAGACCGCCGCCCGGAACCCGGCCCTGCCGGTGGAGGTCATGCGGCGCATGGTCGAGCGGCTCGGATGACGGGCTTCCGGCGGCGCGGACCCGGCGGTGGCCGACGCGAGGGGTGTCGCGAGCCGTGCCGCGAACGGTGCCCCGGGGGTGTCGGCGTCGCGCGATGAGCGTCCTGCGGAAGTCAACCCCCCATGTCGCCGCAGAGGGTGCGAACGTCGCCGCCGATCTTGCGGTGGTCGACCGGACCCCCGACAATCCCCGCATGACCTCCACCATCCGCCATGTGACCATCGACTGCGCCGACGCCTACGCGGTCGCTCACTTCTGGTCCCAGGTCCTCGGCCGGCCGCTGCAGGAGGAGGACCGGCCGGGCGACGAGGAGGCGCTGATCGAGGACGCGGGCCTGCTCTTCGTGACCGTCCCGGAGACCAAGACCGTCAAGAACCGGCTCCACTTCGACCTCCAGCCCCAGGACCGCACCCGCGACGAGGAGGTGTCCCGCCTCCTCACCCTGGGCGCCACGCTCATCGACGACCAGCGCACGGGCGACGGCATGGGCTGGGTGGTCCTGGCCGACCCGGAGGGCAACGAGTTCTGCGTGGAGCGGAGTGCGGCGGAACGCGAATACTGAGCCACGCCCGGCCCCTCGGGGGGAGCACGCTTCGGCCGGCACCGACACAACACACGTCTAGCGTGCCCCGGTCCCGAGCAGCGTCCGTGTGAGCCGGTGGGCGAAGTCCTCCGGGTGCTGGAGGATGCCGAGATGACCGCCGGGAAACTCGACGAAGTCGGCCTGTTGCGCCTTCGCGAGGAACTCGGCGGTTCGGTACAGGAGTTGACCGCGGGAGTCGGTCCCCGCGGCGACGGTGAGGCGGGCCTGCGAGGGGCCCGCCTCGGGGACGTACGCCGTGAAGGGCCCGAGGACATGTGCGAGGGAGAGCGCCATCGGATTCACCAACTCCTCCTCACGACTCAGGGGTTGGCCCTCGGGAAGCTCCCCCGCGGCCTGCTCCTCCAGTACGGCGGTCATCAGGGCGCCCGCCGCCGCGAGTCCCTTGGCCCGGTAGACCTCGCAGATCTCCCGGAACGCGGCCTGATGCCGCGCCCCGTCCGGAAGTACCCCCACACACGGCGGCTCGTGCGCGACGACGTGCCGCAGCCGGTCCGGGTGCCGGGCGAGCAGATCGAGCGCGGCGATGGCCCCGGCGCTGGTGCCGAGGACGTACGCCGCCCCGCCCTCCGGGAGCGTCTCGTCGAGCACCCGCCGCGCCCCGTCGCTCCAGTCCTGGACCCGCTGGTCCTCGACGGGTTCGCCGAGGCGGCCGTGGGCGAGACCGAGGTGGTCGTAGGTGACGACGGTGAAGTGCCCGGCGAGCGATTCGGTCATCGGACCGAGGCCCATCGGGTGTCCGGCACCGCCGGGGAGCAGCAGCAGTAAGGGGCTGTGGCCGGTGATGTCGTAGTGCGGGTCAGTCATCGGTGTTCTCCTTTTGGGGCCAGTTCTCGAGTGCCACGTGCAGGGCGTCGACCACCCTGTCCCAGGACTTCTGTACGTCGCGGGGGGCGCCGAAGCCGCCCGCCGATTCCAGGGCGCAGTAACCGTGGAAGGTGGCGCGCAACAGGCGTACCGCGTCGGTGAGATCGGGTTCGGTAAGGCCGTAGGTCCGGACCATGCCGTAGGTGATCTCGGCGGTACGGCGGAGCGCGGGGGTGCCGGCGATCAGCGACTGGTCGATCCGGATCTGCGTGGCCGCGTACCGACCCGGCCGCTCCAGCGCGTACGCCCGGTAGGCGCCGGCGAAGGCGGTCAGCGCGCCCTTCCCGGCCCGCCCCGCCACCGCGGCGGCGATCCGGTCGATCAACTCGCCGCCGGCCAGCAGGGCGAGCCGGGTGCGCAGATCCTGCAGGCTCCTGACATGCGCGTACAGGCTCGCGTCCTTCACGCCGAAGCGCTTTGCCAGGGCGGCCAGGGTGAGGTTCTCGAAGCCGACCTCGTCGGCGAGGTCGGCGGCGGCCTCGGTGAGGCGGTCGGCGGTGAGGCCTGCGCGGGGGACCATGCGTGCTCCGTAAACCTAGGGTTCCTAGGAAGATACGTGAAGGCACAGGAAAAGGCCCCGGATTTTCCAGTCCGGGGCCTTGAGGAGGTGAGCCGTAGGGTCAGGCGGTCGCGAGCGCCGTGCGGAGCGTGCGGACCGCCTGGGCGATGGCGGCCTCGGCGGCGTGCGTCTCGCGCAGGGCGTTGAGCATCACGAAGTCGTGGATGATGCCCTGGTAACGGACCGCGGTGACCGGGACTCCGGCCTCGCGCAGCTTGTTCGCGTACGCCTCGCCCTCGTCGCGCAGGACGTCGGCCTCGGCGGTGATCACCAGGGCCGGGGGCAGGTCGCGCAGCTGGTCGACGGAGGCGCGCAGGGGGCTCGCGGTGATCTCGGCGCGCTGCTTCTCGTCGGTCGTGTACTGGTCCCAGAACCACCGCATGGCATCGCGGCGCAGGAAGTACCCCTCGGCGAACTGGTGGTAGGAGCCGGTGTCGAAGCCCGCGTCGGTGACCGGGTAGAAGAGGACCTGCTGGACGAGCGGGACGTCCCCGCGGTCCTTGGCCATCAGGGTCAGCGCGGCGGCCATGTTGCCGCCGATGGAGTCCCCGGCCACGGCGATGCGCGTGGCGTCCAGACCCTTGGCCGCGCCCTG
This sequence comes from Streptomyces sp. NPDC050759, assembly GCF_044456945.1. Classification (NCBI taxonomy): domain Bacteria; kingdom Bacillati; phylum Actinomycetota; class Actinomycetes; order Kitasatosporales; family Streptomycetaceae; genus Streptomyces; species Streptomyces sp. NPDC050759. The sequence goes on along the minus strand of NZ_JBITGI010000002.1, from coordinate 584,039 downwards.
CTCCACGACCCACCGGGCGACCGCGTAGTTCTGCTCGACGGCGACCGGGTAGCGCGCCTCGGGGGAGAGGTCGTACTCCGGGAAGACGACCGCGGCGCCGGTGCCGACGGCGAGTTCCCTGACCAGCCGGTCGTGGGTGTGGGCGTTGCCGAAGACCCAGCCCGCGCCATGGAGGTAGATCACCACGGGGAGGGTGCCGGTGGCGCCCGCGGGCTTCACGATCCGCGTCCGGACGCTGCCGGTCGGGCCGCCCTGGACGGTCACCCACTCCTCGTCGACGGCGGGCTTGGCGATCTCACCCGACTGCACCTCGTCGACCGTCTTGCGGCCCTCGACGGGGCCCAGGTCGAAGAGGTACGGCGGGTTCGCGGTGGCCTCTGCGAAGGCCTGGGCGGCGGGTTCGAGCACGGGGCGGGGGGTGTTGTCGGTCATGACGATCTCCTCGGATCGGGTGCCGGGGACGCGCTCAGTCTGCGGGTTCGGCCGAGTGGCGGCATGTCGAGAACGGTAGCGCGCTATTCAGTCGTGCACAACTTATTAGGGGTCGATAGAATCGAGGGGACTCGAACACGTATGGTGAGGGCCCATCGAAGGGAGCGGTTCCGTGAGTACGTCCGCAGACAGGCAGGTCGAGCACTCCCAGCTCCTGGACGACCAGGTCTGCTTCGCTCTCTACGCCGCGTCGAGAGCCGTCACCGCGCGCTATCGCCCGCTCCTCGACGAACTCGGGCTGACCTACCCGCAGTACCTGGTCATGCTGGTGCTCTGGGAACAGGACTCCATCTCTGTACGCGATCTGGGCACGGCCCTCCAGCTGGAGTCCAGCACGCTCTCACCGCTGCTGAAGCGGCTGGAGGCGGCCGGACTGCTGCGCCGCGAACGCCGGCCGGACGACGAGCGTTCGGTGGCCATCCGGCTCACCGAGGAGGGGGCGGCACTGCGGGAGCGGGCTCGGGCGGTGCCGTCCGCGATGGGGGACGCCATGGGGCTGACGCCGGATCAGGATGCCGTGGTGAAGCAGCTGCTGCGGTTGATCACGAGCAATGTGACGGCGGGTTGACGGGACCGGGACGTGCCGTAAGGCGGTCGCGGATCCCTCGCGAGGTGAGCCGCCGTGCCCGGGTCGGGCTCCGATCACCTTCAGGTCGTTCCGAGTTCATGTTTCGCCTCGATCCTCCACAGGCGGCGCAGAGGTGCCGCGGAAGGCAGTGGCATCCAGGAGGCGTTCATGGGGCACGGGCATCACCACCACAGACACGACCACGAGCACGACCACGGGCACACGCCCACCGCACCCCTGCCCGCCGCCTTCGACCCCTCCGTTCCCGACGAGGCGCTCAACCCGGAACAGCAGTCGCGCCGCACGCTGTTGCGCCGCGCCGGACTGCTCGGTGCGGGACTGACCGCCGGGAGCGTCCTCGGCGCGACCGCGGCCACGCCCGCCTACGCGGCCACCAACGGCCGCCGCACGGGCGGCTTCCTCTGGCTTGCCGGTGACCATCACATCCACACGCAGTACAGCAGCGACGGAAAGTACCGCGTCGTCGACCAGGTCCGCCAGGGCGCCCGACACGGCATGGACTGGCTGGTCATCACCGACCACGGGAGCACGACGCACGCCAAGATCGGTGTGGACAAGGTGAACCCGGACATCAGGGCGGCCCGGGACGCGTACGAGGACACCCTCGTCTTCCAGGGCCTGGAGTGGAACATCCCGGGTGCCGAGCACGGCACCGTCTTCGTGCACCCCGGCAGGAACGAGGTGTCCGTCCTCAAGCAGTTCGAGACCGACTACGACGGCAGCGTGAAGGGAGCCTCCGACTCGACCCCCGCCAACGAGGCCCTCGCCGTAGCGGGCCTGGCCTTCCTCGGCGAGCAGGTCCGCCGCCGCAAGGTCAAGGACGCGCTGATGCTGGCCAACCACCCGGCGCGGCGCGGTGTCGACTCCCCGCACGAGATCCGCGCCTGGCGCGACGCGAGCCCGTCGCGGCAGATCGCCGTCGGCTTCGAGGGCGCCCCCGGGCACCAGGCCGCCGGCCTGCCCGCCCCGCTCGGCATGGCCCGTGCCCGCGGCATCTACGACAACAGTCCCGGCGCCAACTCCTTCGCGGGCTACCCGCTGGAGAGCTACCGCACCTGGGGCGGCTTCGACTGGATGACCGCCACGGTCGGCGGCCTGTGGGACAGCCTTCTCGCCGAGGGCAAGCCCTGGTGGATCACCGCCAACTCCGACTCGCACCAGGTGTATGCGGACACCGCGGTACGCGGTCCCGGCGGCGACTTCACCACCGACGGCCGCTACCAGGACCCGGTCTACGGCGGGCGGATCGACATCACCCAGGGCGACTACTGGCCCGGCCAGTACAGCCGTACACACGTCGGCGCGGACGGCTTCTCGTACGCCGCCGTCATGGACGGCATGCGCGCCGGCCGTGTCTGGGTCGACCACGGTCAGCTGATCAGTGGCCTCGACGCACGCGTCGCGGGCGGCGGCCGCTGGGCCACGCTCGGCGGCGCGCTGCACGTCAAGAAGGGAGCGGCTGTCACGCTCAGTGTCGACGTGGCCCTCGCCGGCGGCCCCAACTGGGCGGGGTTCACCCCCAGGTTGGCCCGCGTGGACGTCATCCGGGGCGAGGTGACCGGCCCGGTCTCCGACCAGGACACGTTCACCGCTCCGACGGCGAAGGTCGTGAAGTCGTACGACATCGACAAGACGACCGGCACGGTACGCCTGACATACGAACTCGGCCGTGTGGACCGCCCGTTGTACGTCCGTCTGCGCGGCAGCGACGGCAACCGGTCCGGCGTCGGTGCGATGGGCGCGGCGGTCGACCCGGCGGGCCCGGCCATCGACGTCGTCGGCGATGCCGACCCGTGGCGCGATCTGTGGTTCTACTCCAACCCGGTGTGGGTCCTGCCCTCGTGACTCCGTACGTCCTCACCGTGGACGCGGGCATCCGCGACCTGCGCGCGGCCGATCACCTGCTCCACGAGCTGGCTGCCGAACTCGCCCTCCCCAAGGGCGCGTTCGGCTGCACGCACCTCGTGCGCGGCGACCGTCCGCGGGTGGCCGTCTCCCTCGCCCTGCCGTCGTCGCCGCTCCTGCGCACCGCCCGGGAGCGGCTGACGGCACGAGGGCACGAGGTGTCCGACGGCGCCCCGGACGCGATCGGCCGCGCGGTGATCTACCCCGGTGTCGAGTCCCTCACCGGCACACTGACGATCGCGGAACTGCTCGCCCGCTCGGCGATCGACCGTGTGGCGGTCCTGGGCGGCACCGGCCAACCGGTCCCCACCACCCGGATGATGACGAGGAGTCACGTACGGCCCCAATGGCAGGACGGCGCCCTGGTGCTGACGGCGATGCCCGCCGCGTACGGCACCCTCGTCCCCTTCGAGGTGCAGGACCCGACACCGTGCTGCGCCGACCACTGATCCCGACGCCCCGGCATGACGTGAGACACGCGGCCGTCGGTCCGGAGGTCACAGAGGTGTGGCGCGCCCTTGTGGTCGACGCTGAGAGCGAACGCCTTACGGCACGGCCGGGTGAGCGGGCGCGGGTTCCGCGTACGACTGTCTCCTCCTACGGCGCGGCCCGCCGACAGCCGGTTTCCGTGGACCGGTCGTGCAGGTAGCGGGACTGCTCCAGAGGGGTGAGGTCGGTGTCGACGGCCGCGCAGATGTCGTGGATCGCGCGGGCCGGGTCGGGCAGGTCGACGTTCCACAGCTCGACGGAGCCGTCAGTGCCGATGGCCAGCGTGCGTCCGTCGGGGCTGAACGCCACCGCTTCGGGTGAGTGCGTCGGAAGGGTGAGTCTGGTCTGGCCGGTGGCGAGGTCCCACAACTGGACGCCTCTTGTGCTGCTCGCGGCCAGGGTGCGTGCATCGGGGCTGAAAGCCAGCGATGCCACTGCACCGCCGACAGAGAAGCTGTCCTGGAGTCGGCCGGTGCGCGCGTCCCACATCGTCACCGATCCGCGAGTGCCGCTCACGGTGGCCAGGGTGCGGCCGTCCGGGCTGAACGCCAAGGACGACAGGGTCTGGGTGCCCTGCTTGATGGTGCGCCGGGTGCGTCCCGTCGCGGTGTCGAGCAGCCTGACTTGGTCACCGTCGGCCTCGGTGCCCACTGCGGCGAGTCTGCGTCCGTCCGGGGTGAACACCATTCTCTGGCTGCCGGGCTGAGCCGTGGTGTGCCGTACTCCGGTGGAGAGGTTCAAGAGGTGTACCGCCCCCAACCGGCCGACGACGGCGAGCCATGTCCCGTCGAGGCTGAAGACCGCCGTGCCGCCGGCGCCCAGGGCACGGCTCAGGCGAAGTCGGCCCGTGGCGACATCCCGGACCTCGATCGCCCCCTTCTTGACGGACCTGGCAGCCAGGGCACGGCCAGTCGGGTCGAACGCCACGGCCGCGAGGCGGCTAACCGGGAAGCGCGGCTGCTTTCTTCCGGGAGCCGAGTCCTTGTCGAGCGGCAGTGAGGCTTCGCGGTCGCCGGTCCCGGCATCCCAGAGTTGCACTTCCCCACGGCCGACCGGCCCTTGGCGGACCGTGGCCACCGCGTGTCCGTCCGGGCTGAAGACGATGTCGTCGATGGAGGTGCCGGCGGAGCCGGGCAGAGTGGTCTGCGGGAGATCGGCGGGCAGGCGGTGGACACGGACGTCGGGGTCCCCGTTGTTGCTGGTGACCAGGGTTCGGCCGTCCGTACCGAGGGCCACTTTCATGGTTCCTCGTCTGTGGTGCCCGGCGGTCATGGTGGCCCGTGCCGTGCCGGAGACGGTGTCCCACAGTCGCACCGTGTCGTCGACGCTGGGGATGGCGATTGTCCGCCCGTCGGGGGAAAAGGCCATCTGGCTCAACCCGACGGGCACGTCCTTGAAGGTGTGCCGCACGATGCCGGTGGCCGCTTCCAGCAGTTGCACCGAACCGTCGCCGCGGGCCACCGCGTACGTCCGTCCGTCAGGGCTGAAAACCACCGCCCTGCCGTCGATTCGGCCGCCGCCGACGGTCCGAGTACGGCCGGTGGCCACGTCCCACACCCGCACGAGTCCGTCGAGGCCCACCGCGGCGACGGTCCGTCCGTCAGGGCCGAAGGTGACCGCCTCCGGGTCGGGGTGCCCGGTGAAGCCGCGCCGCTTGCGGCCGGTGGCCACGTCCCACACCCGTACGGTCGTCGCTGAGGCGGCGGCCACGGTACGACCGTCAGGGCTGAAGGCGATCCCGCGTATCGAACCGCCGGGGAGGGTGAGGGTTCCGAGTTGCCTGCCTGCGAGCGGATCCCACCTGCGGATGACGCCGCCGGTGGCTACGGCGAGGGTGCGTCCGTCGGGACTGAACGCCGCGACTTGGCCGCTTTCGTCCGGGCCGGTGAACGTCTGTCGGAGCTGGCCTCCTGGCAAATCCCAGATCCTTACTTTTCCGTCCCTGGTTTGGTCGGCGACGGTGTGCCCGTCCGGGCTGAGGGCGACGGAATCCACCGGTTCGGTGCCGCCGACCAGGCGCTCACGCAGCGGCAGCGCCGCGGCGGCATACAGGGCGGCGGCGGCCTCCCGGGTCGGGCTGGTCCGGTAGGCGTGCACGGCCAGCAGTGCGGCGAGGTCGGGGTCGGAGTCCATCAACGCGCCCGACTCGGCGGCCAGTTGCCGGGACTGGGCCAGATGCTGGGCGGTGACCGCGCTCTGCCACTGCCCCACGGCGAGGCCGGCGGCGACGAGGGCGAGGCACAGGGCGGCCGTGACCGCGGTGAGCACCAGCCGGGACCGGCGACGGCCCTTGTGCTCGTGGTCGCGGCTGGCGTCGAGGTAGGCGTGCTCCAGGTCGGTCAGGTCCTCGCGCGGTGTGCCGCCGAAGTGTTCCCGGGCGGCGGCGAGCCGGCTTCCCCGGTACAACGCGCCCTCCTCACGGCCGAGTTCCTTCCAGGCGTGGGCCGCTTCGGTCAGGTTCCGGTGCACACGCAGGCGTTCGCGGTCCTCCTCGATCCACCCGCGCAGCCGGGGCCAGGCCGTCAGCAGTGCCTCGTGGGTGATCTCGACCGTGTCCCCGTCCAGGGTGAGCAGCCGCGCCCCGGCGAGCGCCTCCACCACCCGGTCGGTGTCGCCAAGTTCCTCGCGCTCGACGGGACGGCGGGTGTCGGGCGTGCCGTCCCCGGGGGCGACCATGCGCAACAACACCCGGCGGGCGGCGGCCGCCTGGTCCTCGGTGAACCGTCCGTAGATCTTCTCGGCGGTCTTGGCGATCGCGCCGTCCAGGCATCCCGCCGCCTCGTACCCCGCCAATGTCAGTGTCTTGCCGCGGCGGCGGCGCCAGGTCTCCAGCAGCGCGTGGGACAGCAGCGGCAGCCCGCCCGGCGCGTCGGCGACCTCGTCGACCAGCCGGGTGGTGAGGGCGCGTTCCACGGTCAGTCCGGCGGCCGTGGCCGGCTTGACCACGGCGTCGCGCAGTTCCGTCCGGCTCATCGCTCCGGTCAGGAGGTTGGCGTCGCGCAGGGCGTCGGCCAGCTCACGGTGCTCGGCGCAGCGGCCGTAGAAGTCGCCGCGCACCGCCAGCAGCACTCGCAGATGGCTCTCGGGCTGCCGGGCCGTCAGCAGCAGATCGATGAAGCGAGCGCGTTCCGCCGCGTCGTGGCAGAGGGTGAAGACTTCCTCGAACTGGTCGACGATCACGACCGTGTCCGCCCCGGCGTTGCCGTCGCTCTCGTCGCGGGGAATCGCGGGTGTGAGAAGCGGTGCGTGGCTGCGGGAGGGGCGTTCGCCCGGTGTCAGGATCCGGATCGCGGCCGGGCGCGGGCCCGGCTCCTGAGCGCGCCGGAGGACGGGTATCAGGCCGGCCCGCAGCAGGGAGGACTTGCCGCTGCCGGAGGGTCCGAAGACCGCGGCGAACCGTCGGCGGCGCAACAGGTCGACCAGGTCAGCGGTGAGCTGTTCCCTGCCGAAGAACAGGTCGCTGTCCCCGGTCTCGAACCGTGCGAGACCCCGATACGGCGCGTGTGCTCCGTTGTCGTTGCGGGAGCCGTCATCGGAGGACTCCTCCACCGCTGCCTTCCAGCGGGCCTCCCATTCCGCCGGGTCCGCACCGCACGCCCCCGCATAGGCCAGCACCACCGGGAGCGTCGGCAACTGCTCACCCGCCGCGGCCTGCGACAGCGTGGTCACCGAATAGCCCGCCCGCCGCGCCAGCGACCGGTAGGTGATCCCGCCCGCCTCCAGCCGCAGCTTGCGTAACTCGAACGCGAACCGCTGTACCGGTCCTGCCGCCGGATCCAACGGCACCTCACGACGCCCCGCCACACCTTCACCCCGTTCAATGTTCGGCCGCCAGAACGGTACTGCCGAACAATGCGCCGGCCGGTGAACTCGGTGATCAGCGCACCCCGACCGGGGTCTGCCTGATCGAAGAGGACTCCGCTCACGCATGGAATCCCCACCCCTCGTCCTCCCCTCAGCGAAGCTGGGGTGGCTGGACGCGTTGCGCGGTATCGCCGCACTCGTCGTGGTGTTCGACCACTCCTCGTACACCTTCATGGCGGACTTCCGGCGGGAGTTGATGCCGCAGTTCAACACCAGCCGCTACGGCATCATGGTGTTCTTTCTGGTGAGCGGCTACATCATCCCCGCGTCGCTGGAGCGCCGGGGCTGCGTCCGGACGTTCTGGATCGGGCGGATCTTCCGTGTGTACCCGCTGTGGGCGGTGGTCGTCGTGGTGTTCGTCGCCGTCCACCTCCTGGGTGTCGCGGAGCTGCACGACTTCGGCGGGCAGAGCGCTGTCACCGTGGTGGTCGCCCACGCCACGATGCTGCAGGAATTACTGGGAACGCCCAATGTCCTGCTGGTCCTGTGGACGCTCTCCTACGAGATGTCCTTCTACCTGCTGGTCGTCGCCCTGTTCACGGTTCGCCTGCACCGGCAGTCCGCGGCGATCGCGGTCACCCTGGCGGTGCTCTCCGCCGCGAGCGTGACGGCGGGCGCCGCACTGCCCGCCTCCGCCCTGTCGGGCCTGGTCGGCACCGGCCCGCTGATCGTGTGCGCTTCGATCGCCATGGGGCTCGCCATCTGCTGTGCGAGTGCCGGCTCACCTGTGCTCCGGGTGTTCGGGGGTGTGCTGGGCGGGGTGCTGGCGCTTCTCCTGGTCCCGTTCAACGGCACGGTCCCGCTGTGGGAGGGCCTGGTGATCCTCGCCGTGATGTTCCTCGGCACCGCCGTTCACCGTGCCGAGAACGGTCAGGGCACCTGGCGCCGGACGGCCGGCGCCGCTGTCCTGGTCGTCGTCTGTGCCGTGGGGAGCGCGTACTGGTCCGGCCCCGACGACCACTTCGCACGGCGCGGCTGGATCGTCTCGTTCCTGCTGGCTGTGCTCACCTTCGCCGTCGGACTGGCGTCGCGCGGTCGACGCGTACCGCCGATGCTGACCGGACTGGGAACGATCAGCTACTCGCTCTACCTGGTGCATCCGGTCCTGCTGGCGGTGATCGACGGCACGGTCGGGCGGCGACGGCAGGACAGTCTCGTGCTCGAAGTGGCCTTCTTTGCGGCGCTGTTGCCCATCTGCCTGCTGACCCACCGTTGGGTCGAAGCGCCGAGCCAGGCCTGGGGCCGCAGGGTGGCGGGCCGTGTGCGGCCGCCGCGTACCGGGCGTTGAACACCCCTGTGGAATCTGAGAGTTGACTCTCACAATATGTGAGAGGACACTCTCATAATATGCAGTCCGACAATCGCTTCGGCGACATGGAGATCACTGATCCGAAGGCCATGCGGGCGCTCGCACACCCCGTACGGCTCGCCATCCTGGAACGCCTCCAGCGGCATGGTCCGGCCACCGCTACTCAGTTGTCTCCGCACGTCGGGGCGACACCATCGGTGGCGAGTTGGCATCTACGGCATCTCGCGGGCTTCGGGCTGGTCCGGGACGCCGTCGACGGCGGGGCGGACCGGCGGGAGCGACGCTGGGAGGCAGTGGCGCGCGGGTTCCGGTTCGAGACGCCCGAGGACGAGGACGGGCGGGCCGCGGCCCAGCTGCTCGCCGGGGAGATGTTCGCCCGTACCGCCGACCTTCCGATGCGCTGGCTCACCGAGACCGGACCCGCATTGGAACAGGAGTGGGTCGGCAAGGTTGTCGCGAACAACACCCGGATCGTGGTCACCGCCGATGAACTGGCCGCTCTCAAGGACGCGATGGAGGAACTCCTCGCGCCCTACGTCACCCGTGATCCCGCTCGGCGGCCGCAAGAGAGCAGGGGCGTGCGGGTGCTCCTGTACGCCTTGCCGGAGGCGGCCGACGGTACCGGTGACGCCGCTACGACCTCATGACACGCGAAGCAGGGCAGGACTCCTTGTGGCGTGACCGGCGCTTCGTCCGGTGCTGGGCGAGCAGCGCCGTCTCACAGTTCGGCGACCGGGTCTCAGAGGTCGCGGTGCCGCTGATCGCAGTCGGGGTGCTGGACGCCTCGGCCGCGCAGGTGGCCTGGCTCACCGCACTTGCCTGGGCGCCGTACCTGCTCGCCCTGGTGCTGGGGGCGTGGGTCGACGGCCGGACACACAAGCGGCGGCTACTCGTCGTCACCGACCTGGTACGGGCGGTCGTACTGCTGTCTCTGCCCCTCGCGTATCTGTGGGGCGCCCTCACCCTCGGTCAGCTGTACGCGGTGGCGCTGCTGACCGGGTTCGCCGGCGTGGTGGCCGGGTGCGCGTGGATGCCACTGTTCGCACGGCTGGTGCCGAGTTCGTCCTACGTCAACGCCAACAGCAAGTTCAGCGCGGCCCGTTCGGCCTCCTTCATCGCCGGTCCCGCGGCGGGCGGCGGGCTCGTCCAGGCACTGGGCGCGCCGGTCGCCGTGATCGCGGACGCCGTGTCCTTCCTGGTCTCCGCGCTGCTGCTGAACCGGATCACGGTCGACGAGCCCGCACCCGCCGCCCGTACCGGCGCCGCCTTGCCCGCGTTGCTGCGTGACGCCCGCGAGGGCCTGGCCTTCGTCGTACGGCAGCCGGTACTGCGGGCGGGCCTCGGGTGTTCCACGACCGTCAACTTCTTCACATTCCTCGCGGGCACCGGCATGGTCGTGCTCTTCGCCGACCGCGAGCTCGGGCTGTCCCCGGGCGCCATCGGGCTGACCCTCGGCATCGGGGCGGGCGGCTCCCTCGTCGGAGCGCTGACCGCTCCGCGGGTGTCGCGGCGGATCGGGGTGGGGCGGTCCATCACCGTCGGGGCCGTACTGTTCCCGGCGCCCTTCGCCCTCGCCGCGATCGCCGGTGGGCCTGACTGGGCGGCCGCCGGGCTCCTGGGTGCCGCCTACTTCCTGGTCGGCCTGGGCGTCATGTGGTTCGACGTCAACCTCAACTCGCTGCAGGCGGTGGTGACTCCGGACGCCCTGCGCAGCCGTGTGGTGGGCGCCTACAGCACCGTCAACTACGGCATCCGTCCCCTCGGCGCCCTCGCCGGAGGCGCACTGGCCACGGCCTTCGGCCTCCGGGCGACCCTCGTGACGGTCGCCGTCGGAGGGGTGCTGTCCGTGCTGTGGCTGCTGCCGTCCCCGATACCCCGAATACGGTCCCTGGAGACCGGTCCGTGGCACGGAGCCCCCGAACCGCCCTCTCCCACACGGGAGTCTGGCTCGCCCGGTCACCCCGCCCGGACGGACTAGGTGTGGTGTCCCGGGACCTTGGTCACGCGAAGTCCTCGAAGGTGAGCTGCTGCGGGATGTCCGCGAGTGGTTCGGGCGGCTGGTCGAAGACGATTCGGTAGTTGCTCCCGGCGGTCCGGCTGATGGGCGGTCGGCCGTCGAGCGCGAGGGTCGAGGTCCCGGAGCCGGCCCACGTCCTCGCCTCACCAGGATGCGGTGGACGGTCGCGGGCGCGAGTGTGACGTCGTGCAGCCGCTGTAGGTCGGCGGCGAGCCGGGCCGGCCCGTGCTTGGTCTGCCGCCGCAGCGCCTCCACCAGGTCGGCGATGTCATCGGGGGTGCGGGGCGGGGCGGGAGAGGTGGTCGAGTAGTCCGTTCTCGCCGTGCGCGCGCCGGCGGGCGTGCCACTTGGCCAGGCAGCGGCGGGAGATTCCGGCTTCCGCGGCCACGTGCGCGATCGGACGTCCGGCGTCGATCACGCAGACACAGGCGCAGGCGTCCTTCGGGGGTCAGCGGTGCGTTCCGGTGTCCCCTGCTGGTGGCGCTCCTGGACTCGGCGGCCGCGTTCATCGGGAGCCCTGGGATCTCAGGGCTCCCGCGTGAGCGGCTTTGCGTGGCGTCAGCGTGCGAACTTTTCGATGGCCGCTGAGGTGACGGGGGTGAAGAAGTTGACGAGGTTGCCGTCGGGGTCACGGAACAGCAGCGACCGGTTGCCCCAGGGCATCGTGGTGGGCCCGTTGACGAAGTCGGTGACGAAGCCGGTCAGGTTCTGGTGAACGCGGTCCACGTCGTCGACGAGGAACTCGGTGATCACGCTGTGGTTGTCCGCCGGGCGGGCAGAGCCCGGGGCGAACAGCGGGACGGTGCGGGTGCCGGCGATCGCGAGGGTGGCGCCCGCGGTGTTGAGTTCGGCGAAGTCTTCGGTGGCCCACGTCGCCCGCGCCCCTGTGGCTCGCTCATAGAACTCGACGAGGCGTGCCACGTCGCTGGTGATGATGCGGATCGAGACGAAGTCCATGGGGATCTCCTTGGCTGTGCTGGAGGCGTGCACTGCGCAGGCTAGGAGAAATAGTGGACAGAATCGGTCCTGTATTCGCACTAGGTTGTGCACATGCCCCGACCCACTGCCCGCGTGCTGACACTCCTGGAGCTGCTGCAGTCGGGCGGCACCCGAACGGTGGCCGAACTGGCCGACCGGCTCGGCGTCGAAGGGCGCACCGTGCGGCGGTATGTGGACCAGCTGATCGACCTGGATGTGCCTGTGGAATCGGTGCGCGGCCGCTACGGCGGGTACCGGCTCGCTCCCGGGTACCGCTTGCCTCCGCTCATGCTCAGCGACGACGAGGCGCTGGCCGTGCTGCTCGGCCTGGTCGCCGGCCGCCGAGCAGGGCTGACGACGACGGAGCACACGGCAAGCGAGACGGCATCGGCGAAGATCCGGCGGGTGCTGCCCAAGCACATCGCCCGTCGGCTCGACACACTCCTGGAATCCCTCGCCTTCACGGAACAGCCCGGCGAGTTCGACACCCCGGACGCCGGGGTCCTGCTCACCATCGCCGATGCGGTGCGCCACCGCCGACCGGTCTCGATCCGCTACACCGACCGCGAGGGACGGCGCAGCGAACGCACGCTGCACGCGTACGGGATCGTCGCCCATGCGGGCCGGTGGTACGTCACGGGCAAGGACGCCCGGATCGGCGAGGACCGAACCTTCCGGCTCGATCGCATCGCAGACGCGCGGACCCTGCCCGGCTCGTTCGAAGCACCCGTGGGTCCCGGTCCGGCACAGCGCGTGTTGTCAGCGTTCGCCACGGCCGAGTACCGGCATGAGGTGACCTTGCGGATCCACGGGACAGTTGAGCAGATCCGCGCCCACCTTCCCGCCGGCGTCGCGAGCCTGGAGGAGCACGAGCCCGCGGCAGGCCAGGACCGGGCGACCGAGCGCTGGCTGCGCGTCGAGCTGCGGGCGGAGCGGCTCGACTGGTTGCCTCCAGTACTCGCCTCACTCGACCGGCCGTTCGTCATCGAGCGCCCCGATGAACTGCGCGACCTCGTCACCGCGCTCGCCGATCGCCTTGCGTCCTACGCCCGCCAAGCCTGACCGCGGGGAACCAATGTCATGAGATGGCACAACCAGGGGTACTCCCGTCGCACCACTTCCCGCGATTCCCGGGCCGCGGCACGCGGGCGCCGAAAGTCGTTTCCGTGCCGGTGTCGGCGGCTCTAAGGTTGCCCAGGTTGTCCGGGACCTGGGGAGGGGCATGGCGTACGAGGCGCGGCGTGACGGGGAGTCCGATGGCCGTACGGCGTCCCCGTCGTCCGACGACAAGTCGCGCCCGCTGTGGCGGCAACGGGACTTCGCCGTCTTCTGGGCCGCCCAGACCCTCTCCGTTCTCGGTGACTCCTTCGCCCTGATCGCCCTGCCCCTGCTGGTACTGGAGGCCACGGGCTCCCTCGCGCGGATGGGGCTGCTGACGGCGGTGGGCGGGGCGGCCGCGGTCGTGGCGGCGGTGTTCGCGGGGGTCGTGGTGGATCGGGTCGACCGGCGCCGACTGCTCATCGCCTGTGACCTGGTGCGCCTGGTGCTGTACGGCGTGATCCCGGTGGTGTGGCTGTTCGGGCCGCAGGTCTGGCTGCTGTACGTGGTCCTGCCGCTGTGCGAGGCCGTCGGCACGCTGTTCGCCGTCGGCTATGTCACCGTCGTACGGAGTCTCGTCGGGACCGGGCAACTGACCGAGGCCAACGGGCGGTTGAACGCGACCGCGGCGGCGGCCGGGGTACTGGGCCCGCTGTGCGCGGGCATGGTGGCCGCCTGGACCGGACCGGCCGCCGCCGTCGGGGTGAACGCCGCGAGCTTCGGGGTGTCGGCGCTGTGCACGGTTTTCGTGCGGTTCCGGGCTCGGCCCGCCGGAGCGGACGGCGAGCGCAGCGGCCTGTGGCGGGACTTGCGCACCGGAGCGGCCTTCCTGCGCGGCCATCCCGTCCTGCGTACGCTCACCGCGCTGCTGTTCGTCTTCAGCTTCCTCACGTTCGGCCTGAACGACCTGATCATCTACCACCTCAAGCACGACCTGGGCCACGGCGACGACACGGTCGGCACCGTCATGGCCGTCGGCGCGCTCGGCACGATCACCGGCGCCCTGCTGGTGGCCCGGGCCCGCCGCCGGCTCGGCTTCGGCGTGACCTGGACGGCCGCGGTCGCGGTGTGCGGGCTCGCCTTCGCCGGCATGGGCTGGGCGCGGGACGTGCCCGTCGTCGCGGCCCTGAGCGCCGCCTTCCTGGCCTGCGTCGCCGTGGCGGGCACCTGCTCCATGTCGCTGCGCCAGGAGGTCACCCCGGAACCGCTCCTGGGCCGGGTCACCGCCGCCTTCTGGACCCTGCACTACTCGGCGGCCCCGATCGGCGCGGCCGTCCTCACCTGGGCCGCAGAACACCAGGGCACGGCCCCGGTCGGCGTGGCCGCCGGCGCGTGCTGCGTACTCATCGCGGTCACGGCGCTGTTCACCCCCGTCCGGCGGGCCTGAGACCGCGTCGGCCGGGCGGGGGCCGACATCATCCGTTGACCCCCGCATAGTGCCGAAGGCTCCACCGCCACAGCACCCGCGAGCCCAGGTACGCCACCACGCCCAGCAACGGCGACACCGCCGCCAGCCAGTACGGGACGCCGGTGTCGTGGCCGTGGCCGGTCAGGACCGCTGCCGGGAAGTAGGCGACGAAGGCGAGGGGGAGGCCGTAGGTGAGGAGGCCGCCGACGGCCTTCGGGAGGACGTTGAGGGGGTAGCTGCCGAAGGTGCCGAGGAGTTCCTCCAGCCAGCGGCTCCAGTAGTCGGCGGCCGGGAAGCGCAGCGCCGCGCAGGTGATCGCCGTGAAGAGGGCCGCCTCCAGGAACATGCCGCCGATGATGGCGGCGATCAGGTACGAGATGCGGCCCGGTGTCCAGTCCAGTTGGCTGCGGCTCAGAGCACCGACCATCAGGCCCACCGCGACCGTCAGGTCGCCGATCGCGTTGGTGGGGAAGAAGGCCAGCTGGAGTTGGCGGTACACCGGCATCGGGCGGGTCAGGTAGATGTCGATCCTGCCCTCCTGGATCTGCCGGCCCGCGCCGTGCACCCGGCCCAGCAACAGGACGAACAGTCCGTGCGCGAGCATCCTCGTCGCCGGGATCAGAAGGACCTCCGAGCTGTCCCAGCCGCCCATCCCGGTGAACCGGGTCAGCAGCACCGTGGCGAACACGATCACCGACACCTGCCAGATCGCGCCGATCGCGATCATCAGCAGGAACTCGGTGCGGTACTCCAGCTGGGCACGGAAGTTGAGACGCGTGACGCGCCACGCGATCCGCATGCCGTTCACTGGCCTCAGCCTCCTTGGGAGATGACGCGGCGGGCGGCCCGCCGCCACAGGAAACGGGTGAACAGGAAGAGCGCCACGACCCAGAACGCCTGGATCGCCAGCTGCTCGAAGGCATCCGACAGGGGGATGCGGCCGATGTAGATCGACAACGGCACGCTCAACGTCGCCTGGAACGGCAGGAATCCGCTCAGCGTGATGAACCAGTCCGGGAAGAACCACAGCGGCGCGTACACACCGGACAGCAGGTTCTGCGCGAAGATCAGGATCAGCATCGCCGCGTTGTTGCGGACCGTCCAGAAGCACAGCTGGTCCAGGGTGAGCAGCACGAAGTACAGGACGCACTGGCCCAGGAGCAGGCTCAGCGCGAACACCCCTGCCACGGCTGCCGACCTGGGCGGGTCCACCACCCCGGCCGCCAGGCAGACCAGATAGCCGCCGAGCGCCCACGCGAAGCCGTACACCTGCTCGCCGAGGGCACGCAGGGCGTGGTAGCGCTGGGGCGGCAGGGGGCGCAGATACCAGTAGACGATCGTGCCGAAGTGCATGTGCTGGAGCACGGTGTCCCGGCCCGCGTACTGGTCCAACTCCCTGAGGCGGGAGGCGAGTACGGCCAGCACGGCGTATGTGACGGCCTGGCCCTCGGTGAGGCCCGCGGTGGTGCCGGTGTGTGCGTACAGGCCGTGCCACAGGGAGGCCACCAGGACCACCTGGACGGCCAGGCGGATCAGGACGGCCGTCATCCGGGGCGGCGCGTGCAGCTCGCCGAGCGGGGTGACGCGGGCGGCGCGCCAGGCGTGCAGGACGGCCATGTCAGACCGCCTCGGTCGCGGGTTCCGCGTGGACGTAGGCCGCCCGCATCACGTCTTCGAGGTCGGCCTCGTCGATGGCGACGCCCGTCACCTCGTACCGCTCGATGACCGCCTTCAGGGCCTGGTGCACGGTGGGGGAGTCCGGTCCGTCGGGGCTCTCGGGGCCGAACACGACCTGCGGGCCCTCCTTGCGCAGCACCGCGATCCCCGGCAGCGGGACGACGTCCGTGTGGGCGTCGGCCAGGGTCGCGCGGACCTGCCAGGTGGAGCCGAACTTTCGGCGGATTTCGTCGAGGGAGCCGTCGAGGACGAGCCTGCCGTGGTTGATCAGGACGACCCGCTCGGCGAGCCGCTCGACCTCGGTCATGTCGTGGGTGGTCAGCAGGACCGTACGGCCGCGCTCCTCCACCTGGTGGCGCAGGAACTCCCGCACCTGTTCCTTGACCACCACGTCCATGCCGATGGTCGGCTCGTCGAGGAAGACGACCGGCGGATCGTGCAGCAGCGCGGCCGCGAGGTCACAGCGCACGCGTTGGCCGAGGGAGAGATGGCGGACCCGGGTGTCCCAGAACGTGGACAGTTCCAGGATGTCGTCGAACTCCTTGAGGCGCGCGGCGTGTTCCGCCTTCGGCACCTCGTAGATGTCCCTGAGGATCGAGAACGACTCGCGCACCGGCAGGTCCCACCACAGCTGGGTGCGCTGCCCGAACACCGCGCCGATGTTACGGGCGTTGCGTTCGCGATCCTGGTACGGCACCACGCCCGCCACCCGGGCCTCGCCGGAGGTGGGCGTGAGGATGCCGGTGAGCACTTTGATGGTGGTGGACTTGCCGGCGCCGTTCGGGCCGAGCAGGGCGAGGAGTTCGCCGGGCGCCACGTCGAAGGTGATGTCCGAGACGGCGTGCTTGGCGACCCGCTCCGGGTTGACCAGGGAGCGAAGGGTGCCGGCGAGGCCGGGGCGACGGACGGTGGTGTGGAAGGTGCGGGACAGGCCGCGAACCTCGATGTTTCCGGGCACGCTGTGAACTCCCTTGTTGCGAACAAGAGTTACGGCCGGTCGGCTTGGAAGGCCGACCGGCCGCGGGTACCCCATGACCGTCGCAGAATCTCGATCACATTGGCAATGGATTAATCCACTGGTGAATTGGACTAATCCATCACCGGGAGGTCACCGGGAAAGCACGGAGAAGACGAACGAGAACTCCGCCGGCTCGGCCCGCAGGTGGTACTGCGGCAGCGGGCCCGGACCGCAGGACGCCGTCCCGATGCCGTGATGGCCGTGGTCGAGGTTCACCCACACCGTGTCACCGGCCTTCAGATCCGTCAGATGCGCCGCCGCGTCCAGCTGCTCGGTCGTCCAGCGCCGGGCCGTGAAGGCGAACTCCGGGTCGCCCTCGATCCGCAGCCCGCCGAGCTCCACCCAGCGGACGTCGGCGCGGGCGCCGTTCTCCTGCGGGCGCAGATACGGCGTCTGCAGCTCGTCCACGCTCGCCTGCCAGCGCCCGACCATGGACGCCTTGCGGGTGTCCGGGTAGGCCTCGCCGGGGCCGCCGCCGAACCACTTCACCTGGTCGGCCTCGGGGAGTCCGAGCCGGACGCCGAGCCGGGGCAGCGGCTGGGTCCACTCGCCCTCGGGGCCCACGGACACCGTCAGGCGAAGCCGCGAGCCGTCCGAGGTCCAGCGGTACGCGACGGCGAGCCCCACCTCGCGGGCCGCGGGCGCCACCCGGGTCCGGACCGTCAGCGCGTCCTCGCCCAGCTCCACCGCGTCCAGCCGGTGCCGCATCCGGTGCAGGCCCAGGGTCCGCCACAGCGTGCTGTAGCGGATGCCGGAGTCCCACTCCGTGCCCTCGTCGTTGTCGGTCGTCGCCCGCCACACGTCCAGCCGCGGGGCCTCTACAGTGACGTCACCGATGGCCTTGAGCGCACCGGTACGGCCGTCGAAGGACGCCGGACCCAGGGTGATCAGCTTCTCGCCGCGCACCGGCCGGTCGGTGGGCGCGACGGAGGGCCGTACGGGCGCGGTCGCCGGGAACTGGCCCCATGCGACGACGTGGTCCTTCGGCGCCCAGGCCGTGTCGGACGCCAGCAGCGCCCGCACTGTCCACTGCGCCTCCGCGGCCTCGTGCGCGGGAGGCTCCGGCAGCTTCAGGTCCGCCGACTCGCCGGGTGCCAGCGCCGGCACCGAGAGCGTGCCGGCCTCGACCGTCTCGCCGTCCACCTGGTACGACCACTCGAAGGCGAGCCCGGACAGGTCGGCGAAGTCGTACGTGTTCGTGATGCGTACGGTGCCGTCGGCGCCGTCGATGCGGACCGGCTCGATGACCTTCTTGTACTCGATCAGACCGGGGGAGGGCGTGCGGTCCGGGAAGATCAGGCCGTCGCAGACGAAGTTGCCGTCGTGCAGCTCCTCGCCGAAGTCGCCGCCGTAGGCGTAACCGAGCTCGGCGTGCTTGACGCCGTGGTCGATCCACTCCCAGATGAAGCCGCCCTGGAGACGCTCGTACTTCTCGAAGAGCTCCTGGTAGTCGGCGAGGCCGCCGGGGCCGTTGCCCATGGCGTGGCCGTACTCGCACTGGATGAAGGGGAGTGCGCGGCGCTGGTGGGTGCCGCCGTCGAGCTCCTTGCCGATCTGCTCGACCTCGGCGTGGTTCGCGTACATCCGCGAATAGACGTCGGTGTCCCGGCAGTTCCAGTCGCCCTCGTAGTGCACCAGGCGCGAGGAGTCACGGCCGTGGATCCACTCGGCCATCGCGGTCAGGCCGCGGCCGGTGCCGGCCTCGTTGCCCAGCGACCAGAAGACGATCGAGGGGTGGTTCTTGTCGCGCTCGACCATGCGGGCCGCGCGGTCCAGGAGGGCCGGGGTCCAGCGGTCGTCGTCGACGGGGTTGTCCCGCCACTCCTGCTCGGTGAAACCGTGGGTCTCCAGGTCGCACTCGTCGATGACCCACAGGCCGTACTCGTCGCACAGGTCCAGGAAGGCCGGGTGCGGCGGGTAGTGCGAGGTGCGCACGGCGTTGATGTTGTGCCGCTTCATCAGCAGCACGTCCTCGCGCATGGTCTCCAGGTCGAGGGTGCGGCCCTTCTCGGGGTGCCACTCGTGCCGGTTGACGCCCTTGAACAGGACCGCCCTGCCGTTGACCTTGATCAGACCGTCCTCGAGGACGACCGTACGGAAGCCGATGCGCAGAGGGACCCGCTCGCCCTCGGTGACCAGCTCGCCGTCGTAGAGCCGGGGGCTCTCGGCGCTCCACGGTGCCACCAGGGTGGTGGCCGCCTCACCGGTGGCGACATCGATGTCGAGGGCGGGCACGAGCACCCGCCCGTCGACGTCGGAGTCGACACGCAGGGTGCCCTCGCCCGTGAGGTGGTCGTAGGAGGCGTGCACGAAGAAGTCCAGGACGGCGCCCGCCGGGCGGTGCAGCAGGGTCACCTCGCGGAAGATGCCCGGCAGCCACCACTGGTCCTGGTCCTCCAGGTAGGACCCGGCCGACCACTGGTGCACGCGGACCGCGAGGACGTTGCCCTTCGGCTTCAGCAGCTGGCCGACGGCGAACTCGTGCGCGAGGCGGGAGCCCTTGAACTCGCCGATGTCCGTGCCGTTGAGCCAGACCCGGGCGCAGGACTCGACACCGTCGAACCGGATGACGGCGCCACCGTCCGAGGGCCAGTCCTCGGGGAGGTCGAAGACGCGCAGGTGGTCACCGGTCGGGTTCTCCGTCGGAACGTGCGGCGGGTCCACCGGGAAGGGGTAGAGGTGGTTGGTGTAGATGGGCAGCCCGAAGGCCCCGTCTCCCTGGAGGACCCAGTGCCCGGGGACCGTGACCTCGGCCCAGCCGTCGGCGTCGTATCCCTCCTCGGCGAAGGAGTCGTCCTCGGCGTCGGCGGTCGCCGACAGCCGGAAGCGCCAGGCGCCGTCGAGGGGCAGGGCCTTCGCGTCGGAGGAGGCGTACCAGGCGCGGGGCGGGAGGGCCCCGCTGCCGGGTGAGACGTCCTCGACGTAGTCGAAAGCGCTGGTGGTGCGGAAAGACATCGGTCTCCAGGTACTGAGAGAGAGGCGTCAGCCCTTGATGCCGGTCTGCGCGATCCCCTGGACCAGCCAGCGCTGGAGGAAGAGGAACACGAACACCAGGGGCAGGATGGAAATGGCGGTGGCCATGAAGATCAGGTGGAAGTTGACGGTCTGGTTGGTCATGAAGGAGGACAGGGCGACCTGGACGGTCCAGGAGCTCGGGTCCTGGCCGATGACCAACGGCCACAGGAAGGCGTTCCAGCCGCTGATGAACGTGATCGTGGCCATCGCCGCGAAGAAGTTCAGCGAGTTGGGTACGACAATGCGCCAGTATGCGCCCCAGTAACCGAGCCCGTCCACGCGTGCCGCCTCCTCCAGCTCCTTCGGGAACCCGAGGAAGTACTGCCGGAACAGGAAGCAGGTGAAACCACTGAACAGGCCCGGGATGATCAGACCGCGGTAGGTGTCGATCCAGCCGAGGGACGAGACCAGCACGAAGCTCGGCACGAACGTCACGGCGGTGGGGACCATCAGGGTCGCGAGGACGACGTAGAAGACCTTGTTGGCGTGCTTGTAGGGGATACGGGCGAGGCCGTATCCGGCCAGGGAGCAGATCAGCAGGGTGCCGACGGTCATGGAGACGGCGATCACCGTCGAGTTCCACATGGACCGGGCGAAGTCGACCGTCGGGTCGTCGAACAGCTCGCTGATGTTGCCCCACTGGAAGGAGGGGAGCAGCTTCCAGTTCTCGCCGGTGATCTCCGGGTCCGTGGAGAGGGAGTTGCGGAGGATCAGGTAGAAGGGGAGCAGGAAGAGCAGGGCGGCGACACCGACGGCGAAGTACAGGCCCGTGTTGCCGAGGACGCCTCCGCGCTTCTTGCGGCGCTCCTTGCCCACCTGAGGTGCGGTGGTGGTCACTTGGAGTCCTCCCCCCTTCCGAAGCCCATGAACTTGCCCTGGAGGAGCGTGACGGCGCAGATCAGCAGGGTGAGGATGACGGCGCCCGCGCTGCCGGCGCCGTAGTCCTGGTTCTCGCCGAGGGCGGTCTTGTACAGGACCATGAGCGGTGTCTGACCCCAGGTCGCCTTGGTCGTGATGATGTTGAAGAACTCGTCGAACGCCTGGTAGGCGGCGACGAGCAGCAGCAGGATCACCGCAGTGGAGGTGGCGCGCAGCTGGGGCAGCGTGATGTACCGGAAGGTCTGCCAGCCGGGCTTTGCGCCGTCGATCGCGGCGGCCTCGTACAGCTCCGCCGGGATGTTCTGCAGCGCGGCCAGGAACAGGATCATGTAGAAGCCGGCCTGCAGCCACAGGCGTACGGTCACGATGACCAGCCAGTACCAGGGCGGGTTCGGGTCGGACAGGTAGGCGATGTTGTCGACGCCGAACCAGCCGAGCACCGTGTTCATGAGGCCGAAGCGGACACCGGTGAAGATGGACATCTTCCAGATCAGCGCGGCGGCGACATAGGACACGGCGGTCGGAAGGAAGAACACCGACCGGAAGAACGCCCGCATGAACCGCAGCCGGTGCACCAGCATCGCCAGGCCCAGGGACAGGGCCCAGGTGAGCGGCACGATGAGCGCGGCGAACACCGTGAACGTCACCAGGGAACCGGTGAAGTTGGAGTTCGTCAGCATGCTCTTGTAGTTGTCGAAGCCGATGAACTTGCTCGGCGTGACGGTGAAGCGCGCGTCGAAGAAGCTGAGCCAGATGCTCCAGACGATCGGCACGAAGACGAAGATCACCAGGCCGATGAGGAACGGCCCGGTGAAGAGCCAGAAGTTGAAGGTCGGGTTGCCCCGTAGGCCCCGCCGCGGCCGGGCCGGTGAGGCCTTGGCCGGGGCGGGCTGGGCGACCCCGCGCGTGGTGGTGGTCGACATGTCGTGGTTTCTCCGTCGACCTATCCGAAGAGCTTCTTGAGCTCGGCGTTGACCTTCTTCTCCGCGTCGGCGAGGGCGGCGTTCGGGTCGCCGTTCTTACGGACGCTGTTGGCGAACGCGTCGGTGAGAGCGGTGATCATCGCCTGGGTCCAGCCGATGTTGTCGAAGTGCCCGAACTCGTTGAAGAGCTTGACGCCCTCGGCCGGCAGACCCGACTTGAGCTTGGTGGCGGACTGGGCGATGGAGGTGCGCGGCGGGATGTGGAAGCCGTACGAGGTGGCCCAGTCCTCCTGGTACTCCTTCTGGTCGATCCACAGCCACTTGACGTATTCCTTGGCCGCGTCGACGTTCTTGCCCTTGGCGTTGACGAACATCGACCAGCCGCCGTTGTAGACCGACTGCTTGCCGTTGTCGCCGACCTTGGGGAAGGGGAAGACGCCGAGGTCGTCGCCGAGGGCCTTTTGCATGGCGGGCATCGCCCACATGCCGCAGAACTGGATGGCGCACAGGCCCTGGTTGATCGCGGACGGGTCCCAGTAGTCGGCCGGGGCGTCGAGGAGCAGGTTGCCGCTGGTGAACAGCTGGCGCAGCTGCTTCATGCCGGCGACGACCGCGTCCGTGTGGAAGGCGGGCTTGTTGTCGGCGGTGAGGGTGTCGGCACCGGCCGACCAGAGGAGCGGGTTGATGGCCGGGGTGAGGTCGTTGCCGAGGAAGACGCCCTTGACCTTGTTGGTGGTGAGCTTCTCCGCCGCCTCGAGCAGCTCGTCGAGGGTGGTCGGCACGTCGACCTTGGCCTTCTCCAGCATCGACTTGCGGTAGAAGAAGAACTGCGGGTCGTCGATCATGCGGACGCCGTATATCTTCCCGTCCACCGTGTGCGACTTGATGTCGGCCGGGTTGAAGTCGTCCTTGACCGGGTTGATGATGTCGCTCAGGTCCGCCACCTGGCCGCTCTTGACCATCTGGATCTGCGGGTGGAACTCGAAGACGTCGGGCGCGTTCTTGGTGAGCAGGGACGCGAAGAGCTTCGCCTCGAAGTTGTTGCCCGTGATCCAGTTGGTGGTCACGTTGGCGTCCTTGTACGCCTTCGCGTACCGCTTGATCGCCTGCTCGGTGCCTGCCTCGCCGTAGGCGTGGAAGAACTGGACGAGCGCGTCGCTCGATCCTCCGCTGCTCCGCCCGGTGTTCCCGCCGCACGCGGCCAGCCCGCCGGCGGCGGCCAGGCCCATCGCGGCCCGCAGAACGTTTCGACGGTCCCAGTTGCTGTTGCTCAATGCCGACATGCTGACGTCCTTGTCTCGAATACGGCTACGGCTCTGTGCCATGGCTCTGCGGCTCAGTGCCAGGTGGCTCAAATGGACCTGCGGTGCGGGACGTTAACCTTCGGCTAAGCCTTCGGCAAGGGGTTGGACGAAGTCTGCACGAAGCGTTGTGCGGCGTTCGGGATATCGGACGCCCAGGGGTTGCGGGCCGCCGCACCAGCGGCCCGCAACCCCCTTGCAGAGGTGAGGTGTTACTGCTTGAACCAGGTCTGGTTGGTCCCGCCGTTGCAGGTCCACAGGCCGACCTTGCTGCCCTCGGCCGTCGCCTGTCCGCCGACGTCCAGGCAGGTGCCCGACGCCTCGCTGACGACTTGGCCGTTGGAGTTCAGCAGCCATTGCTGGCTGCCGTCACGGGTCGTCTCCGGGCTCGTCGTGAGCCCCGAACTCCCCGCCGTCAGATAGCCGTTCACGCCCTTCAGACGGCCCTTCGCGTCGTACGACCACACCTGCTCGGGTCCGCCCGTGCAGCTGCTGATCGCCGCGCCCGAGGCGTTCGCGGTCAGGCACTTGCCGGACTGCTTGCCCTGGAGCGCGCCCGTGACCGCCGACGTGCCCTGGCCCTTCTGGTCGAGGACGTACGTCGTGATGGACCGGGCCGGCAGGTTCGCCGAGGCGGTGCCGCCCTTGACCGACGGCTTCGCGACGTTCGCCCAGCTCTCGGTCGCCGAGGTCCGCACGGCCTTGCTCGCACGCACCGGCGTCTTGCTGTTGAAGTGCAGGTTCACCGCGGTGTCGGCGGTGTTGTGGTTGTTGACCACCACGACCCACTTGCCGTGGTCGTCGTACGTCGACACCTCCACGCCGTCCGGTACGCCGGTCACGTTGTGGGCGACCGCTCCCGGCCGGACGAACTTGCTGTACTGGCCGAGCGCGTAGTAGCGCTTGGTGAAGTACAGGGTCTGGTTGCCGTTGGTGGCGTAGTCCGGGTCGTAGTAGATCAGGCCGTCGTTCCAGCCCTCGGCGTTCTTGGCGAGGGGGTCGGAGCCGATCTGCTCCGAGAGGGCGACCCACCACTGGAACGCCGAGTCGTGCGCGGTCGCGAAGTCCTTGTAGATGATCCGGGAGAGGTTCAGACCACCGTCGATCGTGGGGTCGTACTCCTGCGCCCAGCCCGTGCCGCCGTTGCCGAAGCAGCAGATCTCCGTGGACCAGGACTGCTTGCCGACCGACCTGGACGTCTCGTAGATCTTCGCCCGCTGGTCGTCGCCCGGGTTGTTGTACGTGTGGTGGGCGAGCTTGTCGACGTACTGGGCGGTGCCCGGCTGCGAGATCCACTGCGGGACCTCGGTGTTGAAGCTCACCGTGGAGCTGGACTCGTCCGCGATGATGCCGGTCTTCTGACCGCGGGCCTGCTGCTCGGCGCCCAACGCCCGCACGATGTCGTCGCGTTGGTCGACCGGCACCAGCATGCCTTCCTGGCCGCAGTCGCCGAAGCTGTTGGTGGGCTCGTTGAAGGGGCTGATGTAGTCGAACCGCACGCCCTGTTTCGCGAAGTGGTCGGTGACGTCGGCGACGTACTTCGCGTAGTCCTGCTCGTTCTCCGCCTTCAGATAACCGCCGCAGCTCAGGCCGTTGGTCTTCCACTGTGCGGGCGCGCTGTTGACGAAGGCGATCAGGTCCTTCACGCCGTACTGGGCGGCCGCGTACAGGAACGTACGGCCCGCCTTGTCCTTGCTCCAGTCGTACGACCCGTCGTCCTTCAGGAAGTCCTCGGGGGCGCGCGGCGCGTAGGTGACCCCGGTGCCGCCACCGCCGATGTTGTAGCGGTAACTGCTCAGTGCCAGGCCGTCCTTGGAGAACAGCAGCTTGGACACCCGGGCCTGGACCTTCGGGTCGAAGTTCTTCAGGTCGTTGACCCACCAGGCGCCCGAGGCGCCGATGTTGTCGATGGTCTGGGCGGCGTGCGGGGACACTTCGGCCACCGTGGGGGTGGCGGCCGACGCGGGCGGGGCGGATATCAGCGGTCCCGCGACAGCGAACGCGGCTGCGGCTGTCAACAGGGCCGATCTCTTGCGGTGGGGCTGAGACACGTGCATCCCTTCCGTCGTCATGAAGGTGGTGCGGTACGGCTCCTAGCGGGGGTCGTGCGTCTTCGTCCTTGCCGGGGTGGTGCGTTTCACAGACCTCTGCCCGCCCGACTGGAGCGCCCCTTCGAGCGCGAACGTCGCCGCGCCCAGACACGCCGGGTCGGTCGGGATCGGGGAGAGGACGATCTGGGTGGCGGCCATCGGCCGGGGCAGCGCGTGCCGGGCGACGGCCTCGCGCACCTCCGCGACCAGGGGCTCGCCGAGGGCGGCCGCGACCCAGCTGCTGAGCACGACCACCTCGGGGTTGAACAGGTTGACCAGGTGCGCGATGGAGGCGCCCAGATAACGGGCGGTGTGCCGGACGACCTCGACCGCCACCGGGTCCCGGTCGAGCATCCCCCGGGCCAGCGCGGCGATCGTCGCCGTCTGGTCGCCCGGGTGCAGCAGCTCGCTGTCGGGGCTCAGCTCCCGCAGGTTCAGCATGATGCCGGGCGCGCCCACGTACGTCTCCACGCAGCCGTGGTTGCCGCAGCGGCACAGGCGTCCGTCCAGGACGATCGTGTTGTGGCCCCACTCGCCGGCGCTGTTGGAGACACCGCGATGCAGTGCGCCGCCCAGGACGAGCCCGGCGCCCACGCCGGTCCCGAGGGTGACCACCACGGCGTTCCCGCTCCCGCGCGCCGCGCCGAACCACAGCTCTGCCACGGCCACGGCACGCAGCGGGTTGTCCAGGTAGAGCGGGTAGGCGATGTACTCGGAGAGCAGGTCGACCAGCGGCACGTCGTGCCAGTCCCAGTTCGGCGCGTACTCCGAGATGCCGGTGGCGCGGTCCACCTGCCCCGGCACGCTCACGCCGACGCCGAGCACCCGGGCGCCCTCGATGCCGGCCTGCGTGACCACCGAGCCGACGGCGGCGGCGACATGGCCGACCACCTGCTCGGGGAGGCTCTCGCCGGGGCGGACGTCCTCCTCGGCGCGGGCCAGCACGTTCAGCGCCAGGTCGAACAGCTCGACACGGACGTACGTCTCCGCGATGTCCACGCCGATCAACGCGCCCCCCGACGCGTTGACCGCCACGAGCCCGCGGGGGCGCCCGCCCGCCGACTCCTCGAACCCGACCTCCGTGATCATGTGGAGGTCGAGCAGCTCGCCCACGAGCGTGGCGACGGTGGCCAGGCTCAGCCCGGTGGCCGCCGCCAGTTCCTGCCGGGAGGTGGGCGACTCGGCGATGATCTGGCGCAACACCTCGTAGCGGTTCGCGGTGCGGATGTCACGTGATGTGCGCTTCACCGGGCCGACCCCCATCCCTTCGCTCATGCCGGGACGACAGTGGCACCGGCGCGGCGCAAGATTATGGGCTGCGGGGGACTTTGTACAAGGGGTTAGGAAAGGGGCTTTATAAAGTCAGTCGGCGAGTACGACCCGGACGAAGGCGTTGGCGAATTTTCCGTCGGGGTCCAGCTCACGCGCCAGCTTCCGGAAGTCGCCGAGCCTCGGGTAGCGCTCGCGCAGCAGGTCCACGGGCGTGGTGAAGACCTTTCCCCAGTGCGGCCGCGCGCCGAAGGGAGCCAGTGCCTCCTCCAGCCGGCGCACCACCGGCAGGACGGCCGCGGTGTCCTCGATCCA
Source organism: Streptomyces sp. NPDC050759 (assembly GCF_044456945.1). Classification (NCBI taxonomy): domain Bacteria; kingdom Bacillati; phylum Actinomycetota; class Actinomycetes; order Kitasatosporales; family Streptomycetaceae; genus Streptomyces; species Streptomyces sp. NPDC050759. The sequence goes on along the minus strand of NZ_JBITGI010000002.1, from coordinate 557,403 downwards.
GGTGAAGTGCAGGGCCACGGTGTCCCGGCCGTAGGACGGGCTCAGCCACTGCTCGTCGGCGGCCACGGTCCGCACCTCGCAGATCTGGAGCACCCCGGCGACCGTGTCCCGGATGCCGTCCACCGCGTGCAGCGCCTCGACGGCATGCTCGCGCGGCAGCAGGTACTCCGACTGGAGCTCCGTTCCGCTGCTCGGCGTGAACTCGGCCCGGAAGTGCGGCAGTCGGTCCTGCCAGGGACCCGCCACGCCGAACTGCTCGGTGCAGTTGACCGCGGGCATCCCCGGCACCGGGTGCATCTTCTCGGTGGCGGGCGCGGCCCACGGGAAGTCGGCGAGAGGCTGGTCCGTCCGCCGCTTGACCCAGGCCTGCCGGAAGCCCGGCGCCCGCCAGTCGGTGAACAGGCTGACGCTGTACGCCGATGCCATGACCGTCCCGAAGGTCGCCGGGTCCAGTCCGGCGAGGGGGAGTTCGGTGAAGACGTACTGCTCCACGTCGAAGGTGGGAACGAGGTCCAGGGTGAGCGCGGTGACGACACCGAGGGCGCCCAGTGAGGTGACCGCCCCGCCGAAGCGCGGGTCGTCCCGGCCGACGGTCAGTACCGAGCCGTCCGCCGTGATCAGCTCCACCTCGCGCACGGCCGACGAGAGCGGACCGTTGCCGACGCCCGAGCCGTGGGTGCCGGTCGCGACCGAGCCGGCCACGGAAATGTGCGGCAGCGAAGCCATGTTGGGCAGCGCGAGGCCCTTGGTGTACACCGCACGGGCGAGTTCGGCGTAGCGGACGCCGCCCGAGACCCGTACCGTACGGGCCGCCGTGTCCACGTCGATCACCGGCGGCAGGTCGGCGATCGACAGCAGCACGCCCTCGGGGCCCGGCTCGGCGATCTCGTTGAAGGAGTGCCCGCTGCCCAGCACCCGCACGCTCGCGCTGTCCGCGACCAGGGCGGCGACCTCGTCGAGCGAGTGGGGCCGGTGCAGTTCCTTGGCGGAGTAGGTGATGTTCCCCGCCCAGTTGGTGATCGTCTCCGACATGTCCGTCGTTCCTCCAGGAAGTGTGTATGCGTTGACCCTCTCATTTGTCGGGGCCTACCGTAGAGAACGGTTTCTACAACGGTTTCCGCAACCTTCCGTAGGTCTGGAGGATCACCACCGTGCCCGAGCGACCCCAGGCGCTGTTCGCCATGACCGCCGAGAACGTGCCGCTCGTCTTCCCGCCCGAGGTGCTGGCACGGCTGCGGGAGTCCGTGGACATCGATCCCGGGCTGGTGGCCGAGGACCTCACCGACCCGGCGTTCGCGGACGTCCTGGCCCGCACCGAGATCCTCGTGACCGGCTGGGGCTGCCCCCGTCTGGACGCGGCCGTCCTCGACGCGGCCCCGAAGCTCCGGGCCGTCCTGCATTCGGCCGGCTCGGTCAAGAGCTTCGCGGGTCCCGAGATCTGGCGGCGCGGGATCGCCGTGTCCTCGGCGGCCGAGGCCAACGCGGTGCCCGTCGCCGAGTACACGCTCGCCGTGATCCTGCTCGCCGGCAAGGACGTCTTCGTGCGCCGGGAGCGGCTGCGCACCGAGCGGGCGTCCGACGGCTGGGGGATCGTGCCCGGCATCGGCAACCACGGGCGGCGGGTCGGCGTGATCGGGGCGTCCCGGATCGGGCGGAAGGTGATCGAGCTGCTGCGGCCGTTCGACCTCTCGGTGAGCCTGACCGACCCGTACGTCGACGAGAGCGCGGCCGCGGAGCTGGGCGTCCCGCTGCTGCCGCTGGACGACCTCCTGCGCACCTGCGAGATCGTGACCGTCCACGCCCCGGAGACCCCCGAGACCCGGCATCTCATCGGCGGCCGCGAGCTGGCCCTGATGCCGGACGGAGCGGTGCTGGTCAACACCGCGCGCGGGTCGCTCGTCGACACGGACGCCCTCGTCGCTGAACTGCGGTCGGGGCGCCTCTCGGCGGTCCTCGACGTCACCGACCCGGAGCCCCTGCCCGCCGACTCGCTGCTGTACGAACTCCCGGGCGCCTTCGTCACGCCGCACCTCGCGGGGTCGCAGGGCAACGAACTGGCGCGGCTGGGCCTGGCGGTCGTAGAGGAGGCGGAGCGGGTGGTGTCCGGGGCAGGGGTGGCGTTCCCGGTGGCGTTCGAAGGGCTGGAGCGCGGGGCCTGACGCGTCGGTAGCCTGCCTGGTCAGGGGCCCGGCCTGAGGCGTCAGTAACCTGCCTGGTCATGAGCCCCGAACCCGAACCCGAACCCGGCCCCGAACCGCATCCCCAGCGCCTCCCCGTGTCCCTTCCGCAGACCGAGCTCACCCGGCATCGCCGCCTGCGTGAGCAGGGCAGCCTGGAGCGGGCCGATCTGGAGGCGATCCTCGACGCGGGGTTCGTCTGCCATCTGGGTGTGGTGGTCGAGGGGCGGCCCCTGGTCGTGCCCACGGTGTACGGGTGGGACGAGCGGCAGCTGTATGTGCACGGCTCGGTGGCCGGCCGCAGCCTCGCGGGCGGTACGCCGGTCTGTGTCACCGTCACGCACGTCGACGGGCTGGTCCTCGCGCGGTCCGTCTTCGAGCACGGCGTCAACTACCGCAGCGCCATGATCCACGGCGAGGCCCGCAAGGTGACCGACCCGCAGGAGAAGCTGGCGGGCCTGCGTCTGCTGACCGACCACGCGGCGCCGGGGCAGTGGGCGTACGCCCGGCGGCCGAGCCGGAAGGAACTCGCGGCCACCACCCTGCTCGCCGTCTCCCTCGAGGAGGCTTCCGTCAAGGTCCGTACCGGTGCGCCCGACGACGGCGACGGTCCCGACGCCGAACTGGGGCTGTGGGCCGGTGTGCTTCCGCTCACCTCGACATGGGACGCGCCTGTTCCGGACCCGCTTCTGCCGCAGGAAACGCCCGTACCGACCCATATAGCTCGCCGCGAGGGGACCCGGCACGGGTGATGTCGGTGCGAGGGCATACCGTGAGGAGTCGGTCGTACGTCTGAGCCGGGAGGAGACACGGGATGGGCAGCCGTACCGCGCTGGTCGAGGATCTGATGGAGCGGTTTCCGCAGGTGCCGCGGGAAGCCGTCTTCAAAGAGGACCTGCTGCGAGGTGGCGTGGCCTTCGACCCGTCCGCCCTCAGCGACAACGAGTCGGGGGAGATGAAGCCGAAGTCGTACTTCATCTTCTCCTTCGACCACGGCACCCTGCCGGAACTCGGCGAGGCCGCGCTGCGGCGCCCGCCGGAGGAGATCATCCTCACCGGCGGGCCGTACGACCTCAGGCGGACCGTGGTGTCGGTGCGGGTGAACCCCGCCTCGCCCTACCGCGTGGCGGCCGACGACTCCGGCATGCTCGGGCTCTACCTCGACGGCAAGCGGATCGCCGACGTGGGTGTACCGCCGATGCCGGAGTACTACCGGCACAAACTCTCCAGCGGGAAGTCCGTGATGGAGGTCGCCCCGACCATCCAGTGGGGCTACCTGGTCTATCTGACCGTCTTCCGGGTGTGCCAGTACTTCGGCGCCAAGGAGGAGTGCCAGTACTGCGACATCAACCACAACTGGCGCCAGCACAAGGCGGCGGGGCGGCCGTACACGGGCGTCAAGGACGTGGACGAGGTCCTGGAGGCGCTCGAGATCATCGACCGGTACGACACCGCCAAGGTGTCCACGGCCTACACCCTCACCGGCGGCGCGATCACCTCGAAGCTCCAGGGCCGGGACGAGGCCGACTTCTACGGCATGTACGCGAAGGCCATCGAGGAGCACTTCCCGGGCCGCTGGATCGGCAAGGTCGTCGCGCAGGCGCTGCCGAAGGACGACGTGCAGCGCTTCAAGGACTACGGCGTGCAGATCTACCACCCCAACTACGAGGTGTGGGACGAGTACCTCTTCAAGATGTACTGCCCGGGCAAGGAGCGGTACGTCGGCCGGGACGAGTGGCACAAGCGGATCCTGGACTCGGCGGAGGTCTTCGGCGCGCGCAATGTGATCCCCAATTTCGTGGCGGGCGTGGAGATGGCCGAGCCGTTCGGCTTCAAGACGGTCGACGAGGCGATCGCGTCCACGACGGAGGGCCTGCGCTTCTTCATGTCGCACGGCATCACACCCCGCTTCACCACGTGGTGCCCTGAGCCCACGACCCCGCTCGGCAAGGCCAACCCGCAGGGCGCGCCGCTGGAGTACCACATCCGGCTGCTCCAGGCCTATCGGCAGACGATGGACGACTTCGGACTGTCCTCGCCTCCCGGCTACGGCCCGCCCGGACCGGGCCGTGCCGTCTTCTCCGTGAGCTCCTTCATGGACAGCCTTCCGGCCCAGGAGCCGGTCGAGGTGTGACTCCTCACCGCCGAAAAGTGTGGGCGCGGGCCGCGGAGACCTTCGGGATCCGCGGCCCGCTCTGATGTATCGAAGGATTTATCGACAAGGTGACCGGAGCGGCCGCTGCTTCGCACTTTTCGCGATGAGATGCACCCGGTATCGAGCTTTCCCGGCGCTCTTTCCGTATAACTCTCGTAACAGCGCTCCCGGTCGTGCGCTCCGACCACTGGCGCGAACCGTCGGTAACCGATTTGAATAGCCTGCTTGTCAGTTGTGTGGGGGACGTGAAAGGGTCCTGTCCTGCCGCGAGGTTCCCCCCAACTCCTTTGCCAGTATGGCGAGTTGACCTCGCTTTGGATGCAGGAGACCCATGCCCGACCTGCCGACCCCTCAGGACGCCACCGAGGCCGCGCTGTTCTCAGAGTGCTGGGATGCCGTGCTGTCGTACGCCGATCTGTGCACGGCCGGCTCCACCGCCGCCACCGAGCTGGCCACGGAGGCGTTCTCCCTCGGCATGCGCGAGGCCCGTGAGGCGGAGGCCGCCGCCCGCGGCGCCGGCCGCCGTCCGACCCGGCTGCCCCGAATACCCCTGTTGCTGACCGCCGTTCGCACGACAGCGGCGGACTGGGAGACACGGGGTCTGGGCCACCGGCTCGACCCCGATCTGCGGCTGTGGCTCAACTCCGACAAGGCCGCCCGCTACACCGGCCCGCCGCTCCAGCGGCCGATCGCGCTGCGCGGACTGCGCGATCTGCAGGCAGCGGACGCCGAACTGCTGTGGCTGGCCGAGGTGGAGGCGCTGCCGCTGTCCGCGGTGGCCCGCCGGCTCGGCCTCGACCCGGCCACCGTGGGCGACGAACTCGCCCAGGTGCGCGGCCTGTTCCGGGACCGCAGCCACCGCAACCATCTCGACATGCCGATGGACGCGCAGTGCCGCAGCTACGCCCGGCTGCTGGACGCGGTCACCCGATCCACCTCCGGCGAGACCCCGGACGACCTCTCCCACCACCTCGCGAGATGCCGGCAGTGCGCGGAGGCCGCCGCCTGTCTTCGACTGCACGGCGGCGGGCTGCCCGCGGCCCTCGCGAGCGGGGTGATCGGCTGGGGCGGGCTCGCCTATCTGGAACGCCGCCGCCGGGCCGCCGAGGTACGCCTTGGCGCGGGACGCCCGGCGGCACTGGAGAGCGGGCCCCCGAACCCCGGCGCGCACAAGGCGAAGGTCGCGCGCAACGGACTGCTCGTCGCGGCCGTCCTCGTCTCCCTGCTCGCCCTCGCCGTCTCGATGATGCCCGGCGACGACATGGAGAACGGCGCCGCCAAGCCCGGCACCGGTACCTCCGCCGACAGCCAGCCGGTGGCCAACCCCACCTCCTCCGTTCCCGCCGCCACGTCCCGGGCACCCGGCTCGGCGGACCCGTCGCAGACGGCCGGCGGGAACCCGTCCGAGTCCACGGGTGCGAAGAACTCCGACCCGGAACCCCAGGGGACCTCCTCCGCCGGTGCCGAGGAACCGGAGCCCGGCGAGAGCGTCACGCCGTCCTGCCAGGTCGAGTACACCCTCGTCAACCAGTGGCCCGACGGCTTCCAGGGCGAAGTCACCGTCACCACCACCGAGGCGCTCAGCGACTGGCGGGTCACCTGGTCCTTCAAGGACGGCCAGAAGGTGACCCAGATGTGGGACGGGAGCTTCACCCAGAGCGGCGCGAAGGTCACCGCGAGCGCCGCCGACTACAACAAGTCGGTCCCCGCGCACGGTTCGCTCTCCCTCGGCTTCCTCGCCACCTGGCAGAGCAGGAACGCCCCGGCGTACGACTTCTCCCTCAACGGGCAGGAGTGCGTCAAGTCCTGACACCTTCGGTCCGGGCGGGGGCTGTCGCGCCTACTTCGCCGCCCACAGCCCCCGGACGTGGCCGATGTGACGGGTCATCACCGCGTGGACCGCCCTCTCGTCGCGGGCGATCAGCGCGTCGAGGAGTTCGAGGTGCTCCTCGGCGGAGGCCAGCAGACGGCCGGACTTCACCAGCGGGGTGAGACCGTAGAGCCGTGACCGCTTGCGGAGGTCGCCGACCACCTCGACCAAGTGGGCGTTGCCCGCGAGGGCGAGCAGGCCGAGGTGGAAGCGGGTGTCGGCCTCGACGTACGCGATGAGGTCACCGGACACCGCCGCCTGGACGATCTCCCGGGCGGCCGGACGCAGCGCCTCCAGGGAGACCGGGTCGGCGGTCGAGGCCAGTCCCACGATGGTGGGGATCTCGATGAGCGAGCGGATGTGGGTGTACTCGTCGAGCTGCTTCTCGGAGACCGCGGTGACCCGGAAGCCCTTGTTGGGGACGGTGTCGACCAGGCCCTCCTTGGCGAGGTCGAGCATGGCCTCGCGCACGGGGGTGGCCGACACACCGAAGCGGGCGGCGAGCGCGGGCGCCGAGTACACCTGGCCCGGGAGTAGTTCGCCCGCGATCAGCGCGGCCCGCAGGGCGTCGGCGACCCGCTCCCGGTAGCTGCTCTTCTTGCCGCCGAGCACGGGCAGGGCGGGGGCAGCGGCGGGGGTGCTGGATCGCTGGGCGGCCATGAAGGGTGTCTCCTAGTGTGCAAGTGCAATGTCACGCGGCACCGGGCATTATCCTCGACGTTCCTGGACACGCTCAGGCCTCACAGGACGAATCCCGCCGGGAACGGATCGGTCGGGTCGAGCAGGTACTGGGCCGTGCCGGTGATCCACGCCCGCCCGGTGAAGCTGGGCAGGACGGCGGGGCGGCCCGCCACCTCGGTGGTGCCGAGGAGCCGGCCCGTGAACCGTGTCCCGATGAAGGACTCGTTCACGAACTCGGTGTGCAACGGGAGTTCGCCGCGCGCGTGCAGCTGGGCCATGCGCGCGCTGGTGCCGGTGCCGCAGGGGGAGCGGTCGAACCAGCCGGGGTGGATGGCCATCGCGTGCCGGGAGTGGCGGGCTGTCGCTCCGGGCGCGAGCAGGTGGACGTGGTGACAGCCGCGGATGGAGGGATCCTCGGGGTGGACGGGCTCCTCCTCGGCGTTGATCGCCTCCATGAGGGACAGTCCCGCCTGCAGGATGTCGTCCTTGCGGGCCCGGTCGAAGGGCAGCCCGAACTCCTCCAGCGGCAGGATGGCGTAGAAGTTGCCGCCGTACGCCAGGTCGTATGTCACCGTCCGCCCGTCGGCCAGTGCGATCTTGCGGTCCAGGGCGACGGAGAAGGACGGCACGTTCTGGAGCGTGACGTGCTTCGCCCTGCCGTCCTCCACGGCGACCTCGGCCACGACCAGGCCCGCCGGGGTGTCGAGCCGGATCGTGGTGACCGGCTCGACGACCTCGACCATGCCGGTCTCCACCAGCACGGTCGCCACCCCGATCGTGCCGTGTCCGCACATCGGCAGATAGCCCGAGACCTCGATGTACACGACACCCCAGTCGCAGTCCGGGCGGGTCGGCGGCTGGAGGATCGCACCGCTCATCGCCGAGTGCCCGCGCGGCTCGTTCATCAGCAGCTGCTTGATGTCGTCGCGGTGCTCACGGAAGTACAGCCGCCGCTCGTTCATGGTCGCGCCGGGGATCGTGCCGATCCCGCCGGTGATCACGCGGGTGGGCATGCCCTCGGTGTGCGAGTCGACGGCGTGCAGGACGAGTTTGCTGCGCATGGTCCGCTCTCCTTGACGAGTTACACGAGTCCCGCGGCGACGGCCTTCTCGGTGGCGGCCCGCACGACGGCCTCCTGCTCGGGCAGCAGGGGGACGCGCGGTGGACGCACCGGCCCGCCGTGCCGGCCGACGAGGTCCATCGACAACTTGATCGCCTGCACGAACTCGACTTTGGAGTCCCAGCGCAGCAGCGGGTGCAGCTGCTCGTAGAGCTTCTTCGCGGTGGCGAGGTCCCCGGCCACGGCCGCCCGGTACAACTCGACGGAGGCCCTGGGCAGCGCGTTCGGGTAGCCGGCCACCCAGCCCTTCGCGCCGGCGAGGGCGAGTTCCAGCAGGACGTCGTCGGCGCCGATCAACAGGTCCAGTCCCGGGGCGAGTTCGGCCAGCTGGTAGGCGCGGCGGACGTCACCGGAGAACTCCTTGACCGCGCGGATGAACCCCTCGGCGTGCAGGGTGGCCAACAGCTCCGGCACCAGGTCGACCTTGGTGTCGATGGGGTTGTTGTACGCCACGATCGGCAGACCCGCCTTCGCGACCTCGGCGTAGTGCGCGAGGACCGACCGCTCGTCGGCGCGGTAGGCGTTGGGCGGCAGCAGCATCACGGACGCACAGCCCGCGTCACGCGCCTGCTCGGCCCAGCGGCGGGACTCCGCCGAGCCGTACGCGGCGACGCCCGGCATCACCCGTGCGCCGCCGATGGCGGCCACGGCCGTCTCGACGACCTTGGCCCGCTCCTCGGGGGTGAGCACCTGGTACTCGCCGAGCGAGCCGTTCGGTACGACGCCGTCGCAGCCGTTCTCGACCAGCCAGGCGCAGTGTTCGGCGTACTTGTCGTAGTTCACCGACAGGTCGTCGTTCAACGGGAGGGCGGTGGCGACGAGGACTCCGCGCCACGGACGAAGGCTGGTGGTCATGTGGATGGCCTCTCCATAGTGTGCTCAATAGGGTGTGACATATCACTGCTCCTCGGTCTCTCCGGCCCGGGCCAGCACGCCCAGCGGCACCGGCCGTGCGAACGGCCTGCGGCCCGCCGTCTCCGCGCACCCGGCGACTCCGGCCACTCCGGGCCCGCACACCCGGCCCTGGCACCAGCCCATCCCGGCCCGCGTCAGCAGCTTCACGGTCCGCAGATCTCCGGCGCCGAGCTCCTGTACCGCCTCCCGCACCGCACCGGCCGACACCTCCTCGCAACGGCACACCACCGTGTCGTCGGTGACCTGCTCGGCCCAGTGCGCGGGCGGCACGTAGACGGAGTCGACGGCGGCGAAGAAGGCCCGCAGCCCGGCCCGGGTGCGCGCGGCGGCCGCCCACTCACCGGGATCCGGCGCCCGTCCGGCCAGCCGCGCCGCGATCGACCGCCCGGCGATGTGCCCCTCGGCGAGCGAGAGGGCGGAGCCGCCGATGCCGGTGGTCTCGCCCGCCGCCCACACCCCCGGCACGTCGGTGCGCTGCTCGTCGTCGACGTACACGTCCATGCCGTCGACCCGGCAGCCCAGCGCGTCGGCGAGGTCGGTGTGCGGCAGCATGCCGTGACTCACGGCGAGGGTGTCGCAGACGAGGCGTCGGCGGGTGTCCTGACGCACCCGCCCGTCCCGGTCGAGGGCCGCGACCGTCACCGCCTCCAGCCGCTCGGCGCCGTGCGCCGCCACGACGGTGTGATGGAGGAGCGTACGTACTCGGTGCCGGAGCAACTGCCCCGCGTACCGGGCGCCTTCCGCTACCTTTCCCGGCCGGCCCGCCAGCACCCGGGACCGCCGTACGAACGACTTCGGGTCGGCCGAGTCCACCAGCGCGGCGACCGTCGCGCCCGCCGCGGCGAGGCCGGCGGCGACGGGCAGCAGCAGCGGTCCCGTTCCGGCGACGACGGCGGTACGGCCGGGCAGCACGAGCCCGCCCTTGAGCATGGCCTGCGCCCCGCCCGCCGTGACGACACCGGGCAGGGTCCAGCCGGGGAAGGGCAGCACCTTCTCGTAGCCGCCGGTGGCGAGGAGGACCGCCGTTGCGCGTATCTCGGCCGGCTGCTCCTGCTCGGGGCCGACGAGGGCGTGCACGGTGAACCCGGCGGGGCCCCGGCGTTCGTCCCGGCGCTCGACGAACCAGACATGATGGTCCGTCACCTGCGTTACGGTGCCCGCCTGTACGTGGGCGCACAGGCCGTCTCGCAGTCTCTCCCAGGTCCGCCACTGGTGATGCAGGGCCTGCGGTCGACGGGCCCCGAGCCCGGCTGCGGGCTGACGGTAGAACTGCCCGCCGGCTTCCGTGGCCGAGTCGATCAGGGTGACCCGGATGCCCCGGGCGGCCGCCGCGAGGGTGGCCGCGAGTCCGGCCGGACCCGCGCCGATCACCGCCAGGCTCGGCTCAGTCATCGTGGCCCGTCCCCTCCTGCGTGCGGATCGCGTCGCCCGGCCGCAAGGGCATCAGACAAGCCCGTTGGTTCGGGCGGTCGTTGACGGTCACCAGGCAGTCGAAGCAGACGCCGATGCCGCAGAAGATCCCGCGCGGGCGGCCCTCGCCGCGGGTGGTGCGCCACGAGGTGACGCCCGCCGTCCACAGCGCGGCGGCGACGGTCTGGCCGGGCAGGGCCTCGATCTCCCGCCCGTCGAGGGTGACGGTGAAGGCGGGACCGGGCTCGGCGCGCACCAGCTCCAGCGGGTTCACGAGGCCTCCTCGCAGTCGGAGTCGGAGTCGGAGTCGCGGTCGGAGGCGGAGGCCGGGAAACGGTCGGGACGGAAGGGTGCGAGATCGAGATCGGGAGCGTGCCCGGTCAGCACCTGGGCGATCAACTGCCCTGTCCCGGTGGACAGTCCGATGCCCGCGCCCTCGTGCCCGCAGGCGTGGAACAGCCCGGGCACCCGCGGATCGGGGCCGATCGCGGGCAGGTGATCGGGCATGTACGGCCGGAAGCCGAGGTACGTCCGCATCGCACGCACGCGCTCCAGGAACGGGAACAGCCGCGTTGCGCCCGCCGCCAGCGCGCGCAACGCGGGCAGCGACAACGACCGGTCGAAGCCCACCCGCTCACGGGTCGCGCCGATCAGTACGGGCCCGGCCGCCGTCCCCTCGACGACCGGTGAGGTCTGCAGGGCCGCCGAGTCGCTGGCCACGTCGGCCACGTAGTCGGCGGCGTACACCTTGTGGTGGACCAGGCGGGGGAGCGGCTCGGTGACCAGGACGAAGCCGCGCCGGGGAAGCACGGGAAGGCTCACTCCCGCCAGCGCGGCCAGCTCACCGCCCCAGGTCCCGGCGGCGTTGACGACATGCGGGGCGTGGATCTCGCCCCGGCCGGTCCGCACCCCGCGCACGGCCCCGTCGGCGCCGCGCAGCACCTCGGTCACCGCCGCGCCGGTGAGCAGCCGGGCACCCGAGGCCCGTACGAGATGAGCGGCGGCCAGCGTCGGCATGACCTGGGCGTCCTGGGGGTACAGCACACCGCCCGTGAGCCCGGGCGCCAAGTGGGGCTCCAGCTCCCGGAGTCGGCCTGCGTCCACCCGCACCGCCTCGACACCCGCGGCCCGTTGCCCGGTCGCGAACCTCTCCAGGGCTTCGAGACCGTCGGCGGTGGAGGCCACGACCACGCCGCCCTTGAGTTCGTACTCGACGGCGTCGCCGACCTCCTCCGCCAACCCGGTCCACAACCGGCCGGACAGCAGGGCCAGTTCGAGCTCGGGGCCCGGCTCCTTGTCGGAGACCAGGAGATTGCCCTCACCGGCACCTGTCGTACCGCCGGCCACCGGGCCGCGGTCGACGACGATCACGTCGAGTCCCGCCCGGGCGGCGTACAGCGCACAGGCCGCGCCCACCATCCCGGCTCCGACGACCACGACATCGCAGGTCAGTCGCTTGCTCACACCAGTACTATGTCACATGTCTCTGTCGCCGGGAACACCCCGACAGCCGGGGCGGCGGCACAGTGGACAGGACGCACCTGTCGGCTTTCGACGGTGGGCCCCTGAGCGTGGCGGCGGTGCTCTCTGCGAGCAAGGCACACTGGGCCGCGCCGCTGCGCACCACCCCGCACCCTTTCACCGACCATCAGCGAGGCAGAGCTCCACGTCCTGCACCGCGCAAGGGCGTCCTCTCCGTCGACCTCGACACCCCGTCCCCGGGACCACCGGTCCTCAAGTGCGCCAGTACACCGACGACATCGAAGCAGTCCGCATCCTGTACTTCCTCACCGCCCTGCGCACCGTGGTCGTCATCGCCTACATCGAGGTGCAGGTGACCAGCCGCTGGAGCCGAGCATCAGGCTGGCGCTCACGGAGGCCCTCAGAAAACCTCTGAGGGCCTCATTGAGGGTTTCTCCGCGAAATGATTTTCGCGAGTGTTGGAAAGTGCTCGTGAGTGGCCGGGTCGGCCGGCGAGACCCTGGGTGCGGGTAGGCGTAAAGCCCCTGGTAGGGCAGCTCTCAGCGGTTGCGCACCCCATGACCTCTGACCCCCGGCGACCGCCGGCCCGGCCGACCTCTGACCTCCGCCGATGCCTTCGAGGCATGCCGTCGAACCCCAATTGGTCTTCGACGGCAGCACTGCGCGTCCCAAGAATGCGGGCACTACCCCTTCGTGTTCCCGAGGAGTTCACCGTGTCCGTCTTGTACGCCCGGCGCCGCTGGGCCGTGTTGACCGTCCTCGTACTGGCCCTGGCCCTCGTGCCGTTCTCACCGCTGGCGGCGAGACCCGCGTACGCCGCGCCCGCCGTACCCGGTGATCCGCTCACCGGCAGCGGCGCCGTGACCAGGTCGGTGCTGACCGCCGGCGATCTGACCAGCGGCGCGGCCACCGGCACCGTCAGCAACGACGCCTTCTCGCTGCCCGCGGCGGCCGCCGCCCCGACGCACACCTTCGAGGGCACCCTGACGCTCAACGGCGTGGCCACCGCAGGCGGTTTCCGCACCGTCAAGGACACCTACCACTACGCGGCCACCGCGGCGCTCAAGCACCTGCCGCCGGTGAGCATCGACCTCGTGCAGAACGGCAGTCACGTCATCCCTGCCGTCCGCGGCCTGCGGATCACCGGGAGCGCGTACTGGAACCTGATCGTCGAGGGCGGCCGCGCCTGGAACGAGAACGGCGACGGCGGCCGCACCCGCGTCTCGCTGCCCTTCGCGCTGGTCGAGCGCAACGCCAACTGCGTGCACAACGGCCTGTTGACCTTCCTCTTCGACGACAGCAAGATCTCCCGGGTCCGGTACCAGATCACGCACGAGACGTGCGAGTACTTCCAGTTCGACATGTGGGGCCAGGTCCGCGCGACCTACTCCCGGCACACCGTGACCGGTGACACCAACCTGAAGAACGCCTACGCCGCCGAGGTCGCCCACCGCATGCCGACCAAGTCGATCAGCGCGCTGAGCACCGACTACCCACGCGCCGGCATCGACACCAGCGCGTTCGGCAGCGGCATCACCGCCTCGGCGCTGAGTACGTACGGCGTGTCCTACGGCGGCGTGAACTACGTCGGCGCGTGTCAGACCCGGCAGGGCGCGTACCCGTACTGCAACCAGATGGTGCTGCCGTCGTACTCGCTGGCCAAGACGATGTTCGCCGGCATCGTGCTGATGCGGCTGACGCAGGTCTACGGCTCGTCCGTGCCGTCGCAGCTGATCCGCGACTGGGTCAGCGAGGCGGACACCTCCGCCTGGAGCGGCGTCACGTTCCAGGACACCGCGAACATGGCCACCGGCAACTACTCCTCCAGCGCCTTCGAGTCCGACGAGTCCGGCAGCGGCATGACGGCGTTCTTCGACGCCGAGGCGTACGGTCCGAAGATGACCGCCGCGCTGGCCTTCCCACACTCCGCCGCGCCCGGCACGCAGTGGGTCTACCACTCCTCCGACACCTTCGTGCTCGCCCGGGCGATGCAGAACTACCTGGTGTCCAAGGCCGGCGCCGGCAGCGACATCTACCGCTGGATCCGCGACCAGGTGCTGGTCCCGCTACACCTGAGCCCGGACGTGCTGACCACCGAGCGCACCGACAACAGCGCCACCGGGCAGCCGTTCGGCGGGTACGGCCTGTTCTACACGCAGGACGACATCGCCAAGGTCAGCCGGTTCCTGAACGCTGACGGCGGGAAGATCGGCGGCGTGCAGATGCTCGACCCGACGATGCTCGCCGACGCGATGCAGCAGAACCCGGCGAACCGCGGCATCACCACGACCGCCAACTCGGCCGGCAAGACCTACCAGTACCAGGACGGCCTGTGGGCCCGGCAGTTCACCTCGGCGGACAACCCGGTGTTCACCAGTCCGGTGTACGTGCCGTTCATGTCCGGCTTCGGCGGCATCACCGCGGCGTTGCTGCCCAACGGTGCCACGTACTACTACTTCAGCGACAACGACGAGTTCGGCTGGTCGGCGGCGGCCGCGCAGGCGTACAAGCTGCCCGCCACCGGCGCAGGCGGCGGGACGTGCAGGGCCGGCCAACTGCTCGGCAACGGCGGCTTCGAGACAGGGACGGCGTCGCCGTGGACGGCAGGCGACAAGGTCGTGTCCGACAACGCGCGGGAAGTGCCGCACAGCGGCAATGGCTCGCCTGGATCGACGGCTTCGGTACCACGCACACCGACAAGCTCACGCAGACGGTGACGATCCCGGCCGACTGCACCCACGCCCACCTGGCCTTCTACCTGCACATCGACATCGCGAAGACGCAAGCCGTCGCCTACGACACGATGCCTGCCGCCGTACTGGACTCCTCCGGCACCGCGCATCCGCTGGCCACCTGATTCATCACCGACGCCGCGCCCGGCTCCACCCTGCGCACCTTCGACCTGTCGGCGTACGCCGAGCTGAGCAGACGCTCACGTACAACTACGCCGACATGCACGACCTCGTTGAGGACCTGGTCGTGCCCGCCAGCGTTTCCGAGGCCGCGGCGACCGTCCGATGCCTGCCCGGTCTGGTCAGGCTGCTTGCCAGGCATTCCTCCAGCTCTCCCTGACCTGTCGGCCGTCGGGTCGGCGTGCGGTCGCGCCGCGCGTCACGGTGAGGACCGGGGTATGTAGTCGTCGCTGCAGTTCATAGGCGGGCGGCGACCTGTGGCCCGTACCGCTCGACACAAAAGCGGGACAATCCGGCCGCGAATGCCTCGATGCTGCGCAGCGCATAGTGGCCGGCATCCCACGCCGCGTGCAGGTGGATCTGCAGCGGTTCGCCCGTGCTGCCGAGGATCAGCAGCGGGTGCAGGTCGAAGCGGGGATCGTCGGAGACCACCGCGACACCGTGGCCCGAAGCCGCCATGGCCTGTGCGACGTGCGGGGTGTCGCATTCGAGCACGATGTCGTACGAGGCGTCCGCATCCTGCACGGCATGGTCCAGGATGCGGCGGGTGCCGTGCGTCGGGGTGAGGACGATGAGGGGCTCCGCGGCAAGTTCTTTGATGGTGACGCGGTCCCGGTCCGCCCAGGCATGGTCGGCACGGACGTAGGCCCACAACGGCAGGCGGGCCACCGGGAGCCCGGCGAAACGGCGTCTCGGAGGTGCCGAGGAGATGGCTACATCGGCGCCCCTCGCAAGGGCTTGGTACGCATGTGCCGGACTCTCCGCCTGCACGGTGACGAGCGGATCCTCCGGCCCCCAGGTGGCCAGGAACGGCGCGATCACGTCGGTGATGGTGGTGGGCGGCGCCGCCACGGTGATCCGCATGGCACGACCGGCAGCCAGCGCACCGACCGCGGCCTCGGCGGTGTCCGCACGGGCGACCAGGTCGCGGGCCAGGGGAAGGAAGCGCCGGCCGGCCGCCGTCAGGACCATCTGCTTGCCGCCGCGGTCGAAGAGCGTCATTCCCAAGGTCCCCTCCAGGCCGCGCAGTTGGCGCGACAACGAGGGCTGGGCGACGCGTACCACCTCGGCAGCCTTGGTGACGGAACCGGTCTCCACGATGGTCAGGAAGTAGCGCAGCACTCGGAGTTCCATGGCGGTGGTCCTTCGGGAGACGGAGGAGGCATGGGGCACCTTCATGCCTCAAAGGCATGGTAGTCAACCCTTCCAAGTATTTGAGGCTATGGCTGACTGGCTGCATTCTTGGCCCACCGGAATTTTCGGTTATCGGCACCCGAATCTCCGCCGACTTCTCCTCATACAACAGTCTTTCGATTGGCTGGTTCCCGCATGGCCCGCCCCCTGCCCCTGATCCTCGCCCAGGCGCCCGGCCGCCCGGCCGACGACCTCGCAGGCTTTGCCGCCGACGTGGAGCGGCGCGTGAAACTGCACGCACCCGGAGCCCTCGTCGTCTACCCCGAACTGCACCTCGGCGAGAGCGCCCCCGGCGTCCCCGCCGCCCCGGAGGAGGCCGCCGAGCCGCTCGACGGCAAACGCGACGCGGCCTTCGCCGAGCTCGCGGGGGACCTGGGTATCTGGCTGGTACCCGGCAGCGTCTACGAGCGAGGCACCGACGACCGCGTCCACAACACGACACCGGTCTATTCACCACGAGGTGAGCGCCTCGCCGCGTACCGCAAGATCTGCCCGTGGCGCCCGTACGAGACGACCACACCCGGCAACCGGTTCGAGGTCGTCGACCTCGCCGGGGTCGGCCGCATCGGACTGTCCATCTGCTACGACACCTGGTTCCCGGAGATCTCCCGCCATCTGGCCTGGATGGGCGCGGAGCTGATCGTCAACGTGGTCCGCACGCCGACGAGCGACCGCACGCAGGAAGTCGTCCTCAGCCGCGCCAACGCCATCACCAATCAGGTCTTCGTCGCCGGCGTCAACGCCGCCGCCCCATCCGGGATCGGCCGCAGCCTCGTCATCGATCCACAGGGCACGGTGCGCGCCGAAACCGTCGATGCCGGCGACGCCACCCTCACCGACGTGATCGACCTCGACGAGGTCAGCAACGTCCGCCGCTACGGCACCGCCGGTCTCAACCGGATCTGGGACCAGTTCCGACCCGGCGACCCAGCCCTCGAACTCCCGCTGTACGGGGGCCGCATCGACCCCGCCACCTGGAACCCCGTCCACGCCACCGAGGAGCCACCACGATGAACAGCGAGACCACAGAGAACAGCATGAGACTGAAGGGCGACCTGAGCCTCCTGTCCGTCGTCCTGTTCGGCCTGGCCTACATCTCACCCGGCATCGTCGTCACGATGTTCGGCGTGGTTGCCGCCACCAGCGGCGGCGTGGCGCCGACCGCGTTCGCCGTCGCCACCCTGGCGATGCTGCTCACCGGGCTGAGTTACGCGAAGATGGCGCGCGCCGCGCCCGGCGCGGGGTCGGTCTACACCTACGCCCGCAAGATGCTCGACAGCCGCATCGGTTTCCTGTCCGGCTGGGCGATGCTGCTCGACTACTTCTTCATCCCGATGGTCGGATGGCTGATCACGGCGATCTACTTCAACGCCCAGTTCCCTGAGATACCCAAGTGGGTCTGGCTGATCGTCTCAGTGGGCATCACCACGGCCATCAACGTCTTCGGCATGAAGCTCGCGGACCGCGTCAACAAGGTCCTGATGTTCATCGCTCTGGGGTCGCTGGTCCTCTTCGCCACCCTGTGTGTCGTCTTCCTCGGCAAGCACGGCTCCTCCGCCCCCGCCACGGACGCCCTGTGGAACTCCGGCACGTCGATCGGCGCGGTCACGGCGGCCGCCGCCATCGCCGCGTACTCCTTCCTCGGCTTCGACGCCGTCTCCACGCTGGGCGAGGAGGCCAGGGGCGGGGCGAGGACGATCGGCCGCGGCATCATCGGCTGCGTCATCGCCGCCGGAGCGATCTTCATCGTGCTGTCCTTCGTGATGCAACTGGTCCACCCCGGCGCGAAGTTCGCCGACGTCGACGCCGCCGCCTACCACCTCAAGGTCCAGGTCGGCGGCGAGACGTACGCCGAGATCATCAACTTCGTCACCATCGCCGGATCCATCGCCTCCTGTATCGCCCTGCAAGCCTCCGCCGCCCGCCTCATGTACGTCATGGGACGCGACGGCGCACTGCCCAAGGCCGTCTTCGGCAACCTGTCCGGGAAGACCGGCACGCCCGTCTTGAACCTGCTGCTGACCGCGGCCGCCGGTGTCATCGCCATGAAACTGGACCTGACCACAGCCACCTCGTTCATCAACTTCGGCGCCTTCCTCGGCTTCACCCTGGTGAACGTCTGCGTGATCGCCCACCTGGTCCGCGAGCGCAGACACGGCCGCACCCCCAACCTCTTCTCGTACCTGGTGATGCCGGCCATCGGCGCCGGCGTTTCCCTCTACCTGCTCACGAAGCTCGGTCACGTCGCACTCCAGATCGGCGGCGTCTGGCTGGCGATCGGCGTCGTCTACCTGGCCGTCCTGACCAAGGGCTTCCGCCGGCCCGCACCGGAGATGACCTTCGACGACGACTCCGCGGCCACGGACAGAGTCACCGCGTAGTCCTCTTCCCCATGCGAGGAGACGAGGGTGCCCCCAACAGCGGGCGCTGCCCAGGGCGCGGAGCTCCGCCACGGCGGTGCAGATGACGAGTGCGAGACCTGTCTCCGCCTTGGTGTGCGTTCGCGGGTCCTGCCCGTGGACGGCGCGAAGCTCAGGGAAGACGTCCAAGGGCACCCGGTACGCCATGCCGCGCCGTGAACCGGCCTGGGCCCGCCGTCAGTTCCTCACCCCCGGGGAAGATCACGGTGGCGGCGGAGGTGGGGGGAACGTCGACGGTGATGTGCAGTTCGTCGCCCTCGGTGCGCCACTCGACCGCGATGGTGCCCCGTGGGCTGTCGAAGGTGCCGCGCGCCCAGCCGACCGATGCGTGGAGCACGGGCGCGACGACGAACGACTCCCAGGCCACCGAGCCCTCGGCCTGCCGCAGTCCCAGGGTGTGGGTGTGCAGGAAGTTGAGGACGGCGCCCTTGCTGTAGTGGTTGAGCGAGTCGTGTGCGTCGCCGTTCTCGTCGATGCCCTCCCAGTCCTCCCACATCGTGGTGGCGCCGCGGTCGAGCATGGCCAGCCAGGACGGCGCGGTGCGCTGGAGCAGTACCTCGTAGGCGAGGCCGGCGTGGCCGGTGTCGGCGAGGAGGGGCAGCAGGTCAGCGGTGGAGAGGAAGCCGGTGCCCAAATGCGTTCCGGCCGCGCGGATGAGGACCACCAGACGCTCGACGGCCGCGTCACGCAGCTTCTCGGGCACCAGTCCGAAGGTGAGGGCGCGGACGTAGCCGGCCTGGGTGTCGGTGGAGGTCCGGCCGGTGTCGTCGAGGAACTCCGTGCGCCAGGCGTCCTTGATCTGCTGCGCCAACTCCGTGTAGCGGTCGGCCTCGGCGTCGCGGCCCAGGAGGGTGGCGACCTCGGCGAGGAGGGAGGTGGAGCGGTACAGGAAGGCGGTGCCCACCTCACCCTTGTCGGTGCTCATCCAGCCGTCCGGGCCGTCCTCCACCGGCTCGATCGGCGAGCCGTCCTCGGCGCGGGCTTTCGGCTCGGCCCACTCGCCCCAGTGGAAGGAGCCGTCCCAGACGAACTCCTCGTGGGGAAGGGGCTGGGCCGAGCGGGCCACTCGGGAGGGGTGGCGGGCGGTGCGGGCGGTGGTCAGTGCCCATTCGACCCAGCGGACCATCGCGTCCCAGTTCTCGGCGAGCACTCGGCGGTCGCCGTAGGTCTCGTACAGCACCCAGGGCACCAGCACGATGGCGTCGCCCCAGCCGGCGGAGCCCGTCATCATGTCGAGCCGCTGGTCGGTGCGGAGCTTGGCGCGCCGTCCGTCGGGGGAGAAGTTGGCGATGCGACCGTCGTCGAGTTGGTCGTCGCGGACCGAGCGGAGCCACTTGCGGCTGAAGCCGGAGACGTCGTAGAGACGTGTGGCGCTGGGCGCGAAGACCTGGTAGTCGCCGGTCCAGCCGATGCACTCGCGGGTGGGGCAGTCGGTGGGCACGTCGACGGCGTTGCCGCGGAAGCTCCAACGGACGACCTCGTGCAGACGGTTGAGGTCCTCGTTGCCACAAGCGAAGGTGCCGGCGGGCCGCAGGTCGGTGTGGACCACCCGCATGGTGACGCTTGAGGCGTCCAGCGGGACGTCGCCGCGCTCCAGCCGGGCGTACCGGAATCCGTGCACGGTGTGGCGGGGCTCGAAGACCTCGCCGGGGGCCCCGGAGGAGACGACCTCGTCGCGCTGGACGAAGACGGTCACCGGATCGCCGGGGCGCTGGATGTCCAGGTGGGTGGTGGTCAGGTCCCCGGTGGCCGGGTCGACGTGCTCGCCGTGGTCGATCACGGTCCGGGTGCCGGCCGGGCCGAGGTCGGTGAGCAGGAGCCAGCCGGAGGCGTTCTGGCCGAAGTCGGCGATCCAGGCGCCGTCCGGCAGCCGGGTGAGCGAGACGACGGGGCGGTCCTCGATACGGCGCACGGGCGGGGCCGGGGACCAGTCGATCGCGGGCGCGGTGACGGCGTCGACGAGGACGGGCCGCTCAGGGCCTCGGGAGGCGAGGAAGTCGGTGATCTGGCCGTCCCTCAGGTCGGCGCGGGTGACGGGGCCCCGGGCGGAGGTCCAGTGCTCGTCGGTGCGTACGACCCGGCGCGTCCCGTCGGCGTACTCCAGATGCAACTCCAGCCGGGCGGCGAGGAGTTCTCCCCAGCCTGCCGGTTTGCGGAAGGCGCCGACCTGGCCGCGGTACCAGCCGTCGGACAGCACGATCTCGACGGTGTTGATGCCGGGGCGGACGGACGCGGTGACGTCGGTGGCCTGGGCGTACAGCGTGCGGTCGTACGAGGTCGAGCCGGGCGCGAGTTCGACGGTGCCCGCGCGCTCGCCGTTGACGAACGCCTCGTACACGCCCAGGGCCGTGGAGTACAGGCGGGCGCGGACCACCTCGGCGGTGGTGAAGGCGGAGCGCAGGACGTGCGTGGGGCGGGTCCCGGGCTCGCGGCGCGCGTCCTGCGGATCGTCCGCGGGCGTGATCCAGTGTGCCGTCCAGTCCTTGTCGAGGAGTCCGGCCTCGAAGACGTGCCAGGCGCTCCACGGCGAGGTGTCCACGTCGGCGTGTGTTCGGACGCGCCACCGCACGCGCTCGCCACTGCCCAACGGGGGTGCCGGCCAGTCGACGAACAGGTGGTCGCCGACGTGCGCCGTCTGCGGCGGACGCCCGTCGACGTGGATCTCCAGCTCGTGGCCGGCACGCGCCGATATGCCCCCCGGAGGCTTCCACGACAGGCGCGGGCGACTTCCGGAGACCGGGAACTGGTCGCCACCGAAGTCGATCGTGAGGTCGTACGGAGCGAGCATGGCCATTGACGCCCTCGCCTCCCCTTCCATGGGGGTCAGTTGGTTGTTTCTGTCGGTGCCGGACGAGCATGCGCGGGGCGTGGTGGGCCCGCGAGGGCGTGCGGAAGCAGCGATCGCCCTCCGTCGCGTCCCGGATGTTCAGGCGTGTGTGCCGTATGGGGTCAGACGGCGACACCGGTTTCGGTCTGCCCGGCGCCGTCGGGGTCGGTATCGGCGGGGACCGGTGCGGTCGAGTCCCGGAGCACCAGCCTCGTGGCCAGTTCGACGTGGTGGGAATCGATCTCCTCCGCGGAAGCCAGCCGAAGAGCGGTCCGCAGGGCGACGCCACCCATCTCGTTGATGGGTTGGTGGACGGTGCTCAGCGGCGGCGAGGTGACCCGAGCCAGCGGAGTGTCGTCGAAGCCGACGACGCTGAGGTCCTCCGGGACGCGCAGGCCCCGCAGCCGCGCGGCCTCGATGACCCCGGCGGCCAGCTCGTCGCAGGCGGCGAACACCGCGGTGGGCGCGGGGTCGGCGGCCAGCAGCCGCTTGCCGTGCTCGACGCCCTCCGCGGTGTGGAAACTGCCGGCGTGCCGGACCAGTTCGCCCGGTACGGGTACGCCGGCCGCCTCCATGGCGCTGCGGAATCCGTGCAGTCGGGCCTGGTTGGAGCTGGCGCCCTGCTTGCCGCCGAGGTAGGCGATGCGGCGGTGGCCGAGGGAGAGCAGATGCGTGGTGGCGGCACGGCCACCGGCGAAGTAGGTCGAACCGACGCTGACGATCGAAGGGTCGGGTACCTCCGGGTCGAGCAGCACGAGGGGCAGGCGGACCCGGCTCAGGGCTTCGACGATCGGAGGGGACAAGGTGTTGGCGGTGACGGCGATGACCGCGCGCCGGCCGGCGGCGGCCAGGTTGTGCGCCCACCCGGCGGGGTCGGCGGCCGGATCGCGATCGCTCCGTCTGCTGACGACCACGCCGACGCCCTCGCGGGCCCCGGCGTCCACCACGGCCTGGACCATGGCGGTGCAGTAGATGCTCAACTCCTCGAAGCCGAAGAACAGCTCGACGGTGGGGTGTGAGCGCAGGTCATCACGGTTCCCCCCGTAGTTGTGCTGACGCATCAGCTCCAGCACCGCGTCACGGGTCTGCTGGGCGACATCAGGGCGCCCGTTGACGACCTTGGAGACGGTGGCGACCGAGACGCCGGCGTACTCGGCGATCTGCGCCAGTGTCACTCGGTTGGAAACGGATGCCATGGGTCCCCTTTGGCGACAGTGCCGGTCTGAGCGTTCCTTGCCCTGAAAACCCTAGCACCGAAACATTTTTCGTAGCGATTTCGATCTCTTCAGGCGGGAAAGTGCAGTCGAAACAAGGGTGACACGAGGGGTTGACGAAGGTCATCGACCTGCCTACCGTTCACGGGCAGCAGGATCTACGGAAAGCAATTTCGAGTTTCTTGGTCACAAAGTTTCGAAGTACTTCCGGCTGACGCGACCCCGTTCGAGCCTGGGCAGCACGGTGAGCACCTGGCACCCGCCCCGGTCTTCCTCTGCAGCAGCAGCCCGCCCTCTGGCCAGGTCGCCCTGCTCAAGGACCTGCAGATCCCGCCCGCCCCGGTCATCCGGCGCCCCGACACCATCATCACCGACCCATGGAGGAGGACTCGCGATGAGGCGAGACCACACCGCGGAGGCTGTTTCGCCGACCGCCGCCACATTCCTGTCCCGGCGCGGTTTCCTCGGCGCCCTCGGCGGCGGACTGGCCGCCACCACGCTGGCCGCCTGCGGGTCGGGCGGGGGCAGTACGGGAAGCAGCTCCGAGATCGTGTTCATGAACCAGTCCCGCGGACAGGCCGCGACGCTGAAGGCGCTGGCCAAGCAGTACACGAAGCAGACCGGCGTGAAGATCAGGATCGACGACGTCGGACCCGCCGACTTCCTGACCAAGCTCCAGTCGAGCTCCCAGTCGCGCAACCTGCCGGACATGTACTCGGCGATGGACGGTCACTCCATGGCGCCCTACTACAAGGCCGGCTGGGCCATGGACCTGAGCGACGAGATGAAGGGCAGCTGGGGCGACAGCTTCCGGCCCGCCACCCTCAAGACGACGTCGTTCGGGAAGGACAATCCGCAGCACGTGAAGCCGGGCGTCTACAGCGCCCACTGGGAGACCCCGGCCCTGGGGGTCTTCGTCAACGCCGCGATGTACCAGGCCGTCGGCCTCGACCCGGACAAGTCGCCCGCGTCCATGAGCGAGTTCATCGACCAGATGCGGAAGATCAAGAAGTCCGGGAAGGGCCCCTTCTGGTTCGCGACCAGCCTCTCCAACCAGGTGATCCAGTCCTACGCCTCCAACTACATGTCCGACGAGGAGCTCAACGCCACCTTCGTGGGCGAGAACAGCTGGAAGAGCGAGGGCTGGCGCAAGACCCTGCAACTCGTGGTCGACCTGCGGGACGCCGGCGTGATCGCCACCGGCTCCCTGCCGAGCGGCAACACCGACAACCCCACCGTGGAGAAGGCCTTCTTCAACACCCAAGGCGTCGCCGCCATCTTCGACGGCACCTCGGCCGTCGGCGTGGCCCGCGCCACCGCCCCCGACTTCACCGACTTCCGCTCCTTCCCGCTGCCCAAGGCCGACGACGGCACACAGACCCCGCGCCTGGTCGGCGGCGCCGCAAAGGGCGCCGCGGTCAACCCCCGCAGCAAGAACGCGGCCAAGGCGCTGAAGTTCCTCCAGTGGCTGACCGCGCCCGACCAGCAGCAGGCCTGGGCCAAGGGAGTCCCGCTCATACCCTCCGCACGCGCCGTGTCGGAGAAGACCATTCCCGAGCAGCTGACCGGCATCGCCGCGAAGATCTCCGACCTCCAACTCGTCCAGAACCAGATCCTGGAGCAGGTCAACACCGCGCTGCAGAAAGGCACTCAGGCCCTCGTCCTCAAGGAACGCACCGTCGACCAGGTCCTCGGCGACCTCGACGCGGCGCAGAAGAGCGCGTAATGCGGCGCCGCAGTCGCGTGCCCGCGGCCTGGCTCTTCCTGGCGCCGGCGCTGGCCATGATCGGCATGTTCACGGTGGTCCCCTTCGTCCAGGGCATTCTCCTGAGCTTCCAGTCCTGGGACGGGGTGAGCCTGGACACGCCGTACACCGGGCTCGACAACTACCGCTACGTGCTGCACGACACCCAGTTCTGGGGCTCGATGAAGAACGCCGTCCTCTACGGCGTGGTCGGCCTGATCGTCGCCAACGCGGTGTCGATGGTCATGGCCCTGGCCGTGCACCGCGCCCGCCGCGGGTCCGCGTTCTTCCGCACCGTCTTCTACCTGCCGGGCGTGTTCTCCACGGTGGTGGTGGGTGTGATGTTCTCGTGGTTCCTCGACCCGAACATCGGGATCGTCAACCAGATGCTGAAGGCCGTCGGCCTCGACGGTCTTCAGCACAACTGGCTGGGTGACCCCAAGACGGCGGTGATCGCGGTCGCCGCCGTGTTCGTCTGGTACCACTGGGGCTTCGGCTTCATCCTCTTCCTGGCCGGCCGGCAGGACGTGCCCCAGGAGTTGTACGAGGCCTCGTCACTGGACGGGGCGCGTGGCTGGGCCCAGTTCCGCTACGTCACCTGGCCCGGAATGTCCCATGTCACCGGCATCGTCAGCGTGCTGACCCTGCTCAGCGGCTTGCAGATCTTCGGCACCGTCCAGGTGCTGACCAACGGTGGCCCCGCCGGCCACACCGAGGTCCCCACCCTGCACATCTACCAACAAGCCTTCCAGTACAGCGAGTACGGCCGCGCGGCCGCCATGTCCGTCATCTTCGGGCTGTGCCTGGTCGCCCTGGCCTGCGTCCAGCTGTGGGTCTCCCGCAGGCTCGGCGGAAGCACCGACTCCCGGACGGAGAAGGGACGTTGACCGTGACCGCGTCTTCCCGGGGAGCGACCCCCGGACCCCCGGCAGAAAAGCAGGCCGGACGGCAGGCGTCGCCGGTGCCGAAGCCGGCGCCCGGCCCACCACGACGTGCCGGCCGTCTGCCCCGTTTGGCTCTGTACGCCCTGCTGATCGCCGGCGCGCTGGAAGCACTGGTACCGGTGCTGTGGGTGCTGAGCGGATCCCTGCAGAGCGCCAAGCAGCTGTACAAGGGGACCGACCCCATACCCCGCCCCTTCGAGTGGGGCAACTTCGCCACCGCGTGGAACGAGGGCGGCTTCAGCCAGTACCTGCCCAACAGCCTTCTGTACACGACCGCCGCGGTCCTCGGCATCCTGATCATCGCGAGCCTGGCCGGGTACGCCCTGGCCCGCATCGAGTTCCCCGGCCGAGGCGTGATCGTGGGGGCCATTCTCGTCATCATGATCATCCCGCTGCCGGCCTCGTTCATCGCCCAGTACAAGCTGCTGATCACGCTCGGGCTCGCCAACACCCGTATCGGCTACATCCTCGTCCTCATCGCCGGCGGGCTGCCGATCTCCATCCTGATCATGCGCGGGTTCTTCGCCAGCCAGCCCAAGGAGCTGGAGGAGGCCGCCGCCATCGACGGCGCCTCTCTTCTCGGCACCTTCTGGCGGATCATCCTCCCGCTGGCCAAGCCCGGTCTGATCGCGGTGGCCGTCATCCAGGCCATGGGGGTCTGGAACGAGTACCTGATGGGCCTGGTGCTGTTCAACGACAGTTCGCTGATGCCCGTGCAGCGCGGGCTCACCAACTTCGTCTCGGCGGACTCCCCGCAACAGCAGATCCTGCTCGCCGCCTCGCTCATCGCGGTGCTGCCGATCGTCGCCTTCTACGCGATCGCGCAGCGCCACATCATCAGCGGGCTCTCGGCGGGAGCGCTCAAGTGACCACGCAACGACCGGACAGGAAGCTGCAACGATCATGAGAGTCAGGAGTGTGCGTTACACCCTCGCGAGAGGCACTGCGGCCGCCGTACTGGCGCTCGCCGCGGCCCTTTCCGGCCCCCAGACGTCAATCAACGGCACCGAGAAAGTGGAGCACGTCTCCAACACGGCCCTCGGCTGCACACCGGGTACCGCTTCGGCACTCGCCTGCGTCACCTGGACCGAGGACCTGACGCTGTCCGGCCGGCGCACCGGCACCAAAGGCACCGGCCCCGGAGGCTTCACCCTCGGCCCGGCCGCGATGCTCAAGAACGACTTCCAGGCCCTCGGCACGCTCACCACGAGCATCGACGGGACCACCTACAGCCAGCCGGCCAACGGCAGCTGATCCCAGGGGCGGCAGGTCTCGCCGCCCCCTGCGCCCAACTCTGCCTTCAGGAGGCCCACTTCATGGCGGACCTGCCCGCCCGCGTTCTCTTCGGCGCCGCGTACTACCACGAGTACCGTCCGCCCTACGGCACCGAACAAGCTGAGGAGCAGCTCAAGAAAGACCTCGACCTGATGGCCGAGGCACACTTCACCGTCATCCGGGTCGGCGAGTCGGTCTGGTCGACCTGGGAGCCGGAGAACGGAACGTTCGACCTCGACTGGCTCCAGCCCGTCCTCGACGGCGCCCGGGAGCGCGGGATCTTCGTCATCCTGGGCACACCGACCTACGCGGTCCCGCCATGGCTGGCCCGGCAGTACCCCGAGATCTGCGGCGAACGGGCCAGCGGGCAGCGCATCGGCTGGGGAGCCCGTCAGGAGGTCGACTACACCCACCCCGCCTTCCTCTTCCACGCCGAACGCGTCATCCGCCGCATCCTCGACCGTTACGCCCGCCACCCCGCGGTCATCGGCTTCCAGGTGGACAACGAGCCAGGCCTGGAGCTCTTCCACAACCACGGGGTCTTCCAGCGCTTCACCGACCACCTGCGCCACAAGTACGGCGACGTCGAGACCCTCAACCGGGAGTGGGGCCTGGTCTACTGGTCGCACCGCCTGACCACCTGGGCCGACCTGTGGACGCCGGACGGCAACGCCCAACCGCAGTACGACGTCGCCTGGCGGGAGTTCCAGGCCAGGCAGACCACCGAGTTCATCGCCTGGCAGGCGGGCATCACCCGCGAGTACGCCCTCCCCGAGCAGTTCGTCACCACCTGCGTCTCCTATCCCCGCCCGGGGGTGGAGGACCACGAGCTCAACGCGGCCCTGGACATTGCCGCGGGCAACCCGTACTACGCCATGCAGGACGCCCTGCTGCTGCCCGACGAGCGCGAGGCCGAGCCCAGCAAGACCACCGGCGCCTGGTCGATCTCCCAGATCGCGGACCGGATGTACTCCTCCCGCCAGGCCCCGTTCCTGGTCACCGAGACCAACGCGGCCACCATCGGCGGCCCCTGGGACAACCGCCCCGCCTTCGACGGCCAGTGGCGCCAGGCCGCCTGGGCACTGGTCGCGCGCGGGGCGCGGATGATCGAGTACTGGCACTGGCACACCCTGCACTTCGGGGCCGAGACGTACGTGGGCGGCATCCTCCCGCACAGCGGCAGGCCGGGCCGCGTGTACGACGAACTGGCCCGCCTGGGAGGCGAGTTCGACACCGCAGGCCCGCTGGTGGCCGGCATCGTGCCGGACGCCGACATCACCATGGTGTACTCGACGCCGAGCAAGTGGCTGATGGAGAAGTACCCGCCCCTGGCGAAACAGAGCGGCGGACCCGATCCGGCCGCCTACCACGGCATCTTCGATCCCTTCTACCGCGGCGCCTTCGACGCGGGCCGCCAGGTCCGCATCGTGCACGCCCGCCAGCTGCACGACCCGCGCGGAGAAGTCCCCGGCCCGAACCCCGAGGAAGCCGTGCGCCTCCATCCGGTCCTCGTCGTCCCCGCGCTGTACGTGACCGACGACGGGACACTGGACTGGCTCGCCGCCTACGCGCACGCGGGCGGCCATCTGGTCCTCGGACCGCGGACCGGCTACGCCGACCACGAGGCACGGGCCCGCCAGGAACCGGCGCCGGGACGACTCACCACGGCCGCCGGGGCCCAGTACGAGGAGTTCAGCAACCTGGTGCACGACATCCCGCTGCGCACGGTGCCCGGCAGCCCTCTGGAGCTGCCGGAGCAGGCGACGGCCACGCGCTGGGTCGACGGACTCACGGTCCTGGACGCCGAGGTGCTCGCGGCGTACAACCACCCGCACTTCGGCCGCTGGCCCGCCGTCACCACCCGCCGTCACGGCGCCGGCCGGGTCACCTGCGTCGGCACGGTTCCCGGCCGCGACCTCGCCAGTGCGCTCGCCGCCTGGCTGGCACCCGCCCCGAGCAGCGGCTGGCAGAACCTGCCACCGTCGGTCACCGCCACCACCGGGACCTCCCCCGACGGCCGCCGCATCCACGTCGTCCACAACTGGAGCTGGGACCCCACGCACGTCACGGCACCGGTGGCACTCTCCGACGTCCTCGACGGCACCTCCGCGCCCGCCGGCACGGCACTGCGCCTCGGTGCCTGGGACGTACGGATCTTCGTCACCGCCGACGACGGGACGCTCTCAGCCTGAGGTAGCTGCCCTTCCTGACGCCCTTGCCCTGGCCGGGGCCGAGGTCGACGAAACCCTGCCCGTCAGCACACCACGAAGGGACCGCCTGAATGGCCTCCGCGCCCTCCCCTCCGCCCTCCCACCGCACTCTCCCCGACCCCCTGCTGAAGGTCTCCGGCACCCGGCTCGAAACCCGGGACGGCACCCCGGTCCGGCTCCGTGGCGCCGGACTCGGGGGATGGATGAACATGGAGAACTTCAGCGAGGTGCCGGCTCCGGCAGGGCACTGAGCGGACGCGGCACACAGGATGGCTCGCCGCGCGGGCGAGCCGTCGGAGAGCCCCACATGGGTGAAAGCGGTCGTCCGGCCCTCTGCTCGGCACCACTGCCAAGCCCGGCGCGATCGAAGATGGCTGCGTTTCACTGGAAAGACCAACTACTTACGGTGGCCGTCGCGCTCACTCAGCCGACGGCCGAGGACTTCACGCGGACCACGCTCCAGTCGACTTCCGGGGTGGGCACCGCTGCGCGCTCCACTGCGGCGTCATGACGGAGCAGCTCGCGAGCGATCTCCCCGACGGCCCATGTGGGTGTGTTCGCGGCCAGAACCCGGCCCTCGCTGGTGATCACCACGGCTTCGCCACCCAGATGCCTGAGCGAGGGGATGACGAGTTGCTCGAAGGCGGCCACGGGGACGTCGGCCCCGACGACGCCGATGAACTCACCGAGCACCGTCAACGGCCGGGTGAACGTCAGGATGTAGAGGCCGGCGCAGTGCAGATCGACGTACGGCCCCATGACCGTGCCGTGACCCTCGTCGCGCGGAGTCACGAACCAGGGCTTGAGGGTGTAGTCGTAGAAACTCTCGCTCTGCGGGTCCAGGTTCAGCCGCAGTGGCCGGGGGCCCTGGTCACCGGTCCGCTGCCACCACTCGAGGTGGAAGGGGGCGTCGGCGAGCGCGTCGGGCGCCATGACGACACCCGTGCCGTTGAACCTGTCACCCTGCTCGCGCAACAGGGCCCGGATCGTCGGCCGTAGGGCGGTGAGGTCACTCGTCCCGGGACGCCTGCCCTTCCGGCCGATCGCGCTCAGGCGTTCGCGCGCTTCGGTCTCCAGGACGGTCAGCGCTGCGAAGACGGGTTCGACCGCGTCCCGGATGGAATCGCTGCACTGGACGATGCCGGTGGCTGGGGTGCTGGTCATCACTGTGCTCCGTCACGGAGGGCGGCGTGGGGGCGCGCCGCCGGATCAGGCATCGGTCAACCGTAGGTGTGTACGTACCAGATGGCGAGCTCCGGCAACCGTGTGTGCCTCGGCGAGGCGGCGCGCCTCGGCCGCGTCTCCGGCCATGATGGCCACCAGGATCTCGTGGTGCTGGTCGGCGAAGGCCGACGCGTCGGGCCCGTCGCCCCCCGGCAACCACAGGAGGGGCCCGAGTTCCGCCTGCAGCCTGACCTCCAGGCGGGTCAGCCGGACGGACTGGGCGGCGACGGCCACTTCGATGTGGAAGCGGGCGTCGGCCTTGCGGCGTTCGGCGGGGGACTCGGCCTTGCGCAGGGCGGTGACCAGGCGGTCCAGGCTCTTCGCCAGGTCCGAGGGGGCGCGTTCGGCGGCGAAGCGGGCCGCGGTGCCCGAGACGGCGAACTGCTCGTCGCCGAGATCGCGCAGTTCCGAGATGCCGAGTTCCTTGAGGCGGGCCTGGTGGATCCTGGTCAGACCCTCCTCCGGGCTGCGGATGAAGCTTCCGCCGTTGCGTCCGCGCCGCGTCTCCACGAGTCCCTGTTCGCGCAGGATGGCCAGGGCTTCGCGGACCGTGCCGTTGGCGACCCCCAGTTGGCAGGCGAGGTCGCTCTCACTGGGGAGCTGCTCTCCGTCCGCCATCAGTCCGATGGTGACCGCCTCGGCGACCCTGCGGACCACCATGTCTGCCCGGCCGGTGTCACTCAGGGGCGCGAAGGCGGCGCTCATCACCGGCGAGCGGCCGTCCACTGCCGCCACGGCCCCTCCTCAAAGGTCAAAGATCCGTAACGAGAGATCGTTCCCAGGCTACCAGTCAAACCGTTGTCCTTTGAACTTCAATGTAGTAGGTTTTCGCCCACTCGACCTGCCGGACACCCCGCCGGTCCTCGTCGGCGTCCCCCACGGCCCCGGCCCACCGCCATCCCGCTCACAGCGTGTTTCCCT
Source organism: Streptomyces sp. NPDC050759 (assembly GCF_044456945.1). Taxonomy (NCBI): domain Bacteria; kingdom Bacillati; phylum Actinomycetota; class Actinomycetes; order Kitasatosporales; family Streptomycetaceae; genus Streptomyces; species Streptomyces sp. NPDC050759. Next base: position 526,708 of record NZ_JBITGI010000002.1, on the reverse strand, counting down.
CAAGGAGCCCGTCGATGAACGACGCCACGCAGCCCCCGCCGTCCCCCGCAGAAGCAGACGTCGACGCCCAGCGACTTGCCGCTCTCGGTTACGAGTCCGAGTTCAAGCGGGACATGAGCCTGTGGGCGAACTTCTCGCTGGGCTTCACCTACCTCTCGCCCGTCGTCGGCGTGTACACCCTGTTCGCCGCCTCCCTCATGGCCGGCGGACCGCCGATGATCTGGGCCTTCGTCATCGCGGGCGTCGGCCAGCTGCTGGTGGCCCTCGTCTTCAGCGAGGTCGTCGCCCAGTTCCCGGTGGCGGGCGGGGTCTATCCGTGGGCCCGGCGCCTGTGGGGTCGCAAGTGGGGGTGGATGACCGGCTGGATCTACCTCCTCGCGTTGCTCTCCACCATCTCGGCGGTCGCCTACGGCGCCGGACCGTACGTGGCCGCGGTGTTCGGTTTCGCCTCCAGCACCACGACGACGATCCTCTGCGCACTGGGACTGCTCCTGCTCGCGACGGTGATCAACTTCGGCGGCACGAAGGTCCTTTCCGCGGTCGCCGTGTTCGGGTTCGTGGCCGAGATCGTCGGGGCCGTCGTGGTGGGCGCCTGGTTGCTGATCGCCAACCGCCACCACGGTCTTGGCGTGCTGTTCGACGGCTTCGGCTCCCAAGGCGGCCACTCGTATTTCTACGCCTTCGCGGCGGCCTCGCTCATCGGCGTCTTCCAGTACTACGGCTTCGAGGCGTGCGGTGACGTGGCCGAGGAGGTGCCCGACCCCGGGCGGCGCATTCCGACGTCGATGCGGCGCACCATCTACATCGGCGGGGCCGCCGCGACGGCGGTGTGTCTCGCCCTCATCCTCTCCGTCAGCGACTTCGGCGCGGTGATCTCGGGCAAGGACGCCGACCCGGTGACCACCGTGCTCACGGACGCGTTCGGCAGCGGCGGCGCCCGTGCGGTCCTGGTCGTCGTCCTGCTGTCCTTCATCTCCTGCGCGATGAGTCTGCAGGCCGCCGCCAGCCGGCTGACCTACTCCTTCGCCCGCGACCGGATGATCGTCGGCAGCCGTCTGCTGTCGGCCTTCTCCGAGCGGCTGCGGGTGCCGCCGTACGCGCTGCTGCTCGCCGCGGTCCTCCCCGGGCTGATCATCGTGGGTTCCGCGTACTCCGCCGACGCCCTGGTGAAGATCATCTCCTTCTCCACCCTCGGCATCTACCTCGCCTTCCAGATGGTTGTCCTCGCGTCTCTGCGGGCGCGGCTGCGCGGCTGGCGTCCGTCCGGCGCATACCGGCTGGAGCGGTGGGGGATCCCGGTCACGGTCGGTGCCCTCGTCTACGGCGTCATCGGCATCGTCAACATGAGCTGGCCGCGCACGCCCGGCACGCCCTGGTACGACAACTACATCGTGCTGGTCAGCGGAGCGGTCGTGATGGGCGTGGGTGCCGTGTACATGGCCATCGCCAAGCCGCACGAGCGGGGGGACGCTCCGGCGGGAGACGCGCTGGCCGCTGCGGCCGCGCAGGAGCCGTCCTCGTCGCCCGCCGCCGTCTGAGCACCGAAACCCAGCTCTCCCTTCCCACCGTCGTGTGACGCGACGCCGAGATCCCAAGGTGGAACCGACATGCCCTCAACCCTGCCCACAAAGGCGCTCGTCGACGGCTCATGGCTGGACGGCGGCGCGGGCAGCTTCCCGGTGCACTCCCCGCAGTCCGGTGAGCTGATCGCGGAGGTGGCCCGCTGCGACGTCCAGGACGTCGAGCGCGCCGTGTCCGCAGCCCGCCGGGCCCAGCCGCACTGGGCCGCCACACCCCTCATCGAGCGGGTCAAGATCATGCGGCGCGTCCACGCGCTCTTCGCCGAGCGCGCCGAGGAGGTCGCCCGGGTGCTCACGCTGGAGATCGGCAAGACCGTGGCGGAGGCCCGCGAGGAGGTCATCGAGTACGCGGCCCCCGCCTGGCAGAAGGCCGGCGAGGAAGTCCTGCGCCACCGGGGCCTGTCGTTCCCCTCCACACAGGAGCAGACCAACAACAAGCGGCTGGTCATGAACTACCGCCCGCTCGGCGTCGTCGGCGTCATCACCCCCTACAACTTCCCCACCGACATCTCCTCGATCGCGCTGGCGCACATCGTCGCCGCCGGCAACACGGCCGTCTGGAAGCCCTCCGAGTACGCCCCGATCAGCTGCAACCTCGTGGCGGAGATCTTCACCGAGGCCGGCCTGCCCGACGGCGTGATCAACGTCGTACACGGATTCGGCGACGTCGGAGCGGCCGTCGTGGACCACCCGGGCGTCGACGGCCTGTTCTTCACCGGTTCCACCGCCACCGGCGAACGCATCGCCCGCGCCGCGGCCCTGCGCCCGCACCTGCTCGAACTCGGCGGCGACGGTCCCTTCATCATCCTCCCCGACGCCGACATCGACGCAGCCGTCGAGGCGGCGGTCAACGGCTGTTTCTACTTCGCCGGACAGGTCTGCACCTCGGCGGAACGACTCCTGGTCCATGCGGACGTCCACGACGAGTTCGTCGCCAAGCTGACCGCCCGTGCCTCCCGACTCCGCGTCGGCGACCCTGCCCTGGCGGACACCGACATGGGTCCCGTGCGCAACGAGGCGAGTCTGCGGCGCATCGCCGAGCACGTCGCGGACGCCCGCGAGCGGGGCGCCGACGTCGTCCAGTTCGGCAAGGAGGAGGGCCTGTTCTTCCCGGCCACCATCCTCACCGGGGTCACGCCCGAGATGCGCATCGCCCAGGAGGAGACCTTCGGTCCGGTCGCCCCCGTCATCAAGGTCTCCTCGGTGCAGGAGGCCATCGAGATCGCCAACTCCACCGACCTCGGACTGATCGCCTCGCTGTGGACGCGGGACCTCGCCACCGCCTGGCGCGTGGGCGAGGCCCTGCAGCACGGCACCGTCAACATCAACGAGACCAGCAACTACTGGGACCAGCTCGCCCCCTTCGGCGGCACCGGCAAGAGCGGCGTCGGCCGCGAACTCTCCGGCTGGTTCCTCGACACCTTCACCGAGTCGAAGCTGCTCGTCTTCGACCTCGGAGACAGCGAAGTGCGCAACGACCGCCGTGCCGAAGGGGGCTGGTGACCATGAGGAGGTCCCGACTCACGGCTGTTCTCGCGGCCACCGCCTGCGCGGTCCTCGTCACCGGTGTCTCCGTGGCGCAGGCCGGCGACAGGACAGCGGGGCACCGCTCCGGTCCCGCCGTCTTCACGCTGACCGAGCACGCCGACACCGACACGGTCGTCGACCTCGGCCCGCACGGCGACAGCATCGGGGACACGCTGGCCTTCGCCAACCCCGTCTACGACACGGCCGCAACGATGGTGGGCAGCGACCAGGGCTCCTGCGTCCGCACCGAGGTCGGCGTCGCGTGGGAGTGCAGTTGGACGACGACCCTGCACGGTGGATCGATCGTCGTCCAGGGCCCGTTCTACGACGCGGCCGACTCCACGCTCGCCGTCACCGGCGGAACCGGGAAGTGGCGCACGGCGCGCGGGCAGATGCATCTGCACGCCCGCGACGCCAAGGGAAGTGCGTACGACTTCACCTTCGCGGTGGAGCGCTGACCGACCGGCTCCGCACGCGTTACCTCTATTTCTGAATGTCATGGGCGGTGAGGATGGTGGGCGTACCGCTTGCCTGGCTGATGCATCGCCAGGATCTGCGTCTCACGTTGCTGGCAGGCCGCGGCGGCCTGGAGCGGGACGTGGTCTGGGCGCACAGCATCGAACTCGCCGACCCCGCACCGTGGTTGACCGGTGGTGAGCTGGTGCTCACCACCGGGCTCCGCCTGCCGTCGGACACCGGAGCCTGCACGGACTACGTCACCCGGCTCACGAAAGCCGGGGTGGCCGCTCTGGGCTTCGGGGTCGGTCTGTCGCACGAGCAGGTGCCCGAGGCGCTCGTCGGCGCGGCCGAGGAGGCCGGCCTGCCGCTGGTGGAGGTGCCCCTGCCCACACCGTTCGTGGCCGTCACCAAGGTGGTCATGGAACGTCTGGCTCAGCAGCAGTACGAGGGCGTCGTCCAGGCGTCACGCATCCAGCCGCGGATGACCCGGGCCGCGCTGCGCGGCGGGGCCCAGGCGGTGGTGCGGGAACTCGCCGTCTCCACCCGCACGTCGGTGGTTTTCCTGGACCACGACAGCAGGGTGCGCGCGGCTCATCCGCCCCATGGCGCAGCCTCCGGGGCCACCGTGCTCGCCGGGCTCGGCTCCGCGGAGCAGACGTCGGCAGCGGTGAGCAGCAGCCAGGACGGTGTGACGGCCGTGCATCAGGTCCGGGTGGGACCGCGTGTCCACGGCCGTCTGGTCGTGGCGGCCGAGCGGGCTCTCACGCCGGTCGACCACCTCCTGCTCGGGCACGCGGCATCGTTGGTCGCACTGGAGGCGGAGAAACCCCTGCGACTGCGCGACGAACAGAACCGTGTCAACGGCCTGTTCCTGCGGTTGCTGCTGGACGGTACCGTCGGCGCATCCCTGGCTCGGGACCATCTGACCGAGGCGGGTTTCCCCGTCCGTGACGGCATCCGTGTTCTCGCCCTGCGCGGCGGCAGCCCACGCCAGTGCCTTCAGGCCCTGGGGGATGAGCTGGCCGAGCGTGGCCTGCCCCTGTTCGGCCGTGTGCACGCCGCATGCGCGGCGGTGCTGTTGCCGGCCGGTCACGCGGCCACGGCACAGACGGCCATGGACGGCGCGCGTGCGCGGCTGAGGTCGTCCACCTGGGCCGGCTTGAGCGCCGTACACGATCTCACCGACGGGCCCGCGGCCCTGACCGAGGCCTTGAACGCCGCTTCGGTGGCCCAGGCCCGCGGCGGCCAGGCCGTGGTGCCGTTCGAGTCCCTGGCCGGCCAACTCCTCGCCGCCACCCCTCAGACGAGGAAGATCCTCGCGACACTGGCCGAGACCCAGCTGGCCCCGCTCGCCGCACACGACACCGCACACGGCACCCACCTGCTCCCCACGCTGCGCGCCTTCCTGGAGCACCACGGCCAGTGGGAGGCCGCCTCTACGGCTCTCGGCGTGCACCGGCACACCCTGCGCAGCCGCATCGAGCGGGTGCGCGTACTGCTCGGCGCGGACCTCGACTCGGCGCACGTGCGCGCCGAACTCCTGCTGGCGTCGTCCGCCTGGCAGGAGCCCGGCGGCAGCGACCGCACCGGCTGACGCAGCGTCACACGATCGCGGCCGGCTCCTTGGCGATGGCCTCTGCCAACACCGTCAACCCCTCCTCCAGCAGGGCGTCCGAGATCGACAGAGGCGGCAGGAACCGCAGCACATTGCCGTAACTGCCCGCCGTCAGGACCAGCAGCCCGTCCTCGTGGCAGCGCCTGGCCACACGGGCGGCGAGGTCGGGAGCGGGCACCCGGTCACCCTCAGGCTCCACGAGTTCGATCGCGATCATGGCACCCCTGCCCCGGACGTCACCGATCACGTCATACGCGTCGGCGAGCTCGCCCAGGCGGCCCAGCATGATGTCGCCGATCTCCCGGGCCCGTCCCAGCAGGTCATGCGCCTCGATCTCCTCGAAGACACCGAGCGCCGCCTCACAGGCCACCGGGTTGCCGCTGAACGTCCCGCCCAGGCCGCCCGCCGGGGCCGCGTCCATGAGCTCGGCGCGGCCGGTCACCGCACCCAGCGGCAGCCCGCCGGCGAGTCCCTTGGCGGTCGTGATCAGATCGGGCCGGATGCCCTCGTGCTCGCAGGCGAACATCCGGCCGGTGCGCGCGATGCCGGACTGGATCTCGTCCACGATCAGCAGGATGCCCCGCGCCCGGCAGATATTGGCGACGCTGCTCAGAAAACCCGGAGCCGGGACGACGAAGCCACCCTCGCCCTGGATCGGCTCGATCAGGACAGCGGCCACGTTCTCCGCACCCACCTGACGGTCGAGCAGATCCGCGAGCGCGTACGCCGCATCCTCGGCGCACCGGGCGGGTCCGGTGGGCCAGCGGTAGGGGTAGGCCATCGGCGCCCGGTGGACCTCGGGTGCGAACGGTCCGAAGCCCTGCTTGTACGGCTTGTTCTTGGCGGTCAGGCTCATGGTGAGCAACGTGCGTCCGTGGAAGGCGTGGTCGAAGACGACGATGCCGGGGCGGCCGGTGGCGGCGCGGGCGATCTTGACGGCGTTCTCCACCGCCTCGGCGCCGGAGTTCACCAGGATCGTGCGCTTCTCACCGGGGACGGGCGCCAGCTCGTTCAGCTTCTCGCACACATCCAGATACGACTCGTACGGGTTGACGAGGAAACACGTGTGCGTGAACCGGCGCAGCTGCGCGGCCGCCCGCTCCGCCACCGCCGGGGCGGAGTTGCCGACCGTGGTCACCGCGATGCCGCTGCCGAAGTCGATGAAGGAGTTGCCGTCCACGTCGACGATCACCCCGCCTCCGGCCGCCTCGACGAACACGGGCAGGGTCGCGCCGACTCCGGCCGGCACCAGGCTGCGCTGACGGGCCAGCAGTTCACGGGAACGCGGGCCCGGGATCTCACTCACGACGCGTCGCACCTGCGCGAGATCGGGACCGCCGACCGGCTGGGAAACACCGGACATGAAGCGTCCTCCGGGGTGTGCGGGGATGGGAACGCCGAGCCAAGCACCGCCGCGATCCCACAGCCATGGACGGAACGGAGTGCTCTGGTGGCAGGACACAGGACATCTCGTCGAGTGCGGCGCCGCCATCAGGTCCCGAGAATGACGACACTCACGAGCCCGAGGCGCCCACGCGGCGGAGACGGACGTAGGAGAAGGGAAGGCCGATGCCACAGAACGCGGGCAGCAGCACGACAGCGGGCGGACTGTCCCGGTCCGCCCGGTCCCTGCGCCACCTGATCGCGGGGGAGTGGCGAACCGGGGACGGCGACGAACTGGTCGACGTCAGCCCGGCGCGTCCCCACGAGACCGTGGCCACCGGACGACTCGCCCAGGACCGCGACCTCGACCAGGCGGTAGACGCCGCACGGGACGCCTTCCCCCGCTGGGCGGCCACCCCCCATCACCTGCGCGCCCGGATCCTGGACCGGGCCGCCGACATCCTCGACGCACACGCCGAGCCGTGGGGCGAGGAACTGTCGTGGGAGGAGGGCAAGACCCGGGCCGAGGGCATCGGCGAGGTGCGGCGCGCCGCCGAGATCCTGCGCTACCACGCGAGCGAGGCGTCGCGCCCGGCCGGCGAAGTGTTCGCCTCGCCACGGACCGGTGAGCAGATCCACGTGATCCACCGCCCGGTGGGTGTCATCGCCGTCGTCACCCCCTTCAACTTCCCCCTCGCCATCCCGGCGTGGAAGATCGCCCCTGCCCTCAGCTACGGCAACGTGGTGGTGTGGAAGCCCGCCGCCCTGGTGCCACTGCTGGCGGTACGACTGGCCGAAGCCCTGGTCGAGGCCGGGCTTCCCGAGGGAGTGCTGTCGCTGCTGATCGGCGACGGCGCCCTGGGCGGCCGGCTCGTCGAGCACCCGGGGGTGGACGCGGTGACGTTCACCGGGTCGACCTCCGTCGGCCGGAGTCTGATCGCGGCCTGCGGCCGGCTGGCCCGCCCCGTCCAGACCGAGATGGGCGGCAAGAACGCGGCCGTCGTCCTGTCCGACGCCGACCTGGAACTGGCAGCGGGTGAGGTACTCGCCGGAGCCTTCCGTTCTGCGGGCCAGAAGTGCACCGCCACCTCCCGGCTCGTCGTTCAGGAGCCGGTCGCCGACGAGTTCCTGGCCCTGCTCACCAAGCGGGCCGCGGCCCTGCGCGTCGGCGACCCCCTGGAGGAGGGCACCGAAATGGGCCCTGTGGTCTCGCTCAAGGCCCGGGACGACATCCAGCGGGCCATGGATGCCGGGACCGCACGCGCGGGCGTCGACCTCCTGACGGGCGGCCGACCGTACGACGACGACCGTATGACGGGGGCCTTCCTGCCGCCCACCGTGGTCGAACTGGCGGGAGACGACCCGCTGTGGCGGGAGGAACTGTTCGGCCCGGTGCTCTGCGTCCGCCGGGCCCGCGACATCCAGGAGGCGTTCACCCTGGCCGACGACAGCGACTACGGGCTTTCGGCGGCCGTCTTCACCGACGACCTGCGGGCCGTGGCCGCCGCCATCGAACAGGTGGACGTCGGCGTCCTCCACATCAACTCCGAGACGGCCGGGGCCGATCCGCACGTCCCCTTCGGCGGAGCGAAGCAGAGCGCGTACGGTCCCAGGGAACAGGGGCGCGCGGCACGCGAGTTCTTCACCCGCACCAAGACGGTGTACGTACGCCCGTCACAGTGGCGGGAACAGTGACCGCGGCAACCGGCGGGCCCCTGACCGGTGTGCTGATCGCTGACTTCGGGCGTGTCCTGGCCGCCCCGTACGCCACGATGCTCCTGGCCGACCTCGGCGCCGATGTGATCAAGGTCGAACATCCGGTCGCCGGGGACGACACGCGGGCCTGGGGTCCGCCGCACGCCCACGGCGAAGCCACCTACTACCTGTCGGTCAACCGCAACAAGCGCTCCCTCGGCCTCGACCTGCGCGACGAGCGGGACCTGCGCAGGGCGACCGAGTTGGTACGTCGCGCCGACGTGCTCTTCGAGAACTTCCGGCCCGGGACCATGGACAAGTACGGGCTCGGCCACGACCGGGCCCGCGAGCTCAACCCCGGCCTCGTGTACTGCTCAGTCACCGGCTTCGGCGCCGGGGCGGGGGCCGCTCTGCCCGGCTACGACCTGCTGATCCAGGCGGTCGGCGGCCTGATGAGCGTCACCGGGCCGGTGCCCGGGCAGCCGGTGAAGACGGGTGTGGCTCTCGTGGACGTCCTCACCGGACTGCACGCGACGATCGGCGTCCTGGCCGCCCTGCGCCACCGCGAGGCCACCGGGGAAGGGCAGCACGTCCAGGTCGATCTCCTGTCCTGTCTGCTGTCCAGCCTGGTCAACCAGTCCGGCGGCTACACCCTGGCCGGTCAGGTGCCGGGCATCCTGGGCAACCGCCATCCCTCGATCGCGCCGTACGAGGTCTTCCCGACGAAGGACCGGCCGATGGTGCTGGCCGTCGGAAACGACCGGCAGTTCCGCGCCCTGTGCCAGGGGCTCGAGGCACCGGCCCTGGCCGAGGATCCCCGTTTCGCGACCAACACCGACCGGGTGACACATGTGGACGAACTCGCCGAGTGGCTGGGGCGGTTGCTGTCGGCGCGGACCGCGACCGACTGGTTCGACCGCCTCACCCCGCTGGGTGTGCCCTGCGGTCCCGTGAACGATCTGGCCCAGGCTTTCGACCTGGCCGAACGCCTGGGCCTCGGCCCGCGCGCCACCGTGACCGGACCGGACGGCGGGCCGATGGACCTGGTGGCCAACCCGATCGGCCTGTCCAGCACCCCGCCCCGCTACGAACGCCGTCCACCCCGGCTCGGCGAGCACACCGAGGACCTCACCGCCTGGCTGGACTCATGACCCGCCCTCCCCGCCATCCCCGACCGACCAACACCGCCCCCAGGAGCACACGATGAGCGGCGCCAAGCCGATGAAGGACCCCCTCGACCTGATCGACCTCGCCTCCGTCCTCACCGACGAGGAGCGCGAGATCCAGGCGACCGTCGCCAAGTTCCTCGCCGACCGCGTGCGCCCGCACATCGGCGAGTGGTTCGAGAACGCCCACTTCGCCCGCGAACTCGCCCCGGAACTCGGCAAGTTGGGCGTGCTCGGCATGCACCTCGACGGGTACGGCTGCGCCGGCACCAACGCCGTCTCGTACGGACTGGCCTGTCTGGAGCTGGAGGCTGCCGACTCCGGCTTCCGCAGCTTCGTCTCCGTACAGGGCTCGCTGTCGATGTTCTCCATCTGGAAGTGGGGCTCGGAGGAGCAGAAGCTCGAGTGGCTGCCCCGGCTCGCCGCCGGTGAGGCGATCGGCTGCTTCGGACTGACCGAACCCGACTTCGGCAGCAACCCCTCGGACATGCGCACCCGGGCCGTCCGCGACGGGGACGACTGGGTCCTCAACGGCTCCAAGATGTGGATCACCAACGGCGGCATCGCCGACGTGGCCACCGTCTGGGCGCAGACCGAGGACGGCATCCGCGGCTTCCTCGTACCGCGCGGCACCCCGGGCTTCACCACCCAGGACATCAAGCAGAAGATGTCGCTGCGGGCGTCCGTCACCTCGGAGCTGTACTTCGACAACGTACGGCTGCCCGACTCGGCGCGGCTGCCCCTCGCGGCAGGCTTGCGCGGGCCGCTGTCCTGCCTGAACGAGGCCCGCTTCGGCATCCTCTTCGGCGCGGTCGGCGCAGCCCGCGACTCGATCCGGACGGCCCTCGACTACGCCGACGCGCGCGTCCAGTTCGGCAGGCCCATCAGCGGCTTCCAACTCACCCAGAAGAAGCTCGCCGACATGAGCGTCTCCCTGGGCAGCGCCGCACTGCTCGCCCTGCACCTCGGCCGGCTGAAGGACCTGGGCCGCATCCGCCCCGAGCAGATCAGCGTCGGCAAACTCAACAACGTCCGCGAGGCCATCGCCATCGCCCGCGAATGCCGTACCGTCCTGGGCGCCAACGGCATCTCCCTGGAGTACTCGCCGCTGCGCCACGCCAACAACCTGGAATCCGTCCTCACCTACGAGGGCACCAGCGAGATCCACACCCTCGTCATCGGCCAGGCCCTGACCGGCCAGGCGGCGTACCGCTGACCGGCCCCAACAGCTGCAATGCCGTCCCGCTCCCCTGAATCCAAGGAGCCGCTGCAGACACGTAGGCCCCGGAACTACGTAGCGGATACGTGTTCGTCCGAATGTGGGGGGCGGGCGGAAGGCGGAGGGTGGAGCCTCATCTACCTGCCCTCATGCGGAAAAGAGGTGACCACGATGACCGGTCGGGACGCCGAAAGCCGTGGGAAACCGGGTCTTCGTCATGGACGTTTCGTTCGCCGGACGTTGCTCGCCGGACTGCCGTGGGCCGCCCGACGCGCCGGCGGCGGGGAGTGACCATGGAACTGCGCGAGCTCGAGTGGTTCACGACCCTGGCCGAGACCGAGCACATGACGGATGCCTCGCTGCGCTTGAACGTCAGCCAGCCCACCCTGTCGCGAGCCTTGGCCCGGCTCGAGCGCAAGCTGGGCGTGAAGCTTTTCGACCGTCATCACAGCGGGCTGCGGCTCAACAAGTACGGGGAGATCTTCCAGGCCCACGCTCTACGGGCCATGAGCGAGCTCGACAGGGGAGAGGAGCGGATCGTCACTCTGGTCGATCCGGAGCGAGGCTCGGTATCGCTCGGATTCCTGCACTCGTTCGGTGGATGGCTGGTGCCCGACCTCTTGAACCGCTATCGCAAGCTCGCCCCGAGCACGTCATTCGAGCTGCGCGGTGGCGCCTGTGACGCCGTGATCGACGACGTACGTCGAGGGAACATCGACATCGGCTTCGTGGCTCCCGAACCGGTCGCGGACGATCTGGACTGGATCCCGCTCGGGCGCGAGCCGCTGTGCCTCGGTGTTCCGCCGGGTCACGTGTTCGAGGGCCGCGACCAGGTGGCGATCGCCGACCTTGTGCACGAGCCGATGGTCGCTCTCAGGGCCGGGTTCGGTCTGCGTCACGTCACGGACCGCCTGTGCCGTGAAGCAGGGTTCAGTCCCCGTGTCGAGATCGAGGTGACCGAGCTCTCCACCCTCCATGCTCTGGTGGCGGCGGGAATGGGTGTGGCTGTCGTGCCCGCACCAAGAACGGGGCACACTCCGGGACCCACGATCCGCGGCATCCCGTTCAGTGACCCGACCGCCTTCCGGCACTACGGCGCGGTCACCCGGCGGTGCGGGCCGAGCGGCCTGGCCGCGAGGCGCTTTCTGAAGTTCGTCGCCAGAGGCTCGACGCCTCCCTCGCAGTCAGGCCGACCGGCAGGCAAAGAAACCGTGACGGGAGCGCTCACGGCAACCAGGACCGCCTGATCGAACTGGTCGGGCCGGACCCGCCGCCGGCGTGAGTGGCCCCGGACACTCTCGCGTCCCGCCCGTCCGGCAGAGGGGCGGGCGGCAGTCGGTGCGTGCAGATGGGTTTGCCCGTGGGGAACGTCGGCCCAGAATGACCCCCATGAGCAGGCACGCAGCCACCTTTCGACCGCCGGCATCCCCTTCGACCCATCTGTTCGGACGTGAGGGTGAGGTGGCCGCTGCCCGCCAGCTGTTCTCTTCCCACCGCCTCGTGACGCTCACCGGTCCCGGCGGGGTGGGCAAGACCTCGTTGGCTGCCGCGATGGCGACCACACTCGAACGAGCTTTCACAGAGGGGACGTGGTTCGTCGAGCTGGGTGCTCAACGGAGCTCGGACACCATCGCCGAAACGGTGGCGACGAACCTCGGGCTGAGTGCCGTACCGACCATGGAAGCCGAGGAACAACTCCGCCGTCATGTGGCGGGCCGCTCGATGCTCCTGGTTCTGGACAACTGCGAGCACGTCCTCCCGGGATGCCGACGACTCGTGACCGCACTCCTCGCCGCCTCCAGCGAGCTGCGGGTGTTGACCACCAGCAGAGAGCCGCTGAGGATCAGGGATGAGCGTGTGATCGTCGTCCGCCCCCTGCCCGTTCCTCCCCAGGAGCGGGACGTCACCGTGGGTGAGCTGCGCGACTATCCGGCCGTGGCCATGCTCGAAGCCCGCGCCAAGGCCGTCAACGATCAGTTCGAGATCACCGAGTACGAGACGTCGGCAGTGGCGAAACTGGTCGCTCGCCTGGACGGCATGCCGCTGGCCATCGAACTCGCCGCCGCGCGACTGCGGTCCCTGCCGGTGAAGGAGCTGCTGGACCGCATCAACGACCGATTCGCGCTCCTGAACCGGGGCGACCCCACCGCGAGTCCGCACCACCACTCGCTCGACGCGCTGGTGCGGTGGAGCTACGACCTCTGTTCCCGGGACGAGCAGCTGCTCTGGGCGAGGATGGCCGCATTCAGCGGCAGCCCCGATCTTGCGGCGATCCAAGCCGTGGGCGGTTTTCCGCCCCTGGAAGGCGCCAAGCTCATCGACGCACTCGACGGCTTGGTCTCCAAGTCGATCCTCCTCCCTGAACTGACGCGGGGAGACATGCGCTACCGGCTCCTGGAGACGCTGCGCGATTTCGCCCTGGAGCGCGCCCAGGGGAGTGAGGACCTCGTCCACGCTCGGAGTGCGCACGTGGCGTACTACCGGGCGTGGGCGACGCACACCGCGAGTAATTTCTTCGGCCCTGGCCAGGCCGATGCTGTGCAGCGGTTGGAATCCGATTTCAGTAACCTCGAGCTGGCCTTCAACGATCTCTCCCGGGACCCGGGTCGCTCCCGTGAGGTGTTGGAGTTCGCATCAAGCCTTCGCTTCTACTGGATCACCGGCCATCTCCGTGAGGGCCGACGTTGGCTGGAGAGGGCACTTGCCGCGGACACGACCGAATCCGTCGAACGCGGCAACGCGCTCTGGATAGCGGCGGCGGTCATGGCCATGCACGGGGAACTGCCCAGGGCCCAGAGCTTCCTGAGAGAGGCCGACGAGATCGCGCGCTCGACCGAGGACCGGAGGCTGGCTGCGCACACGGCCACATGGAGAGGGCAAACCGCCCTGACCGCAGGGGATCTCGACGCCGCCCAGGAAGCCTTGGAGGCGGCATACAGAGGTCACACGGACCTGTCGGACGCAGAGGGGCAGCTCATAACCCTCTTCCTGCTCGGGATGGTCAAGAGTGTGCTGGGAGACCATCAGGGGGCGTCGGACGCCTGCCAGGAAGTCGTCAGCCTCAGCGAGAGCCTGGGCGAGACGTGGGTGCGCTCCTACGCTCTGTGGGTGCTGGCGTTCGACGCCTGGACGCGTCAGTCCTTGGACGTCGCGAATGAGCTGGCCAAGCAGAGCCTCGAGCTCAAACACGACTTCCGGGACGACCTCGGCACGGCGCTCGTCATCAACCTGATGGCCGGCATCGCCCTGGACAACGGCGACCCTAGGAGGGCGGCAGAACTGCTCGGGGTCGTCGCAGCCATGTGGACCCTGCTCGACACCGGACTCAAGGCCTTCGGGCCCGTGCTGGTCTCGCGGTACGAAGCCATTGAGCGCGCCGTACGAGACCGGCTGGGAGAAGGTGCGTTCCAACGCATCCACGAGATGGGGCGGCGCCTGGAGCCAGCCAGGCGCATGAGCCTCGCACTCGGCGGTGCCGCCGGCGCACCGGAGGACCAGGCAGGCGCAGTGGCCGAGCTCGATCTGCTCACTCGAAGGGAGAGGGAGGTCGCGTCACTGCTGGTGGAGGGTCTCAGCAATCGGGCCATTGCCGCAAGGCTTGTACTTTCCCCGAGAACAGTCGAGGTCCACGTCGAACACATTCTTCACAAGCTCGGCTTCCGCTCGCGCACCGAAGCAGGCGTATGGGCGGCCCAGGTGCTCGGAGGGTCGTCATGACGTAGACGCCCTTGGCTCCGATCGCGAGGTCCATGGCGCCGCAGACCGCGGGGATGGCGTCGCGCTCGCCGGAGTGCCGGTTGGCGAGGCACAGGGCGCCAGCACGATGTCGAACCTGACGCGCGCCCAGTCATGGTCCAGCGGGCGGTCGTCGGGGGTCGGGGTGCCCGCGGGTTGCTGCACGAAGTCCTTGACCAGTGACTCCTTCACGCCGAAGACGGCGTCCGTGCCGAGCAGCTCGTCGCCGCGCACGAAGATGTGCGTCACCAGTCGGCGGGTGCCCGGCGCGGTCACCATGAAATGCAGGTGCGAGGCGCGCATGGGCGACCGGCCGGCAGCGGCGAGCAGTCGGCCGACGGGGCCGTCGTGCGGGATCGGGTACGGCGTGGGCGTGATCGCCCAGAAGCGGTAGCCGCCGTCCTCGTCAGTGAGGAGATGGGCCCGCGCGGCCACCCGGTCGTCGTCGTACTGCACGTCGTAGAGGCCGTCGTCGTCGGCCTCCCATACGTCGATGCGCGCGCCGGGCACAGGTTTGCCCTCGGAGTCGGTGACGGTTCCCTCGACCCAGCACGGCTGCCCCTGGGCGCCGAAGGCGATGTCGCCGCCGTTGTCGACGCGTGGCGAGCCGTCGACGAAGAAGGGCCCGAAAACGGTGGCCTCCGTGGCGTCGCCGTACACCTCGTTGTTCATGGCGATCGTCTGCATCGAGACGCCCAGCACGTCGGAGAGCAGGATGAACTCCTGCCGCCTGTCGTCGGTGATGTGGCCTGCCTCGGTGAGGAAGTCGATGCCCGTCTTCCACTCCGCCTCGGTGAGCCGGACCTCGCGCAGAAAGGCGTGCAGATGCCGGACGAGCGAGCGCAGGACGTGGTCGAGCCGGGGATTCTCGCAGTCGTCGAACGAGCGCAGCACGCGCTGGACGAGGTCGTCCTCGCGGGCACGCTGCTCTGTGGAGAGTTCCTGGGGCAACGTCATCGGGACTCGCTTCCCTGGTTCCTTGTGTGTCTTCATCACGGGATTCATGACTGGCATTCGAGGACGAGGTCCCTTCTGGCCAGTGATCCCTGTGCGTCCATCGTGCGAGGCGCCCTGTGCGAGGGGAACTGGCGGGTTGTTGAGGAGTCCTATGCGTCAGATGCATGAGAGGCCGGGAGGGACAGACGCGTACGCGCCCTCTTGGTCAAGCTGTTCGACGGCGGCGTCCCTGTCGGAGAAAGGGGCGGCTCAGTCGGCCGACTCCCCGTTCTCGTCCACTCCGAAGAGCCCGGCGAACCTCCCGGCGACGGGTGTCACGATCCCGTCCTGCCTTCGCACAAGGCCCAGAGGCAGGTCGGGCCAGCCCCCGGCGACGGGGACCCGGTCCACGCCGGGGTGGTGCGCGGCCATCTCGTCGCTCATCACCGATACGCCGAGACCCGCCGCGACCAGTGTCACCGCGGTCTGCACCGTCGGGACGGGGATGATCTTCGTGGGACTCCCGCCCACGGAGGTGAAGCGGTCGTCGATGAGCCGCGAAAGGCTTCGGGCGCCTGGCAGCCTTCTGGGCAGGATCCACGTCTGGTCCCTCAGGCCGACAAGGGAAAGGGGCTCCGAGGCACCGAGATTCCAGCTTTGCGGCGCGATCAGCGTCAGCGGCAGCGTCGCGACGACGTCGACGGTGAAAGCGACGTCGCCGATGGGCTGCAACGGCTCCTGGGGCAGAACGGGAATCACGGCGAGGTCCAGGTAGCCGTTGGCGAGGTTCTCGAGCTGAACCCGCGGTGGTGCGTCCATCAGTTCGAGTGACACCCGAGGGTGCGCGGAAAGGAACGATGCGACGCGTGTGCTCACGACCCGCCACAGCCCCATGGGCTCGGCTCCGACCCGCAGTTCCCCTTCGAGCCCTTCACCCATCGCCCGCAAGGTCGCGGACAGCCGCTGCTCCTCGGCGATGAGCCGTCGGCCTGCGGCCTGCAGGTAACGACCGGCCGGAGTCAGGGTGACGCCGCGCGGCAACCGGTTCAGCAAGGGCACGCCGAGCTCCGATTCGAGCTTCGCCATGGCCGTACTGAGCGGCGGCTGGGAGAGGTGCAGTGCCTTCGCCGCCTCGGTGATGGATCCGGCGTCCGCCACGGCGAGGAAGTACCTGATGTTCCGCAGATCCATGCGCGGAGTGTATCGAAGCGCCGAACAACCAACATTGGACCAATGGCTGCCTCTCCAGCAAGGTGACGTGAGGCTCGCGGTCCGTAGCGGCCGGTGGCTTCCAGAGCTGGAGGACAGGTGGCAGAGGAACAACAGGTGATCGTCGCAGGGGCCGGGCCGACCGGGCTCCTCAACGCACTCGGCCTGGCGCAGCAGGGCGTCGTCGTCACCGTGGTCGAGCGTGCGTCGGCCCTGCAGGACGCGCCACGGGCGATGGTCTACCACTGGGCCACACTCGATGGTCTGGCTCGTCTGGGTGTCCTCGACGACGCGCTTCGGGCCGGGTTCCTGAAGCAGGACTATGCCTACCGGGTGCGTCGGACCGGCGAGATCATCGCGTACGGACTGCACGCGCTCGAGGGCAGGGTGCGGCGGCCCTACAACCTGCACTTGGGGCAGGGAGCGCTGGCCCAAGTGATCCTGCGGCACTTGGAGACGTTCGAGAACGCCCGCGTGCTCTGGGACCACGAGGTCACCGCGGTCACCCAGGACAGCGACGGGGTCGAGGTCACCGTCCGCACCGAGAGCGGCGGCAAGGTCCTGCGCGCCCCCTGGCTCGTCGGAGCCGACGGCGCCGGCTCCAGGGTTCGTGTCGAGGCCGGGCTCGGTTTCGACGGCATGACATGGCCCGAGCGGTTCGTCGCGACGAACGTGCGCTTCCCCGACGCCCGCCCGGGCTGGGCGCAGTCGACGTTCTATGTCGACGACGTCTACGGCGCGATCATCGCCAAGATCGACGAGTCGGGTGACCACGGCCTGTGGCGCTACACCTACATGGAGGATGACGCGCTGCCCGCCGAGTCCGCGGCCGAGCGGCTCCCGAAATTCCTCGCCGGCGTGTTCGGGGAGGACATCGCCCCACACACGGAGCTGGTCGCGCTCTCGCCGTACCGGATGCATCAGCGCAGCGCGTCCGCCTACCGCGCGGGCCGGGTACTGCTCGCCGGCGACGCGGCGCACGCCACCAATCCGACCGGCGGCCTCGGACTGACGATGGGACTGTTCGACTCCTACGTCCTGAACGAGGCACTCGGCGCGGTGATCCAGCAACGCGCCGATGAGGGCGTCCTCGACGTCTACGCCGACCTGCGTCGCCGCGCCTTCCTGGAGAGGGCGAGCCCGCGGGCCTCCGCGAACAAGCGACTGCTCTTCCACTCCGCCGATCCGGTCAAGCTCGACCAGGACCTCGAAGTCTTCCGGCGGATGTCACGCGACCCCGAGTTCGCCGCGGAACGCCTGTACTTCACAAAGGAGTTGGAAACCCCCTCCCTGCTCGCCGCCCGGACCCGTCTCTGACGTGTCTGACGACAAACGAAGGAATTCGGCATGAACCCCCTCGACGGACTCCTCGTCGTCTCCCTCGAGCAGGCCGTCGCCGCGCCGTTCGCGACGCGTCAGCTGGCTGATCTCGGAGCCCGAGTGATCAAGATCGAGCGTCCCGGCGCCGGCGATTTCGCCCGCGGCTACGACGAAACCGTCCACGGGCTGGCGAGCCACTTCGTCTGGCTCAACCGGTCGAAGGAGTCAGTGGCGCTCGACCTGAAGAGCGACCACGGCAGGTCGGCCGTTGCGGCCCTGGTGAGCCGGGCCGACGTCTTCGTCCAGAATCTCGCCCCTGGCGCGGCCGAGCGGCTCGGGCTCGGCGCCGATGCGCTCCGAGCCGTCAACCCCCGCCTCATCCACGTCTCGATCTCCGGCTACGGCGGCGACGGACCCTATGCCGACAAGAAGGCGTACGACCTGCTCGTCCAGTGCGAGGCCGGCCTGGTCTCCATCACCGGCACCCGGGACGAGCCCTCGAAGGTCGGCATCTCCATCGCGGACATCGCCTCGGGCATGTACGCGTACAGCGGCATCCTCTCCGCACTCATCCAGCGCGGTCGGACCGATGAGGGCGTCACGATCGAGATCTCGATGCTGGAGGCGCTCGCCGAATGGATGGGCTATCCGCTCAACTACGCCCTGTACGGCGGCACGCCGCCCGCGCGGACCGGGGCGCGACACGCGGCCATCGCTCCGTACGGGCCGTTCCGTTGCGGGGACGGCGAGCAGGTCTTCCTCGGGCTCCAGAACGAGCGCGAGTGGGCCATGTTCTGTGAGCGGATCCTCGGCGAGCCGACCCTCGCCGTCGACCCGAGATTCGTCCGGAACTCCGCGCGAGTGGAGCACAGCGCGCAGCTGCAGGCCGAGATCGAGCGGGCCTTCGGTGACAGCACTGCCGAGGAGGTCGCACAGCGGCTCGAGACCGCGGGTATCGCGAACGCCCTGCTGAGGGACATGGCCGGCCTGGCGCATCATCCGCAGCTCAAGGCTCGAGGACGGTGGCTGGAGTACGACTCACCGGCCGGGACGCTACGAGCGCTCATTCCGCCGGCGACGTTCGTGGGCGCGAAGCCGGTCATGGGCCGGGTTCCGGAAGTCGGCGAACACACCGATGCCGTACTTGCCGAGTTCGGAGCACTGCCGTCGGCAGAGCTCACGGACAGCCGCCGTTAGGTGCGGGTGGTCAGCATGCCGCACACGCATCGGAACAACGTCGTACAAGCGGCGAGGTCGTTTCTCTTCGTGCCCGGCGATCAACCGGCGCGCTTCGACAAGGCGGTCGACTCGGGCGCAGATCTGGTGGTGATCGACCTCGAGGACGCGGTCGCGGGAGACCGCAAGGACAGCGCGCGCGCAGCAGCGGTCGAGTGGCTCTCGCACGGCGGTCGTGCATGCGTGCGGATCAACGACCCGTCGAGCCCGCTGTACGGCACCGACCTGGACGCCCTTGCCGACATTCCCGGCCTCGTGGCGGTCATGGTTCCGAAAACCGACTCGCCGGAGTCGTCGACGGCTGCCGCCGAGTGGGCCGGCGTACCGGTGATCGCCTTGATCGAGTCGGCGGTCGGCATGGTCCGCGTCCATGACATCGCCCGCACCCCTGCGGTCGCCCGCCTGGCCTTCGGGCACCTCGACTACGCACTCGACCTGGGCGCCGACCCCGGGTGGAGCGCGATGCTCCACGCCCGGTCGTCCCTGGTACTCGCATCGAGGGCGGCTGCGCTGCCAGGCCCCGTCGACGGGGTGACCACGGCGCTGGACGACGCCGAGGCCCTTGACGGGGATCTGAGACGGGCGAAGGAGACCGGCTTCACGGCGAAGCTCCTCGTCCACCCCAAGCAGGTGGAGCCCACCCACGCCGCGTTCCGGCCCGACGAGGAGGCGGTCCGCTGGGCCCGCCGTGTCGTCGCGTCCGCCACCGGGAGCAGCGCTGCCCGCGTGGACGGACACATGGTGGACGCCCCGGTCCTCGCACGGGCCAAGGCCATCCTGCAGCGAGCCGGCTGACAC
Organism: Streptomyces sp. NPDC050759; assembly: GCF_044456945.1. Classification (NCBI taxonomy): domain Bacteria; kingdom Bacillati; phylum Actinomycetota; class Actinomycetes; order Kitasatosporales; family Streptomycetaceae; genus Streptomyces; species Streptomyces sp. NPDC050759. The sequence continues at coordinate 506,830 of NZ_JBITGI010000002.1, read as the reverse complement.
CCGCACCGGCGTACCGGTGGTGCAGCACGCCGGGCCCGTGGGGCTGCGCACACCTTCATGCACCAGATGAATCACCGGGCGAACATTCCCGGCCTCGTCAACTCCGGCTCCGGCCAACATCCTTTGTTTACAGGCGATGTCCGTCTTGTGACAGGCAGGAGAAGCCATGTCCCTCACCACCCAGCGCCCCAGCGACCTCGACCGGAAGCGCTTCTTCATCGACGGAGAATGGGCCGCCCCGAGCGGCGACCGCGTGCAGGAGCAGATCGAGGCCGCCACGGGTGAGCGCATCGGTGTGGCCGCGCTGGGCACGGAAGCGGACATCGACGCCGCCGTCCGCGCCGCCCGGCGCGCACTGGACGAAGGCCCGTGGGGTCGTACCACCGCGGCCGAACGTGCCGAGGTGCTGCGCAGGTTCGCGGACGCGCTCGAAAAGCGCGCCGGGGACACCTCGACCCTGGTCAGCCGCGAGAACGGAATGCCGATCGGGCTCTCGCAGATGCTGAACGGCGGGGCGCCCGCCGTCCTCCTGCGGATCTACGCCGACGTCGTCGAGAGCCTTCCGCTGGAGGAGGCGCGACCGAGCATGGCCGGCTCGACGATCGTCCACCGCGAACCGGTCGGCGTCGTCGGTGCGATCACACCGTGGAACTTCCCGCAGGCGCTGGCCATGTTCAAGATCGCACCCGCGCTGGCCGCCGGGTGCACGGTGGTGCTGAAGCCCTCGCCGGAGACCGCGCTCGACTCCTACGTCTTCGCCGACGCCGCCCAGGAGGCCGGGCTGCCCGCAGGCGTGCTGAACATCGTGCTCGGTGACCGTGATGCCGGCGCCGCGCTCGTGTCCCACCCGCTGGTCGACAAGATCGCCTTCACCGGGTCCACCGAGGCCGGCCGGGCCATCGGCCAGGAGTGCGGACGACTGATCCGCCGGGTCACCCTCGAACTGGGCGGCAAGTCGGCTGCGATCTTCCTCGAGGACGGGAACGTCGAGACACTCCTCGCCGGCCTGGACAACGCCTCCTTCCTCAACAACAGCCAGACCTGCACAACCCAGTCGCGGATCCTCATCGCACGCTCCCGCTACGACGAAGTCGTCGACGCCGTCGCGGGTTTCGCGGACGCGTACCGGCTCGGAGACCCCCTCGACCCCTCGGTGACGCTGGGTCCGATGGCCACCCGTGCGCACCTCGAACGGGTCCTCAACTACATAGAGATCGCCAAGAACTCGGACGCCCGACTCGTCACCGGCGGTGGCCGGCCGGATCACCTGGACCGGGGATGGTTCGTGCAGCCCACCGTCTTCGCCGATGTGGACAACGCCGACCGGCTCGCCCGCGAGGAGGTGTTCGGCCCGGTCATGGCCCTCATCCCCTTCGACGACGACGATGACGCGGTCCGGATCGCCAACGACAGCAACTACGGTCTCGGCGGCTCCGTCTGGAGCGCCGACGAGGACCGCGCGCTGGCCGTGGCACGGTGCGTCCGAACCGGCACCATCGGGCTCAACTACTACACCCTCGATCTCGGCGCGCCGTTCGGCGGCTACAAGGACTCGGGCATCGGCCGTGAGCTCGGTCCGGAGGGGATCAACGCCTACCTCGAGTACAAGTCGGTCTACGCCTCGACGAAGTACCTCCCGGCATGAGCCGGACACCAGGAACAACACGAGAGGAAGGGCAGTGATGACGAGTCCCGTCGAGGTCGTCAACGCCTACTTCGCCTCGGTCACCGCGGCCGATCCGCAGGCCGTGGCAGCCCTCTTCGCCGCGGACGCCGTCCTGCAGAACGCCGCCGGCACGCTGACCGGTGCCGACGCGATCAGGCGGATGTACGAGAACGGTCTCGCGCCCGGTGCGATGAAGCCGGACCCCAAACGGCTTGTCGTCGATGGCGAGAACGTCGCTGTCGAGATCGACCTGATCGCGAACGGGAATTCCGTGGCACTCGCCGACTTCTTCACCGTCCGCGACGGGAAGATCGCGCGTCTCGCCATTTACAGCCTCACCCCCACCGACGGACGTCTCTTCGACAAGGTCGGCGTCGACCCCGACGCGGCGTGATCTGACGCCCCGCCGTACGGCGCGTTTCCCCACCAGTTCACAAGGAGAACCATGAAGGTCGCAGTATTCGGCCCCACTCGGCGGGTCGGTGTGGTGCACGAAGGTTCCGTCGTCGACATCAGCGCCGCGTACGCGAAGTACCTGGCCGAGACCTCTTCTGCCGCCCGGCCACTTGCTGACGCAGCCGCAGCAGTCCCCGCTCAGCTCAACGCGTTCATCGAAGAGGGGGCTCGTGCCCTCGACGGTGCACGGGCCGCACTGGAGTACCTGCTGAAGCAGGCGCAGGACGTGCGTGGGGTGACAGGTGAGCAGCTCTGGTTCGGACTTGACGAGACGCGGCTGCACGCCCCGATCGAGGGACAGTCCCGCATCCTGTGCGCTCTGGCCAACTTCGCCGACCACATGCAGAGCGCGGCCGAGAACTCTCACGGCGAGGACACCGAGGCGACCATCAACCGTCTCCTCGCGGGAGGACCCAAGTTCTTCGTGAAGGACCACCGTGCCGTCTCCGCGAGCGGCGATCCGCTGCGCTACCCGGCACGCACCCAGCGGCTGGATTACGAGGCGGAGGTGGCCGTCGTGATCGGCAAGAGCGGCCGCGACATCAGGGGCGATGATCTTGCCTCCCATGTGTGGGGCTACACCCTGTTCAACGACTGGTCGGTGAGGGACAACGTCTCCTTCGGCCCCGACTTCATGTACTCGAAGAACTTCGACGGCTCCGCGACGATCGGACCCTGGATCGTCGTCGACGACGGTATCGATCCGCAGGACATCCCCATCGAATGCCGGGTCAACGGCGACGTGCGTCAGAGCGGCAACACGCGTTCCATGGTCCACTCCTTCGCCGCGCTCGCCGAGCATCTCTCCAGGGACACGACCCTGTTGCCCGGTGACCTGATCGCCAGTGGCACGCCCAAGGGCACCGCCGTCGACTCCAGCCGGCAGGGGCCCGACGGATCGTTCCCGGACACGCTGTTCCTCAAGCCCGGTGACGTCGTGGAAGTCTCCTCCGCCCTGATCGGCACCATCCGCAACGAAGTCGTCAAGCCGACCGGCTGAGGAGACCAACATGACCACGCAGAAGTTCCAGGTCGGCGGCGTCCTGTACGACCGCCCCTTCAAGATCCGGCGGCTCAACCACTTCGGCGTCAGCGTCGACAACACCGCCGAGTCGGCGGCGTTCTACCGGGACGTGCTCGGATTCGCGGTGTCCGACGCCCTCGATCTCCAGAAGTACGACCCGGGCCCCTGGCTCGACTCGGTGCCCGACAAGCACGTCTACTTCCTGCGCCACAACAGCGACCACCACACCTTCGTGCTCATGCCGCGCCCGTGGATCGAGCACCGGGAGCCGCCGGCCCGTTCCGACATCACCGTCAACCAGATCACCTGGCAGGTCGGCGGCCTCCGCGAGGTCGTCGAGGCGCGGCTCTGGCTCGCCGAGCTCGGGCAGAAGATCGGGCGCTACGGCCGCGACCCCGGGTCCAACTGGCACACCTACTTCCCGGACCCGAGCGGCCACACCAACGAGCTGGAGTACGGCATCGAGCAGGTCGGCTGGGACGGCCTGAGTAAGCCCGAGGTGACGTGGCCGTGGCTCAACGAGCATCCCGAGCTGCCGTACAAGTCGGAGTCGACCGAACTCGCCGAAGCCCGCACCGAGGGCATCGATCTGACGTCGGGTCACCGCTGGGTGGATGAGCTGCCGAAGACGTACGACGTCGGCGGTGTTCTGCTCGCACGACCGTTCAAGCCGGTGCGGATCGGACCGGTGAGCATCTTCGTCGAGGACCTCGATGCGGCGGAGCGCTTCTACACCGAGCGGCTCGGCCTGCGGACGAGCGAGGAGTCCTCGATCGCCGGCCACCGCGTCCTGTTTCTGCGGGCGAACACCGAGCACCACAGCCTGACGCTCCTCCCACTGGAACTGCGCAGCGTGCTCGGCGCGCGCGAGGACAGCACCTTGCTCACCTTCGGTGTACAGGTCGGTTCCTACGAGCAACTCCGCGCGGCGAAGGGGTTCCTGGAGGAGAAGGGCGTCAAGCTCATCGACCTGCCGCAGGAGATCCACGCGGGGATCGACTACGTGATCCACGCGGTCGCCCCCGACGGGCACGTGATGCAGCTGTACTACTACATGGAGCAGGTCGGCTGGGACGGCCGCGTACGGCCCGTGGACGAGCGCCGGAAGGTCCAGGCCGGCGTGTGGCCACAGACGCTGACGCCGCTGTCGGACACCTACGGCGGCGAGACCTTCTGGGGACCGCTCGGCTGACGCACTCCGCCGTGCCATCCGTCGCTCATGACGCGCTACGAGAGAGGTCCTGTTGCCTAAGATCATCTTCCACCATGCCGGAGGCACGACGGACATCGTCGAGGCGGATACCGGTGTCAGTGTGATGCGGGCGGCCGTGCAGAACGGCGTGGCCGGCATCGTCGGTGAGTGCGGGGGGCAGGCGATGTGCGCGACTTGCCATGTCCTCGTTCGTGATCCTTACGTGAGCGAGCTGCCGCCCATCGGTGAGGACGAGGAAGAGATGCTCGACTGCACGGCCAGCCCGCGCGACGGGCGACGCAGCCGCCTGGGGTGTCAGCTGACGCTGGGCGTGGATCTGCAGGAGGTCGAGGTCGATGTGCCCGGATCCCAGGTCTGACCCTGCCGGGCGCCGCGTGGTCGTCATCGGTGCCGGACATGCCGGGGTCCAGGTCGCGGATGCGTTGCGCGAGGGCGGCCATGTCGGTCCCATGGCCCTCGTCGGCGACGAGCCCGTCCTGCCCTACCAGCGTCCACCGCTGTCCAAGGAGTACCTGTCGCCCGCCGGGACACGGACGGCGCCGCACTTGCGGGCGCAGCAGTACTTCGCAGACCACCGCATAGACCTGTACATCGGTGTCACCGCGGCCACTGTGGAACTGCGATCGCGAGCCGTTCGGCTCTCCGACGGTCGCGAGTTGCCCTACGACGTCCTGGTGCTGGCCACTGGGGCGGCCAACCGCACGCTCGCCGTCCCAGGATCCGACCTGGCGGGTATCCATACGCTGCGTACCCTCGGCGACGCCGACACCCTGCGTTCGGCCCTGTCCCAAAGCCGGGCAGTGCTCGTCGTCGGCGCCGGATTCATCGGCCTGGAGTTCGCCGCGGCGGCCCGCAAGCACGGGCTTCGGACCACCGTCCTGGAGGCAGCGGACCGCCCCCTGGGCCGAGCGCTGTCCGCGGAAATGGCAGCCCACCTCACGGCCGCACACCGGGCGGCCGGCACCGATCTACGGCTCGGTGAGGCGGTCGCACGGTTCACCGGCGACGGCGGTCGCGTGAACGGTGCCATCAGCACAACGGGCGCAAGGTACCCGGCCGATCTGGTACTCGTCGGTATCGGCGTCGTGCCGCGGGTCGAACTCGCCGTCCAGGCCGGCCTTCCGGTCGCGGACGGGATCGTCGTCGACGAGTATCTGCGCACCGCCGATTCTGCGGTCTACGCCGTCGGTGACTGCGCCAACCACCCCAACGTGCACGCCGGTGTCCGGATGCGGGTGGAGTCGGTACAGAACGCCACCGACCAAGCTCGCCACGTCGCCTCGATGATCCTCGGTGGCACTGACGCCTATGCGGACTTGCCCTGGTTCTGGACCCACCAAGGTGAGCTGAAGCTGCAGATCGCCGGCGTGCGCCGGCCCGATGACGAGAGTGTCGTGACCGGTGATCCCGACGCCGGCCGTTTCTCGGTCTGCTGCTACCGGCGGGGCCGCCTCGTCGCTGTCGAATCGCTCAATCGTCCCGCTGACCACGTCGCGGCGCGGCGCGTGCTGACGGCCGGTCGCTCACCAGAACCCGGACAACTGCGCGATCCGGGGTTCAGCCTCAAGGAGTTCGCCCGGGGAGACCATGGCGGCCCGCTGAGTACCCGCACTTCCTCCGAGGAGCTCCCATGACAATGACGTCGCCTTCTCCTGTGCCCAGTGCGGACTGGGTGGACCCCGTGGTGATGTCCGCCGATCCATACCCGACCTACCGCCGTTTGCTCGACGAATCTCCGGTGGCATGGGTCCCCCCGCTGAACCTGTATCTGGTGACCTCGTCCCGGGCGTGCCGGGCCATCGAAGAGGACCAGCAGACCTACAGCGCGAAGCCCACCGGGGACGGCGGCACCATGGCCAGGGCGGTGGGCGCCCGGCCGATGCTCAGCAAGGACGACCCTGACCACACGACCGAGCGGCGAGTGATCAACCCCACCCTGCGGCCCAAGAACCTGCGCGCCCGCTGGGCCCCGGTGTTCGAACACAACGCTCGCACTCACCTCGCCGTCCTGCGCGAGCAGGGCCCCGACCAGGCCGAGCTCAACCGCGACTACGCTGCCCCCGTCGCCTCGCAGAACCTGATCGACCTGCTGGGATTCAAAGACGTCGACATCGAGGACATGCGGCGTTGGTCGAACGCCTTCGTCGCGGGCATCGGCAACCTCTTCGACGATCCGGAGATCTGGCGGCGTAACGACGAGGCCCGCGAGGAGGTCGATGCCCTGCTCGACGAACTCATCCCTTACTACCGGTCCCACCCGGACGACACGATCGTGTCCGCGTTCGCCAACGCAGAGCTCCCGCTGCCGCAGGTCATCGCGAACATCAACCTGATCATTTCCGGAGGCATGAACGAACCGCAGCACGCGATCACGAGCTCGGTGTGGGCTTTGAGCCGCCATCCCGGCCAACGCGAGCGGGCGCTCGCCGATCCGGCCCTGTGGCCGGCGGTCTTCGACGAGACCGTACGATGGCTGTCCCCGATCGGGATGTACCGTCGGGTGACGACGCGTGAGGTTGTGCTAGGGGATGTGACGCTTCCGGCGCACGCACCGATCGGTGTTGTCGTCGGCGCGGCCAATCGTGACCCCGCCGAGTTCGAACGCGCCGATGAGTTCGACATCACCCGCCCCCGACAGCCGCACCTCGCTTTCGGCAGCGGCGTGCACCTGTGCGCCGGTCACTGGGCCGCCCGCATCGGCATCGGGGAGATCGCGATACCGTTGCTGTACACGGAACTTCCGGGGCTCCGCACCGACCCGCGTCGCCAAGAGGCATGGCACGGCTGGTTCTTCCGCGGGCTCACCACACTTCCGGTGACCTGGAACTGAGCGGGTGCAGCAGAGGCACCCCGGTCGAGTCTCCTTCGTCTACTGCTGGCGCGTAGCCTGCTCGCCGGAGACGGCATGCACGGTCGCGGCCGCGTCTCTCACTCGACAGCGTCCCCTGCCCAGGCCGCGCGCAGCAGCGCCTCGAGGGCGGCTCGGGTCACCGGGCGGGGGTTGGACGGCGGGACGGCCGGGAGGATGATGCCGGCCGCCTCGGGGATGGCCTCCTCCTTGAGGCCGAGCTCCCGCAACGACATCGGGGCCTCGACCTCCTGCCGGAGTGCGTGGATCCCGGCAGCAGCGGTGCGGCCGTCGCCGATGGCCGCGGCGATGCGTTCGGCGGCGTCAGCGGCGTACGGGGCGTTGAACGCCGTGACGTAGCCGATGACTACGGAGTGCGTCTCGGCATGCGGCATGTTGTAGGTGCCGCCGAGCGCGTGGCAGATCTTGTGGTGCATTCCGGAACCCGCCGAGGCAAACGCGACCGCAGCGAGGTAGGCACCGTAGAGCGTCTGCTCGCGGGCCCCGATGTCGTCCGGGTCGGCGTGCAGGGCGCGCAGGCCGGGGAAGAGGGCGTGCAGTCCCTCCGATGCCATCGCCTTGTTGATCGGGTCGTGCCGGGGTGCCCAGAACCCGTCGACGGCGTGTGCGACCGCGTTGAGGCCGCTGGAGACGGCCAGTTGTCCGGGCAGGCTCGCCATCAGGGACGCGTCGTGGACGATGACCTTCGGCAGTACCTTGTCGTCGACGCCTGTGGTCTTGCGCCCGCGCTCCGTGACGCCCCACACGTTCGTCGCCTCGGAGCCGGCGAAGGTGGTCGGTACTGCCACGATCGGCAGGTGGGCATCGCGGGCGACGATCTTCGCCAGGCCGATGGAGGAGCCGCCGCCGATCGTGACGACCGCATCGGCCTGGTGCTCTCGGGCAAGCGCGACGGTTCGCGTGGCGTTCTCGACCGGCACATGCTGGACGATCTCGTGGACCCGCGCCACGACGGGGGTCCGTTCGGCGATCGCGTCGCAAAGCGCCATCGCGAACGTGTCCGCGATGAGCAGTACCCGCTTCGCGCCGAGGCCCTGAACCGCGGCCACCGCGTTGGCGATGGCGGCATTGGTGCCGAACAGCACCCTCTGGCCGTGCGTCGTGTGATCGAACGAGAGCGTCATGGCGTTGTCCTCCGGGCTCGGCCGTCACTGCGCACAAGCCAGTCCCCGAGGCGTGCTGCGACTGCGGCCGGGTCTTCGAGGGGGGAGAGGTGGCCGATCCCTTCCAGCACATTCAGCTCCGCAGCGGGGATCGAACTCGCCATCTCCTCGCTCAGCCGGAGTGGAGTGATCACATCGGCATCACCCGCGACGATCAATGTGGGCACCGCGATCTTCGCGATCTCCGATGTGCGATCGCGACGGTGCAGCACCGCGAGTTGCTGTGCCTTGAAGACCTCGGCGCCGAGGTCGCGAGCCATCGCGGCCGCGAGGGCGGTCACATCGGGGCGGGCCGGCGCGACGGCACCACTGACCAGATCCACCGCCTCGTCGAACCGGCCGGACTCGGCCAGTTCCATGACGCCGATCGAGCTCTGCCTGCGGTCGGGTGGTGCGGCGATCGCGGACGTGTTCAGCAGCGCCAGTCCCGCGACCCGCCCAGCCGCTTTGAGCGCGATGTCCAAGGAGACATAGCCTCCCATCGAGATCCCGGCCAGGTAGAACCGGTCCGGTGCCTGGGCGAGTACGTCGTCCGCCATGGACGCGATCGAGGTCCCGCTGCCTTGAACGACCACGCATTCCACGAGGTCGTGGACCCGGTCTATGACCGGCTGCCACAGCCGGGCATCGCAGCCCAGAGCGGGCACGAGGACCAACGGATACTGGAGCACGGGCCTGCTCCCTTTCTTGTTCTTTTGATACGTGACGGTTGCGGGCAGGTGCGAGGCTTCCCAAGGGCGGGGCACTAGGAGGCGGCACCGTCGACGCTGAGGATGGTGCCGGAGGTGAAGCCGGCGTCCTCGGAGACCAGATAGGCGACGGCCGAGGCGATCTCATGGGCCGTACCGGCTCGACCGGCCGGTATCGCCGCCCGGATGGCGGCCTGGTCGGCGTCGGGGAGTGCGTCGAACACCCTCCTCACCCGGCCCTCCTCGGGCAGGACGAGCCCGGGGGAGACCGTGTTCACGGTGATCCCGCTGCGGGCGAGGTCCTTGGCGAGTTGCCTGGTGAAGCCGTTGATCGCCGCCTTGGATGTGGCATACGCAAGCCGCGCGCCGACGGTCCCGGACGGGCCGGAGAGGCCACGTGACACCGCGGACGAGAAGTTGACGATCCGGCCGTAGCCGTTCCGGCGCATGATCGGGACGGCGTACCTGCAGCACAGGAACGCGCTCGTGACGTTGTTGTCCAGGACGGTGTGCCAGGTCTGCGACGACAGGTCTTCGATGTCGCGCACCTGCTCGGTCCCGCTGCCGCCCGCGGTGTTCACGAGCACGTCGACGCGCCCGAGAGCGGCGTCGATCTCCCCGAACGCGTCCGCGACGAGTTCCTCGCTGGAAAGGTCGACCGGGATCGTCGTGACCGTGGTGTCCGCGAACCGGCGCTCTATCTTCTCCCTGGTGTGTTCCAGGCCCTCCTTCTGCAGGTCCAGGAGGGCGATCGCGTATCCCTCACCGGCAAGCCGGAACGCTATCGCTGCCCCCAGTCCCTGGGCCGCCCCTGTGATGACCGCTGTCCGCCGGTTCGCCACGTCACCCATCACTGATACTCCTCGCTGAAGACTGTTGAGGGCACGAACTCGCCGACGGCCTGCCAGCTCAGTTCCCGGCGCAGGCGCGCGCGCAGCTTGACGAACTCGGCGCGCCGCTCGAAGGCCAGCACGCCCGTCACCGCCTCGCCACGCCGGTAGAGGAAGAGCGAGCCGTCCTCGGCGCGGCTCTCCACGATCTCCTCGTCGCCGGTCAGATGACCTGCGAACTGGATGCGGACGCCGTGCTGGTCCGACCAGAAGTACGGCACGTTCGTGAAGCCTTCGCCCTCGCTCCCGCGGATGAGCTTCACGGCGTTGATTCCCGCGGCGCGTCCTTGCTCGGCGGCGCTGGTCCAGTGCTCGATCCGCATCACGGTGTCGAACCGCGCGTTCGGCCAGCGGGCGATGTCGCCGGCGACGAACACGTTGTCCGCCGCCCGGAGAGTGGCATCGGCCAGGATCCCGTTGTCGAAGGTCAGGCCGGAGTCCCGGAGCCAGTCGATCGACGGGCGCACGCCGACACCGACGACGATCACGTCGGCGGGAACCCGCGTGCCGTCGTCCAGCACCAGCGAGCGGCACCCTTCGTGCTCGCTGACGTCCACGACACCGCAGCCCAGGAACAGGCCGACGCCCGCCTCCCGGTGCAGTGCCGCGTAGGCCTCGGCGACCGGCTCGCCGAACCGCCCCAGCGGCTTTGCCGCCAGGTCGATGACGGAAACGGTCCGGCCCGCCTTCACGAGCGTCGAGGCGAACTCGCCACCGATGAAGCCGGCTCCGACGATCGCGACACAGGCCGCCGGATCGGCGACCGCCGCACGCAGGGCGGTCGCGTCCTCGAAGCGGCGCAGCGCGTGCACGCGGGAACGACCGGCGAACAGTGGCGGGATCACCGGCTCGCACCCGGTCGCGATGACGAGCGCGCGATACGTCAGCGTTCCGTCCGGCAGGAGGACGGTGTTCGCCTTCGTGTCGAGCGCCTGGGCACGGGTGTTGAGTCTGAAGTCGACCCCCTGGTCGCGCAGGCCCGCGGCGAAGGGATAGACGAGCGCGTCCACGTCGAGCCGGTCGTGCAGGGCGACTTTGGACAGCGGCGGGAGCTCGTACGGCAGGTGCGGCTCGTCGCTGATGACCGTGACGCGCAGCTCCGGGGCGTGTCGCGCGACGGCTTCCGCGGCCCGCAGGCTTGCGGTCGATCCGCCGACGATGGCGACATCGGTGGTGGATGCGGTCACGGTCTCAGACCTCCGTGAGGGTGCTCACGGCGGCGACGGTTCCGTCCGCGCCGCGTGCCTCGGCACCGCGCTCCAGCCCGTCCGCGCCGGGGACGACCGTGATGGTCTGCGGCTTGGTCAGCGGGGAGACAAAGCGGTAGCCGAAGGTGCGGCCCCGCAGATCGATGCCCTGGCGGCGGAGGTGCTCGCCCGTCATGAGCGCCAGCAGGGGCCCGTGGATGACGAGACCGTCGTATCCCTCCCGCCTGCACCAGCCCAGGTCGTAGTGGATGCGGTGCCCGTTGTAGGTCAGCGCCGAGAACCGGAACAGCAGCCGTTCGTCGACCGCGAGGGCCAGCGCCGGCCCCGCCGGGGGTGTCGTCGTCGCGGGCGGCGGCGGCAGCGCACCGGAGCCGGGAGCGCGGTAGACGATGTCCTGTTCCTCCCGGATCACCAGTTCGCCGTCCTGGAAGATTTCCTGGAGGACGGTCGTCAGCGTCAGTGGCCCGGTCCTGCCCACCTTGTCGACGGATCGCTTGACCGAGGTCACCTTGGTCGCGGGCTGCCCGATCACGAGGCGGCCCAGCGTCGTCACCCGGCCGCCGCCGAACATCCGTCGGCGTCCCGGGCCGGGAGGCGCGGGGATTCCCGTCGCGGAATGGCCGTCCTCGCCGAGTTCGCGTTCCGGGCCACGCTCCAGCAGGTAGATCCAGTGCCACAGCGGGGGGACCGGGTCTCCCGCCGCGTGCGGGATCTCGATGTCCAGCGCGGCCGCCAAGGCCTCCGTCGGCTCGGACGCGATGACCTCGGTCCGCTCGACCGTTCGCGTCCCCTCGCTCGTGACCATGTCATTCTCCTTGTCTTCCGGCGCGAAGAGCGCGCAGGAGCTCCGACAGGTCCGGAGCGTCGTCCAGGTTCTCCACCGCACGCACCAGGTCTCGCGCGACCTCGTGTCCGTAGGGCGCGAGCACTGCCTCCGCCTTGTCCACGACCTCCGCGTGGGAGAGCGGGTTCTGCGCCGACCCTCTGGCGGTGGTGGGGTTGCCGGCGGGGAGCGTCACCGTCTCGCCGTCCATGAACTCCACCGCCAGCCGCGGCCCGTCCTCCAGTTGGATGCTGCTGTCGACGTGCATCGAGATCTTCTGGAACGTGGCTCGGATGCCGGGCTCGTCGATGCGGGGCGGGTCGAACTGGTCAAGCCCGACGCTCCTGTTGTGCAGAGCGATCGTCACGGCGTACGGGAGGCTGAACTGTGCGTCGAACACCGTCTGGATGGGGTCGACCGACAGCATGTTCACCGCTGTCTCCCCGGCCGTGATCGAGATGTGCCGCACGTGTTCGGGCTTGATGTCCCGCTCCTGGATGAGAGCGAGCACCGTGTCGATCGTGGAGTGGCTTCCGCGGCAGCAGGCGTGGGGCTTGATGTACGCGGTCGCGACGTTGAAGTCGGCGCCGAGGTCGTGCAGTGCCTGCTCCGCGTGTCCCTGCCCGCCGTTGTAGACGGCGAACAGGCCGCCCCACTCGGCCTCGAAGATGCGCCGTGGGCCGGTGATCCCGGCGCGCGCGAGCAGCGCCGCGTCGACACCCGTCTCCCCGGCCTTGCCGGGATGGATCCGCTTGGTCCACGCGCCGTCGTCGATGAACGCCCAGACGCCGCCCGTGAACGATCCGGCGATGCCGAGCGCGTCGGCGAAGCGCTCGGCGTCCAGGCCCAGAACCTTCGCGCCGGCGGCCGCAGCGGCGAAGCTGCCCATGGTGCCGCTGGAGTGCCAGCCCCGGTCGGTGTGCGCGGCGAAGCCGCCGAGCGCCTGCAGGGTCCGGTAGCCGATGTCGTACCCGGCGACCGTCGCCGCGATCAGCGCCCGCCCGTCGGCCCCGGTCGCCTCGGCGACGGCGAGGGCCGCCGGCAGCACGGTGGAACCCGCGTGGCCCGGTCCGCCTCCGTCGTCGAAGTCGCGCGCGTGCGCCGACGTCCCGTTCGCGAGGGCGGCGTGCGACGGCGGGAGCAGGAACGGTGTCCCCCAGACGAGGCTGCCCGCCCCGGTCTGCTGCACGCTGGTCAGGGCGGCCCTGACCCGCCGCGCCTCCTCGGTGCGCGCCCCTGCGAGTGCCACCGCCAGCGTGTCCAGGATGTTGTCCTTGACCCGTCCGACGACCTCGGCCGGGATCTCGTCGAACGGCAGGCCGGCCCAGTGTGCGGCCAGACGTTCCGTCAGCGACCCTTCGGTGTCCGTCATCACGCCCCGCCTACGACTTGAGGTCGACGGTGAGCGACTTCACGAGCCACCGGCCGCCGGCCTGCCCGATCTCGGTGTCCTCCTCGACCACGACGGCGTTCGGACAGTGCTCGACCAGGTAGCTGACGACCTCTTCCATCTCGACCTTCGCAAGCCCCTGCCCGAGGCAGTTGTGGCTGCCTGTGCTGAAGGTCAGCGGCTGGTTGCGCTCACGTTCGAGCAGGAAGTCCGACGGGCTGTCGAAGCGCGCCGGGTCGCGGTTGGCCGACCACACCGCCACGTGGACGTCCGAACCGGCGGGAATGACGGTCCCGTTCAGCTCGACGTCCTCGGTCGCGATCCTGCTGATGACCCCGGGCCGCGGGTACAGCCGAAGCACTTCGGCGACCGCGGCCGGGATCAGCGCCGGATCCTCGACCAGCCGCTGCCAGACCGCCCGGTCGCGCAACAGCGTCCACACGACGAGGCCTGTCTGGTGCGTGGTGTTGACGGAGCTCGCCTCGAGCATGGCGGCCGCTTCGTTGAAGAGCTCCTTCTCGGAGAGCTTGCCGGCGTCGTGCTGGGCGATCAGGAACGAGAGCATGTCGTCGCCCAGGCCCTGTGCACGCTTGCGCGCGACCAGGTCCTCCAGGTAGGCGAACAACTCGTCGTACGCGCCGACGATCACCGGTGTGAGGCTGGGGTCGCGGTTCAGCAGCGACAGCGTCCGCTCCGAGAGGCTCGCGACCTTGGGGGCGTCCTCGACCGGTGCGCCGGCGAGGTGGCAGTACACCCGCGCGGGCAGGCGCCGGTCGACGGCACTGTGGAAGTCGACCGGCACGGACGGGTCGAGGTCGGCGGCGAGGTCCTGGATGATCCGGCGCAGGGCGCCGCGGATGTTCTCGACGGTCGCCGGTCCCATGAAACGGGCCAGCGGCGTGCGCAGCCGGAGGTGACGCGGGCCGTCGGCCATGAGCAGGCTGTGGGCACGAAAGTCGTGCACCGGACCGTCGGTGATGCCGAAGTCCTCCATCAGCTTGAGCGCGGCGTTCTGGAATCGCTTGTCGCGCAGCACGGAGGTCGCGAGCTCGAAGCTCAGGACGGTGTAGCCGGCCGAGCCGAGCGCGAGGGGGCCCTCGGTCAGGGCGCCGCCCGGGTGCGCGAGGGCATCCGGGGAGAACGGTTCGAAGTGCGGCAGTGTCGTGGTCATGAGCGTGAGATCGCCCCCAGCGGACAGCAGAGGATGACTTCCTCCAGCTCGTCCGCACGAGCGTCCCCGACTTCGGTGGTCAACTGCTCGAGCAGGCCGTTCTCACCGATCCGGAACACGTCCGGCATCAGTGCCGCACAGGTGCCGTTGGCGTCGCACCGGGCGAAATCCACTGTGACCTCGACCATCGCGGGACTCCTTTCTCGCGGAGCCCTCCCGGTGGAACGGTCCCGGTGGATCGGTGTCGCGCCAAGAGGGGCGGGCTCCAGCTGTGCCTCAACACTGAGTCAGGCCACGGCATCTGGCAAATATCAAAAGTTTTCCTCATCCATACAGCAGAGGTATGGGATGGGATCCGTGCCGGGGACCCTGCATCTTGGAAGAGTCAGAATTCAGCCGACGCGAAAACCCTCACGGAGAGGGAGGGTTGACCGAAACTATGTATTCGACCGGATCAGGCGACTCGTTCAGATAGCGGTGCGGCTGTCGGGAGTCGAACGTGATCGCCTCCCCTCCGGCAACCCGGTGAGTCCGTCCGGCGATCTCCACGGACAGTGGTCCGGCGATGACGAAGGCACACTCGACGGACGGGTGCGCCCAGGGCTCCGTACTGGTGGCCGCGCCAGGCGGGAGTACCGCACGCAGCACTTCGAGTTGGCCGTTGCCTGGCGTCAGGCGTTCGTAGCCGACGAGCCCCCGCGGGCCGCTGAGCATGGTGCGTTCGCCCGGTCGGCTCACCCATACGGCAGGCGCCGCGGCGTCGTCGAACAAGGACGACACGGACTCGCCGAACACAGCGGCGAGCCGCCGCAGAGTGGCCAGGCTGGGATCCGTCACGCCACGTTCCACCTGGCTCAGCAGCGTCGGTGACAGCCCCGTCTCGGCGGCGAGCGCGCGCAGGCTCAGGCCTCGCTTCGAGCGAAGCTCACGGAGCTGGGTCCCGATCATCTCTCTCCCTGTACATCTCCACTGCACAAACGGCCTGCCAGTCGGCCCGCTTGGGATACCCCTGCGTACATGCACACCTACGCTTCAAGGCGCTGGCCTTGACGTGCAATTCAGGCCACCCTACAGTCGCAGCACGTTGTGCACCTGCACTGCACACCGTAGTCGTGTCCCCGGCTGTACTCCACGTTTGGGAGAGACCATGACATCGACTCAACGCCGCAGACAACGGCACAACGGCAGACCCCGCCCCCACCACTGGCTCCTCGTCCTGCCTTTCGTCTGGCAGGTCGCCCTTGTTCCCGTGGTCAACGACGTGAGTTCCGCGCCGTTCAACATCCCCTTCCCCATGGTCTGGCAGATGGCCGGAGTACTGGTCACCTCGGCCGTCATCGCAGTCGTCTTCCTGCTCGGCGAACGGGCCGGAGCGGCGGCCGAGGAGGCCGACTTCATCGCCGCCACCGAAGGTACCGCCGACGCCGAGCGGCACGGAGGTGACCGCTCATGACGCTTCTCATCGCCATCGTGATCGTCCTGGGTACCACGCTCGGCGCCATCGGCTTCGGGCGGCGGGCGGGCACCTCATCGAGGACCATGTCCAACTGGGCGGTCGGCGGCCGCCGCTTCGGCACCGTGCTGTTCTGGTTCATGAACGCCGGAGAGATCTACACCACCTTCGCCGTCCTGGGAATCTCCGGATACGCCTGGGCCCTGGGCGCCCCGGCGTACCTCGCCTTCACCTCCGTCTCGCTCAGCTACGCCCTCGGCTACTGGATCATGCCGAAGATCTGGCGGGCAGGGCGCAAGCACGGGCTGATCACCCAGGCGGACTTCTTCACCGCACGATTCGACGCGCCCTGGCTGGGCGCGGTGACGGCCCTGGTGGGCATCGCGGCGCTCATCGTGTACGTACAGATCCAGCTCGTCAGCCTCAGCCTGATCGTGCGGCTGACCATGGGAAGCTCGGTCTCCCCGGACGCCGCCGTCGTGATCGGTGCCCTGTTGATGCTGGCTTTCGTGTTCCTGGCCGGGCTGCGTTCGGCCGCCTTCTCGGCCGGCGTCAAGGACATCCTCATGATCGTGGTCATGGTGCTCCTCACCGCCACCGTGGCAGGCAAAGTGGGAGCGTCGTCGTTCCTCGACGTCTTCCACATCGCCGAACAGCAGCATCCAGGTATCGGCAGCTTCCCCGGCATCGATCCGAAGTCCCCGACGACATCCGTGTGGCTGATGACCTCGGCGCTCAACGTGGCGTTGGGCAACTGGGTCTTCCCTCACCTCTTCCAGGTGTCCTACTCGGCGGCCTCGGGTACCTCGATCCGGCGCAACGCGATCTGGCAGCCGTTGTACTCGCTCGCGTACTTCTTCATCATTCTGCTGGGCTTCGCGGCGCTCGTGGCCGGCACGAAGCCGGAGGGCGGAAACCTCAACGCGGCCCTGCTGCAGTTCGTCTCCGACAAGTATCCGGGTTGGGTGATCGGCCTCGTCGCGGGTACGGGCTTCCTGCTCGCTCTAGCACCCGGCTCCGTCCTGCTGCTCACCAGCGGATCACTTTTCGCCCGTAACGTCGTCGGACTGACCGGGCGGGATCTGTCCGACCGCAGCACACTGTGGATCTGCCGACTGTCCATGACCGCGTTCGCCGCGGTCGCGGTGTGGCTGACGCTCGGTCAGAGCAACTCGCTGGTGGACATCCTGCTCTACGCCTACTCGGCGATCGGCATGCTGGCGCCGGGCGTCTTCCTGTCCTTCCTGTGGCGCAGGACGTCGGCCGCCGGAGTACTGCTGGGCATCGCCGCAGGGTTCGTCGCGCTGCTCGCGCCATTCGCCAAGGACTTCTGGGCCGCGCACCTGCCGGCCTGGGAACCCGGTCTGATCGCCATGGCGATCAACGCGCTGGTGGCGGTGCTGGTGAGCCTGTGCACGCCCGCACCCAGGGCACGGGCCGTAGCGGTGGGTCTGGACCTCACGGCACCGACCACCGTTCTCGTCACACGAGAAGCCGTCCCCGACCCGCGTACAGGAGAGGCGTCGCCCGCCTGAAAGCACTGCGTCCGGCCCTTTCCGGCCTTCGCCCCCAGGAACCCAACCTCAGGAAGGAAAGCCCGTGGAAGAAGGCACCACCGGCACTCCCGCGCCGTTTCCGCCTCCGGAGGCCGCCCACGGTGGCGGCCGGTCCGGCCCCCTGCTGACTGAGCTCTACGACCTGAGAGTCACCGTGGACCGCATCGAGGGGCGGTCGGTCTGCGGTATGTCGGCGGGAGACTACTTCGAACTGATCAACAGCGCCGAGTTGCGGATACCCCAGGGACGGCATTTCTGCGTCTACGCCCTCCAAGCGGTACTGCCGCTGCTACCCGCCAAGCAGCGAGCCCTGCCAGAGAGCGACTGGCTGGAGCGCGACACGCTGGTGTGCTGCCCTGATCCCGAAGAAAGGTTGATCATGCGCATCGACCGCATCGGCCGCTGCAGTCTCAACACAGAGGAACTGACGTGAAAGGAACGGAGATCGGACTGGGGTTCCAGAGCGACAAGCACCCCGTGGACTACGCCCGGCTCGCCTCGAAGGCCGAAGACTACGGCTTCGACGTCCTGTCGGTCTTCGGGGATCTGATGTACCAGCCACCGATCTTCCCCCTGTTGGAGATGGCCCGAGTCACCCGCCGAGTACGGATCGGCGCCGCGTGTTGGAACCCGTACTCGATGCACCCGTACGAGATCGCGGGCCAGGTCGCCGCACTGGACCTGGCTTCGTCCGGCCGGGCGTACCTGGGCCTGGCCCGGGGCTCCTGGCTCGGGGACGTGGGCATCAGCCAACGTCGGCCGTTGGCACATCTGCGGGACGCCGCCGGACTGATCAGGACGCTACTGTCCGGCTCGCCGGATGGCTACCAGGGGGAGGTGTTCCAGCTCGCCCCAGGAACGCGCCTGGCATACCCGCCCCATCGGCCCCAGGTTCCCCTGCTGATCGGCACCTGGGGAGCGCAGACGGCGGCGATGGCCGGGCGGATCGCCCAGGAGGTCAAGATCGGTGGAACGGCGAATCCCGCGATGGTGGAGGTGATGCGCGGCCGTATCTCTCCAGGCGCTGATGGCGCGAACCACTTGGTGGATGCGCCCGGCATCGTGGTGGGGGCCGTGACGGTCGTCGATGACAACGGAGCACTCGCCCGCACCAGGGCACGCACCGAAGTTGCCATGTACCTGGCGGTGGTGGCGGAACTCGACCCCACCGTCGACGTGCCCGCGGACCTGCTGGCCCGCGTGAAGGCCCTCCTCGCCCAAGGGCGAGCGGCCGACGCGGGAGCGCTCATCCCGGACGAGCTGCTCGATCTGTTCGCCTTCTCCGGCACCCCCGAGCAGGTCGCCGTTCAGGCTCGGCGACTCATCGACGCCGGGGTGAGCAGGGTGGAGTTCGGTACCCCGCACGGCCTGAGCGAGGACCTCGGTGTCGACCTGCTCGGGACCCGGGTCCTTCCGCTGCTCGGCCCCTGACCCGTCGCGCTCGTCAGACACGCATGTGCCGCATCGGCCACTCCCCGTGGAAGGGTCGCGGAGAAGGATGACCCGATCCCCGCCTGACAGTCCACGGTTTCCCAGCAGGCGTGAAACGTCGCGAGTCAGGCACTTGATCTATCGCGATGCTGCGGACATGGGTACGTACTCGGGCCACCGCTCGCGCAGCCGACGGAACCGGGTCTGGGCCTGACGGCGGTCGGGCATGCCGAGCGCAGCGGCGATCTGTTCCCAGGTCTGCCCCTGGGCGCGGGCACGGTCGATGAGCTGGAGCTCGGTGAAGTCGACAGCGCTGCGGGCGTCGGATATCCGGGCCAAGCCGGCGCTGAGGTCCTCGCCGGCCTGAGTCTCGACGGACGCCCTGATGTCCTCATCATGAGGACAAGCGCCGGAACTGTCGGCGTCATCTTCGAGATGACCGCGATGACCACCAGCGAGGGCCTGCCTGCTCGAGGCAGGGCCATCGCCCAGCTCCTCACGGATCTTGGACTGCAGCAGCGCCGTGCAGATCCCTTCCAGCTCATCGAGCTGCCGGGGGCTGAGCGCATCGAAGACCGCCGAGCGCACCGCTGCCACATGGCCCGGGGCGATGGCCGCCACCTTGGCGTATCCCGCGTCGGTCAGTACGGCGACGCTGCCCCGTCCGTCCTCGGCCGCACGCTCGCGGCGGACCCATCCCCGGCGCTCCAGGCTCGCCACCTGATGGGACAGCCGTGACTGAGAGCCGTGAGCCATCGATGCCAGGTCGGTCATGCGCATGGCCCGCGCCGGTGCCTCCGACAGCCTGGAGAGGACCCCGTACCCGAACTGCGTCAGGCCGGCGTCGCGTTGCAGCTGCGCCTCCACCTCTTCGGGCAGCAGGAAGAGCACGGCCGCGAAGAGCCGCCACACCCGCTCTTCACGTGCGGTCAACCACGGCACCTGTTCCATCGCACCGACGATACGACAGCTCTGTCCGGCCCGTGCGGTTGGTGCGGGAGAGGTCGGTGCGACACCGAGCAATACTTGACGCCTCAAGTAGATGGTCATAGTGTCGCCACCAGTTACTTGAAGTCTCAGTCACCTTGAAAGGGCTCGGTCCCATGACCTCATTCAGCAGGCGGCGGATAATTGGCGGCGCGGGTGCCGCCCTGGGCGCGACGGCACTGGGCGCGTCGTTCACCGGCAGTGCCGCTGCGGCAACCAGGGGCACCGCGCACTCGGCGTTCCGGCCCGGCAGGCACGTGCGGGAGGAGAAGCAGTCGCTCCACGAGCTGTACGCGGACGCCAGACGTGAGGGCGGCGAACTCGTCATCTATGCCGGCGGCGACCTCCCTGACCAGCAGGACGCAACAAAGCAGGCGTTCGTGTCGCAGTTCCCGGACATCAAGCTCACCATGGTCGTCGACTACAGCAAGTACCAGGACGTACGCATCGACAACCAACTCGCCACGGACACGCTCGTCCCCGACGTGGTGCAACTGCAGACCGTGCAGGACTTCGCCCGGTGGAAGGCCATGGGCGTACTCCAGCGGTACAAGCCGGCCGGCTTCTCCGCGCTGTACCCCCAGTTCAGGGACCCGGACGGCGCATGGGTGAGCATCGCGGTCTTCGCCTTCAGCTACATGTACGACCAAACCCTCGGCAGCGATGGCCCCGCCACACCGCGGGACCTGGTCGACCCCCGGTGGAAGGGTGCCATCTCCTCCACCTACCCGCACGACGACGACGCGGTCCTCTACCTGTACAAGCTCTACACAGAGGCGTACGGCTGGGACTGGGTGCGCCGACTCGCCGCACAGAACGTCGAGTTCGGCCGCGGCAGCTTCACCCCGATCGTCTCCGTCGCAAGCAAGCAGAAGCCGGTCGGAATCGGTGGCGCCGGCTCGCTGACCGGGCCCATCGCGCCCGGCGTGAAGTGGGCCGCGCCGAACGGCCACCCGTTCATGGCCTGGGGGCAGCGGGCGGCGATCCTCGCCCGCGCCAAGCACCCCGCCGCGGCCAAGCTCTACCTCAACTGGCAGCTCTCCCGCGCCGTGCAGGAGCAGTCCTTCGACGGCTGGTCGGTGCGCACCGACGTCACTCCCGCAGGCGGGCTCAAGCCGATCTGGGAATACCCCAACGCCCATCTCGACGGCTTCCCGCGTTTCATGGCGGACCGCGCCGAGGTCGAACGCTGGAAGCAGACCTTCGCCCTCTACTTCGGCGAGGTCCAGGGCGCCCCCACACCGGGCTCACTCGGGCTGCACCCCGGCGCATAGCGTGCTATGAAACCTGCGCGGCTATCTCGTCGTAGCGCAATGACTTGCAACGCTCCATCACAGTGCGCAAAGAAACAGGTTCCTGGCCTGTTATGTGCTTCACATGGTGGGACATGACGGCTTGGTAGCCCTCGGCAATCGCGACTTCCGCGGATACCAACTCGTCACTGGCCCACATGTGCCCGTCCGCGCTCGGCGGCATGTCGGGGTCGTAGGTCCGGGGAATCCCCACGGAGTCGTAGAACGCGAGGCGCTCCTCGGCCGAGACCGGCGCGTACTTGACGGGGACGCCGTGGACTTCCGTACCGATCGCCGCGATGTCGTGGAAGTTCAGCAACTCGCCGCCGGTGATCTCGTAGACGGCGCCGGCGTGCCGCTCGTTCTGCAGCAGGCACGTGGCGGCGCAGTCGGCGACATCGCTCTTCGCGACCGGCGCGAGGAAGCCGTCGCCCGTCGCCTGCCTGAGCAGACCGGTTTCCAACCCGGGCGCCACAAGAACGTTGCTCACGATTTCCGAGTAGAGAGAGTTCCTGAGAATCGTGTACGCCAGACCGGACGCTCGCAGATCGATCTCGGTCTGACAGTGGTCCTGTGAGGACAGAGCCGGATTGTTCGGCTGCACGCCTCCCACCGAGGTGTACACGATATGGCGGATACCAGCCCGCTGTGCCGCGGAAATCGCGTTCCGGTGCTCGGAAACCCTTCGCCCGAGATTCAGTCCGCTGATCAGGAAGAGAATCTCACCGCCGCTGTACGCGGCGTCCAGGGAACCGGCGTCCCGGTAGTCGCCCCGGCGGACGCGGAGCCGCTGTGTCTCGCTCCGGCCGAGCTTTTCCGGGGTGCGCGTCACAAGCGTCAGTTCGGCATCCGGATCCGCGGCCAGAAGCAGGTCGGTGACGCGGTGCCCCAAGTCTCCCGAGGCCCCGCTGATGACGATGCGACCCATGGTGTGTCTCCTGTTCGTCTTTTTCGAAACGTCTGCAGCGCACGTCAGCGTGCGAACAGAGCCGGCCTGTCGGGCACGAGGGCCTGCAGGCTCAAGGGCAGTGGGGCAGTGGGGCAGTGGGGCAGCGAGGCGCCGAAGCAGTGAAGGCGACGCGGGCCGGGGGCTGCCGCGGGTGGTCACCCGGCGGTGGTGCCGTCTTCCTGCGCCGCGTAGTGGACGACGCGGGGCCTGGCGACACAATGCGGTGCGACGGCCTCGGCGAAGGCTTTCGCCTGCGGCGTTCCGGGGAAGACCTCGGTGTGGTCCTCGAGTCGTTCCCACCCGACGCGCAGCAGGTAGGTGTCGGGTTGGTCGACGCTGCGCAGCAGTTCGGCGGACCGGCACCCGGGAGTCTCCAGCAGCAGGTGCCGGGCCGTGGCGAAGTCCGCTTCGAGCCGGCCGCCTGCCCCCGGGTGGACGAGCAGTTCGGCGTGCTCGTAGATCATCCGTCCCCCTCGTCGTGTCCGGGCGCGGTGCCCGAGGCGCTCAGGTCCAGGAAGCCGCCGCGCAGGAAGATCAGCGGGGGATCGGTGGCGCGCAGTTCCAGCGACTCGACGCGGCCGACCACCTGGTAGTGATCGCCGATCAGGTCGACCTTGAACCTCGTGCATTCCATGGTGACGATCGCCTCGTCCAGGAGGGGCAGGCCGCGGGCCGAGAGGTGCCAGTCCACGTCGAGGAAGCGGTCCTCGCTGCGCCGGGAGAACGCCTTGCACAACTCGCCGTGGCCGTGGCCGAGGACGTTGACGCCGAAGTGGCTCGCCTCGTAGAGGCGCGGCCAGGTCTTGGAGGACCGGTCGACGAAGAAGGCGATGAGGGGCGGGTCCAGCGACACCGAGGTGAAGGAGCCGACGGTCATCCCGACGGGCCCGGACCTGGCGCTCGCGGTGACCACCGCCACACTGGTCGGGACGTGCCCGAGGGCGCGCCGGTAGTCCACGGGGTCGTCGGTGGCGGCAGGGGTGCCTTGCTGCGCGGCGAGGGCAGGTGTGTTCTCCATGGTCGCTGTCCTCACAGAGCGATCGTCGGTTCTTCGTTGCCCAGCAGAAGTCGGCCGTAGGCCTCCCGGCCGATCTCGGGGGTGACGAGGGCATGTCGGGCGGCGGTCTCGGAGTCCCGCCAGATGCGGTTCAGCACGTTGACCTCGGCGAAGGAACCGGCGCCGTTGGCGGTCAGCAGTGTGCCGATCGCGTCTGTAACCAGTTCGGCCACCACGCCGGTGTCATTGCGGATCCGGGCGCGGGTCTCCAGGTCGGGCAGCCGGCGCTCGTCGGCGGCCCGGTCGAGGTCGAGGCAAATGCGGTTCAGCGTCAGCTCGGCCAGGTGCAGCTTGGTGGCCGCGTGGGCGACGCCGATCTGGTGGGTGGGGGAGAGCCTGGCCTCCTGGTAGCTGGTGTAGGCCACCGGCTTGAGGGGGAGCTTGGCCCGGGTGATCTCCAGCGCGTGCCGGCCCAGACCGATCTGGGGTGCGACGAGAATGGCGGCGGCGACCGCGTTGAAGGACATCGACGCCATGCGCTCATTGGTGTGCGGCGTGAGATAGCGTCCCTCGAACATGTCCTTGACCGGCTGAATCCGGTGATCGGGCACGAAGTGGTCTTCGATCACGATGGTGTCGCTGCCTGTGCCCTGCATCCCGGCGACGAACCAGGTCGGTTCGATCGTCCAGGTCTCCGCCGGGATCAGCGCCAGCGCCAGCTCGCCGCCCTCGATGGGTATGCCCAGAGACCCCCAGTCAGCGGAGAAGGAACCCGAGGCGTAGGGCCAGCGGCCACTGACCAGGTAGCCGCCGTCGACCCGCTCCGCCTTGCTGCCGGGGGAGAAGACGCCGCACACCTTCGCTTTCGCGTTCGCACCGAAGATGTCCTCCTGGGCCTGGGCGGAGGAAGTCGAGGCGAAGCCCGTGCCGACGGTCATCAGCGCGGCGATCCACCCGGTCGAGCCGTCACCACGGGCCACCTCCGCCACGGCCTCGACGGCGGTGCGCAGTGTCGCCCCCTGGCCGCCGTACCGGTTGGGCACGAGCAGACGGAAGACGTCCGCGTCCTCCAGTGCCTTGATCACCTCGGGGGCCACCCGACGCGCCTCGGAACCTTGTGTGGCGTATTCACGGATCAGCGGGACCAGGCTGGAGGCGCGGCCCACCAGTTCGGCGTCAGGGGTTTCGAGCTGCGGCACTGCGGCGCTGGACGACATTGTCATGGTGCCTCTCCCAGAGAGCGACGTGGGCCGATGAAGGTCATGACCGACGTGACGGAGTGATGTCAGCCAGCATGCGTATCCGTTTCGAGGGGCGTAAAGACCAGGGACTTCACCGGAAGTTCGGGCCTGTGATGCGTCAGGCGCATGACTCCGCTCCCGCGCGGCCGGGTACCGAACCCGGCGTGACCTCGACACCGACAGGTGGAGGCGACCGCCGTCCGAGGCAGGGTCCGGCTCGTGTGGCCGTCGCGCGCGGCAGGCACCCACGGCCAAGGGAACGCCCGTTGCCCTGACCGACGCCTGCCGGCACCGGCCTTTCCGCCTTCCATGGGCCGGTTCGACGGCGACAACATGGTGTGCGGCTACCACGGCGTGGCGTTCGGCCCCAGCCGGCGCCGCACGCGGATGCCGGCTCAGGAGACGCTCAACCCCTCGGCGGCCGTGACGGCGCACTGTCATCGGGCGAACTCCAGCTTCGGGCAACCCTGACGACCAGTCACAGGACCGCGAAGAACACGACAGGGGAGACCGCGGTGTCCCGCACCCTCCGTCTCCAACGGCGTGGGGCTTCCCATGTCACCTGACCAGCCCGTCCGGCTGTCGCGCTTGTCGGCCAGTGTCCGCGCAATGTGGGTAGTCCGGCCCTCGGCGACGGTCGTAGCGTTCCGCCAGCGCCTCAGCTGACAGAGGCGGACCTTTGCCCGCGGCTCCCTGTCCCGCGCCGAGCAGACCTGACGACGTGAGCCGCCCATACCGAAGGCGGCAGTAGAAGGAGACCGGAAAAATGGTCACGAAACCGACGGCGGATCTGCTGGTACTGGCGGGTGCGGTGCACACCATGGAGGCGGCTTCCGCGCCGGTGACCGCCCTCGCCGTGCGCGACGGCATGATCGCGGCCGTGGCAGGACCCGACGGGGTAAGCGATCTGCTTGCCACCTGGCGCGGTCCGAAGACCGTCATCTTCGACGAGCCGGGACTGGTGGTGCTTCCCGCGTTCGTCGATACGCACAACCATCTGATGCTCACGGCCTGTGACGTTCTCGGGGTACCGGTGTCCGAAGCCCGCGACATCTCCCAGCTCGTCGGTCTCGTCCGCGAGCGAGCCGAACGCACTCCGCCCGGGCAGTGGGTCGTCTCCGGTGCCGCTTGGCACGAACTGCAGCTGGCCGAACGCCGGCTTCCCACTGCCACCGAGCTCGACGGCGCCACCACCGACCACCCGGTGCTCGTTCTGCGAGGCGGCCACAACGGAGTGCTCAACACGGCCGGGCTGCGCGCGGCCGGCATCGACCGGAACACTCCGGACATGCCTGGCGGCTTCATCGCACGCGACCCAGCCGGCCATCCGACCGGCTGGGTGCAGGGCGGAGGGCTCGTACTCGCGCGGAGTGTATTGCCCCCGCTTCCCGAAGAAGGCCTTGCGGCAGGCCTGGCCCAGACGGCGGCGCGGTACGCCGCCCATGGACTCGGTACCGTGCGCGACCCAGCGGTGACCCCTCAGGAATGGCGCACCTACGTGAAGGCGCAGGCCGCCGGGCAGTTGTCCGTCCGCAGCCACGCCATGATCTTCTCCCCGAGGGAGGCCATCGAGGCCGCGGGATCGATCGACGCCTATCTTGACTCCCTTGAGGAGGAGGGGATCAAGCCGGGTATCGGCGACGGACTTCTGCGCCTGTGGGGCTTGAAGTTCGTCCTCGACGGCGGTGTGGAGGCGGCAGCACTGGAGCAGCCCTACGCCGGCCGGCCCGACTACCACGGCGAGCTCAAGTGGAGTCGCGACGATCTCGCCCACGCGTTGGCGACCTGCGTACGACGGGGCTGGCCGGTAGGCACCCACGTCATGGGAGACCGAGGCATCGCCCTGCTCCTCGACGCCATCCGCGATGCCTCCGAGCAGGTCGGCCCCATTCCCGCGGGGAGGCTCGTGATCGAACACGGTGGCCTCATCGGCGACCGTATCGCCGACGCCGTAGCGATGGGCGTGCACGTCACCGCCCAGCAGGCGTTGCTGGACGGGCTCGGCCAAGCCCTGATCGGCGCGTGGGGCAGGGAACGGACGGCCGCCCTGTTCCCCTGGCGCAAGCTTGTCGACTCCGGCGCCTGGGTCAGCGCCGGCACCGACCACCCCATCGGTCCGCTCAACCCCATGCGTGCGATCCACGGCATGACCACCCGGGAGACTCCGGCTGGAGTGCTCGGCCCGGAACAGGCCATCAGCCGGGCGGAGGCACTGCGGCTCTACACCGTCACCGGAGCACGGCTGCTCGGCGCTCCAGCCACCGGGACGCTCGTGCCCGGTGCTCCGGCCGACCTGGCGATCTACTCCACAGACCCGTTGACCTGCCCGGACGCCGAGCTGTTCGGGCTCACCCCTGCAGCCACCGTGGTGGCAGGGCGGCTCGCGTACCGCAGCAGCTGACAGAACGCGTGGCTGAGGTGGCCGCCTCGGCTCCCGTGGTGACCCTGCGCCCGTCCCGGTGCAGCCACCCGCTCATGCTCACTCGTGACCCGCTCGACCACGTGCCTGACGACCCGTCAACACGTTCACCATCCAAGGGAGTTCACTCATGCCGTACCTGGAACACGCCGACGCGAGAATCTTCTTCACCGACGAGGGATCCGGGCCGGTCACCCTCATGCTGATGCATGGGCTCGGAACCGACTCGAACGACTGGAACTGGGTGGTACCGCTGCTTCGCGACCGGTACCGCGTCGTGTCGTTCGACCTGCGTGGGCACGGCCACTCGACCTCGTCCGCAGGGTCCGCGCTCGCCGACTTCGCCTACGACGCCCTCGCGATCGCCGACCAACTCGGCTGTCAGCGCTTCGTGCCGGTGGGTCACTCGCTGGGCGGGGCGATCGCCGCCCATCTCGCGGTTGAGCACCCGGACCGCGTACAGGCCGTCATCGGGCTCGACGCGGCGTACGCCCTGCCACCGTTCGTGATCGATCTGTGGGAGGCGGAACGTGCCCAGTCCCTCGACAAGAAAGCCAAGCTCCCGGACTTCTTCTTCACCTCACCGGTGATGCAGTCATTCCTGCTGACCTGGGTGGCCCGGCGTGTCGAGGCCATGCACCCCGTCTCGTTCTGGGCCGCCTATGACGGCCTCGCGGCGGGTCCGGAGCGGATGTTCCACGCGTCGCCCGAGGCCGAGGCGTACCTGCGCCGCCGCGCCTGCCCCGTACTGTCGATCTCCGCCTTGCCAGGGCGCGCCGGGTGGGAGACGGCGCTGTTCAGTCATCCCGCCTCGCGCGCGCTGGAATGGGAAGGCTCGTCGCACTACCTGCACCTGGAGCGTTATCGCGAGCTGGCGGTGGTGGTGTCGGGCTGGCTCGACGCGTTGACCGCGCAGGACGCGCTCGCGGCCGGTGGTGCGACACCAGCCAGTGCGCCGTGAGCGTCGACAGAAGCCTCCTTGCTGTCCCATGCGGATGCTGACCGCTCCGGTGCCATTCACTGGCCGCAGCACGCCGCTGGGGAGGCTGCGCCAGAATGGCCGTCGCCCAGGCGCCGTTGACGCTTCGCGACTGCGAGGCATCTTCGGTCTTCGCCGCTGAGCGCGGACGCCTTGAACATCCTGCGGAGGGCCGCGAAGACCTCCGCTGACGTGGTGCGAAGCCGCGATGGCAGACGACTTTTCCCGGGAAGGCGGCTTCGCCCGCCGCGGGCATGGCGGCTCAGGTCCGCAGCGTCGTCGACGGCAGCTGACCGTAGCGGCGCCGGTAGTCGCGGGCGAAACGGCCCAGGTTCGCGAAGCCCCACTGGTAGGCGATCTGCGCCACGTTCGTTCCGCTGTGCGGGTCGGCCTGGGCGAGCGCCTGGTGCGCGCGGGCCATCCGGACGTCGCGGACGAACTCCATCGGCGTCATGTCCAGATGCCTTCGGAACCCCTCCTGAAGGGTGCGCGGACTCAACGCGGCGGCTGCCGCCAGTACCGCCACCGAGAGCTCGGCGTCGGGTTCCCGCTCCACGAGCTCCATCACCTTGCGCAGTCCGCGTGGCAGTACGCTGCCCGGTCGGCCTCCTTCGTCGGTGTCGACCACGGGGTGGGTGCCCACGAGCGCCGCGGCCAGCATCCGATTGAGCTGCGACGTCAACAGCGGGGAGCGGGTGAACTCACCCTGTTCGGTCGCCTCGTGCCGGAGTAGCGCAACGACCGCGAGCCAACTGCGGGCGGCCGCCGGTGTCAACGGTCCGCCCAGTCCGAATCTGACAGTCCCGCCGGACGCGAGTCCGGCTGACTCTCCGGCCTCGTCCACGAGGTGACGGGGCAGCCTGACCGTTTGCAGTCGGCACCCCTCCTCCCAGCTCAGGGCGAACGGGCGGTACGGGTCGATGGCCACCGAGTCGCCGACGGTCAGCATCCGCTCCGTCCGCCCCGACCTGATGGTCAGGGCACCGCGCAGGGGCGTGGAGACCAGGACCCAGTTGCCGAGCGGGGTCGGTTCGACCTCGACGTCGGCACCGTAGGACAGCTGGTGCACGGCGACCTCGCCGAGGAGTGCCTCCGTCTGCACGGCATGGAACTCCCCCGGCCGGCGGGTCACGGTGAGCTCGTGCGGGCAGTAGCTGGCCGCGACGCGCGTCTGCGCCTCAGCGAGATCACGGGTGTCGAGGAGCGTCCGCGCCCGAGGGGTCATGTGCATCTGTACTCACCTGCGTCCTGTGGCCAGTGTCCGCGTATTCGGGCTGGAGCACCAGGTCGTGCCGTTCCACAGTGGCGCGACAACAAGCGCGATCGGTTCGCGGCATCGCGGACCGAGAGGGCTCGCGCACGAGGAGAGGAGCTGCCATGACCACCTTCGTCCTGGTTCACGGATCCTGGCACGACGGCGCCCTGTGGAAGCCGGTGATCGACAGACTCGAGGAGCTGGGCCACACAGCGTACGGGCCGACGATCGCCGGGCACGGAAAGGGCGTCGACAAGGCGGTGGACCACGACGACTGCGTGGCCTCGATCGTCGGTTTCGTCAAGGACGAGAGCCTCAGTGACATCGTCCTGCTCGGCCATTCCTTCGGCGGCACCGTGATCGCCAGGGTCGCGGAGGAGATCCCCGACCTGATCAGCAGACTGATCTTCTGGAACGCGTTCGTGCCCCAGCCGGGCAACTGCCTGCTCGACGAGGTTCCCCCGCACTACCGCGCTCTGTTCACGCAGCTGGCTGCGGAGTCCGACGACAACACCGTGACGATGCCGTTCCCGATCTGGCGGGAGGCGTTCATCCAGGACGTCGATCTCGACACCGCCAGGAGCACGTACGAGCAGTTGTCGTCGGAGCCGTTCCAGCCGTTCGTGGACAAGCTCGATCTGACCCGGTTCTACGCCCTCGAGACGCCGAGGTCCTACCTGAACGGCACCGAGGACATCGCTCTCCCGCCCGGGGAGTGGGCCTGGCACCCGCGTATGTCCAGCCGCCTCGGGATGTACCGGCTGGTCCAAATGCCCGGCAGCCACGAGGTGATGCTCAGCAACCCGGCCCTTCTCGCCGAGAAGATCGTCGAGGCCGGGCGGCCCTGATTCCCGGCGGCCGGCGTACGCGCCGGAGGCCGGGCGAGGGTGCGGGTGGGACAGGAGCGGTCGGCGACTCCTGTCCCACCCGCTGTCGCGCCGGGGCAGGGTGGCGCGGGGGGATCGCGTCCCCGGGCCACCCGGTCCATGCCCGGGGCGGGCGGCCGGTTCGTGGTCCGTCCGGGACACGACTCGGCGCGGCCTCTCGGCGATGCCGTGCGCGACGTTCGTCATGTCGTTCCCGCGTTGGTGCGTTGGTGCGTTGGTGCGTTGGTGCGTTGGTGCGTTGGTGCCCTGGTGCGTTGCTGCGTCAGGGGCTGGCTCGGATGCCCGTGCGACCGGCCCCTGACGTCGGATTTCTCAGCTCGCCGGGCGGATCAGCCGTTCGTCCGGGATCACCGCGACGCCGAGGATCTCGATCATCGCCTCCGGCTGCCAGAGGGCGGTCGTGCCGATGCCGGCCATCGCCGGGTAGACCTGGCCCGCGAGCTCGCGCCAGACCTTCCCGATCTCCTTGCCGTGGGCCTGGTAGTCGGGGACGTCGGTGAGGAAGAGCGTGATGCTCACCAGGTCCTCGGGGATCCCGCCGGCGGCGCGCAGCGTGGTGAGGACGTTGTCGAAAGCCTGCCGGAACTGCTCGACGATGCCGCCGGGGACGATCCGCATGTTCTTGTCGAGCGCGGTCTGTCCGCCCAGATGGAGCGTGTTCCCGCTCAGAGTGCCGTGCGAGTAGCCACTCGGCACGGGGAGCGAGGGCGGGTTCACCGGGATCGGAGTCATGTGCGCGTACCTCCTGGGACGGATGGGTGCGGTCAGCGTAACTCATCTATTGACTGTTTTCGACGATCGTGAAAATCTCGCTATAAAGCTGCTCCGAAGCCCCCGGGAGAACTCCGATGAAGCTCGCCACCGTGGCCCATGGCGGCCGTCGTACGGCCGCCGTCCTCGACGGCGGCCGCTGGCGGGCCCTGCCGGCCGACGACCTCTCCACGCTGCTGGCCACCACGGCGCCCGATCGCTTCGCGGACCTCGCCGGGGCCGAGCTGCCCGGCGCCGTACCGGTGCTGCCGCTGCCGTCACCGCGCAAGGTCGTGTGCTGTGGCCTCAACTACGCCGACCACATCACCGAGATGGGTCGTGAGCTGCCGGCCCACCCCACGCTCTTCGCCAAGTACGCCGACACGCTGACGGGCCCCGAGGACGACCTGGTCCTCCCCAAGGGCCTCGACGTGGACTGGGAGGCGGAGCTCGCGGTCGTCGTCGGCGCCGAACTCAGCGGCGCGGACCGGGACCTGGCCGCACGTTCCATCGCGGGCTACACCGTCGCCAACGACGTCAGCGTGCGGGACTGGCAGCGGCGCACCCTGCAGTGGTTCCAGGGCAAGGCATGGGACCGGACCACCCCGCTCGGCCCGCTGGTCGTCACCCCCGACGAACTCGACCCGGTCGCGGGCGTCGAGGTGATCTGCCGCGTCAACGGAGCCGAACGCCAGCGCGGCAACACCCGCACCCTCGTGTTCGACGCGGCGGATCTGCTCGCCTACGTCTCCGCCTTCACCACCCTGCGCCCCGGCGACGTCGTCCTGACCGGCACTCCCGGTGGCGTGGGGATGGGCATGACCCCGCCGGTCTTTCTCGCCGACGGCGATCTCCTGGAGACCGAGATCCCCGGCATCGGCACCCTCCGCAACCGCTTCCGCCTCACCGACCCCAGGAGCTGAGCATGGAACCCGATCTCTCCAAGTACGTACTCGAGGGCGACAACTCGATGTATGCCGATCCGTCCGGTCTGGTCGTCCCGGTCGTGACCCGCGGCGGCCTCGAAGTCGGCGCCACCGGCCAGTCCGCCGGCGCGAGCCGTGTCTCCGGCGTCTCCGTCCAGCACACACCGGCCACCAAACTGTGGTTCGGAAAGGTGCGCAACGAGCCCGGCTACCGCTCGGTGACCCACCACCACGGCGAGGCGGAGACCGGCGGTTACGTCCTGTCGGGCCGGGCGCGCATCTACTTCGGCGAGAAGTTCGAGGACTACGTCGACATGGCGGAGGGCGACTGGGTCTTCGTACCGCCGTTCATGCCGCACATCGAGTGCAACCTCTCACGTTCCAAGCCCCTGACCTGGATGACCACCCGTACGCCGGAGAACATCGTCGTCAACCTGGCCGACGTCGCGGACGCCGACCTGCGCGACTGGCTGAACCGATGACGGCCGGGACGGAGCCGACGTCCGCGCTCTTCGCCGCGGCGGTCACGCTGAAGCCCGCCGAGCCCGAGCACTACGACCGCGCCTTCACCGCGACCACCCAGCCCTGTCCCTGGCCCAAGGCGTACGGCGGCGACATGGTCGCCCAGGCCGCGGCCGCCGCCATGAGGTCGGTCGAGGGCAAGACGCTGCACTCGACACACTCCTACTTCCTGCGGCCGGTCGACATCGGCGCCGAGGTCCGCTACGAGGTGGAGCTGCTGCGCGACGGCCGCGGCTACGCCACCCGGCAGGTCCGCGGCTTCCAGAACGGCAAGCCGGTCTACGTCTGTCTCGCCAACTTCGCGGCGGGCGAGCCTGGTTCGGCGACATACAGTGCCGAACCACCCGTGGGTGTCCCGGCCCCCGAGGAGCTGCCCAGCTCGGCGTCGTACCTCTCCGGCGCAGCTTCCGAGGCGCATCGGGGCACGATGACGGACGCGTCGCGCGCGTACTGGAGCGGCGGCCGCAGCTTCGACATGCGACACGTTCCAGGGCCCGTCTACCTCACGGTCGAGGGTGAGCAAGTACCCCAACAGGCCGTGTGGGTACGGCCGTTCGAGAAGCTGGGGCCCGTGGACGGGCTGACCGACGCCCAGCGCGACCTCGCCGCGCTCGCCTACGTCTGCGACTACACGATCCTCGAACCCGTCCTGCGGGTGCTCGGCCTGGCCTGGGCCCGGCCGGGACTCGTCACCGCCAGCCTTGACCACGCGATGTGGTTCCACCGGCCCGGCCCGCTCGACGGCTGGCTCCTGTACGCCCAGGAGGCCGTCGCCGCCGAGTCCGGCCGCGGTCTCGCCACCGGGCGGTTCTTCACCGCCGGCGGAGTCCATCTGGCCACCGTCGTCCAGGAAGGCCTGATCCGCACCGCCTCCTGAACTCCATCCCTCTGCACGGCCCGCACCCGGTGCACAGGACGGACCAGGCAGACGCCTTTCCGATCCCCTTCCCTCCCTCCGCACGATCCGCACCCTGTGCACGGAACCCCGGCAGAAAGGAACGCCGATGGACCTCGCGCCCTCCGCCTACCCGGACACGTTCGCCCGCGACCATCTCCCGCCACGCCATCTGTGGCCGGTCCTGGAGTTCACCACGGACGAACTCCAGTATCCCGAGCGCCTCAACGCCGCCACCGAGATCATCGACATACCCGCCGACACCTTCGGCCCCGACCGCCCCGCCCTGCGCACGCCGGAGGGCGAGGTGTGGACCTACGGCGAACTGCGCTGTCGCGCCAACCAGATCGCCCATGTGCTCACCGAGGACCTCGGCCTGACCCCCGGCAACCGGGTGCTCCTGCGCTCCCCGAACAACCCGTGGACCGTCGCGGCCTGGCTCGGCGTGCTCAAGGCCGGCGGCATAGTAGTGACAACCATGGCGGCGCTGCGCGCCCGCGAACTCACCCCGATCGCGGAGAAGACCCGACCCTCCGTCGCACTGGTCGACCACCGGTTCACGCACGACGTCGAGGCCGTACGCGACACCGTTGCGCCGGACCTCACGATCGTGGCGTACGGCGGTGACGCACCCGACGACCTGACCCGCCGGGCGGCGGGGAAGCCGGCGGAGTTCGCCGCGGTCGACACGGCGGCCGACGACGTGGCCCTCTTCGGGCCCACCTCGGGCAGCACCGGCATACCGAAGATCACCACCCACTTCCACCGCGACATCCTGTCCATCGACAACACGTTCGGCCGGCACACGCTCCGGGTGCGGCCCGACGACCTCGTGTCGTGCACCGCGCCGTTCGCGTTCACCTTCGGCCTCGGCATCCTCGTCGTGTGTGCCCTGCGCGCCGGCGCGTGCGCACTGCTGACCGAGGCCGTCGCGCCGGAGCCCCTCGCCGACCTCGTCGCCGGGACGGGGGTCACCGTCCTCGCGACCGCGCCGACGGCGTACAAGCAGATCCTCAAGGCGGGCAAGGCCGACCGGCTGCGCGGCCTGCGCACCGCGGTCAGCGCCGGGGAACACATACCCGACGAGGTGTGGAAGCAGCTGCACGCCGAGACCGGGCTCAAGGTCATCGACGGCATCGGGGCCACCGAGATGATCCACATCTTCATCTCCGCCGCCGGTGACGACATCCGCCTCGGGGCGACCGGAAGACCGGTCCCCGGCTACCGCGCCACCGTCCTCGGCCTCGACGGCGAGGAACTCGGTCCCGGTGTCGAAGGGCGGCTGGCCGTGATCGGCCCGGTCGGCTGCCGCTACCTCGACGACCGGCGCCAGGAGAACTACGTCGTGGGCGGCTGGAACGTCACGGGCGACACCTACGTCCGCGACGAGGACGGCTACTTCCACTACCGCGCCCGCACGGACAACATGATCGTCTCCTCCGGCTACAACATCGGAGGCCCCGAGGTCGAAGCCGCGATCGACACGCACCCGGACGTCGTCGAGTCCGCGGTGGTCGCCAAGCCCGACCCCGAGCGCGGCTCGGTCGTGTGCGCCTTCGTCGTGCTGCGCGAGGGGGTAACCGGTGACGACGCCAAGGCCAGGGACATCCAGGACTACATCAAGACCCAGCTGGCGCCGTACAAGTACCCGCGCGCGGTCCGCTTCACCGACGCCCTGCCCCGCAACACCAGCGGGAAGCTGCAGCACTACCTGCTGCGCCAGTTGATCGAGAAGGCGAACGAGGAGAACAACGCATGAGGATCGCGATCGTCGGCGGCGGCCCGGGCGGGCTCTACTTCGCCGCCCTGATGAAGCAGCTGGACCCCGCCCACGAAATCACCGTGTGGGAGCGCAACGCGCCCGACGACACCTTCGGCTTCGGTGTCGTCTTCTCCGACGAGACCCTCGGGGGCATCGAGAACGCCGACACCGTCGTCCACGACGCGATGGAGAACCGTTTCGCCCGGTGGACCGACATCGACATCGAGTTCAACGGGCACCCGTTCACCGTCGGCGGCCAGGGCTTCGCGGCCATGTCCCGCAAGGACCTGTTGCGCATCCTCCAGGAGCGGGCCGCAGAACTCGGCGTCACGGTGCACTACCGGACCATCGCACCGGACGTCGACGAGCTGCGCGAGTCCCACGACCTCGTGGTCGCGGCGGACGGGCTCAACTCGGCCGTGCGGACCAAGTACGCCGACACGTTCGGCCCCGACCTGGACCGGCGGGCGAACAAGTACATGTGGCTGGGCACCGACCGGGTCTTCGAGGCCTTCCAGTTCTTCGTCAGGCAGACGGATTTCGGGACCATGCAGATCCACGGCTACCCGTACTCCGACTCCGGCTCGACCTTCATCGTCGAGATGGCGGAGGACGTGTGGCGCCGCGCCGGCTTCGACGAGACCGAGGGCACGGAGTTCCCGCCCGGAGTCTCCGACGAGCAGGCCGTCGCGCGGATCCGTGAGATCTTCGCCGAGGAACTGGCCGGTCACGCCCTGCTGACCAACAACTCGAAGTGGCTCAACTTCACCACCGTCCGCAACGAACGCTGGCACCACCACAACGTGGTCCTCCTCGGCGACGCCGCCCACACCGCGCACTTCTCGATCGGCTCAGGCACCAAGCTGGCCATGGAGGACGCCCTGGCGCTCGCCGCGTGCCTGCACGAACACCCCACTGTGGACAAGGCGTTGACGGCCTACGAGACCGAACGCCGGCCCGTGGTGGAGTCCACGCAGCGCGCCGCCCAGGCCTCGCTGGAGTGGTTCGAGAACATCGGCAGGTACGCCGGCCAGGACCCCGCGCAGTTCTGCTTCAACCTCCTCACCCGCTCCCGCCGGATCACCTTCGACAACCTCAAGGACCGCGACCCCGGCTTCGCCGAGCTGATCGAGCGAGGCTTCGCCAAGGCCCAGGGGCTGCCGGACACGGAGGCCGCTCCGGCGATGTTCCAGCCCTTCTCGATCGGCGGTCTGGAGCTCAAGAACCGGATCGTCCTCTCCCCGATGGACATGTACTCGGCGGTGGACGGCGTACCGGACGACTTCCACCTGGTCCACCTGGGCTCCAAGGCGCTCGGCGGCGCGGGCCTGGTCATGACCGAGATGGTCTGCGTCTCACCCGACGCACGGATCACCCCGGGTTGCACGGGCCTGTGGAACGACACCCAGCGCGACGCGTGGACCGAGGTCACCTCCTTCGTGCACGAGCGCAGCACGGCGAAGATCGGACTCCAGCTGGGGCACGCCGGCCGCAAGGGCTCGACCAAGGTGATGTGGGAGGGCATCGACCAGCCGCTCGACGAGAGCAACTGGACGGTCGTCGGCCCGTCCCCGCTGCCCTACGGCGCGGGCTGCCACGTGCCGCGCGAGATGACCCGTCAGGACATGGACGCGGTCGTGGCCGACTTCGCGGCGGCCGCGCGGAGGGCCGCGGAGGCCGGCTTCGACCTGCTCGAAGTGCACGCCGCCCACGGCTACCTGCTGTCCTCCTTCCTCTCCCCGGTCGCGAACCACCGCACGGACGAGTACGGCGGCGCACTGACGAACCGGCTGCGCTTCCCCCTGGAGGTCTTCGACGCGGTCCGCGCCGCCTTCCCGGCCGACCGCCCGGTGACGGTCCGTATCTCGGCGACCGACTGGTCCCCGGACGGCAACACCGAGCACGACGCGGTCGAGATCGCCCGGGCGTTCGTCGCGCACGGGGCGGCGGCGATCGACGTCTCCTCCGGCCAGGTCACCAAGGACGAGAAGCCCGCCTTCGGCCGCTCCTACCAGACCCCGTTCGCCGACCGGATCCGGCACGAGGTCGCCGCCCCGGCGGGCGCCGCCGTGATCGCGGTGGGTGCGATCTCGTCGTACGACGACGTCAACTCGATCCTGCTGGCCGGCCGCGCCGACCTGTGCGCGCTCGGCCGTACCCACCTCTACAACCCGCAGTGGACCCTGCAGGCGGCCGCCGAACAGGAGTACCGCGGCCCGGGCGCCGAGTGGCCGGCCCAGTTCGCGGCCGGCCGCCGCAAGCCGCCGACCTCACGCACCGACGCGGTCCGCCCGCGCCTGGCGCTGCTGCGCGACACCCCCCGGGACGCCGTCCACCTGCGGTGGACGCCCAGCCGGACGACCGGATGAGCGACGACCCGGTCCGCCCGTCCGGTGTCCACCGCGCCCGCGTGGAGTGGGTGGACACCGACGCCGCGGGGATCTACCACAACACCACCGTCGTGCGGTACGCCGAGGCGGCGGAGGCCGCGCTGATGCGCGAGCACGGCATCCCCGGCTACTTCCCGGTGGCGCCCAGAGTGCGCTACGAGGTGGAGTTCGAAGCGTCCCTCCGGTTCGGCCAGGAGGTGGAGACCCGGATCGAGCTCGTCCGCCTCGGCCGATCCTCGATGACCTTCGCCTTCGAGGTGTGGCGGGAGGCCGCCGACAGTGGGCCGCGCCGACGTGCCGCCCGGGGCAGCTATGTCACCGTGCACGTCCCCGACAAGGAGGCGGGCGGCAGCGCACCATGGCCCGCCGCCTGGCGTGCGGCGCTGACAGCAGGGGCGTCCGCGGAGGCAGCCAGGCGCAGGCCGGAGACCGCGCGTCGCGCAGAGTGCTCCACGCAGTAAAATCCTGCATTCGTGACCATGAGCGACCTCCTCGACGACGACCCGGCCCAGGCGGCACCACCGCGATCCCTGATCGTGACGGTCTACGGCCTCTACGCGCGCGAGGTCGGCGGCTGGATCGGGGTGAGCACCCTGATACGGCTGCTCGCCGAACTCGGCGTCGACGCCCAGGCGGTCCGCTCGTCGATCCACCGGCTCAAACGCCGCGAGATCCTGGTGTCGGAGCGGCGGGACGGCAGGGCGGGCTACGCGCTCTCGCCGTATGCCCGCTCCGTCCTGGAGACCGGCGACCGCCGGATCTTCGAACGCCACACCGCCCCCGACGACGGCTGGGTCGTCGCCGTCTTCTCGGTGCCGGAGAGCGAGCGGCAGCACCGCCACCAGCTCCGGTCACGGCTGGCATGGCTGGGCTTCGGCACGGTCTCCTCGGGGGTATGGATCGCTCCCGCCCACGCGCTCGACGACACCCGCGACCACCTGCTCCGACACGGCCTGGACCAGTACGTCAACCTCTTCCGGGGCGACTACGTGGCCTTCGGAGACCCCGCCGAACAGGTCAGCCGCTGGTGGGACCTGGAAGCGCTCCAGGGGCTCTACGACGAGTTCGTCGCCAAGTTCACGCCGATGGCCACCCGACTGGCCGAGGCCGAGAAGAACACGACGTCGGCCCGCGACGCGTTCGTCGACTACGTCCACGTGCTGACAGCCTGGCGCCGCTTCCCCTACCTCGACCCGGGGCTGCCCGACGCCCTCCTCCCGGCCACGTGGTCCGGCACAACGGCGGCGGACCTCTTCTTCGAGCTCCGGCGCGCTCTGGAGGAGCCGGCACACGAGTTCGCGCGGGGCCTGCTGACCGACTCCTGAGCGTCTGTCCAGAAGCGCAGCGCGTATCGGGAGTTGAGGCCGTCTGGTGCAAGAAGCGATGTGCTGGCCGTGGTCCTGCGCAGCTTCTCCTGCGCAGGCGTGGCCGGCACCAACAGCCTGCGTGGGCCCAGTTGCTCCGCCTCCTGCGGGATCTGGGCGGGGCTTCCGGCGCCGAAGACCACTCTCATGGGCAAGGCTTCGTAGGTGAAAGTCGGTTGCTGGATGGTCATGGCGCGGCCTCCGGTGCTGTGGCCAGGACGATGTCGAACGTGGCGTCGGTGAAGCTCGCCGTCATGCCGAAGCATGATCGCCACCTGCAGCGTGAGACGCGCGAAGCACTGCGCCCGCCGGGGTGGCCCTCACCACGGGCTGCGTGACGGGCGGGACGCGCCGGGCCGTCAGTCGATCTCGCTCGGGACCGCGGACGGGGTCCGGCCCGCCTGGACGTCCTCGAGACGTGCCGCGCCCAGCTTTGCCGCCTGCTCGGTGGTGTTGTCGTCGGCTCCGTCGAGGCCGCCGTTGGTGAAGGTGATGGCGTCCGTGCCGAACCGCAGGGCAGCGACGTCGAGGGTGAGGGTGGTGGGCTCGCCACCCGAGGTGCCCCGGACCGTGACCTGCAGCCCCTGCCGGGCATCGCCCTCCTTGGGAAGGGAGGTCGCGACGACCTGGACCGTGCGCTGCCCGCCCGAGCTGCCCTTCACCGTGAACTGGTCGCACTTCACCGGCAGGCTCTTCAACCAGGCGAACGACGTGTCCAGCGTGGCCTTGTCATAGGCGGCCACCTGGTACAGCAGCCGGGACTCGCCCTCCTTGAAGCCGGTGAGCGCGGAGGCTCCGGACGGCTTGCCCAGGAGCTCGTCGTCGTAGAGCCGGTCGAGCAGCTTCTGGCAGTCGGCCGCGTCGGCCTTGCCGGTGAGGAAGTCGGCGACGTCCACCTGGCCGACCAGCAGGCTGTCGCGCCACGTGGCCGCGTTCTTGACCTGCGTCCAGTCGTCCTCCAGATCCGCCTCCGTCACCAGCGCGGCACGCGCCCCGGCCGGGGTGAGCGCGGCCGGGGACTGCTGTGCGAGCGGCGTGGAGGAGATCTCCGTGGCGGTCTCCGTGGTGTCCGCGCGGTCCGGACCACCGTCGTCACCGTCCGCACACGCGGCGGTCGTCAACAGGGCTCCGGCCGCCAGGGCCGAGGCGAGGACGCGGAAGGGGCGGGCCGGACGGTGGGTCATCACGCGGTCTCCTGGAGATGAGGGGTGCTTCCATGCCACAACCGCTCCTCCCGTACGACCAGCGCACCGGGCTGTTCGAGTGAGGGGGGCGACGGCACCGGGGCCGGAAAACCGGTGGCGCCCCCGACGCCGGCGCCTCTAGGGTGAGACCGCTTCACACGGCGGCTCATGGCTGCCGTGCCCCGTGAGCGAGGAATGAGGGAGGTGTCGACCGATGGCTGTCTTTGCGATGAGCGCTGCTCGCATCCAGATCATCAAGTCCACCTCCGTGGCCGTCGGCTGACACCAACTCCTGGTGCCGGGGCCACCCTTGTGAAGGGTTTCCCTTGACTTCCAGCTCCACTTCCCATGATTTCTCCGCTCTCGCTCCCTACGGCTGGGACGAGGCTTGGGCGGACGAGTTCGCCCCCTACGAGCCCGAGGGGCTCCAGCCCGGACGGGTGGTCCGAGTCGACCGCGGGCAGTGCGACCTCGTCACCGCCGAAGGGATGATGCGGGCCGACACGGCCTTCGTCACCCCGCCCGATCCGATGCGGGTCCTGTGCACCGGTGACTGGGCCGTCGTCGAGCCCGCGGGCAACCCTCGCTATGTACGGACGTATCTGCCACGCCGTACCGCATTCGTACGCTCCACCTCATCGAAGCGGTCCGAGGGGCAGATCCTCGCGGCCAACGTCGACCACGCGATCGTCGCCGTGTCGCTGGCCGTCGAACTCGACCTCGGCCGCATCGAACGGTTCCTGGCCCTGGCCTGGGAGTCCGGCGCGCAGCCGGTGGTCGTGCTCACCAAGGCCGACCTCGTGCCGGACGCGGTGACGCTCTCGCACCTCGTGCAGGACGTGGAGACGACCGCGCCGGGCGTCCCGGTGCTGACCGTCAGCGCGCTGGACGGGGAGGGGCTCGACGTACTCGTCGCGGTCGTCTCAGGCGGTACGACCGTGCTGCTCGGGCAGTCCGGCGCGGGGAAGTCGACCCTGGCGAACGTGCTCATCGGCGAGGACGTGATGGCGGTGCAGGCCGCACGGGACGCGGACGGGAAGGGGCGCCACACGACCACGACCCGCAACCTCCTCGCCCTGCCGGGCGGGGGCGTGCTGATCGACACGCCGGGCCTCAGGGGCGTGGGGCTGTGGGACGCCGAGACCGGTGTCGGACAGGTGTTCTCCGAGATCGAGGCCCTGGCCGAACAGTGCCGCTTCCACGACTGCGCGCACGAGAGTGAGCCGGGGTGCGCTGTGCTGGCCGCGATCGACTCCGGTGAGCTGCCCGAGCGGCGGCTGGAGAGCTACCGGAAGCTGATCCGGGAGAACCAGCGGATCGTGGCGAAGACGGATGCGAGGCTCCGTTCGGAGATCAGGAAGGAGTGGAAGAAGAGGGGGGCGGTGGGGAAGGCGGCGATGGAGGCGAAGCGGGGGTCTTGGCGTTAGCGGGTAGTGGTTCGGCCGCGGCGGGGTGGGGGCTGGTCGCGCAGTTCCCCGCGCCCCTAGGTGGGGGCAGCTGGGTAAGCGCTGACTGCACCCACTCAGGGGCGCGGGGCTGTGTCGAACTGCGGCTGCCGCCGCGTGGGCGCGACCAGCCACGACCGACCCGCACCCGCCCACGACCTCGCGGCACCCCCCATCACCGTGTCCGATTTCCGCCAGCGGCATCCTCGCCCACGGCGGAGACTGGAACACGTGATGGACGAAGACACCAGGTACGAAGCCGTTCGCAGCCGGGACGCCCGGTTCGACGGGGAGTTCTTCTTCGCTGTCGAGACGACCGGGATCTACTGCCGGCCCAGCTGTCCCGCGGTGACCCCGAAGCGTCGCAACGTCCGCTTCTACGCGACGGCAGCCGCCGCGCAGGGCTCCGGGTTCCGGGCCTGCCGGCGGTGCCGCCCGGACGCGGTCCCCGGTTCCGCGGACTGGAACGCACGGGCGGATGTGGTCGGCCGGGCGATGCGCCTGATCGGCGACGGTGTCGTCGACCGGGAGGGCGTCGCCGGGCTCGCCGGCCGCCTCGGCTACAGCGCCCGCCAGGTCCAGCGCCAGCTCACCGCCGAACTCGGCGCCGGCCCCGTCGCCCTGGCCCGCGCCCAGCGGGCCCACACCGCGCGTGTCCTGCTCCAGACCACCGGCCTGCCGGTCACCGAGATCGCGTTCGCCTCGGGCTTCGCCAGCGTGCGGCAGTTCAACGACACGGTCCGGGAGATCTACGCCGCCACCCCCAGCGACCTGCGGGCCGCCGCCCGGACCGCACGCCGCGCGGCCACCCCCACGGCGGGCATTCCGCTACGGCTGGCCCACCGCGGCCCGTACCGGTCCGAAGCCGTCTTCGACCTGCTGGAGAGCGAGGCCGTACCCGGCGTCGAGGAGGTGAGCGGGGCACCCGGGCGGCGCACCTACCGCCGTACCCTCCGCCTCCCGCACGGCACCGGCATCGTCGCCGTCCAGGAACGCACCGGCACGACCGGAACCACCTCCGGCGCGAACCCCGGCGGCTGGCTCGACGCCCACCTCCACCTCACCGACCCCCGCGACCTGACCACCGCCGTCGGACGGCTGCGGCGGCTCTTCGACCTCGACGCCGATCCCTACGCCGTCGACGAGCGGCTCGGCGAGGACACCCGGCTCGCTCCCCTGGTCGCCGCCCGCCCAGGACTCCGGTCGCCCGGCGCCGCCGACCCCGAGGAGTTCGCCGTACGGGCACTGGTGGGCCGTAGCGCATCCGAACGGCTCGTCCGGCGATACGGCAAGACCCTGGACGCACCCTGCGGCAGCCTCACCCACCTCTTCCCCGAGCCCGCGGCCCTGACGGAGGCGGCCGGCCCGCTGGGCGCGCTGGCCACCGCCCTGGCCGACGGGGCCGTACGACTCGATCCGGGCGCCGACCGCGACGAGGTGCAGCAGGCACTCCTCGCCCTGCCCGGCCTGGACGCCCGTACGGTCGCCGTCATCCGCACCCGCGCCCTCGGTGACCCCGATGTCGCCCCACCGGGCCTCGACACCCCCGACACCTGGCGCCCCTGGCGCTCCTACGCCTGGCAACACCTGCGCACAGCAGGAGAGTTGGAGTAATCATGGCCATCCGCTGGACCCGTCTCGACAGCCCCGTCGGCACCCTGCTGCTCACCGCCGACGAGACCGGCGCGCTGACCTCGCTGTCCGTTCCGGAGCAGAAGAAAGGCCGTACCGTCCAGGAGGACTGGGTCCACGACCCCACCCCCTTCCGGGAGGCCGAGGAGCAGCTCGCCGCCTACTTCGCCGGTGAACTCAAGGAGTTCCAGCTGGAGTTGCGACCTGAAGGAACCGAGTTCCGGACCCGCGTCTGGGACGCCCTCGACGACGTTCCGTACGGGGCGACCACGACGTACGGCGAGATCGCCGCCCGCGTCGGTGCCTCCCGCGTCGCCGTCCGGGCCGTGGGCGGCGCGATCGGTGCGAACCCGCTGCTGATCCTCCGCCCGTG
Source organism: Streptomyces sp. NPDC050759 (assembly GCF_044456945.1). Taxonomy (NCBI): domain Bacteria; kingdom Bacillati; phylum Actinomycetota; class Actinomycetes; order Kitasatosporales; family Streptomycetaceae; genus Streptomyces; species Streptomyces sp. NPDC050759. The sequence continues at coordinate 463,579 of NZ_JBITGI010000002.1, read as the reverse complement.
CCATCGGGTGATCGGCGCGAACGGCCTGCTCACCGGGTATGCGGGCGGCCTGGAGCGCAAGACGGCCCTGCTCACCCTCGAAGGCGCCCTCTAGGACTCCTCTAGGACTGCTCTAGGACTCCTCGAGCCCCCAGCTGTGGATCCGTCGTGGATGGATGCGGATCAGTTCCTCGCTGAAGTGCGGGCCCAAGTCGTGCGGGCCCGTGAGGAGTTCCGCCTCCCCGCGGATGTCGATGCCGCGCACCGTCCACGGTTTCAGACTGACGATGTCGTCGACGACCAGGGCGACCTTCGGGTTCTTCTGGAGGTTGCGCCATTTCTTCGTGCGGCCCATCGCGTAGCCACCGATCAGGATGGTGCCGTCGTCCTGCGGGAAGAAGCCGACCGGGTTCGCCTGCGGCTGTCCCTGCGGGTCGACGGTGGCGAGTCGTCCCAGCCGCTGGGACTTCAGGTACGCGCGCTCGGCCTCGCTGAATTCGGTCATGGCAGCCACCCAAACACGCCCGCGCCGCCCGCACATCGGAATCGGGTCCTAGGCCTGTCCGGGGCCGCGGTCCTAGGTCCTGGCCCTGGGACTTGGGTCAGCTGCCCCACAGCACCGCCCCCAGCCACGCGCCCATGATCAGCAGACACGTGAACAGTTCGGCCAGCACGCTGGAGCCGCCCGAGTGCATCGCCGTGCGCAGAGCGGCCTTCGCCGACCCGTGGCGGCCGAGGCGGAGGCGTTCCGAGAGGTAGATGCCGCCCATGAACCCGGGGATCGCGCCGAGCACGGGGATCAGGAAGAAGCCGAGGAACGCGCCCGCTCCGGCGTAGACCCCCATGCGCGGGGTGGCCCCGCTCGCCCGCAGCCGGCGTGGCGGCAGCGACCAGCGCACCACCTGGGAGAGGAACAGGGCGACCGTGGCCCCCACGAGCACGCTCCACGCGACCGGTTGCGGATCCTTCAGCGCCCACCACAGGACCGCGGCCCACACGAGCCACGACCCCGGCACCCCGGGCACCAGTACCCCGACCAGGCCGAACAGCATGACCAGGCCGACCAGCAGGAGGTCCCACACTCCCATGAGTCCAGGGTGCAGGAGGCAGGCAGAAAGCGCAGGTCAGCGATATCGGCCCGGACCGTGATGAAGAGCCGCGCATCGGCCTCGCGACGGTGGGCACTCGGGCCGTCGTCCGTCACAGCTCTGCGACAGGGAAGCGGGTCACACTCAGGGCCGACCCGACCGATACCCACGACGTGCGTCCGCCGTAGGGGATCGGAGTCCGGGTCACTCGGCGTCGCCGGGCGGTTCTCCCTGGGGGGTGGAACCGTCCGGCGACCCCTTCGCTACACAGTTCGATGCGCGGGGCGGGGCTTGATTTTCGGGATGCCCCGTTTTCATACGGCCCGTGCGGTGGACAATTGGGGGCATGAGCCAGCAGGGGGGAACGCCCACCGGTCGCGGTCACGAGGACGACTGGTGGGGGCAGCTGTACGACTCCACCGACGACACGGGCCCCACACCGGCCCCGGACACCCTGGACGACCGCTTCGCCTCGGCAGCGGGGGCGGTGCGGGACGGGTCGGGGGGCGGGCGACTGAGCTTCGAGACGGGGGCCGGTGGCGGACGGCCCGGGCCGGGGGCGGGGCCTGGTGAGGGACGGCCCGGCTTGGAGGCGGGGTCTGGTGAGGGTCAGCCGGGTTCGGGGGCACAGCCCGGTGGTGGACGGCCCGGGCCGGGGGCGGGGCTCGGTGTGGGTCAGCCGGGGTCGGAGGCGGGGCCCGGTGTGGGGCAGCAGCGGAGCTCGGGGGCAGGGCTCGGTGAGGACCAGCCGCCCCCGGGGGCGTGGCCCGGTGGTGGACGGCCCGGCTCGGGGGCGGGGCCTGGTGAGGGACGGCCCGGCTTGGGGGCAGGGTCTGGTGAGGGTCAGCCGGGCTCGGGGGCCGGGGTTGGTGGATGGGCCGGTGCTGGGGCAGGGCCCGGTGAAGGAGAGTCCGGTTCTGAGCCGGGGGCTGCGGACGAGCAGAGCCGTCCCCCCGGTACCGGGGTCCCCGCGCCGCGGACAGGCTTCCCTGAAGCGACGGCTCCCTCAACCGGCCGGCACCGCGTCCCCTGGCAGGCGCCACCCGACGCATCCGACGGCCCGGCGTCCTTCCCGCCCGGCCCCAAGCCGCCCGGCTTCGTCGAGCGGCCCGCCGACGACCGCCCGCCCCCGCCACTCGGCGGCCGCACGTCCACCGAGACGCCTCCGGCCACGACCGTTCCGACCTCGCGGATGCCGACCGAGCCCCCGAGGCCGCCGACCGCGGCACCCCCACACCCCTCAGCCCCACCTCGCCCCGCGGGTCCACCCTCGCCACCGCAGGACGCCGACCAGGCCGGCAGGGGTGGTGCCGCTGGTGGTCCGCCGCCGGGCGGTGACCGGGTCGTTTCCTCCGGCCGCGGCGATTCCGCGGCGCGTGGCGTCGGTGCAGCGGTCACGCGGGGCGGTGCCGGTGACGGTCCGCCGCAGGACGGTGACCGGGCCGTTTCACCTGACGGTGGCGGCTCGGGTGGGAGTGGCGCCGGTGAAGCGGCTTCACGGGGTCGTGTCGCTGACGCTCTGCCGCAGGACGCCGATCGGGTCGGTTCGCCAGGCCGCGGCGCTTCCGGAGAGCGCGGTGTCGGTGGAGTCGACCCGCGTGGCGGCGCCCCGGACAGGGTCGGCTCGGACACAGGTGCCCCCGTAGGCGGCGCCGAGGACGTGCCCACATCTCGCGGCCCCGAGAGTCCTCCACGGACCACGGGCCGAGGCGGAGCCGGTGCGCGTCGGGTCGAAGGCGACTGGTGGGCCGCGGCACCTGACGTCGAAGCCGACCCCGCCCAGGAACCCCCCGCAGCCGGCCCGGGTTCCACTCAGCCCAACCCGACCCCTGAGCCCCCCGAGCCGGCCGGACGTGACCGGACCGCCGGCCCCCGCCAGGACGGACCCACCCAAGACCGCGAAGGTGCCGACCCGGACCCCGCCCCCGCGTCGCAGGCGCCCCGCACCGCAACCCGCGTGGACATCCCCACCCTCCCTCCCGCCCCCGTCGGATTCGTCGGATCCGGCCCTCCCACCTACGACGCCGAACCCACCGCCCTCCCACCCGCCGACCCCGACGAACTCGACGACCTGGTGGCGGACACCGTGCTGGACGGCGCCAGGTATGGGGCGTGCACGCTGCGAGCGGTGTCCGTTCGAGGGGACTCGGCCAGGTTCCGCGGCGAGCCCCGCAGGGACTCCCTGCTCACCGCCCGGTTCGGTACCGGCGAGCAGGCGCTGATCCTCGTCGCCATGGCCACCGGCGCCCGCGCCACCCCCGGTGCCCACCGCGCCGCCGCCGAGGCCTGTCACTGGATCGGCCGGGCCATAGGGCGCAGTCACGCCCGGCTCGCGCAGGACATCAGCGCCGCGCGCCGCGGTGACCTCAAGTCCGGGCTGCACCGGCTCACCGACCGCAGCCTCGGAAAGCTGCGCGCCAGCGCCGTCGAGCAGGGCATCGACCCGGACGAGTACGCCGCCACCCTGCGCTGTCTGCTCCTGCCCGCCGACCCCGACTGCCGGATCCGCGTCTTCTTCGGCGTCGGCGCGGGCGGCCTGTTCCGCCTCCGCGACGGCGAGTGGCACGACATCGAACCCCGTATCACCGACGTCACCGGCGAACCGGTCGTCGGCTTCGGCTCGCTGCCGACCGAGACCCCCGAGGGCGACCGCCTCACCATGGACCTCGGCATTCCCACGCCCCCGAGCCCCTACGAACCCGCCCCGGAGCCGCCCCGCGAACCCTTCCGCTTCCGCGCCTCCGTCGCCCGCCCGGGTGACACCCTCCTGATGTGCACCGGAGGCCTCGCCGACCCCCTGCGCGGCGAGCCCGAACTCTGCGAGTACCTCACGGGAAGGTGGTCAGGCCCCCCGCCCGGTCTCGCCACGTTCCTCGCCGACTCCCAAGTCCGGGTCAAGGGATACGCCGACGACCGTACAGCCGCAGCTGTTTGGGAGGCGTGATCGCGGCCATTGTGGATTGATGGACCCAAGGAGACCGAAGGGGTGCGTCGATCCATGGCCAAACAGAACGTCGCCGAACAGTTCGTGGACATCCTCGTCAAGGCCGGGGTGAAACGCCTCTACGGCGTCGTCGGCGACAGCCTCAACCCGGTGGTGGACGCGGTCCGCCGCAACGCCGCCATCGACTGGGTGCACGTACGGCACGAGGAGACCGCCGCCTTCGCCGCGGGCGCCGAGGCACAGATCACCGGGAACCTGGCCGCGTGTGCCGGCTCCTGCGGGCCCGGCAACCTGCACCTCATCAACGGCCTCTACGACGCCCACCGCTCCATGGCCCCGGTCCTCGCCCTCGCCTCGCACATCCCCTCCAGCGAGATCGGCCTCGGCTACTTCCAGGAGACCCATCCCGACCGCCTCTTCCAGGAGTGCAGCCACTACAGCGAGATGATCTCCAGCCCCCAGCAGATGCCGAGGCTGCTGCAGACCGCCATCCAGAACGCCGTCGGCCGCTCCGGCGTCAGCGTCGTCACCCTCCCCGGCGACATCGCCGACCGGCCCGCCCCCGACAAGGCCGCCGAGACCGCCCTCGTCACCTCCCGGCCCAGCGTCCGCCCCGGCGACGCCGAGATCGACAAACTCGTCGAGATGATCGACCAGGCCGACAAGATCACCCTGTTCTGCGGCAGCGGCACGGCGGGCGCGCACGCCGAGGTCATGGAGTTCGCGGAGAAGGTCAAGTCACCCGTGGGACACGCCCTCAGGGGCAAGGAGTGGATCCAGTACGACAACCCCTTCGACGTCGGGATGAGCGGCCTGCTCGGCTACGGCGCCGCCTACGAGGCCACCCACGAGTGCGACCTGCTGATCCTGCTCGGCACCGACTTCCCCTACAACGCCTTCCTCCCCGACGACGTCAAGATCGCCCAAGTCGACGTGCGCCCCGAGCACTTGGGCCGCCGTTCAAAGCTCGACCTCGCCGTCTGGGGCGATGTGAAGGAGACCCTGCGGTGCCTCACACCGCGGGTGAAGGCCAAGACGAACCGGCGCTTCCTCGACAAGATGCTCAAGAAGCACGCCGACGCACTCGAAGGCGTCGTGAAGGCGTACACCCGCAAGGTCGACAAGCACGTCCCGATCCATCCCGAGTACGTGGCCTCCGTACTGGACGAACTCGCGGACGACGACGCGGTGTTCACCGTCGACACCGGCATGTGCAATGTGTGGGCCGCCCGCTACATATCGCCCAACGGCCGCCGCCGGGTCATCGGTTCCTTCTCGCACGGATCCATGGCGAACGCGCTGCCGATGGCGATCGGGGCGCAGTTCACCGACCGCGGGCGGCAGGTCGTGTCGATGTCCGGCGACGGCGGATTCTCCATGCTGATGGGCGACTTCCTGACCCTCGTCCAGTACGACCTCCCCGTGAAGGTCGTCCTGTTCAACAACTCCTCCCTCGGCATGGTGGAGTTGGAGATGCTGGTGGCCGGGCTCCCCTCCTACGGCACCACGAACAAGAACCCCGACTTCGCGGCCGTGGCCCGTGCCTGCGGTGCCCATGGCGTGCGCGTGGAGAAGCCCAAGGACCTCGCCGGGGCACTGAAGTCGGCGTTCAAGCACAAGGGCCCCGCCCTCGTCGACATCGTCACCGACCCCAACGCCCTCTCCATCCCGCCGAAGATCAGCACCGAGATGGTCACCGGGTTCGCCCTGTCCGCCTCGAAGATCGTCCTCGACGGAGGAGTCGGCCGCATGCTCCAGATGGCCCGATCCAACCTCCGTAACGTGCCACGGCCCTGAGGAGCCCCGTGGATGCAAGACTGGCCGCATGCCAGAGATCGCCTTCACCGACGTCGCGCCCGTCGTCCCGGTCCGGAATCTCGCTGCCGCCCTGGAGCGCTACCGTCGGCTGGGATTCGCCGCGCGTGCCTACGACGGTCCGCAGCGGTACGGCTTCGTCGAGCGGGGTGCGGTCTCGATGCACCTCAGTGAGTGGTCCGAGCACGACCCCCTGCGCACCGGAGCCGTCGTCTACCTGTACGTGAGTGACGCCGACGCCGTCCATGCCGAGTGGACGGCGTCCGGCGTCGAGGGCCGCTTCGTCGAGCCGGCCGACACGCCTTACGGGCTACGGGAGTTCGCCTACGTGGACCCCGACGGCACCGCTCACCGTGTGGGGTCCGCGGCCGGCTCCTAGCTGTCGTAGTCCACCCAGGCCCGCTCACCCGCGGTGTTCGTGCCGTACCAGTAGCGGGGCAGGCCCTTGATGGCGGTCGTGCGGAACGGCCGGCCGTTGTCGTCGACGCGGACCGTGCCGGTGCGGCCCTGGGAGGACCAGTCCAGTTCCAGGTACCAACTGCAGTCACAGCCCTCGGTCTCCGCCGTGACCAGCAGCACCTCTGGGTCCTCGGAGGAGACGCGGTAGGGCATCCTGACGGCCGGGATGACGTTCTCGCCGTCGTTGCCGGACTGCGAGTGGGCGATCGGCCGGTCCTTGTCCAGGTCGACGGAGAAGGAGCGCGGGGTGAGCGCGCCTCCGCACCCCTGGTCCATGGCGTACGCGTTGCCCTTGGCCGGGGCCCCGCGCGAGACGACCCGGACTCTGAGGTCCTCCAGGACGACGGCCGTCGAGTTCCGGCCCTGCACCGAGATCTGCACCATGGTCTGCCGGCCGTGGATCGCGCCCAGCGTGCCCGCCCAGTTCGCGGCGTCCTGGGCCGTCGGGGGCGGCGGGACCTGGGCGGGCGGCTTGTCGATGACGTAGTCGTGGCCACAGCCCGCGTCCCAGACATGGGAGTTGACGGTCCAGGTGAGCGGGGTGCCGGTGGCGGTTCCCTGCTGCCCGGACCTGCCGGTGCCCTTCGTGGCGGCGCCACCATCCGCCGCCGACGCGGAGGTGCTGTTCCGGGTGCCCTTGGGCGACGGGGAGCCGGAGGTGGCGGAGGGGCTCGGCGACGTGGACGGGGAGTGGCCGGGTGAGCCCGACGCCGTCGTGGCCGTACGGGACGTCGGGTCCGGGGCCTGGGCGACCTCGTCCGACGCGGAACGCCCCGAGGGCAGCGCCGACAGGCTGCCCAGCGTGGCGAGAAGCGCCACCGCGGCGGCCACGGTCACGGCGACGCGCCGGCTGCGGTACCAGGGGCGGGACGGAGCAGCACCGCGCCCCGCGAGCAGGGCGTCCCCCGCACCGTCGACGCTCGCGCCCACCTCACCGCCCCCACCGACGCTCGCCGCGCCAACGTTCGCCGCGTCGTCGCCCGCCGCGTGGCTGTCCGCCGCCGGGTCGCTGCCTGTCGCCGCGCTCACCTCGCCGGGCGCGCCGACGCTCGGCGCGCTGTCGGACGCCGCGTCGCCGCCCGCCGCCGCGGTCGCCTCAGCGGCGGTCGCTGTCGCGCCGTCAGTTGGTCCTGCCCCGCTGCCCTCGCCGACCGCTGCTTCCGTTGCCGTCACGGCGACCGTCCCCGCCGACGCACTCGCGGTCTCCGCCTCGTCCTGCCCCGGCGCCTCCCCGGCCCGTGGCCGCTGTCGTGCCGCCACCGCCGAGAGCCACAGCCGGTGCAGATCCATACGCTCCTCGGCCGATGCCCCGCACAGCGCCGCGAACCGCTCCACCGGTGCGAAGTCGACCGGTACCGCGTCGCCCGCGCAGTACCGGTGCAGAGTCGAGGTGTTCATGTTCAGCCGCCGGGCCAGCGAACCGTAGCTGCGGTCCGTGCGCTCCTTCAGCCGCCGCAGCTGGGCCGCGAACTCCTGGACGTCGTCCTGTGGTTCTGGTGCCGACAACGATTTCCCCCTTGATCCAGCATCCCAGGCACTCCATATACCCGCACGTCAGACGGCCTGGGATGGTTCCATGCCGACGGATCCCGTGTCCCGTGTTGCATCCGCCCCGTGTGACCGCTGATGCTCTTGGTGTCGCACCGACCGGGCCGGACCGACCATCCGCCGTCGTCGTGGCATCCCACACTCATGCACATATCTCACGGGGGACACCCATGCCCAAGCGCACCCGAGCAGGCGCGCTCACCGTACTCTCTCTCACCGGCCTCACGCTGGGCGTCACACTCGCCGTGCAGGCCGGGGCCGCGCCGGCCGCGCCCAGGTTCCTCTCGGCCGCCGACCTCCCACCACACCCCTCGTCCGCCTGGACGGCGGGCAAGGTGACCGCCGGCGTCCCGGACGAACTGCTGCTCTGCCTCGAGGACGCGCTGCCGGGCTACGACTCCCGGTACCGCGACTTCCGCACCGACCTGGACACCAGCGCCCGCCAGTTGACCATCGAGGTCGGCACCAAGGCCAAGGCCGCGGCCCTCGCCGCCCGCATGAACAAGGAGATCCGCACCTGCGCGGACCGCCTCGAACAGGGCGACCCGGAGCTCGAGGCGACGTACAAGGACTACGGCAAGTTCGCGGTCGAGGAGGGCGCCCGGGTGCACGGTCTGCACACGGAGCACTCGTACGGCGCCACCGACATCCACCTGCTGTCCGTCGGCCGGGACGACCGGACCGTCACCGTCGTGGAGTGGTCCCAGATGGGCGACTTCACCGACGCCCCGGTGAAGGCCTTCAAGAAGACGACCGCCACCGCGGTGAACAAGCTCCACTGACCAGCGGGGCCGCCCTCCCGCACGGGGGTCGGGCGGGCGGCCCCGCACGCACCGCATCACCGGCAAGCAGGAACCAGAAAGAAAACGGGGAACACACATGAACACGACCAAGGCGGCCCGCCGCACCACCCTGGCCGTCGGCCTCGCCCTGGCCCTCGGCCTCGGTATCACCGCCCAGGCCTCCGCCGGAGCACCGCGCAGCGTCAGCGGGAAGCCCTCCGACAACATCACCCGCATCGCCGACTTCTACGGCGCCTACATCGACGCGGTCACCGACGAGGGCGGCGGTGATCTCCAGGACGCGCTCCGCGCGCACTACCTCACCCCGGCCTTCCAGAAGGAACTGAACGCGTGGGAGGACAAGGAGCATGCCGACGGCGTCCTGCGCGCCCAGAACGTGCCCCTCGCCTGGAAGGTCACCGACAACGGCACCTCCGACCACACGGAGGCCGTCGTCACCCTCACCTGGAGTGCCGGCCAGACCAGCACCCTCGTCGTCGACATGACCCGCGGCAGCCACAAGATCCTCCACATCGGCACCAAGGGCCTCGCGGGCAAGTAGCGGCGGATTCCGGCCAGTTTCCCGACTGCCCCACCCCTTCCTCGGATACGGCGAGGTCGGCAGCGCGGGGTCGGCAGCTCGGCCCATGCCCGGTGGTCCCGGTGTCCCGGGACCGCGTGGCTCAGCAGCCCTGCGACACCGCGGGGCCGGCCGTCGCCTCCGGATGCCGGGGGCGGGGGTGCACGCCGTTTCAGGGGGCGCGCGGGTCGTCGTACAGCAGGCTCCTCGCCCCGGGGCCCGGGACGGAAGGTGTGAATCCGGGGCCGGTCCCCGCCCGGATGCCCAGGTCCGGCCGCTCCTCGCGTCCCTCGGAACCCCCCGGCCGACCAGGTGGTTTCCCGCGCCTTCCTGGTGTGAAGGAATCGCGCGGCGCCCCTGGCGTCCGGTACTCCGACACCGGTTCGCCGGGGCACATGCCGCGCGGAGGGGACCTGTGGCACACACGCCGGAAGTCGGGCGGGCCGTACGGACCGCCGCGGGGCGTGGCCCCGGGTTCGTCCGCTCTGCCGGCATCGCCGTGATCGCCACCGCAAACGTGGCCGAACACCTGGTCGTTGACGATTCGACATGACTGCCGCATGAACTACGGGGCATGGATCCCCGTGAACGTGTTCGAGCAGGAGGGAAACCGACATCGGCACGCGGGCGGGGGTCATGAAGAGGCAGGCACGAGGAGGCGGTCCCACGACAGTAGGGGCCTTCTCGGCAGAGACCATGGAGGAGAAGGCCGACAGCGCCCTGGAGCAGGCGCAGTCGCCTCAGCTCCGGCGCAGACTGGAGCAGGCGGACCTGGGGGCCGTACCTGAGACACGCAGGGCCTTGCGCGAGCTGTTACGACATTGGGGGAGACCCGGACGATCCGAGATAGCCGAACTGCTCACCAGCGAACTCGTCACCAACGCACTCGTGCACACCGACCACGACGCCGTCGTCACGGCCACGGTGGGGGCCCGGTCGCTGAGGGTCGAGGTGCGGGACTTCGTCGCCCGCAGACCCCGGATGCGCGTACCGAACGCCGACGACGGTACACACGGCCGGGGCCTGGTCCTGGTCCAGTCCCTCGCGGACGCCTGGGGCGTACGGGCACACGGCGTGGGCAAGGCCGTCTGGTTCGAACTCGACGCCGGAACGGCGTGAACCACGGGAGGGGGGCGTGACCGATGCGGTCACGCCCCCCTCCCGTGGTGCTCCGGCCTCTCGGCCGGGCCCTTCAGGCCTTGGCTTTGGCTTTCGCCTCAGCCTCAGCCGAACTGCTGCTCAAGGTCCTTGAGTTTGCGCTCCAGCGAGTCGAGACGCGGCAGGGCCATGGTGTCGTCCTCCGCGGTGAGGTCGACGGAGTGCGACTCAGACGCGCCGCGGACGGGCTGGAGAGACGGACGCTGGCGTACGGGCAGCGGCTCCGGGTTGGATATGGCAGGCTCCGCGGAGGCTCGCTCCAGAGCCGGGGCCGCCGGGGACTCCAACTGCTGGCGCCCGCCGCCCCGGCCGACGAAGCCGCGGTGTCCGCGGCTGATCGCCTTGAGCTGGGCTCGCTCCACGCGCTGCTCGCCGCGCCGACGCAGTCGGGCCGCTTCCTTCTCACGCTGGTCCTCGCGGACCTCGTCGACCGCCTCGTCGAGGCTGCGCACGTTCTCCAGCAGCATCAGCGACCAGGCCTTGTACGTCTCACGCGGCGCCCTCAGCCAGCGGACGATGCGGATCTGCGGCAGCGGACGCGGCACCAGGCCCTGCTCGCGCAGCGCGGCCCGGCGGGTCTGCTTCAGCGCGCGGTCGAACAGGACGGCGGCCGACAGGGACATGCCGGAGAAGAACTGGGGCGCGCCGTCGTGACCGAAACCCCTGGGCGCGTGCACCCAGTTGAACCAGGCCGCGGCGCCCGCGAACGTCCACACCAGTATCCGGGAGCCGAGCGCGGCGTCACCGTGGCTGGCCTCGCGCACAGCGAGGACGGAGCAGAACATGGCCGCGCCGTCCAGGCCGAACGGGACCAAGTACTCCCAGCCGTTGGAGAGGCCGAGGTTCTCCTGGCCGAAGCCCACCAGACCGTGGAAGGAGAGGGCGGCGGCAACCGCCGCACAGCAGAACAGGAGGACATAGGAGGCGGTGCCGTATATGGCCTCCTTGCGCCTGCGGCGCTCCTCGCTCCGCTCCCACGAGTCGTCTTTCGCGTGCTCCCCGCCGGACCGCTTGCTCCGCGCGAGCACCGCCACCGCCGCCAGCATGCCCAGGAGCAGTACGGCGCCCGGAAGCAACCAGTTCAGCGATATGTCGGTCAGTCTCATCTGGGGTCCCTTGCATTGGGATAGGGCGTAACGCCCGCCATAGTGGCCCAATCCCAACGGCCCTCAGGCGTTTTCGGGGCAAGAGGCCGCCAAGGAAGTGCAAGGGGTTGCCCAGGGCGGCGTTTTGCTCGAACTGCCGCTTGAGGGGCGGGAGTTGAGTTCGAATAAGACTAGCCGTACGGGTGGTTCCACGGAAAGTTCCTGCGGCAAGTGAGGAAGTTGTGAAGTGCCTGTAACCGAACGGGCGTCCCAGTCGGCGTTGATCTTACGGGACGCGGGAGGGCGGTCTGCGGCGGGGTCCCCTCTGACGGGAACTCAACTGGCCGCAGCGGCCGTGAGCTTGGCTATCCGGTCCGTGTCGCAGGTGCGCGGGCAGGTCGCACAGGTGTCGTCCGGGTCCAGTGTGTAGTACATGCAGCAGCTGATCCGGTCCCGGGTGGCCAGGAGCCCGCCGTCGGGGCCGGTGAGTACGCGGAAGGCCGGGGTGCCGACGTACGGCTTCGTCGTCCCGGGCAGGAGGAGCTCCAGGGCGTGTTCGGCCCGGCGCTTCTCCTGCTCGCCGAGCAGTTCGGCGACGTACCAGATCCCCTCGACGATCTCGTCGGTCACCATGCCCCACAGGGCCCTGCCGCGGCGGCGCATACGCGGGCCGAAGGCGGCGAGGAGCGGCTCCATGTGCTCGGCGATCGCGTCCCTCAGTTCGGCGCGCAGGGACTCCTCGTCGCGGACCGTGTACGCGCCGGGGAGCGCGGCGGCCGGGTCGTCCGGGAGGCAGGCGAACGGGCCCGGGTGGACCGCGAGGGCCATCGGGCCCCGGGTGCGGTCGTAGGAGACCCGGGTCACCGGGTAGCGGGGGACCCTGCGGTGCAGGAACCACGGTGTCGTGAAGAGGAGGCAGGCCGGCCAGGCGTAGCGGTGCAGGCCGAAGCCGGCGATCACGTCCGGGCGGCCCTTCCTGGCGTTGTCCCTGAGGACCTGCTCGTCGTCCCAGGCGAGAAAGGTGTCCAGGGCGGTGCCGTTCTCCGCGAGGGCCGCGGCGGTGACCCAGCCGTCGGCGGTGGGGAGGGGGGTGTCCTCGGGCAGCTCCGTGACCGTCAGCGCCGGGAGGGCCTCGGTCACGCGCGTGTAGGCGGCTGTGACGGCGGAGCGGGGGGCGGGGCGGGGGGCGGGCGGCTGTGGGGACATGTGGGGGGCACCGATTCGGAGGCGTCTAAAGGTAAGGCTTACCTTACCTGGATCTCCTGGGATTTGAACTGGAGCGTTCTGCGCCTAAGGTGCTTGACGGGTGAGTAACAAGCCCTCGTTAATGACCCCAAGTACCGACACGTCCGGAGGAGGACCCGTGAAGCAGGGTGCGCAGGGCTCCGCCGGGACGGGGGGTGTGGAGCGGGAGGTGGACCTGGCCGCGGGGGCGGTTCGGGTGCCGCCGCAGATGCGGGCCTCCGATGCGGCGCGAGCCTCCGACACGGCGCGGGCCAGGGCCGAGGTGGGTTCCGGGGTCCGGGGTGAGCACACGCACAGTGAGGTGCCGATTCCGCGGACTGTCGTCCAGCGGGCCTCCGTGCGGGGGCAGATCCTCGACGCCTTGCGTACGGCGTTGGTCACGGGGGAGTTGCTTCCCGGTGAGGTGTACTCGGGGCCCGCGCTGGGGGAGCGGTTCGGGGTGTCCGCCACGCCCGTGCGGGAGGCCATGCAGCAGCTCGCGTTGGAGGGGGCCGTCGAGGTTGTTCCCAACCGTGGGTTCCGGGTCGTCGAGCGGGGGGCCCGTGAGCTGGCCGAGTTGGCCGAGGTGCGGGCGCTGATCGAGGTGCCGGTGGTGTTGCGGCTGGCGCGGAGTGTGTCGGTGGAGCGGTGGGCGGAGCTGCGGCCGGTGGCGGAGGCGAGCGTGCGGGCGGCGTCGTCGGGGTGCCGGGCGACGTACGCGGAGGCCGATCGGGCGTTTCACCGTGCGGTGCTGTTGCTGTCGGGGAACGAGCAACTGGTGCAGGTCGCGGAGGACTTGCATCGGCGGTCTCAGTGGCCGCTGGTGGGTGGGTCCGCGGCGCGGGGGCGGGCGGATCTGATTGCGGACGCGGCGGAGCATACGGCGCTGTTGGACGCGTTGATCGCGCGGGATCTTGATGTGGTGCGGGGGTTGGTGGGCGGGCATTTCGCCGCCGGCGGTTGAGCGGTGTTTGGCTGCGGGTTCGGTGGGGGCGGGCGTTTTGCGCAGTTCCCCGCGCCCCTGGATGCCTGCGGCGGCCCGTTTCGGCTTCGGTGGGGGCTTGTGTAGCGCGTGGGGTTCGGTGGGTGGGTCGGGGCCGGGGGGGGGGGGGGGGGGGGGGGGGGGGGGGGGGGGGGGGGGGGGGGGGGGGGGGGGGGGCGGGCGCCCCCCCCCCGCCCGGCGCCCCCCCCCCCCCCCCCGCCCGGGCATTGTCGCGGGGGTGTTGGGGGGGGGGGGGGGGCCCGCCCCCGGCCCCCCCCCCCCCCCCCCCCCGGGGGGGCCGGCCCGGGCCCCCCCCCCCCGCCCCCCCCACGACATGACGTGGTGGCTCCCGACTTGATTCAGATACGGCGCACGGTGTGCAGTGTCCTGGCGTACGTCCCCGAGCCGTCGAGCAGGGAAGCACCGCCCAGGTCGGACATGGTGGGTCCGTTGGCCGTCTTGCGGCTGGAGAGGAAACGGCGTCGGCCGGCGGCGTCGAGACCCAGGTAGATGCCGACGTGGTCGAGGGTCGGGCTCACCCCGTCGTCACCGGAGTCGGCGTTGAACAGCACCAGGTCGCCGGGCTGGAGCAGGGCCGCGGCGGGCGGGGTGGCCCCGGTGGCACGGTCGACGACCACGCCCGGCGCGTAGTCGGCGATGTGCCGGGATTTGCGCGGGATCCGCGTGCCCGAGGTGTCCTCCTCCGCGGCCAGGGGCACGCCCAGGTGGTAGCCGTAGACCATGCGCGTGTAGCCCGAGCAGTCGAGGTTGCCGACCTGCTTGCTGGACGGCCCCTTGTACGTGCCGTCCGGGAAGGTCCAGCCGACCTTCATGTACTCGTGGAAATCTGCGCCTTCGAGGCGGTAGCCGTGCGGGTCGAGATAGCCGTACCCGGCCTCGCCCAGCACTTGCTTGCCCTGCGCCGGTCCGGCGCCGGCCGTGACCGTCGCGGCGCCGCCGAGGAACATCGCGGCGTACGCGAGGACGTCCGGGACGGTGGATCCGGCCCAGCCGCGGATCGTCCGCTCCAGTTCGGCCGTCCAGGTACCGTCGAACGGCTCCGGCAGCAGACGCACCCAGTCACCGTGGGAGACGGTCGGCAGGACCGCCCAGTTCGCGGCGTCCGCCTCGAGGCGGCTCACGGACAGGCGGACCGGCAGGTTGGTGCAGCCGTCGTTGGCCAAGGCGCGCAGACCCACCCGGCCCTTGGTCAACGTGGGCGTGGAGTCGGTGAGTTCGAAGGCCCACGAAGACGGTTCCGTCGACGCGGACGGCCAGGCCTTCGCCTGGATCCGGGCACCCTCGCGCCGCACCCTGATCGTCCAGTCCGTCCCTGCCCGCACTCCCGTGGCCAGTGTGACCGCCGCTCCCAGCACGGTCACGTCGTTGTCGACCTCCTTCTCCAACCGCATCTCGACCGCCCCGGAGGTGAGGAAGGACAGGCGCGCCCGGTAGTGGTTCTGGGTGCTGACGTAACCGAAGGTCAGCGCGAACGAACAGGCCTGCCCTGTGGGGACCTTGTCGAACCTGGCCGTGCAGCGCACGTCGACGTCGGTGATCTGCTCGTCGAGCAGGCTGGCGTGCCGGCTGGACCCGGAGGTCGTGAGGTCGATGATCCCGGTGCCCGGCACGACCGAGAAGTCGTTCTTGAAGGTGTCGGACGTGATCCACCTGCCGCCGCCCGGCGAGGTGCCCCAGTACACCCGGTCCTCCTCTTTCAGCGTGAGGTCGGGCAGTGTCCGCTGGAACTCGTCCGCGAAGGGCCGCTTGTTCTCCGCGAACGTCCGCTGCGGGCCGGGCAGTACGACGGTTCGCGCGCCGTGCGTCAGCAGCGCGACGCGCTTGCCACCGGATGTGACCTCGGTGCGGGCCGGGGTGCCGGCGAGCACGGTGGTGGTGAGCGGGGTGGTGAGGGTCACCGGGGTGAAGTAGGTGGCGTCCAGGGGTGCCATGCGCACCCACGAACGGGCCGAGGACAGGCCATCCGGCCCCGGGAAGGCCGGCACGTCCGCAGTTGCGGTGGCAGCACGCGCCGGGGTCGCCGCGACCAGACCGGTGAGTGGGGCGGCGGTAGAGGCCGCGAAGGCGGCGAGGAGTCTTCGTCGAGATGTGTCAGACATGTGTTTCATGATCCGTTGCCATCCACCGAGTCGTCACGCGAACCCCGAGTTCCACATGCCGCTTCGCCGGTGTGGGCATGAATCAGCCAGGGCTGGTACCGACACGGGGGGCGGCACATGCTCGACAGCGTCAGAAACAACCAGAGCCTGAGAAAGATCACCCAGGCATGCTTCTGGGAGGACATGTTCGACGCGGTGTCCGATTTCGTCCGATCCCGCTCGGTGTGGGTGGTGGTGGGCAACGCGGGCACATTCCTCAGCGCCCTCGCCGGGTTGGTGTACTACTGGTCGCGCCCGCTCTCGTTCGCAGGCTGTGCCGTCATCCAACTCGCCTGCCTGGTCTGTCAGGCGGTCGCCCTGATCCCGGTCGTGTGGCCGGGACGGGCGGCGACGCCGCGGGACGTCACCGGTTTCTCCGATCTCCACCAGGGGCTGACGGTGGCTACCGTCTGCGGTTCGTGGATCGTCGGTGTGTTCCCGGGCGCGGGACTGCTCTTCATCTTCGACGTGGACGTGAACAGCCCGCCGTGGGCCGCCGTGTTCTTCTCGGGGGCAGCCCTCATGATGGCCTGCATAGCGAGCCTGATCACCGCGACGGCCGTCTCCGACAAGGTGCGGACACAGCGTCGCGAAGCGGCCGGGCCGCCGGGCGTGTCCGACTGGGGGGACAGCGGAGACAGCGCCGACGTGGACTTGGGCGGCTTCGACGGCGACTGAGCGGTGGCCCCTCCTGCGACCAACTCGCCGCTCATGTGCCTGCCACTGCTGTCTCATCGCATGGATTTGTTCGCTGCCGGAATGCGCGACCCGGGGTCACAGCCCGAACGGCGGCTTCTCGCTCGAGCACGCGTGCAGCATCCCGTACCGGCCCTTGTGCCGACCAGCGAATGTGCACGGCCCGGCGCCACGTGCGAGGGCTGACGGACCTCCCTACTCATGAATACGACAGCCGCGGAACAAGTACGCTCCGACCCAGCTACGGAAAGCCACCCCGCCACACCCGCCGCCCAGCCTCATCGCGACCACGACTCAGGCGGCCTCCTTACGTGGCGTGCGGCGGCGGGTCAGGCGGGTGCGGAGGCCGAGTCGTCCGCCGGTGACGACCAGGGCGACGATCAGGACGAGACCGGTGAACAGGCTGGGGGCCCACTGGGCGGAGGTCGCGAGGCCGAGGCCCACCGTCCCGGTGCCCAGCAGGAGGACGGCGATGACCGTGCCCCAGGAGTTGAAGCGCCCCGCGCGAAGTTGGGTGGCGCCGACGAAGGCGGCGGCGTACGACGACAGCAGATAGGGCGTGCCGGCCTCGGGTGAGCCCGAGCCGATCTGGGAGGCGAAGACGACGCCCGCGCATCCGGCGATCGCCGAGGACGCGACGAGGGTGAGGAAGCGGAGGCGGTCGGTGGGTACGCCCTGCAGGCGTGCGGCGTCCGAGTTGAAGCCCGTTGCGTACAGGCGGCGCCCGGTCGCGGTGTGCTCGAGGACGAACCACAGCGCGATCGCCACGAGCAGGAGGTAGAGCACGGGGATGGTGAAGCCGCCCGCGCTCTTCTGCCCGATGCTCGCGAAGGGTTCGCGCAGGAGTTTGACGCCGGTGATCGACGTGCCGTCGGTGAACATCGTGATGAACGCTTGGATGAGCGACCCGGTCGCCAGCGTCGCGATGAAGGAGTCGACCCGCAGCGTCACCACGACGATTCCGTTGATCACGCCGATCACCAGGGCGGTGCCCAGAGCGAGGGCGATAGCGCCCCCGGCGCCGATGTCCGTCGACACGATCACCTTGGCGGTGATGACTCCGGTCAGCGACATCGTGTAGGCGATCGACAGGTCGAAGACGCGCGCGGCCAGCGGCGGCACCACGCTCAACGCGACCAGGCCGGTCACCGCGTTGCTGTTCAGTACCTGCTGGAACGTCTGCCAGGTGGGGAACGTGTCCGGCGCCCAGAACGAGAACACCACGATGATCACGATCCACACGTAGACCGCGCCGATGTTCGTGAAGGACAGCCCCGTGAGCGCACGGCGTCCCAGCGGGGGTCGAGTCGGCGGCGCGGTGGGCGGCGCCTCGGTCGGTTCGCCGAGGGACGGGCCGGTGCCGGTGGGGTCGGCGGCGGTGGTGCTCATGCTTCGGTTCCTTCCATGGCGTGGACGAGCGTCGGCTCGGTGATGGCGTCGCCGGCGATCTCCCGTACGACCTGACCGTCGCGCAGTACGAGGACTCGGGTGCACAGGGCGAGCAGGTCGCCCACGTCCGACGAGGAGACGATGACGCCGAGTCCTTGGGCGGCCTGCTCCTTGATCAGGTCGTAGAGCTGGAGCCGGGTGGCGATGTCGACACCGGCCGTCGGCTCGCACAGCACCAGCACCTCGGGTTCGAGGGCCAGGCAGCGGGCCATGACGACCTTCTGCTGGTTGCCGCCGCTGAGGGTGGTGATCGGGGCGTGCCGGCCGGCCGTACGGATCCCGACCCGCGCCACCCAGTCGTCGACGACCGCGGCCTCCTGCTGGCCGTCGAGGATGCGCTGCCCCGTACGGAGGCGGGACAGCAGTGGCAGCGTGAGGTTCTCGGCGACGCTGAAGTCGGCGATCACACCGTGGGCGGCGCGGTCGCCGGGCACCAGGGGGATGCCGAGGCGGGCGGCGCGGGAGGCGTCGGACCATTCCGGCGACCGGGCGGGGCAGCGCAACTGGCCTTGTACATCACCGGTCCAGGCGCCGGTCACGACGTACGGCAGCACGTCGTGACCGGAACCGGCGAGCCCGGTGATGCCGAGGAGTTCACCGCGGGCGAGGGAGAACCCGAGCCCCCGGAGCGGACCGCCCGTCAACTCCCGGGCCTCCAGGGCGGGTTCGCCGGAACGTGAAGTCGCCGGGACCTTCGGGCGGTCGGCGGAACGCTCTGTCGCCTCGCCGGCCATGAGGGAGGCGAGGCTCTGCGGCGTCAGCCCCCGCACGGGCCGGGTGGCGATGCGCCGGCCGCCCCGGATGACGGTCACCCGGTCCGCCACCTGGAAGATCTCGTCGAGGCGGTGCGACACGTACAGCACGCTCGCCCCGCCCCGCCGTACCTCCCGCACGATGTCGAGGAGTTTGCCGACCTCGCCCGGCGGGAGTACGGCGGTCGGTTCGTCCAGGACCAGCAGGCCCTGGTCGGCCTCCCAGCCCTGGAGCGCGGCGGCGATGGCCACCACCGTGCGTTGCACGGGGGTGGCGTCCACGAGGGGGCGGCGCACGTCGATGTCCAGGCCGAACCGGTGGACGAGTTCCACGGTGCGCTGCTCCTGCTCGCGCCAGCGGATGTTGCCGAGGCGGCTGCGGGCGAAGCCCCGGCTGAGCGCCAGGTTGTCCATCGCGCTCAACTCGCCCACCAGGCCCAGCTCCTGATGGACGAAGCGCAGCCGGTCGTGGTCCGAGCCGAGGTCGAAGGGCTCACCGTCCAGCCGGGCCTCGGCTCCCGCGTCGGCCTGGTGGTAACCGGCGAGGATCTTGATGAGGGTCGACTTGCCGGAGCCGTTGGGGCCGACCAGGGCGTGGATCTCGCCTCGCGCGATGTCCAGATCGACGTCGCTCAGTGCCTGGGTCCCGCCGAAACGCTTGGACAGTCCGGTGATGCTCAGTACCGGGCTTGTCGTCACTGTGTCCGGCATTCCGATCACATCCCGCCCTGTACGGCCAGGCCCTCGACGGCGGGGACCGGGTTCGTGCGACCTGTCATGAGGTCCGCGAGCCGTTCCGCGGCGGCGATGGTCGGCAGGTTGGTGTTGGCCCGCGGCACCTCGGGGAAGACCGAGGCGTCGGCGACCCACAGCCCTTCGACACCGAGCACGCGGCCGGCCGGGTCGACCACCGCGCGCGGGTCGTCGGGCGCGCCCATGCGGCAGGTACCGCAGATGTGGCCGGTGTCGCCGATCGTCTCCAGCAGCCACCGGTCGATGGCGGTGTCGTCCGTGAGCGCGTCGGTGCCCGTGCCGGCGAGGTCGACGGCGATGTGCTCGAAGGCGGTGTCGAACGCACCGGACCGGACCAGCTCCAGGCAGCGGTGGACGCCGTCCCGCATCCGGGTCACGTCTCCGGGGTCGTCCAGCAGGTTCTGTTCGATGACGGGGTGGACGTCCGGGTCGGGTGACGCCAGACGCAGGGTGCCGCGGGAGAACTCCTGGTTGGCCCACAGACAGAGCAGCCCCGGACCGCCCGAGGCGTGGCCGCCGCCCGCACCGCCCCAGGTGCCGCGGGCCCCGTCGGCCACCAGGTGCGAGTCGTTCATGTCGGGAAGGGCGAGGGTCTGGTTGATCGACACGATCATCATGTCGTTCTCGCTCGCGCCCGCCAGACCGGACGAGTAGCGCAGACAGCAGTTGGTCTGCCGTTCGTCCAGGCCGGGCCGTGCCTCGGGGCGCTGGTGGAGCCAGAACAGCGCCAGCGGATGCTCCTGCATGCCCTCACCGACCGGTAGCGACGCCACAGGCCCGCCCGGTCCGATGCCGGACCGCAGCAGGATCGAGGGGGAGTGGACGGCTCCGGCGCAGAGCACGACCCGCGCGGCGCGGACCTGCGTCCAGGTGCCGTCCACGCGCACCCGCACACCCACCGCGCGACCACCCTCGACGATCACCTGATCAACCGTCGCGTGACCCACGATCCGCAGGTTCGGCCGCTGCCGGGCGGGCTCCAGGTAACCGTCGTTGGCGGTGACCCGAGCGCCGTCGCGGGAGTTGATGCCGTAGGGCGAAACGCCGGTGCCGGTGGGCCCGTTGTGGTCGTCGCACCACGGGTGGCCGATACCCAGCGCGGCTTCGGCGAGCGCGTGGTCGGCGGGGCCCCACGCCTCGCGCCCGAGCCGCTGCACCGGGATCGGCCCGTCGGCGCCGTGGTGGGGCCGGTCGCCGAAGTCCGCGTCGCTCTCCATGCGCCGCAGGTACGGCAGCATCTCCTCGTACGACCAGCCGGGACAGCCGTAGGACGCCCAGCGGTCGTAGTCGTCGGGCAGCGCACGGATGGCGATCATTCCGTTCACCGACGACGAGCCGCCGAGGCCCCGGCCGCGTACATGCGGGCGGCGTTCTTGGGCGCTGCTGCGCCGCGATTCCAGGCCGGGCCACTGGAACGGGGCGCACGCCGTCTCGTCCAGGGCCCGCCAGCCGTTCATGCTGCGCATCTCGGGCGGGGCCTCGGCGGACCGCCAGTCCGGTCCGGCCTCCAGGAGCACGACCTTCTGGGCGGGGTCCTCGCTGAGCCGGGCGGCGAGCACGCATCCCGCGCTGCCACCGCCGACGACGACCCAGTCGGCCTCGATCACGTTGCCCATCACGCGCCCACCTCCACTCGCGGGCGCTCGGGAACGGTCAGGGCCTTCTCCAGTGGGCGGGAACGTATGAGATCGAGCAGCTGTGTGGACATGAGGTGACTCCCATATGCGCCTCGTCGCGCGATCGGGTCGTGAGCCAAGCTGAAGTAGCTTCAGTACTGCGAAGCGTCAGTGGTGCGGTGGAAGACTGTGGCGGGGACGTCGGGAACGGACGTCAGCTCTTGCCCCACAGCTTCTTGAACTGGGCCTGGTAGTCCTCGACGAGCGGGAACTGCGTCTTCGTCGAGATCAGGTTGTCCTTGTCGATGAGCATGAACGGCAGCTGGGCGTCCTGCGTCACCTTCATCGACTGGCCGGTGAAGTGCCGTGCCAGCCCGTCGGCCTGCGCCCACGCGTTCTCGATGTTGTTGAACGCGACGGCGGCCTGCGTCTGGCCCGACTCGATGTACTGGTAGTTCGTGGACTCACCGACGTTGACGATCGTGTGGACCTTGTTCTGCAGTCCGGCGGCCCGCAGCGCGGCCGGCACGCCCACGTTGAGCAGGGCGAGCGAGAAGGCGATGTGGGTGACCTTGGGGTGTGCGCGGACGTAGGAGACCACGCGGTCCGGCATGTCCTTGCCGATGGCGGTGATCGGCACGTCGACCTTGTCGTACCCGCAGCCGGCGCACCACTTCTCGTATTCGCTGCGGAAGGTGTCGGCGACCGGCTTGAGGATGCCGTAGGTCGGCATGTCGAAGTAGACGGTGTCGGCGTCGCCGCCGCTGTCGGAGGTCACCCAGGAGGCCATGATCCTGCCCTCGATGTCCACGACGTCGGGCCCGTCGATGAGCATGCTGATGCCGTCGCCCGCGGTGTCGTCCGTGGAGGACTCGACGACGGGTATGTCCAGGTCCTTGAGCTGCTTCAACTGCTTGGCGAACACGCTGCGCGGGAAACCGGAGGCGATGACCGCGTCGGGCTTGTCGCGCACGGCCTGCGTCCAGGCGGCCTGGACCGACTGCGGGGTGCCCTGGGTGGGGATCTTGTTGACGCTCCAGCCGAGCACCTTGGCGGCCTCGGTGAAGTAGTTCGCCAGGTCCTGGCAGGACTGCACGCCGCACAGGATGAAGTCGATCTTCTTGCCGGTCGGGACCGGCTTGCCCACCGGCTGTGTGATGCCGATGCTCGTCGGACGCTTCGAGTACTGAGCGAGGACTTGCTCGGCCGCCTTGACGCCGGCGGAGTTGCCGCCGGCCGCCTTGGCCGAGGTCCCGGCGTCGGCATTGCCGCCGCACGCCGCCAGGGCGAGGAGTGCGGCGGTGGTGAACAGGGCCGTTGTGGCGCGGGTGCGGCCCTTGGAGCTGGTTCTGCGACGACTCATGGCACTTCTCCTGTCGACCGGGCTACGGCTCACGCCGTGCCTCCATGCCGTGCAACCTGAGTTCAGTTCAGGTGAATGTAAGCGCGTGGGGTCCGGCAGGCAACAGTCGTGCACACGATTGATCGAGTCTCGTCAAGCCGTAGCGGCGATCGGCGTCAGTCGGCGTCGATCGGCGGAGAGGCGGGCGGCACGTGTCAGTAGGGCAGCAGAACCGCGCGGCCTCGCACCCGCCCCTGGCGCAGCCGGTCGAACGCCTCGGGTGCCGCGGACAGCGGGAACTGCTCCGTCTCGACGTGGAGTGAGCCCGCGCGTGCCAGGGCGATGACCTCGGCGAGTTCGGGGCGGGTGCCCCAGAACGGCAGGGAGAGCCGGAAGCCGGCGGGAAGGAAGCCCGGCTTGCGTACCGTCAGCCGGCCGCCGCCGCTGCCGACCACCGCCAGTTCCCCGCCGGGGCGCAGCAGTTGGACGGCGAGGGCGAACGTCGCCTCGTTGCCGACGAAGTCGAGTACGGCGTCGACTCCCACACCGCCGGTCTCCGCCCTGAGCACCTTGGCCGTGTCCGCCCCCATCGGGACGCCGAGATGCGCGCCGGACCGCAGGGCGAGGTCCACCGCCTCCTCGCGGATGTCGACCGCCAGCACCCGGCTCGGGGTGGTCGCACGCACCATCTGGACGGCCAGGTGCCCGAGCCCGCCGACACCGATGACCAGCGCGACGCTGCTCTCGCCGAGCGCGTGCCGCACTCCGGCGAGGGCGTGATACGACGTCAGGCCCGCGTCGGAGAGTGGTGCCGCCTGCGCGGCGGACAGGTCGCCGATCGGCACCAGATGGCGGGCGGAAGGGACGAGGAGGTACCCGGCCATCCCTCCGTCCCGGCCCAGCCCGGCCCCGTGCCAGCCGAGGTCGCCCCGGCGGTCGCAGTAGTTGTCCCGACCGGCGGCGCAGCGGGTGCAGTTCCCGCAGCCCCACGGGCCGTAGACAACCACGCGTTCACCGGCCGCCGTTCCTTCGGCGTCGGGGCCGAGAGCCGCCACATGGCCGGCGACCTCGTGGCCGAGGGTGAACGGCGGCCGGTAGGGGAGTGCTCCCTCGGCCGCGTCGACGACATGGACGTCGGACTGGCACAGCCCCGCGGCTTCGACCCGCACCACCACCTCGGCCCCGCGCGGCACCGGGCGCTCCAGCTCGGCGAGCTCCGGTTCCCGTCCCCATTCAGTAAGCCGCACCGCTTGCATGCACACCGTCCCGGGTCTTGTCAGTTGGCCGCTGGTGACGGTAACAGAGGTGAAGTCAGTTCAGTAGCGATTGGGTCGACGCCGTCAGGCGGTCGAAAGGGAGTGCGCGGGATGGACGGGAACGAGCGAGGGGCCCGGTTCGAGGGCAGCGTCGTCCTGGTGACGGGTGCCGCCTCCGGGATGGGGGCGGCGGTCGCCAGGCAGGCGGCCGCGGAGGGGGCGCGGGCCGTGGTCGTCGCGGACGTGAACGGTGAGGGGGTCGAGGCCGTCGCGAAGGAGCTGGCGGCCGGCCGTGCGGCGTCGCTCGACGTGTCGGACGCCGCCGCGGTCGACGCGGTCGTCGAGGACGTACTGCGCGAACACGGGCGGCTGGACATCGTCGTGCACGCCGCGGGCGTCGACGACCCGCAGGCCAAGCAGCTCATCGCGGACGCCCTGGTCGAGGGGCGGCCCATCGAGGTGACCGACAGGCTCGACGACGCGGGCTGGCGGCGTGTCATGCGCGTCAACCTGGACGGCACCTTCCATGTGCTGCGGGCCGCGGTACGGGCGATGCGGCCGGTGGGCGCGGGTGCGATCGTCGTCATCGGCTCCTCCTCGGCCTTCGACACGCCGGTCGGTTATCCCCACTACGCGGCCTCCAAGGCGGGGGTGCATGCCTTGAGTCAGGCGGTGGCCAAGGAGGTCATCGCGTCCGGGATCCGGGTGAACGTGGTCGCGCCCGGCCCGACGGAGACCGGGATGGCGGCGCGCACGCCCGAGGTCCTGCGCAGCGGTTTCGCCGACCCCCGGGTGCGCCCGTACGCGACGCCCGAGGAGATCGCCGACATCGCCCTGTTCCTCGCGAGCGAGGCCTCGGCGAACCTGGTCGGCGCGGTGCTGCTGGCCAACGGGGGCCGCTTCACGACCTGATCGCACGGGGCAGGCCGGACCTGGGGGGCAGGGCCGGGCTCTCCATGGTCGAAAGCGCTCGAACCAACCCGTGCACGGGTATTGCCCCTCCCCGGCCTGTTGCTTACGGTTCATGAATTGAGTTCAGTTTGTAAAGCGCGTGAGTGGCCCTGAGCGTGCCGGGCGCGCGGGTGCGGATGCGAGGACTGCGAGGAGACGGTCGACGTGGATCAGTTCCTGCTCATCCTGGTGAGCGGTCTCGCCAGTGGTGCGGTGTACGGCCTCATGGGCCTCGGGCTGGTGATCATTTACCGGGCGACCGACGTGGTCAACTTCGCCCTCGCCAGCCTGGCGACCATCGGGTTGTACGCCGCACTGGCGCTGAACGAGCGCGGCTGGCCCCTGCTGCTGGCCGCCGCGGCCGCCATCGTCACCACCGCCGCGGTCGGCCTGGTCGCCCGGGAAGCGGTGATCAGGCCGCTCGCACAGGGCGAACTCCTCTCGGCGCTCGTCATGACCATGGGCGTCTCGCTCATCGCGGAGAGCGCCATCAGCACGATCTGGGACGACCAGCCACGGCTCTTCCCGAGCCTGGTGGAGGGCTCCGTCTCCCTCGGAAGCGCCGCCGTACCGGCACAGAGCCTGCTCACCATCGCCGTGGCCGCCGTCGCCATGGCCCTGGTCGCGTATCTCTTCGGACGCACCAGCATCGGCACCGCGATGCGCGCCGTCGCCGAGTCCGCCGACACCGCACGCATCCTCGGTCTCGGTTCCCAGCGCATCGCCCGGATCGCCTGGGCCCTCGGGCTCGGCCTCGCGGCACTCGCCGCCTTCCTGTACGCACCCCGGGCCGGACTGGTGCCGACCGTGCTCAGCGCACCGCTGTTCCGCGCCTTCGCCGGGATCTTCCTCGGCGGTCTGACCAGCATGTACGGGGCCGTCATCGGCGGACTGACCGTCGGCGTCCTGGACAACCTGGCGGCAGGTTATGTCTCGGCCGGCTACCGCGACACGTTCGTCTTCTCGTTCACCATCCTCGTGCTGCTGATCCGCCCACAGGGGCTGTTCGGCGTACGCACCTTCCAGCGGGTCTGAGGGAGCGGTCCATGTCCTTCGTCAGTCGTTCCAGCAACTCCCTCCTCAGCCGTTCCACCCTCTCCCTCGTCAGTGGTTCCACCGTCGCCAAGGCGGTGCTCGGGCCGCTCGCTGCGGCCGTGCTCCTCATCGTGCTGAACACCGGGGCCATCCCGCCCTACCAGGCGTATTCCGTGGGTCTCGCGGCCGTTTACACGATCCTCGTCCTCTCGGTGAATCTGCTCGCCGGCTGGGCGGGCATCTGGTCGATCGCCCACCCCGCGTTCTTCGCGTTGGGCGCCTACTTCGCGGCGTACGGCAGCACCCACGGCTGGTCACTGGAGCTCGTGCTGCTCGGCGCGACCGTGTGCGCAGCGGCCCTCGGGGCCTTCCTGGGAGCCGCGGGAGCCCGCTTCTCGATGCTGTACGTCGCGCTGCTCACGCTCGCGTTCACCATGGTGTCGCTGGAGGTCATGGGCCAGTGGACCGCAGTGACCGGCGGCGACCAGGGCATCCCCATGGAGAAACTGCACAGCGCCCTCGGTCTCGGCACGCTGGCCAGCGCCGGCACCCAGGCGCAGTACCTCGCGGTGGGCGCGGCCGGGATCGCGCTCGCCGCGGCCGCGCTGGCCCGGCCCAGCGCCCTGCGGATGCGACTGGTCGCCGCCAAGTCCCATCCGATGGCCGCCCGTTCGATCGGGATCGCACCCGAGGCCCAGTCCGCGCTGGCCTTCGCGGTCAGTGCCGTGTTCGCCGCACTGGCGGGCGTGCTGCTCGCCCTGGTCGTCGGATTCGTCAGCCCCGACCCCTTCTCCTTGGCACTCTCGATCGCGCTCATCTCCGCGTGCGTGCTCGGCGGCGCGGGCACCCTGCTGGGCGCGGTCGTCGGCGGCGCATACCTGACCTGGGCCCCAACGGTGGCGGAGAGCGCGGGACTGGCGCAGCCGATCCTCCAGGGGGTCGTCCTCATCGCCGCGTTGCTGTTCCTGCCGGGCGGAGTGGTGCCCTTCCTCGGACGGACCGCGCGCCGACTGCTGCGACGACCGTCCGCGCACCCCACGACCCCGGTGCAGCCGTCGGAGGAGTCCCCGCAGCGGGTGCCGGCACCGTCGGCTACCGCGGACGAAGTGCTGCGCCTCGAGGACATCGCGGTCACCTTCGGCGGGCTCAAGGCACTCGAGGGTGCCTCTCTGTCCGTGCGGGCCGGCGAGACGCTCGCCGTCATCGGGCCCAACGGCGCCGGAAAAACGACCCTGTTGAACGTCCTGTCCGGACTCGTCGGCGGCGGACGGGTGGCGGGCAGCGCCCACTACGCCGGCAAGTCCCTGCTGAAGAGCCGTGCCACCGCACGCCGCCGGCTCGGCATCGGGCGCACCTTCCAGCACGCCGAGACGTTCCCCGAGCTCACCGTCCTGGAGAACGTGCTCTGCACCCGTCGCCGTATCACCGCACACGACCGGGAAAGGGCCGCCGAACTCCTGGACCGCTTCGGTCTCGCGCACGTCGCGGACCGCTACCCGGCCGAGCTGCCGTTCGGCCTCCACAAGCGACTCGACCTCGCCCGGGCGCTCGCCGAGGAACCCGGACTGCTCATCCTGGACGAGCCGTTCGGCGGCCTCGACGCCACCGAACGCACGCTGCTGACACGGCAGATCGTGCGCCAACAGGAACACGGCACAGCTGTCGTGATCATCGACCATGTCCTCGACGACCTGTTCGCCGTCGCCCACCGTGTGGTCGCCTTCGACTTCGGTCGGCCGATCGGCGAGGGCACACCCGGCGAGATCCTCGACGACCCGCGCGTGCGCTCCTCCTACCTCGGCGAAGGAAGCACGCGGGACGAACTCCCCGCCCGCGACGGCACCGAGAACCCCGCCGTGCACCTCGACGCCGTGGCACACGCCTATGGCGGGGTCACCGCGCTGCGCGAGGTCGGCCTCACCGTCCCCCGGGGCAGCGTGCTCGGAGTCGTCGGCGCCAACGGCGCGGGCAAGAGCACCCTGGGCCGGATACTGCACGGGACGCTCCCGCCCACCCGGGGCCGACGCAACGCCGCGGGTGACCTGCACACCGCGCTGGTGCCCGAGGGCCGCGCCCTGTTCAAGACGCTGTCCCTGCGCGAGAACCTGGAGGTCGCCGCCTACGCCGCCGGCATCCGGGGGACCGAGCTGCGAGCGCGGCTCGCGGAGACCACGCAGTGGCTGCCACCGCGACTGCGCGAGCGCATGGGGATGACGGCCGCCGGGCTCTCCGGAGGCGAGCAGCAGGTCCTGGCGATCGCCCGGGCCCTGATGGCACGGCCGGACCTGCTGATCGTCGACGAACCGGCGCTCGGGCTGTCCCCCGCGATGGTCGACGAGGTGTACGCCCGTATCGGCCGCCTCGCCCGAGAGGGCATGACGATCGTCCTGTTGGAGCAGTCCCTCGGCCGCGCCGCGTCCGCCTGCCACGAGGTGGTCGTGCTGCACGAGGGCGGCATCGCGGTCCGGGGCGAACCCGCCGACCCGACCTTCCTCGCCCGCGCCGAACAGGCCTACTTCGACGGGGAGGAATGCCGCCGTACCGGTCCCACAGGGCTGAGACAGCCCACATCCCGTAGCGAGGTTCCTTCAGCCCCCAAGGAGAGTGGCGTGCGCGCAGAAGACGTGGATCTGCTGATCATCGGCGCGGGAATGGCCGGGCTGACCGCCGGCGCCCGCGCCGTCCGCAGCGGCCTGTCCGTCACGATCGTCGAGATCGGCGCGGACATCGGCGGCTCGGCACGCTTCGCCGGCTACGCGTGGACCGCCCCGAACCACGAAGTCATGGACCAGCACAACCCGCGCGGCGACCGTGAGTTGAAGCGGGCACTGGTGGACCGCTTCGCCGACGGCATCTCCTGGATCCGCTCCCTCGGCGTGGAGGCCAAGGACGCACAACGCGTCCTCAGCTTCGGCCGCGGGCACCAGTTCGACACCAACCACTACATCGGCACCTGTCGGCAACTGATCGTCGAAGGCGGCGGCGAACTGCTGCTGGAGACCGACACCGAACAACTGGTGGTCGAGCGGGGAGCCGTGGTCGGAGCGGACCTCAGAGCCACCGACGGCACACCCAACCATCTGCGCGCCCGCACCACACTCGTCGCGACCGGCGGCTTCCAGGGCGACCTCGCGCTCCGTACCGCGCACGTGCACCCCCACGCCGACCGGATGCAACTCCGCTCGAACCCTCACAGCCGTGGCGGCGGTTACCGTCTGGCCACCCAGGCCGGCGCGGCGACCGGTCCCGACGACGCCGGCTTCTACGGCCACCTCATTCCCAGCGGCATCCCGTTCGCCGACCCGGCCGACTTCGTCGACATGTCGCTTTACTACAGCGAGCACGCCCTGCTCCTCAATCTGCGGGGCGAGCGGTTCGCCGACGAGACGCTGGGCGACCACCTCACGGCCATGGCACTGCTCGACCAGCCCGAAAGCCGCGGTCTCCTGATCGCCGACGCCCGCGTCTTCCGCGACTGGATCACCGGCTCCTACGTCGAGGGGGCCGTCGCCGTCGACAAGTTCGCCCTCGCGAGCAGACGAGGGGGCCGTGTCGGGCTCGCCGAAGACCTCGACGAACTGGCTTACCTGCCCGAGGAATGGGGCTACCACGGCGAGACCGTCCGCGACGTCGTCAAGCTGTTCAACGAGCACGCCTCGGCAGGATCGGCGCCCTCGCCCGGCCGGGAGCTGGACGGCCTGCCGCTGGACGAACCGCCGTACTACGTCATCGAGACGGTGCCCGCGATCACCTTCCCGTTCCACGGCGTGCGCATCGACGACCGGGCCCGCGTCCTCGGCGAAGACGGACGGCCGGTCCCGGGACTCCTCGCCGCCGGATCGGACACCGGCGGCCTGTGGCACCGCGCGTACGCGGGCGGCCTCGCCGCGGCCCTCGTCTTCGGCCTCACTGCCGCGGAGACCGCCACCGAACCAGCTCATCGTCCTTGACCACGCCGGTCGACGACCTCACCACCCTCGCAGGAGTCAAAGATGACAACGATCGATCACAAGGCCTTCTTCATCGACGGGGCGTGGCGAGCGGCCTCGGGCGCGGACCGCTTCGACGTGATCTCCCCGAGGTCGGAGCAGCGCATCGGGAGCGTCCCGGCCGCCTCCAGGGAGGACATCGACGCCGCGGTCGCCGCGGCCCGGCGCGCGTTCGACGAAGGGGAGTGGCCCCGGCTCACCCCCGCGGAGCGAGCCGGCTATCTCTCGCGTCTGGCCGACGGCATCGAGAGGCGGCAGACCGAGCTCGCCGAGCTGATCACCGAAGAACTCGGCTGCACGCTGTTCCTGTCGCAGGTCTACCAGGCCGTGGCGCCCGTCATGAGCTTCAACTACGCCGCCGAGATCGGCCGAAGCCTGCAGACCGCCGAGGTGCGCATCAGCGACCTCTCCTCCCTCGCCGGCAAGTCGGCAGGAGGCAGCATCATCCCCATGGCGGGTGCCAGCCTGGTCGTCAAGGAACCCGTCGGCGTGGTCGCCAGCTTCCCGGCGTACAACTTCGCGCTCCCGGCGATCGGCCAGAAGGCCGGGCCGGCGATGGTCGCGGGCTGCACCGTCATCGTCAAGGTCACCGAACCCAACCCGCTGGCGATCTTCGTCATCGGTGAGATCTGCGAGGAGATCGGCCTGCCGCCCGGTGTCCTGAACATCGTCGCGGCGCGCGCACCGGAGTCCGAGTACCTGGTCCGCCACCCCGGTGTGGACATGGTCAGCTTCACCGGCTCGGCCGACGTCGGCGCCAAGATCGCGGCGGCCTGCGGAGAACTCGTCCGACCGTGCGTGCTGGAGCTCGGCGGCAAGTCCGCGGCCATCGTCCTCGAGGACGCCAAGCCGGAGGACGTACTGCCCACCCTCGTCGGGGCCACCGCCGGCACCAACGCGGGCCAGAGCTGCGTCGCCCTGTCGCGACTCCTCGTCCCCGAGTCCCAGTACCGCGCCTATGCGGAGGCCCTGGCCGACGGCTTCGCGTCGCTCAAGGTCGGCGACCCCATGGAAGCCGACACCGTCGTCGGACCGCTGGTCACCTCGCGCCAGCGCGAACGCGTCGAGTACTACGTCGATGTGGCGCGCAAGGAGGGCGCGACGATCGCCTACGGTGGCCGCCGCCCGTCGCACCTGGAGCGCGGCTGGTACTACGAGCCGACACTCGTCACCGACGCCAACAACCAGATGCGAGTCTCCAGGGAGGAGATCTTCGGACCCGTCGCCTCGCTCATCCCCCACCGCGGTGAGGACGACGCCATCCGTATCGCCAACGACAGCGACCTGGGGCTGGCGGGCTCCGTGTTCACGGCGGACGCGGCACACGGCTTCGAGGTCGCCCGACGCGTGCGCACCGGCACGTTCTCGGTCAACACATTCGCAGCCGACCTGGGCTCGCCGTTCGGCGGGTTCAAGAGGTCGGGGATCGGTCGAGAGCACGGTCCCTACGCCGTGGAGGAGTACCTCCAGACGAAGACGATCTCGATCGACCCCAGCCAACAGCTTCCGGAGTCGGTCACCAGGAACGTCCCGCACGGAACCGGACCCGGGACGCGCGGCTCCGCCGGCTGACCTCAGCCCCGTCAGTCGCCCACTCCCTCTCCGACACCCGAGCACGATGGAGACGCCATGCACCACCGTCACCCCGGCATCGACCCCCAACTGCTGTCCGAGACCGAGGAACAGCGGGAACTGCGCACCGTCCTGCGGGACTTCTTCACCGAGGAGAGCGGTCCCGAGGAGGTCCGCAAGCACCTGGCCACGCCGCGCGGACACGACGAGACGCTGTGGGCGCGGCTCGCGGGTGAGATCGGGGTGCACGGTCTGGCGATTCCCGAGGAGTTCGGCGGCTCGGGCTTCACCTTCGCCGAACTCGCCGTCGCGCTGGAGGAGGCCGGGCGGGCGCTGTACTGCGGACCGCTGCTCCCCACATTGGTCCTCGCCGCGCACGCCCTGCTGAACAGCGGGGACCGGCAGGCGTGCGAGCGCTATCTGCCGCGGATCGCGGATGGCACGCTCACCGCGACGGTGGCCGGGTTCGACGAGGTCGAGCCCGGCATCGTCGCCGAGCGGAGCGGGCCGGGGTGGGTGCTGCGCGGGGCGGCCGACTTCGTCCTGGACGGAGCCGGCGCGGATCTGATCGTGGTCCGGGCCGAAACCACCGAGGGCGCGCGGCTGTTCGCCTGCGAGCCGGACCAGGACACCTGCCCGCGGACACCTCGCCGTGTCCTGGACGAGACGCGCCGCCAGGCGCTGGTGGAGTTCCGTGGCGCACCGGCCACCCCCGTGGGCGAGTCGGGTGAGGTGACGGCGGCACTCGACGTCGGGCGGGCCGCGCTCGCCGCCGAGCAGGTCGGCGGCAGCGGCCACGCGCTGGACGCCACCGTCGAATTCGTCGCCCAGCGGGAGCAGTTCGGGCGCCCCATCGGCTCCTTCCAGGCGGTCAAGCACCGCCTGGCCGACGTGCTGGTCGCACTGGAGGCGGCGCGCTCGGCATCCGCGTACGCGACCGCCTGCGTGGCCCTCGCGTCACCGCAACTGCCGGTGGCCGCGAGGGCCGCCGCCGCGGTCTGTTCCGAGACCTACCGCCTGGCGACGGCCGAATACGTCCAGCTGCACGGCGGGATCGGCTTCACTTGGGAGCATCCGGCACACCTTTACGTGCGCAGGGCACGCAGCAGCGAGGTGCTGTTCGGCACCGCGGACCACCACCGCACCCGACTCGCCGAACTCGTCGGTCTCACCACGCGCCCCGCGGCCTGAACGGGCACGGACATGACACCCAACACCGACCTCACCCTCGCCACGCCGTTCACCCTCGGTGATCTCACCCTCCGCAACCGCCTGGTCGCCACCGCCCACGCCATCGCCGCCGTCGCCGACGGCGCCCCCACCGACACCGACGCGGCCTACTGGCGGCGCCTGGCGCGGGGCGGCGCCGGCATGGTGATCACCGGAGGCACCGCCGTGGCCCCCGAGTCGACCCTGCCGCAGCGCTACCTGACGGAGGCGTGGCGCCCCGAGATCAAGGACGCCGTACGCCGCCGCGCCGAGGCCATCACGGAAGGCGGCGCCGTCGCCATCGCCCAGCTCGTCCACCTCGGTCGCGAGACCCTCGGCGCGGGCACCTACTACCCACCGGTCTCCGCCGCCGCCGTCCGTTCCCCCCGTGAGGCGACCGCGCCCCACCCGCTGAGCACGGAGGAAGTGCGCCGAGTCGTCGAGGCCTTCCGCGTCTCGGCGGCGAACAGTGTGCAGGCCGGCTTTCACGGCATCGAACTGCACGCAGGCCACGGCTACTTGCTCGCCCAGTTCCTCTCTCGCGTCAACAACACCCGCGACGACGAGTACGGCGACCGCATCGCCCTGCTCGCCCAGGTGATCGACGCCATCCACACCGAGATCGGCCGACTCCCCATCGGCGTACGGCTATCGGTGGAGCCTGGCGACAACTCCGGGCTCGGCCTGGACGACCTGACCGAGCTGCTTCCGCGCCTGTACGAGGCATCGCCCTTTGCCTACGCCAACGTCACCACCGGCGTCCGCAACACCTACGTCCCCGGCATGGCCACCACCAGCCCGCCCCTGCTGGAGTCGGTGGCCCGGCTGCGGACGGCGGTGGCGGTGCCGTTGCTGATCAGCCAGGGGTTCCGGTCGGTGGCCGACATCGAGCGGGCGCTGGACTCGGGCGCCGATCTGGTGGGCATGGCACGGCCCTTCATGGCGGACCCGGACTTCGCCCGCAAGGCGATCGTGGGCGACGAGCGCTCCGTACGCCCCTGCACGGGCTGCAACGAGGGCTGCCGGACCTTCGAGCCCACCGGATCCTGCTCGGTGAACCCGGAACTCGGCCCGCCGGGAGCCACCTCCCGCCCGGCCATACCTCTGTTGCTCACCCGGCGCGCATCCCGCACCGGGCCTGTCGCCGTTCTCGGTGCGGGCCCCGCGGGCATGGAGTGCGCCATGGCCCTCGCCCGCACCGGCGCCGAGGTCGCCGTCTACGACCGTGCCCGGGAGGCCGGCGGTCAAGCACGTCTCGCCGCACTCGCCGCGAACCGCTCCGGCTGGCACAAACTCGTCGCCTACCAGCGCGACCAGCTCGCCGACCTCGGCGTGCGCGTGCTGCTCGGTACGTCCGTGACCTCCGCCGAACTGGCCGAGTACGCCCAGGTCGTGCTCGCCACCGGCGCCGAGGAGACGGCCGTCCCCGTACCGGGCGAGCTGCCCACGCTCACCAGCACGGACTTCCTCGACCGGTACGCCGACCTCGTGCCGCGGGCGCCCAGGGTGGCCGTCCTGGACGACGGCTTCGGCTGGTGGCAGGGCATCAGCGCCGTCGAGAGCGCGCTGGCGGCCGGTGCTCGCGAGGTCACGGTCATCACCCCCGGCACCGGGTTCGCGACCGGCCTGTCACCGGAGAACCGCACCCAGCTGATGAACCGCCTGTCCGGCGCGCCGCTCCGTATCGCCGTGATGAACACCGTGGCGGCCACGACGGCCGGCGAACTGCGCCTGCGCAACGTCATGGACGGCCACGAGACGACCCTCGCCGCCGACATCCTGGTGACCGTCGGCGAACGCCGCCCGCGACGCCCGGACTTCACCGCGGCCGACGGCCGGACCGTCCGCGCGATCGGCGACTGTGTGGTGCCGCGCCGCATCGCGCACGCCCTCGCGGAGGGGCGTGCGGCCGCGGAGGCGGTCGCGTCGGGGACACGGTGAGCAAGCGATCGTGTGTGAGCCGGCCACTGGACCACCAGCGGCCGGCTCACACGAAGGGATGCCGTCTGCTCAGGCCTCGTAACCGTAGAATCCGCGGCCGCTCTTACGGCCCAGGTGGCCGGCGGCGACCATGCGCTGGAGCAGCGGGGGAGCGGCGTACAAGGGTTCCTTGAACTCGTCGTACATGGACTCGGCGACGGCCTGTGCCGTGTCCAGGCCGATCAGGTCGAGCAGCCGCAGCGGGCCCATCGGGTGGGCGCAGCCCAGCTCCATGCCGTGGTCGATGTCCTCCGGCCGGGCGGCCCCGGACTCCACCATGCGGATCGCGGCGAGCAGAAACGGCACCAGCAGCGCGTTGACCACGAACCCGGACCGGTCGGGCGCCTCGATGACCTCCTTGCCGAGCTGCTCGGCGACGAAGGAGCGGGCGCGGGTCACGGTGCCGGGGACGGTGGTGAGCGCGGGGATCACCTCGACCAGCTTCTGCACCGGTACCGGGTTGAAGAAGTGCAGGCCCACGACCTGGGCGGGCCGTCCGGTGGCGACGGCGAGGTCGACGACGGGGATCGAGGAGGTGTTGGTGGCCAGGACGGCCTCCGGGTCGGTGACCACCTTGTCGAGCTGACGGAAGACGTCGAGTTTCACCTCCCGGTTCTCGGCGACGGCCTCGATGACGATCTGCCGGTCGGCCAGGTCTCCCAGGTCATGGGTGAACGACAACCGGGCCAGGGCCCGGTCGCGGTCGGCCTCGCCGAGCTTGCCGCGCCGCAGACCGCGGTCCAGGGATGCCGTGACGCGCTCGCGGCCGGCCGCGGCCAACTCGGCCGTCGACTCGGCGACGCTGACGTCGAGGCCGCGCAGGGCGGCCACCTCGGCGATGCCGGAGCCCATGAGTCCGCAGCCGACGATGCCGAGGCGGGAGATGTCGTTCATGCACGTCCTTCCGTGGGCGAGGGCCGGCGAAGTGAGTCGCCGCCCGGATTGCGCCCTTCCATACTGAACCGAAGTAGGTGAGGGACTCAAGCACTCTATTGAAGTTAGTTCAGTTCAGTGGCAATCTCGGGAGTGTCGTACGGGGCCGACACCGAGGAGGAAGCATGCTGGCCGCCAGGCTGTACGGAGCCAAGGATCTGCGGATCGAGGAGATGCCCGAGCCCGAGCCGGGGCCGGGCGAGGTGAAGATCCGCGTCGCGTACGCGGGGATCTGCGGCACCGATGTGCACGAGTACTTCGAGACGCCGCGGGCCACGCACGTGCCCAACCCGCTCACCGGCGCCACGCTCCCGCAGACCCTGGGGCACGAGTTCGCCGGGACCGTGGTGACCTGCGGTGAAGGGGTCGACCGGGTCGCGCTCGGCGCCCGTGTCTGCGTACGGCCGATCCGCACCTGCGGAGTGTGTCCCCGCTGCACGTCGGGACTGTCCCACCTGTGCAAGGACCTGGCGGCGATCGGCGTGACCGCCCCCGGTGGCGGCCTCGCCCAGTACGTGGTCGTGCCGGCCGACTCGGTGCATCAACTCCCGGACGGTGTCCCGCTGGAGCAGGGCGCCCTGGTGGAGCCGATGGCGGTGGCCCTGAACGCGGTGGAGAGGGCCGGCGTGCCCCGTGGCGGCAGCGCGCTGGTGACGGGCGCGGGCGCGGTCGGGATGGGCGCGTTGTTCGCGTTCAAGGCGCACGGTGTCCAGGACGTGCTGATGGTGGAGCCCTCGCCGGCACGCCGTGCGGCGGCCGAACGGCACGGGGCCCAGGTGCTCGACCCCGGCGCGGTCGACGTGGCCGCGGAGGTGATGGCCTTCACCGGGGGCCATGGCGTGGACGCCGCCGTCGAATGCTCGGGCCGGGCCGGTGCCCTGAACGCCGCGATCCGCTCGCTGGCCGCCCGGGCGCCGGTGGTGATGGTGGCCCTGTACTCCGGCCCGGTGGCCATCGACGCGTCCGTCGTGCGCCTGGCCGAACTCGCCCTGCTCGGCTGCGAGGCCTACCCGGACGGGGTCTTCGAGCGGGTCATCGAGCACATGGCGAGCGGCCACTACCCGACCGACGGCTGGCTCGACCACATCCCCCTCCGCGACACCATCGCCGGGCTGCACGACGTCCGGGACGCGCGACGGCTCAAGGTCCTCGTGGACATTCCGGACGGCAGCGGGAGCTGAGCCGGGCGGAGGGCGGATGTCCGCCGCGGCAATGTCGACCAGGGGGTTGACAGTCGATCAACCCCTCCTCAGACTCGTAGTGAATTCAGTTCAGTTTGGAGGATCTGAGATGGCAGTGGAAGACGAAATCCAGTTCGAGCGTGACGGTCATGTCGCCCGCGTCTGGCTGAACCGACCGTGGAAGAAGAACTGCGTCACGGTGCCGATCCTGGACCGGCTCGACGAGATCATCACCGAGGTCGACGAGGACCCCGAGCTGCGGGTCCTGGTGTTCCGCGGCCGTGGGGGCACCTTCTGCTCCGGGTTCGACCTCGACAGCCTGAAGGCCGACTTCGTCGGCAAGTCGAACGCCATCGACGTCGCGGTGAAGTCCGCGAAGGTCTGCGACCGGCTCTACTCGATGAAGACCCCCTCCGTCGCGGTCCTGGAGGGCTACGTCACCGCGGGCGGCTTCGAGATCATGATCTCCTGCGACTTCGCCATCTCCGCGGACGACGCCAAGATCGGCGACTTCCACATCCGCCGCTCGCTGTTCGGCGGGGCCGGTCCGATCTACCGGGTGCCGCGCATGATCGGCATCCGCAAGACCAAGGAGCTGATGCTCACCGGCAAGCTCCTGTCCGGCATCGAGGCCGCCGAGTTCGGCCTGATCAACAAGTCCGCCCCGGCCGACAAGCTGGACGAGACGGTCGAGGACTTCATCGGGGACCTCACCGACAAGAGCCCGTTCAC
The DNA here is from genome assembly GCF_044456945.1 of Streptomyces sp. NPDC050759. Taxonomy (NCBI): domain Bacteria; kingdom Bacillati; phylum Actinomycetota; class Actinomycetes; order Kitasatosporales; family Streptomycetaceae; genus Streptomyces; species Streptomyces sp. NPDC050759. The sequence continues at coordinate 426,330 of NZ_JBITGI010000002.1, read as the reverse complement.
GATGTGGCTCACCAAGATGACCATCGACCGCAGCCTGGACGCCGACACCCAGTCGCTGATGGTCATGGAGCACCTCGCCGTGGGCGTGGCGCTCAACTCCGAGGACGCCGCCGAGGGCGTCTCGGCGTTCCTGGAGAAGCGCGAGCCCAAGTGGCAGGGGCGCTGATCCGCATGACCACGGATCCGCGCAGTCCGGCGACCGCACTCCAGGGCTCACGCTGCTCCGGCTGCTCGGTGTCGGTCTACCCCGCGGACGACGCGTGTCCGCGCTGCGGAGGGCCGGCCGACCCGGCGGCCCTGTCCGGCGCGGGCACCCTGTGGACCTGGACGGTGCAGCGCTACGCACCCAAGTCACCGCCGTACCAGGCCCCACCGGGCGGCTTCGTGCCCTTCGCGCTCGGCTACGTCGAACTGCCGGACGGCGTACGGGTGGCCGCCGTCCTCGATGTCGACGACCTCGAGGAGGTCCGCATCGGCATGCCCCTCACGGTGACCGCGGACGAAGGGGTTCCACGGGCCCGCCCCACCACCGGCCAGAAGGGGAGCGCATGAGCGCCGACGTCCTGATCTGCGGTGCCGGGCGCACCCCGTTCGGCCGCACGGAGGCAAGCGGCCGCCAACTGGCCGTCGGCGCGGTGAACAGCGCCCTGGCGGATGCCGGCATCGAGTGGTCACGGGTGGGAGCGGCGTTCGGCGGCAGCGACAGCGCCGGGCTCGCCGACACCCTGGTGGCCCAACTCGGCCTCACCGGGCTGCCGTTCGTCAACGTCAAAAACGGCTGCGCCACCGGCGGCAGCGCCTTGGTCTCCGCCGTGAACGCGATCCGCTCCGGCATGGCGGACGTCGTCCTCGCCGTCGGCTTCGACAAACACCCCCGCGGCGCCTTCGACCCACGCCCCGAGGACTGGGGACTGGGCGCCGAGTACGGCAGCGACGGACTGATGGTGACCACCCAGTTCTTCGGCATGAAGATCCAGCGCTACATGCACGACCACCACATCACGCCGCGGACCCTCGCTCTGGTCGCCGAGAAGGCGTACCGCAACGGAGGCCTGACCCCCGAGGCCTGGCGGCGCAAGCCGGTGTCCGCCGAGGAGATCCTCGACTCCGGCATGGTCAGCGATCCCCTGACCCGCTTCATGTTCTGCTCGCCGGGAGCGGGCGCCGCCGCGCTCGTCCTGTGCTCGCCCGAGGTCGCCCGCACCCTGGACGGCCCGTCGGTCACCCTGCGCTCGGCGGCCGTACGCACCCGCCGCTTCGGCTCGTTCGAGGTGTTCAGCCCCTGGATCCCCGGGGGCGAGCTCACCAGCGTCAGCCGCGACGCCTCCGCCGCCGCCTTCGAGGAAGCGGGGCTCGGCCCCGGGGACGTGGACGTGTGCCAACTCCAGGACACCGAGAGCGGCGCCGAGATCATGCACATGGCCGAGTGCGGGTTCTGCGAGAACGGCGAACAGGAGCGGCTGATCGCCTCGGGCGCCACCGAGATCGGCGGCACCCTGCCCGTCAACACCGACGGCGGCTGCATCGCCAACGGCGAACCCATCGGGGCGTCGGGCCTGCGCCAGGTCTATGAGGTCGTCCAGCAACTGCGCGGCCGGGCCGGCGAACGCCAGGTCCAGGGCGGACCGAGGGTCGGCTTCACCCATGTGTACGGCGCCCCGGGCGTGAGCGCCTGCACGGTGCTGTCCCGCTGATCCGCGACGGAAAGCCGCGACAGGATCCGCGACGGAGGAAGGAGAGGAAGGACATGAGCGGTATCCCGGACCCCGACGAGTTCCGCGCGCAGGCCCGGCAGTGGCTCGCCACGGTCGCCCGCCCGCGCACCGCCGACGGGGCGTGGGGCAGCGGCTCCGACTCCGTCGCCGTGTTCGAGAACTGGACGCAGCAGCAGGAACGCGAGCACACCGCCCGCACCCAGGAATGGGAACGCACCCGCTACGACCAGGGCTGGGGCGCCCTCAACTGGCAGCCCGCGTACGGAGGCCGCGAGCTGCCCGCGTACTACGAGCAGCTCTACCGCACCGAGGAAGCGGCCTTCGACGTGCCGCACCGCACCGAGATCTTCCCCGTGACCCAGCAGCTCGTCGCCCCCGCCATCGGCATCTGGGGCACCGACGAACAGAAGGGGCGCTGGCTGCGACCCATGCTGCGCACAGACGAGCTGGCCTGCCAGCTCTTCTCCGAGACCGAGGCGGGATCCGACCTCGCCGCGGTGCGCACGAAGGCGGTGCGTGAAGGCAACCACTGGGTGCTGCGGGGCCACAAGGTGTGGACCTCCGGGGCCGGGGTCGCCACCTGGGGCGTCGCGGTGTGCCGCACCGATCCGGACGTCCGCAAGCACGCCGGCATCACCGTCTTCCTGATACGCATGGACGCGCCGGGCGTGACCGTACGGCCCATCCAGCAGATGACCGGCGGGGCCAGCTTCAACGAGGTCTACCTCGACGACGTGATCGTGCCCGACACCGACCGGCTCGGACCGGTCGGCGAGGGCTGGCGGGTCACACTGAGTGTGCTGGCCGCCGAACGGCTCGACTCCGGAAACCTGGGCCTCGACAACGCCGACCGGGCCCTGGACCTGGCCAGGAACCTGCCCCGCCCGCTCACCGGCGGCGAACAGCGGCAGGCCGCCGACCTCTACCTCCGCGCCCTCGTGCAGCGGCTCATCGGACTGCGGGTGACCGGCGCCCTCGTCGCCGGACGCGAACCCGGAGCCGAGGCCTCGGTCGGCAAGCTGTACGCCACCGAGACCATGCGCCGCACCAGCGACCTGGTGTCCGAGCTGCTGGGGCCGCGCCTCGTCGCCGACACGGGGGAGTGGGGCACGTACGCCTGGACCGAGCACCTGCTCGGCGCGCCCGGTTACAGCATCGCGGGCGGTACCGACGAGATCCAGCACAACATCCTCGCCGAGCGTGTGCTCGGCCTGCCCAAGGAGCCCGTCCGATGAGCACGGCCACGCAGGTGTCGGAGCTGGCCGCACGGGTCCGTGACGCTCTGGCCCGCCGCCATCCGGGGGCGCCCGTGGGGGAGTTGAGGACCTTGCCCGGCGGGCATTCGGGGCTGACGTATGCGGTGAGCGCGGGCGAGGCGGCGTACGTCATCAAGGCGGTGCCTCCCGGGCAGCGGCCCGTCGGGCGCAACGACGTCCTGCGCCAGGCCCGGGTGCTGGGCGCCCTCGCCGGAACCCCGGTGCCGGTGCCGGGTGTCGCCGCCGTCGACGATACCCAACCGGCCTGGTTCGCCATGGACTTCGCCGCCGGTGAGGCCGTCGAGCCCGTCCTGGACGAACCCGAGGTGCCCGCCGCCACGGCACGGGCACGCATGCTGCAGATCGCCGCCGTGCTGCGGCGGCTGCACGAGACCGACGTCGACACACCCGGACTCGACGCACCCGAACCACTCGACGCCGCCGGCGAGCTGGAACGCTGGAGCCGTACCCTGCACGCCGTACCCTCCGAACTGCGGCCGGGAGGCGAGGAGTTGCTCAAGCGCCTCGCCGACGACGTGCCCGACGGCCTCCCGCCGGTGCTGCTGCACGGCGACTTCCGGCTCGGGAACGTGCTGTGCGTCGGCGAGCGCGCGGTGGCGGTCGTCGACTGGGAGATCTGGAGCGTCGGCGACCAGCGCATCGACCTGGGCTGGTTCCTGCTCTTCGCCGACCACCGCAACTTCCCGCAGCTGGGCCGCGCGGTGCCCGGCCTGCCCACCGAGGCCGAACTCCTCGACGCCTACGGCGATGGCGGCCCCGCGATGCCCGCGATGGACTGGTTCCGCGCCCTGGGCCGCATGAAGATGGCCGCGATCATGGGCCACAACCTGCGCCGGCACCGCGAGGGCAAGCACCACGACCCGGACCAGGAGCGACTGCCGCCGACCATCGCCGCGATGATCCGCACGGCGCGCGACATCCTCGGCTGACCCGCACCCGCCAGGCACACCCCAGGCATACCCCAGCATGAGGAGCACCTCGTGGATTTCGGATTCTCGCCCCGGGCGAGTGAACTCCAGGACCGTATGCGGTCGTTCATGGCGCAGCACGTCTTCCCCGCGGAGGCCGTCTACGACCGGCAGCTGGCCGAGGCGGACGACCCGCACGCGCTGCCGCCGGTGATGACCGAACTGAAGGAGAAGGCACGCGCCGAGGGCCTGTGGAACCTCTTCATGGCGCACGGCGACTGGGGCGCGGGACTCACCAACCTCGAATACGCGCCCCTCATGGAACTGGCGGGCCGCTCCATCATCGGCCCCGAGGTGTTCAACTGCTCGGCGCCCGACACCGGCAACATGGAACTGCTCGCGCTGTACGGCACCCCCGCCCAGCAGGAACGCTGGCTGCGGCCCCTGCTGGAGGCCGAGATCCGATCCTGCTTCGCGATGACCGAGCCCGAGGTCGCCAGCTCCGACGCCCGCAACATCCGCACCCGCATCACCCGCGACGGCGACAGCTATGCCGTCAACGGGCGCAAGTGGTACACCTCCGGGATCCTCGACCCCGACTGCAAGCTGATCATCCTGATGGGCAAGACCGACCCGGACGCGACCACCTACCGCCAGCAGAGCATGCTCCTCATCCCCCGCGACACACCGGGCGTCACCGTTCTGCGCGACCTGCCGATGTTCGGCTACACCGACCGGTGCGGCCATGGCGAGGTGCTCTTCGAGAACGTCCGCGTGCCCGTGGAGAACATCCTCGGCGGGGAGGGGGACGGATTCGCGATCGCCCAGGGGCGGCTCGGCCCCGGCCGTATGCACTACGCGATGCGCGCCGTGGGATTCGCGGAGCGCGCCCTTCACCTGATGTGCGAACGCGCCACCGAGCGTGTCGCCTTCGGCGGTCCCCTGGCCGATCGCGGCGTGGTGCGCGAGTGGATCGCCCGCAGCCGTATCGAGATCGAACAACTACGGCTGCTGGTGCTGAAGTCGGCCTGGCTGATGGACACCGTCGGCAACGCCGCCGCCCGGATGGAGGTCGCCGCGATCAAGGTGGCAGCGCTGGAGGTGGCCCACAAGGTGGTCGACCGCGCGGTGCAGGCACACGGCGCGGCGGGGGTCAGCGACGACACCGTACTGGCCCGGCTGTTCTCCATCACCCGGGCACTGAAGATCGCCGACGGGCCCGACGAGGTGCACCTGCGCACCGTCGCCCGCCAGGAACTCGCCCGGTACCGGAAAACCGATCCGCAGGCCGAACGGCAGACGGCCGACACGAAGGCAGGGGCAGCGTGAGCGCCAACACCCTCGACGGCAAGGTGGCCGTCATCACCGGCGGATCCCGCGGCATCGGCCTCGGCATCGCCACCGCCTACCGGGCGGCCGGCGCGCACGTGGTCATAGCGGCGCGGAAGGCGGCCGGACTGGCCGAGGCGCGCGAGGAGTTGCTGCGCGTCAAGGGTGACGGCGACCTCCACACCGTGGTGGCCAACGCCGGCGAACCCGACCAGGCCGAGGCCTGCGTCGACGAGACCATGTCCCGCTTCGGCCGCGTCGACATCCTCGTCAACAACGCGGCGACCAACCCGTACCACGGCGACCTGCTCGACCTGGACCTCCCGCGGGCGGAGAAGACGGTACGGGTCAACCAGTACGGGATGATCGCCTGGACCCGCTGCGCCTGGCGCGCCTGGATGGCCGAGCACGGGGGAGCGGTCGTCAACATCGCCTCCGTCGGCGGACTGATCGTCGACCCGCACATCGGCTACTACAACGCCACCAAGGCGGCCATGCTCCACATGACCCGGCAGCTCGCCTACGAACTCGGGCCGCGGGCACGGGTGAACGCCATCGCCCCCGGCCTGATCAAGACCGAACTGGCGCGGGCGGTGTGGGAGGTCCGGGAACCCATCCTCACCGCCAAGCTGCCGATGCGGCGCCTGGGCACAGTAGAAGACGTGGCGAACGCGGCCCTCTTCCTCGCCTCCGACGCCTCCTCCTGGATGACCGGCCAGACCCTGGTGCTCGACGGGGGCGCGACCGCGCTGCCGATCGGAGTGGACGAGTGAGCGCGCTGCGCCCCGCCGGTGATCTCTTCTCGCTGGAGGGCAGGACGGCCGTCGTCACCGGCGCGTCCGCGGGACTCGGCGCCCGGTTCGCGACCGTGCTCGCGCAGGCCGGCGCCACCGTGTTCGCCGCCGCCCGCCGCATCGACCGGCTGAAGGAACTCGCCGACTCCGACGCGCGCATCCACCCGGTCGCCTGCGATGTGGCAGTGGAGTCCGACCGTACGAGGCTCATCGAGACGGCGCTGACCACCAGCGGCCGCATCGACATCCTCGTCAACAACGCCGCGAGCTCGGGCGAGACGCGTGCCGAGGACGAGTCCCCGGACGCCTTCACCGACGTCCTCGGAGTCAACCTCACCGCGCCGTTCCATCTGGCCCGGCTGACCGCCGAGGCCCCGTCATCGGTCTCGCTCGGTGGCAGGAGCATCATCAACGTCTCCTCCATCCTCGGCCTGGTCTCGGCCGCGCCACTCGGCGGCGCGAGCTACTCCGCGTCCAAGGCCGGCCTCATCGGCCTGACCCGTGAGTTGGCCGGACAGTGGGGCCGTAACGGAACACGCGTCAACGCGCTCGCCCCGGGCTGGTTCCGCACCGAGATGACCGCGGACCTCTTCGCCGACGAGCGTTCCAGCCGCTGGGTCGAACGCAACACCCTGCTGCACCGCGGCGGCGACGGCCACGAACTCGACGGCGCGCTGCTGTTCCTCGCCTCGGACGCGTCCTCGTACTGCACCGGCCAGGTCCTGACCGTCGACGGCGGATGGACCGCGCGGTGAGGGGCGCCGGGTCGGGTGCGGGGGAGCGCGCGACGGCGGGCGCCGGATCGGGCGTGGGGGACGGCGTGTCGGCGCATGTCGGGCCGGGTGCTGCGGATGACGCTACGTGGGGTGCTAGCCGAGGTGCCGCGGATCGCGCGGTGGCGGGGAACGAACCGGGTCCGGGGGACCGCGTGTCGGCGGCTGTCGGTCCCGGTGCGGCGGATCGCGCTATGGCGGGCGTCAGCCGACGTGCCGCGGATCGTGCGGTGCCGGGCAACGGGCCGGACGTCGGGGAGTGCGGTACGGCGGCTGATGTCGGTCCGGTTGCCGCGCCTCGCCCTACGACCGGCCTCAGCCACCGTGCAGCCGATCCCGCGGCGAGTGTCGGCCTAGAGATCCAGAACGACGGCCTCGCCCGTGTCACCCTGCGCCGTGGCCAGGCGGGCAACGCCATCGACCTGGAGACGGCGCGCGGGCTCCTCGGCGCGGCACGCGCCTGCGAACGTGCGGCCGTGCGGGCCGTGCTGCTCACCGGTGAGGGGAAGTCCTTCTGTGTCGGCGGCGACCTCAGGGAGTTCTCTCGGCTCTCCGGCCAGGCCCTGGAGAAACACCTCGTCGCGGTGACCGACGCGCTGCACGACGCCCTGCGCACGTTCGCTTCGATCGACGCGCCCATGGTGGCCGCCGTCCAGGGAGCCGTCGCCGGCGCGGGCATCGGCCTCGCCGCGGCCGCCGACGTGACACTCGCGGCCGACGACGTCACGTTCACCGCCGCGTACACCGGTATCGGTTACTCGCCGGACGCCGGGGTGAGCTGGCAGCTGCCCCGCCTGGTCGGGCCGAAGCGGGCGGTGGAGCTGCTGCTGACGAACCGCCGTGTCGCGGCGGCGGAAGCCGCCACGCTCGGCCTGGTGAGCCGTGTCGTCCTCTCCGGCGAACTGGCCGCCGAGGCCGAGCGGACCGCCGAGGCCCTGCGCCGCGGCCCCACCTCCGCCTTCGGCGCCACCCGCCGCCTCGTCGCCTCCGGTCAGACGACGGATCTCGCCCGGCATCTCGACGACGAGGCCAGTGCGCTCGCCGCCGCGGCCGCCTCGGACGAGGGCCGTGAGGGCGTCGCCGCGTTCCTCGACAAGAGGGCGCCCGAGTTCACGCGCATCCCGTCCAGGCCCTGATCCATCGACGATCACTCAACTCGTCCCCGAACCAAGGGAGCCCACCGTGTCGGAAGCATTCATCGTCGGGGCCGTCCGTACCCCGGTCGGCCGCCGCAAGGGCACGCTCAGCGACGTACACCCGGCCGACCTCGGCGCCCATGTGCTGCGTGCCCTGCTGGAACGTACGGGAGCCGACCCGGACGCGGTCGACGACGTGTATTTCGGCTGTGTCAGCCAGATCGGGGCCCAGACCGGAAACATCGCCCGCACGGCCTGGCTGTCGGCGGGGCTGCCGCAGCACGTGCCCGGGACCACCATCGACCGTCAGTGCGGCTCCTCCCAGCAGGCCGTGCACTTCGCCGCCCAGGCCGTCGGATCCGGAGCCGCCGACCTGGTGGTCGCGGGCGGGGTGGAGGTGATGAGCCTGGTGCCGATAGCCAGCCCCATGGTCGTCGGCGAACAGGCGGGGATGGGCAGCCCCTTCGCGGGGGACGGCTGGCGCGAACACTTCGGCGACCAGGAGGTCTCGCAGTTCCGTGGCGCCGAGCTGATCGCCGAGAAGTGGGGCGTCTCGCGCGAGGACATGGAGCGGTTCGCGCTCACCAGCCACCAGCGGGCGGTCGCCGCGAAGGCCGCCGGAGCCTTCGACGAGGAGATCACCCCGGCCTTCGGACTCGCCGCCGACGAGGGCCCGCGCGCCGACACCACGCTCGAGAAGATGGCGGGACTGAAGCCCCTCACCGAGGACGGGCGGCTGACGGCCGCCGTCGCCAGCCAGATCTCCGACGGTGCCGCCGCCCTGCTCATCGCCTCCGAGGACGCGGTCCGCCGCCACGGTCTGACCCCCCTGGCCCGCGTGCACACCATGACGGTGGTCGGCTCCGACCCGATCCACATGCTCACGGGGCCGATCCCGGCCACGGAGAAGGTCCTGGACAGGGCGGGCCTGTCCATCGACGACATCGACCTGGTCGAGATCAACGAGGCCTTCGCCTCCGTCGTCCTCGCCTGGCAGAAGGAGATCGGCGCCGACCAGGAGCGGGTCAACGCCTTCGGCGGGGCGATCGCGCTCGGGCATCCGCTCGGCGCCACCGGCGCCCGGCTGATGACCACGCTCGTCCACCAGCTGCGCAGGACCGGCGGACGTTACGGTCTGCAGACGATGTGCGAGGGCGGCGGGATGGCCAACGCGACCGTGCTCGAACGCCTCTGACGGCCGTGCTCGACGCCTCTGACCGGATCTGATTGGCAACTGAGTTCAACTTGGGTTTACTCTCGGGTACGGACACGGTGGGTGACGGCCATGGAGAGGGAGCATGACGAGGATCGTTGAACCGGAAGCGGGACCGCGGTCCAAGCGCGCGGCCATTCTCACGGCAGCGGTGGACTGTTTCGGTGAGACCGGCTTCGAGGCCACCAAGTGGTCGACGGTGGCGGAGCGCGTCGGCATCGGGCAGACGGCGCTCTACCACTACTTCGAGTCGAAGACCCACTGCCTGCTCACCATCATGCGGGTGGAACTGCAGCGCTCCCACGACCGGTTCGTGGAGGCGACGAAGGACGCCGCGGACCCCGTCGAGGCGCTGCGGGCCGCGGTCCGCGCGGCCTACGACGTGTCACCGCAGGAGGTTCTGCAGATGCGCATTCTGCAGAACCACATGGATCTGTTGTCCGGTTCGCGCAGGTCCAAGCGCGAGGAGGACGAGCGGGTCGCGGCCCGCCAGCTGGTCCAGGTCGTCGAACGGGACTGGACGAATCTGCTCGTCAAGGGCATGTCCCAGGGCTCCTTCCCGCTGCGCGACGCGCAACTGCTCGGCGCGAGTGTGCTCGGGCTGATCGTCAGCGTGTGGCGGTGGTACCGGCCGTCAGGACCGACCCCACTCGCGGAGGTCAGTGAGCTGATCGAGGGCGCATGCGTCCGGATGGTCGCCTCCTGACGCGCTGAGCGGTCACCGCACCTCGCGGCCCTCCGACGGACACCCCGTCGGAGGGCCGCACTGCGTTCCCAGTACGTGACGAGCCATTGCCAGAGCTGTTTCCGCAGGATTAAAATCCAAACTGAACTGAACTTAACTCAGGTTGATCTGAGGAGGGGTCTTGCGACGACGCACGACACGCTCGCTCATCGCCGCAGCCACCGCCCTGCTCGCCCTGGCGGCGAGCGCCTGCGGCACCCAAGGCCCCGCGGCCCGGGACGACGTCATCCGGATCGGCGCGTGGTACCCGCTCACGGGAGCCGTCGCCTCGTTCGGCATCCCCGAGAGAGCCGGCGCCGACGCGTACTTCAAGTCGGTCAACGCCCGGGGCGGGATCAACGGACGCAAGATCGACTGGGTCGTCAAGGACAACGCCTTCGATCCGCAGCAGACCGTGCAGATCGCCCGCCGGCTCGTCGACCAGGACGGAGTGGTGGCGATCGTCGCCACCAACGGCACCGCACAGTCCCAGGCCACCTTCCCCTTCGTACTCGAACAGTCGAAGGTCCCCGTCCTCAACACCCTCGGCGGAGACGCAACCTGGTACAAGCCGGCCCGCGACGGCCTGTTCGGCATGCAGACCCTCTACGAGGACCAGGCATCGGCGCTCGGGCAGTGGGCGGCGCAGGACGGGGCGAAGAAGGTGCTCGTCGTGCACAGCGACCCCGCGGCGTTCGTCAACGTCGCCAAGGAGATCGGTCCGGCCGCCCGCAAGACCGATCCGTCGGTCCGGGTCGAAAGCCTGTCGGTCAAGTTCCAGACCACCGACTACAGCCCGGTGATCAGCAAGGTGAAGCGTGAGAAACCCGACGCCGTCGTGGTGATCCTCGCCGCCGCCGAGGCCGCGTCCTACCTGAAGGAAGCCAAGCTGCAGGGGCTGTCGACACCCGTGTACGGCTACGCTCCGGTCGCGGCACAGTCGACCCTCACCCTCGCGGGCAAGGCGGCCGAAGGCGTCAAGGCGGTGCAGCTGGTGAAGTCACCCCACGACGACGACCCGGCCATCAAGGAGTTCCGCTCCGCGATGGCGAAGTACGAGCGCGGGCAGTCTGCCGACTTCATCACTCTGTGGGGCTGGGCAGCGGCCAAGGCGTTCGTCGAGATCGCCCGGACGATCGACGGTCCGATCACGTCCGAGGCGCTGACCGCCGCGTACAAGAAGGCCCGAGCGGTCGACACCGGCGTCGCACCGGTCCTGAACTTCTCCGCGCAGCACCACCTCGGCACACGTGACGTACAGAAGGTCGTCGTCAGGGACGGCCGCTGGGTGTCACAGGGCGACTTCTTCACCCCGCCCTCCCGTGACTGACATCCCCGATCGCGACGGATCCCGCCTTCGACTGAAACCAGCCATTCCCCGCATGGAGAGGACTCCCATGACCGGCGTAATCCCCGACTACATGGCGCGTATGGACAGTGCCGACCCCCGTCGGGCACTCGAACTCCTCGAGCCGGACTTCCGGTTCCTGATCGCCCTGCCCGGCCGCGAGGCGACGGGAACCTCCAGGGACGACTTCGCCGCCTACATCGCCGGCCGCAACGCCGTCGACAGGGGACACAAAATTCTCCGGTACAGCTCCGACGGCGACCTGGAGACCGTGTACGGGGTGGTCACCGAGTCCGGGAAGACCGTCGGCTCCTTCCTCTCGGCCGCCGTCGTCACCCCCGACGGGCGCATGGCCCGCTACCAGTCGTACTTCAGCACCACCTACGACCTCATCGACCGGCCGGACTAGCCGCGCCCCACCCCGGCAGCCACCCACCCCTTCCCGGGAGCCGACATGACCGACACCTCCACCGACGCCGCCCCCGCACCTTTCCTCACCGCCTGGTTCGACATCCTCGACAGTGACGAACCGACCCGGATCCTCGACCTGATCAGCGACGACTTCACCCTCTCCATCCTGTTCTCCACCGGCGACGGCAACGCGACCGACTTCGCCGGGGACCGTGCCGCCCTCGTCGGCTATCTCGAACAGCGCGAGAAGGGCACCCGCACCCACCACCTCCTGTCCGCGACCACCCTCGGCCAGGACGAGCTCTTCCTCGGCGAGGTGCGGCGCGCGGGAGTGCCCGAGGCGAGCTTCGTCGCCGCGGGCCGGGTGGACGACCACGGACGTCTGCAGCGCCTGCTGATCGGCCGCTCGTCCGAGATCCGCTTCACCTGAACCCACACGACCGGATGCGGCTGGGACATACAAGCTCAGCCTCGACCGGACACCCACGGAGGACCGTCATGTACAACCTCGTCCTGCTGGCCGCCAGGCCCCCCGAGTGGACGCACGAGCAGTTCATCGACTGGTGGCGCGGCGACCACGCGGAACTGACCTACCGCCTGCCCGGTCTTCGCGCCTGGCGACACACCGAGATCGACCAGGCACTGGAGCCCCGCTCGGAGGGCTGGGACGGGATCTCCGTACTCAGCTTCGACTCCCCGCAGGACCTGAAGAAGGCCCTCGCGAGCCAGGAGTGGGCGGACGCGATCGCACAGGTCGGGGACATGAAGGGCCGCCGCATCGCGGTGATGGGGCACGAGGCGCAGCTGTTCGGCGGCTGAGACCGTCCTTCGGTTCCATCGGTCCGGCATGCGCGGGGCATGCACCACAGCGTTCAACACATCGTTCATTCATGGAGTTCGGCCGGCGTAGCGAGGAAGCGGGATGCGACAGGTAGTGCGGGAGTTCCAACAAAGGGCCGAGCAGGCGGACTTCGTCGCCGTCATCGACGACGAGGGCAGCCATACGGCGCGCGAGCTGCTCGCCGAGGCCGGCCGGCTCGCCGAAGCGATGTTCCCCGGCGGTCCGGGCGGCACCGTCATGCTGCAGGCCGACAACTCATGGCGTACTGTCGCCGGCTCCTTGGCCGTGGGACTGCGCGGAGGGGTCCTCGCGGTCGTCAACCGGCACACCACGCAGGCCGAGTTCGCCGCGGCCTACGAGGACATCCGCCCCGACGCGGTCGTCGCCGAGGCCTCGGCGAGCGACGAATGGGGGCTGCCCGACCTGCTGCCGGGCCCGGTGGACGCGGTGCTCGACGGCTGGACCTGCCGTGCCACGCCCGGTCCACGTGAGGTGTCACGGTGGTCGGGAGGCGTCCTCATCGGCCTGACCTCCGGGTCGACCGGGCGACCCAAGGGCGTGGTGCAGTCCGAGGAAGCCCTGCGGTACGCCTGCACGAGCACGATCGACATCAACGGTCTGGCCCCCGGCGACGCGGTGGCCGCGATCGTGCCGCTGTCGTCGACGGCCGCGTACTGCTTCGGCGTGTACCTCTCCCTGCTGCTGGGCGGCCCGCTCGTCCTGACGTCCAAGTGGGACCGGGCCCTCGCGCTGCGGCGGATGGCCGAGACCGAGGTCCGCTGGACCATGTGCGTACCGACGATGGCGCTGCAGATGGGGGCCGAGGCGGCCGGATCCGGCGTGCTCTCGGGAGTCCGCGCCATCACCGTGGGCGGCGGTCCCATGGACCGCGGCGCCCTGGCGCGTGCCGAACAGTCACTGGGCACCAAGATCCTGCGTGTCTTCGGCATGTCGGAGTGCCTCGGCCACACCTCGCCCAGCCCCGACGACCCCGAGGAGATCAGGCTGGGCAGGGACGGCCGCCCCTTCCCGGGCACGCACCTGCGCGCACTGACCCCGGACGGTGCCGAAGCCGGACCAGGCGCCACCGGCCGGGCACAGGTCCGCGGACCCTCCCTGTTCATCGGCTACGCCCGCGACGGCCGGGTCGAGAGACCGGAGCTGACCGAGGACGGTTTCTTCCCGACCGGTGACCTGCTGCTGACCCACGAGGACGGAACCGTCAGCATCATGGGCCGCGAGAAGGACATCATCATCCGCGGCGGCCGCAACATCGACATCACCGAGATCGAGCGGGCGGTCGCCGGGTACCCGCGGGTGGCCAGGGCCTGTGTCGCCGCGGTCCCGGACGAGGTGCTCGGCGAGCGCGTCGCGCTGCTGGTCGTCACCGAGGACGGACACGGCATCGACCTGGCCGAGGTGACCGGACACCTGGAGAGCGTCGGACTGTCCAAGGCCAAGTGGCCCGAGTTCGTGTACGACGTCGAGGAGTTGCCCCAGACCAAGGTCGGCAAACTCGACCGCAGCGGGGCCCGCGAACTCGCCCACCGGCTACGGACGGGCACACCCGACCCGGCCTGATCAAAGGCGATCCGGCCCCATCAGGGGACAGACCCGGCGGGGTCGCACCCCCACACGCCCCGCCGGGTCCGATCCCCGGCGAAACAGATGCAGCATTGGAGAATCATGACAGCGCGGTTCGACCAGGGCCCATGGGCCGCAGCCGGAGTCCAGACCGTCCAGCCCGGAGTGCACCGCGTTCCCCTGCCACTGCCCAACGACGGCCTGCACGCCGTCAACGTCTATCTGCTGGAGAACCTCGCGGAGGACAACGGCATCGTCATGATCGACGGGGGCTGGGCGATCCCCGAGGCGCGCAAGGCGCTCGAGGAGGCGCTGGCCGCCATCGGTCGCGACCTCGGCGACATCAGCCACATCCTGGTCACCCACATCCACCGTGACCACTACACCAACGCCGTGGAGCTGCGCCGGCTACTGGGCTCGCGGGTCTACCTCGGCGCGGGCGAGCGGCCGGGCCTGGAGATGCTCGACCGGCTGCGCAGCGACGAACCCGCCGGCTCACTGGAGACGCTGCGCAGGGGAGGAGCGGCCGAACTCGCCGAACAGATCCAGGCGATGGACCACGGCGGTTACGACCCCAGCGTGTGGGAGGCCCCCGACCAGTGGCTCGGCGCGGAAACGCTCCGCTTCGGCGACCACGAGCTGCGCGTCGTGCCGACTCCCGGGCACACCAAGGGACATGTCGTCTTCCTGGACGAACAGCGCGGACTGCTGTTCGCCGGCGACCACGTCCTTCCGCACATCACCCCGTCCATCGGCTTCGAACTGACCGAGGCCGGCGGGCGCCCCCTCGCCGACTACCTGGACTCCCTGCGGCTGATGACGCGGTACGCCGACACCCGTCTGCTGCCCGCGCACGGGCCGGTCACCGACAGCGCCCACACCCGCGTCGCCGAACTGCTCACCCACCACGACGACCGGCTCTCCAAGAGCCTGACAGCGCTGGGCGAGGACACCCTCGACGCGCACGCCGTGGCGCGCAAGTTGGGCTGGACGCGCCGCGAGGTGCCGTTCGGCGACCTCAACGCCTTCAACCAGATGCTCGCCGTGAACGAGACGGCGGCCCACCTGGACGTCCTGGTGCTGCGCGGACGCGCCACGGTGGCGTTCGTGGGCGGGGTGAACCAGTACACGCGCGTGCGCTGACACGGCACGTGCACAGGTGGGGGAGGGGCTCGATCGTCGCCGGGCCCCTTTTTCCTTGTCAGTGAGGCTCGTCAGCGGGCCGTCCAGCCGCCGTCCACGTACAGCTCGGATCCTGTGATGAAGGTCGCGTCCTGCGAGGCCAGGAACGCCACCGCGCCCGCGACCTCGTCGGGCCGGCCCAGCCGCCCCATCGGGGTGCCCTCGATCATGGCGGTGTGCCGGGGCGTGCCCCGCCACAGTTCCCGGGAAAGGGGCGTCTCGATGAAACCGGGGTGGATCGAGTTGACGCGGACGCCGCGCGTGGCCCAGTGAAGTGCCGCGTTCTTCGTCATCAGGCGGACCGCGCCTTTCGCGGCGTGGTACGAGAACTGGCTGCCGAAGCCGCCGACGGTGCCGAAGATCGACGCGATGTTGACGATCGAGCCGCCGCCGGAGTGTTCGATCGCGGGACCGGCGTGCTTCATGCCGAGCCACACACCGCCCTGAGTGACGGCGATGACCTTGTCCCAGGACTCCTGGGTCTCCGTCTCGACCGTCCGCATCTCGGCGATGCCCGCGTTGTTGACCAGCACCGACAGGCCGCCCAGCTCGGCGACCACCCGCTGGACCGCGCCGAGCCACGCCTCCTCGTCGCTGACGTCCAGCGCGAGGCCGAGCGCCCGCGCCCCGTCACCCGTCAGCTCCTTCGCCAGGTCGTCACAGCGACCGGCGTCCACGTCCGTCACCACCACCGTCGCACCCTCGGCGGCGAGCCGGTGCGAGACGGCGTGTCCGATGCCGCCGGTCGCACCGGTGACCAGGGCGATCTGTCCGGACAGTCGGTCTCCCACGGGCTCTCCTCGGTTCGGTGTGTGCACGGTCGCGCTCACGGCAGCAGCTCCAGCCCCGAGCGCAGCAGCGCGGGGACCGCGGACCCGACCCGCTCGAATCCGGTGCCGACGGTCTGTCCCGCGAGATAGCGGGCGTGGATGCCCTCCGCGATGACGGCGAGCTTGAACGAGGCCAGGGCCTGGTAGTAGGGCAGGGCGTCGGTGTCGCGGCCGGACTTCGCGGCGTACCGCGCGGCCAGTTCGGGGCCGGTGGGGAAGCCGGGGTTGGCCGTCGGGACGTGGCGTGCCGCGAGGACCGGTGCGCAGGTCGGGTCCCAGTACATGAGGAGCATGCCGAGATCGGCGAGTGGATCGCCGAGCGTGGCCATCTCCCAGTCGACGATCGCCGCGATCCGGTCGAAGCCGTCGGGCGCCAGGATGGTGTTGTCCAGGCGGTAGTCGCCGTGCACGATCGTTGGCGCGCCACTCATGGGCACGGCGCGGGCGAGCCTGCCGTGCAGTTCGTCGACATCGGGCAGCGAACGCGTGGCGACCTTCTCCCACTGCCCGCGCCAGCGCCGCACCTGACGCTCCAGATAGCCGTCCGGACGGCCGAAGTCGCCGAGCCCGACGTCGGAGGCGTCGACCGAGTGGAGTGCCACCAGCGCGTCCACGAGCGCGTCGGCCGCCCGTCGTGCCTCGTCGGGCGGCAGTACGGCGGTGTCGTCGCCGTCGCGCAGCACCGCCCCCTCCACGAAGTCGACGACGCAGAACGGCGCGCCGATCACCTCCGGGTCCCGGCACGACAGCACGGCACGGGCCACGGGCACCCCGGTACCACCGAGGGCGGCGACGACGCGGTACTCGCGGTCCATGTCGTGCGCGGTGGGCGTCAGCACCCCCAGCGGGGGCCGACGCAGCACCCACCGGTGCGTCCCGTCGGTCACCTCGTACGTCAGATTGGAGCGCCCGCCCTGGAGCAGCCTGGTCCTCAACGGGCCGGCGCACTCGGGGACATGGTGGTCGAAATACCGCTGCAGCGCGGGCACGTCGACGCCGACCACGGCATCCTCGGACGCGGTCACTGTGCGGCCACCCGCTCCCGAGCCGCCCGTACCGCACGCTTGGCGATGGCCCACCGGTGGGTCTCGGAAGGACCGTCGTAGATCCGGAAGGGCCGCACCTCCCGGTACAGCCGGGACAGCGGGGCGTCCCCCGAGATGCCGAGCGCGCCGCACACCTGCACGGACCGGTCGACGACCCGGTTGACCGCCTCGGAGACGTACGTCTTGGCGATCGAGGTGTGCTGAGCGGCCGAGCGGCCCTGGTCCAGTTCCCAGCAGGCCCGCCACAGCACCGCACGGCTGGTCTCGATGTCGATCTCGGAGTCGGCCAACAGCTGCTGCACCATGCCGAGTTCGGCCAATGGCCTGCCGAAGGCCGAACGCTCCGTCGCGCGCTCCAGGGCGATGTCCTGCGCCCGTCGGGCCACGCCCAGCCAGCGCATGCAGTGCGTCATACGGGCGGGCCCGAGGCGCACCTGCGCGTACGTGAATCCCTCGTCCACCTCGCCCAGGACGGCGCCGTCGGCGACTTCGCAGCCCTCGAAGACGATCTCGCTGTGCCCGCCGAACAGGCCCTGGTCGAGCGTGTCGATGTTGCGGACGATCTTCATTCCCGGGTTGTCGGCCTCGACGAGGAACATCGTCGCGCCGCCCGCGTCGCCCGGTCCGCCACAGGTGCGAGCCATGCAGATGGCGAAAGAGGCCCCGTCGGCGCCGCTGATGAACCACTTGTGTCCGTCGATCCGCCAGCCGCCGTGGACCCGGGTCGCGGTGGTGGCGAGGGCGCGGGGATCGGAACCGGCACCCGGCGCCGGCTCGGTCATCGCGAAGCAGGACCGGACCTCACCCGCGGCCAGCGGCCGCAGATAACGCACCTTCTGCTGCTCCGTGGCGACCACTTCGAGCAGATGCGTGTTGCCCTCGTCGGGTGCCGCGCAGTTCAGCGCCAGCGGCCCGAGCAGCGAGTACCCGGCCGCCTCGAACACCACTGCCTGGCCGCACAGGTCGAGCCCGAGCCCGCCCCATTCCGTGCCTACATGCGGTGCGAACACCCCCGCGTCGCGGGCCGCCTGCTGGAGCCGGCGGCGCAGTGGCTCGGGCCCGGCGTGGACGTTGCCGTCGCACGCCTGCTCCTCGGGTATCACCACCTCCTTGACGAAAGCGGCGGTGCGCCGGGCGACGGCGGTGACCCTCTCGTCGATCTCGAACCCGATGGGCATGTTCCCTCCCGAGCTTGGCTACTGACTATTAGCCATCACAAGGGCGAATGGGTCAGCATGTCAATGGCCTGGGCTATACTCGGTACCCCAGTAGACGAAATTGGCTAATGATCGTTAGCTTCAGGAGTTCACGTGAGCTCAGCCCGGAGCGAGGGGCACGGTAGATCGCCCAGTGGGTCGTACGAGCGGCCGCACCGGCCGGCCCGGGCCGGGGGCGCGCCCGTAGCCGACCGTCGGTCCGCGATCCGGCAGGCCGCGCTTCGGCTCTTCGCCGCACAGGGCTACAGATCCACCACCATGGCCGACATCGGAGCCGCCGTGGGCATCCGAGGCCCGAGCCTCTACAAGCACGTGGCCTCCAAGCACGAACTGCTCGCCGAGATCATGATCGGCACGATGGAACACCTCATCGCCGACAACATCGTGGCCGTCTCCGGCACCGACGACGTCCGCGAACAGCTGCGCCGCTCCGTGGAGGCGCACATCCGCTACCACGCCCGCCACCGCCTGGAGGCGTTCGTCGGCAACCGCGAGATCGGCAGCCTCGACCAGCCCGACCAGGACCGGGTGCTCGCCCGCCGCAGCGACTACGAGCGCCGCTTCCGCGAACTCATCGAGCAGGGCGTCGCCCAGGGCGCCTTCCACGTACAGTCGGCCCGCATCGCCTCGTACTCGATCCTCGACATGGGCATCGGCGTCGCCAGCTGGTTCCACGAGGGCGGCGAGTTCTCCGTCGACCAACTCGCCTACCAGTACGGCGACATCGCCCTGCGCATCGCGGGAGCGCGCCTGCACGGCGGCACGGGGGAGGAGCCGGGGTCGCTGCGCTGACGCCGCCGTGTCGGGGGGCCAGCAGGTGGTGCAAGGCGAAGACGGTGGTCTGAGGATGTCGAGAACGTGCCAATGGCTCCGTCCCAGGGACATCAGCGGCCACCACCGGCCGGACGAGGAAGAAGGAGAGCCCAGCATGGCGATTCAGCGAATGGACAACGTCGGCATCGTCGTCGAGGACATGGATGCCGCTGTCGCATTCTTCGTGGAACTGGGTCTGGAGCTGGAGGGCAGGGCGGAGGTCGAGGGCTTCTTCGCCGACCAGTGCACCGGACTCGACGGCGTTCACTGTGACATCGCGATGCTCCGGACCCCTGACGGTCACAGTCGGCTCGAGCTGGCGAAGTACCGCAGCCCCGCGGTGATCAGCGCCGGGCCGCGCAACCGGCCGCACAACATCCTGGGCACGCACCGCGTCATGTTCGCCGTCGACGACATCGAGGACACCGTTGCCCGCCTGCGCCCGCACGGCGCCGAACTCGTCGGCGAGATCGCCCGGTACGAGGACAGCTATCTGCTCTGCTACCTCCGCGGCCCTGCGGGCATCATCGTCGGACTGGCCGAGCAACTGGGCTGATCGCGTACGAGGAAGAAGCGTCAGTGGGTGGGAGCCCAGAGAGGTGGGGTGTGCTTGCGGGACCCGAGGACCAACGCCCGCTGTGGGAAACGGCTTGCACCGGGCGTTGTCAGAGGCGTCAGGCACACTGCGGCGTATGAACTCGGTGACCGCGCACGACTATGCCTGGATCCACACCTCGCCGCTCTTCCGCCACATGATGGCGAGCGGATACACCCTCACGCTGATACGGGGGCGGACCCCACGCGAGGTGCTGCGCGCGATGGAGGCGGAACCGCAGGGCACCGGGGAGGGCACGGCTGGGCTGATCGAGGCGGACGACGCTCACCGCGACGAGGTGGACTACGACTACTGGGACGAGTCCTATATTGCAGGCGCCTTCAGCGCTCCGGGCGAGAACGGCGACTGGACACTCGTCCTCGCCTTCGACGGTGGCCTGGGGATCGCGGCGCAGTGCGTGGAGACGCTGTCGAAGGGCGGCCGGGTCGTGGCGCACTCGACCAACGGCGGCAAGCCCATCCACCTCTTCCACTGGTTCGAGGACGGTGAGCTCCGTACGACGTTCGAGGACCCCTTGTCGCGGGACGGCACCACCCCCGATGCACTGGTCCCCCTGCTGCGGGACGTCGGCTTCCCTCTGACCTCCGAGGGAGAGCACGACGAGAGCGCCCCGGACGTCGACCGGAAGGCGGCGATCCTCGCTCTGGCCGAGAGACTCACCGGCATACGCGTCACCGAATCCCTCCTCCAGGACGCTACGTACCAGCTGGGGCTCGTCCCCGAACAGCCCGCCGAGGAGTGGACCAGCGTGGTCATCGACATCACCGATGCCCACGGCGAGCGCCTGCACCAGGAATGGACCTACGAGGAGATCGCGACGGCGTCGGACCGCGCACGGGCGGAGGCAAACGCGCCGGTGGCCACCACCTGGAACGAGCCGCCGGCCCGAGATCGTTCGGAGCGCAAGAGGGGTGAGTAGCGAGCGAGCGCGTGGAGAGTGCCCGGCGTACTCGCCGCCCTCAGCACGGGAACTTGCCGCACGGGGGATTCTGCGAGCATGGCCCAGCAGCCTTCATGAGTCGTCGCCGGCAGACGAGGCCGCAGCCCGGCGAGACGAAGGCACTCGCTCACTGATCACCTGCGACCACTGAGCCATGTCGGAACTACTCGCCGAGCTCCGCCCGGAGGCTGAAAGCGTACGGCCCGAAACTCGACGCCTACTTCCTCTGTGCGGCGCCGTTCGAGGACAGGAGCCGGGCGAGCCAATCCGTGCGGGTTCGGCGGGCTGTGGCCGAGATGTTTGCCTGTGGGTACAGGGCGTCGAATCCGTGGAAGCCGCCCGCCCACACGTGGAGTTCGGCCTGGCCGCCGGCCGCCCAGATACGGGTGGCGTAGTCGGTGTCCTCGTCTCGGAAGACTTCGGCGGAGCCGGTGTCGACGTAGGTGGTGGGCAGGCCCGAGAGGTCCTCGGCCAACGCCGGCGAGACGTACGGCGACACTTCGTCGTCAGTGAGGTCGCCGAGGACGGCGCGCCATGCGAACTCGTTCA
Organism: Streptomyces sp. NPDC050759; assembly: GCF_044456945.1. Lineage (NCBI taxonomy): Bacteria > Bacillati > Actinomycetota > Actinomycetes > Kitasatosporales > Streptomycetaceae > Streptomyces > Streptomyces sp. NPDC050759. The sequence goes on along the minus strand of NZ_JBITGI010000002.1, from coordinate 405,084 downwards.
TCTCGCGGGTCCAGACGGCGGGCCCGCCGGAGTACTGACGGCTGGAGGTGCTGGTGTTGCGGTGGTCGAGCATGGGGCAGATCAGTATCTGCGCGGCGATCGCCGGGGTGCCGAGGTCGCGGGCCAACAGGGTGACTCCGGCGGCCAGGCCGCCGCCCGCGCTGGCGCCTGCGACGACGATCCGGGCGGGGTCGATGCCCAGTTCTTCGGCGTGTTCGGCGATCCAGAGCAGTCCCTGGTAGCAGTCGTCGACGAGGTCGGTGCCGGTGGCCTCGGGTGCCAGCCGGTAGTCCACGGACACCACGACCGCGCCGAACTCGTCGAGCCACTCCAGCGGGATGTCGATCTGCGAGAAGCGGTCGCCCATGACCATCCCGCCGCCGTGCATCCAGTAGATGCAGGGTGCGGCGGTGGTGCGATCGGGGTTCGCGGGGCTGAAGACCGACAGAGGGATCGGGGCACCGTCCTTGGCGGACACGGTGATCTCGCGACGGTCGACCCGCCGGTGGGTGAGCAGGGACTCGACGGGTGTCGAGGGGAGTTGACGCAGTTGCTTGAGGACTTCCGGGGTGAGCTGGGAGATCAGCGGCATGTCGGCGAGCAGTTCACGCAGTTCGGGGTCCAGGGCGGGTCGTGCTGTGGTCATGGTCGGTGCCTTTCGTGGGCTCGTGCCGGACGATCGGACGGGGATGCGGCCCCCTCGGCAGGCGCCGAGGCCAAGGCCGGCCCGGGATCCCGGTTTCAGAAGGCGGCCTTGCCGCGGACCGGGACGTAGTCGGTGTACTCCGACTCCTTGGCCAGCAGCCCGCCGATCTGCGCCACGATGGCCTGGGCGGCCTCGCCGGCGAAGGTCCGGTGGTGGTCGTCCTCGCTGGTCCAGCCCTCGGTGACGTGGACGACATCGGGGGCGGACGCGGACCGGGAGACGAGGTAGACGACGCAGTGTTCGCTCGCGCCCGGGCTGCCTTCGTCCAGGCCGGTCAGCAGCAGGTCGACCAGGCGGTCGCCCATTCCGGGCTTGGCGGTCAGGGTGGCGTTGAATCCGTACGTGGCAATCACGGCGGCCTACTTCCGGGTTGCTGGAGTGCAGTGATTCCATTCAACTGGCCTGACCTGCAAAAACGTTAGAACGATGCTCCCTGGCACTTGCACAATCCTCGCGGCTGCGGGAGCCCTGGTGGTGAACGGTGCTGCAATGGACGCATGCACCTCGAAGAGCTCCGCACCCTGCTGGCCCGGCATGCCCGCCCCGACTGGACCACGGCCATCGACGGCGTCCTGATCTCGAAGGTCGACCGGGCCGATCCGCCGGCGCCCTCCATGTCCGGCACGGTGCTCGCGGTCATCGCCCAGGGCGCCAAACGCCTCGCGCTGGGCGACCGGGTCTACGAGTACGGCGCAGGGCAGTACCTGGTCGCATCCGTCGACCTGCCTGTGACCGGGCAGTTCACCCAGGCCGACCCCGAGCGGCCGGCCCTCGGCTTCGGACTCACGCTGGAACCGTCCGCCGTCGCCGAACTGCTGCTGCGGGCCGGTCCCGGTGACACCCCCCGCGCCGGCACGGGCGCGCCGTCGGGGATCGCCGTCAGCGACGCTTCGCCGCCACTGCTCGACGCGGTGGTCCGCCTGCTGCGCCTGCTCGACGAACCCCGCGACCGCGCCGTACTGGCGCCGCTGGTCAAGCGCGAGATCCTGTGGCGCCTGATCACCGGCGAGCAGGGCGCGGCGGTGCGCCAGCTCGGCCTCGCCGACAGCGGTCTCAGCCATGTCTCGCGGGCCGTGCACTGGATCCGCGAGCACTACGCCGAGCCCTTCCGGGTCGAGGACGTGGCACGTCTGTCCGGCATGAGCGTCTCCGCGTTCTACCGCAACTTCCAGGCGGTGACCGCGATGAGCCCCATCCAGTTCCAGAAACAGATCCGGCTCCAGGAGGCCCGGCTGCTGCTCGCCACCCACCCGGGCGACGTCACCGGAGTGGGCCACCGCGTCGGCTACGACAACCCGTCGCAATTCAGCCGCGAGTACCGCCGCCAGTTCGGCGAACCTCCGAGCCGGGACGCCGTCCGCCTGCGGAACACCGCGCGCACCCCCGCGGGCGTCCTGCCCTGAGCGGGAGTGGCACCACTCGGGAGGATCGTGCAAGAGGGAGCGAGGATAGTTCTACTGTTTCCGCAGGTCAGAGCGATTGAATGGGACCAACAGTTCTTCCGCGGAGCAGGAAAATGCCTGTCCATCCGCGGATCGCACAACCGCAAGGACCACAGCATGAAGACCGTTCTGATCACTGGTGCCTCCTCCGGATACGGGCGGGAGACCGCCCTCTACTTCCACTCGCAGGAGTGGAACGTCATCGCCACCATGCGCACACCGCGTGCTGGCGTCCTGCCCGAATCGGACCGGCTCCGCGTTGTTGAACTCGACGTGACCAAGCCCGAGAGCATCACCGCCGCGTTCGAGGCGGCCGGGCCCATCGACGTCCTGGTCAACAACGCGGGCGTCCCGTCGATCGGCGTGTTCGAGGGCACGCCCATGGCGCGAGTGCGGGAAGTCTTCGAGACCAACACGTTCGGCGTGATGGCGACGACGCAGGCGGTGCTGCCCCAGTTCCGCGAGCGCGGCTCCGGCGTGGTGGTCAACGTGACCTCCAGCGTGGTGCTGGGCCACATGCCGCTCTCGGCCATCTACAAGGCGAGCAAGATGGCCATCGAGGGGTTCACCGCATCCCTCGCGCTCGAGCTCGCACCCTTCGGTGTGCAGGCGAAGACGGTCCAGCCGGGCGCCTGCCTGACGACGAACTTCGCGGCCAACGCGACGAAGGGCGCCTCGCTGGACGAACTGGTCCCGGCGCCCTACGCACCGTGGGCGGAGAAGACGATGGGCGACTTCACGGGCCAGGACCTGTTCACCAAGGAGAGCGACGTCGCCGAGACGGTGTGGCGAGCCGCGCACGACACGACCGGGCAGCTGCGATTCCCGGCCGGTCCCGACGCGGTCCGGCTCGCCCAGGCGAAGTGATCAGCTGTCAGGCAAGGTGACGCCGCACCGATACGCAGTTCAGCGGAGGCGAAGTCGGACGACGGCTCTTCAGCTCGTCAGGTCCGCCTTGGAGATGCGGCCGTGGACGCCCTTGACGATGTCGACCACCTGGGAGACGTGGAAGTCGGCGGCCGCGCTGAGGTAGGCGAGGCCGACCGGACCGGGGATGCCGAACCGGTCCGTGAGAAGGGTGAGCGCGTCGCGTACGGCGTTGCGCAGAGCCTCGTCGAGGTCGTGGTCGAGGCCCAGCACGATGTGCTCGGTGGGCGTCTCCGCGAAGGGGGCGCGCAGGCGGGCCGCCAGAGAGCGGGTGGCCGGGTCGCTGTGGACGGTGAGGCGGAGGGTGGCGCGCAGCGGGGCCTCGAACGCGGTGAGGGCGACTTCGCCGTCGCCCTGGGAGAAGTGCGGGTCGCCGACGTAGAAGAGGGCCTCGGGGACCTGGACAGGCAGGAAGAGCCGGGTGCCGGTGCCGAGGTGGCGGACGTCGATGTTCCCGCCGTGCGGGCCCGGTGGTACGGAGTGGACGGGGGCTTCGGTGGCCGGGGCGACGCCCATGATGCCGAGGAAGGGGCGCAGCGGGAAGGTGAGTTGGCGGCCGTCGCCGACCGGGAGCCGACCCCGGCCGTCGTCTCCCACGGTCGCCACGATGCTGGTCGGCTCGCCCGGAGGCGTTTGCGGGTATTCACCGGGGAGGGCCCCCTTGCCGTGCCGGTTGCTGATCACTCCGTAGGGGGCGCGGCGGTGCAGGGTCAGTACCTCGACCTCCAGGACGTCGCCGGGCTGTGCGCCGTGCAGTGCCACGGGCCCGGTGACGACGTGCGGGCCGTGTATCTCCGGCAGGTGTTCGCGTGCGGAGGCGGCCAGTTCCACGGCGTCGTGCAGGAGGCCGTTCGCGGCGATGCCGGCCACGCCGAAGAAGGCGGCCGGGTCGCGGCCCTGGTCCTCGAGGATGCCCTCGTGGCTGATGGTGTCGACGGTGACGGTCTCGCCCGAGCGGATGGTCAGCGCCGGTTCGGCGGTGGCGTTGGGGAGCAGGCCCCAGTGCACCCGGGAGGGGTCGGCCGGCAGGTAGTGCTCACCGTCCAAAGGTCCGAGGCCGGGCTGGAGGAGTTTCACTTCAGGGCCTTCCGCAGGGCCTCGGTGGTGACGGTGAACCCGAAGCACTGGCGGACGTTGTAGAGCGTGGCGTCCATGCAGTACGCGGGCGAGGTGGTGGCCACCGCGTCCTCCAGTATGAGGACGTCGTAGCCGAGGTTCGCGGCGTCCATGAGGGTGGCCAGGACACACTGGTCGGCATTGACGCCGGCGAAGAGCAGGGTGTCGACCCGCAGGTTGCGGAGCACACTGTCCAACTCGGTGTCCTGGAAGCCGCTCATCCGGTACTTGGCGACGTGCAGGTCACCGTCCGCCGGTGCCAGCCCGGCGACCAGCGCGGCCGAGGGGCTGCCGTGCTCCAGCACCTTTCCCGCGCCGCCCGGCAGCGTGGCGCCGATGCCGCCGCCGGTGCCGTCCGGGTCGTAGACGTGCAGGACGCCGGGCGGGAGGTTGGCCCGGTCGGGGCGGTTGCCCCAGTTGAGCCAGACCACCGGGACGCCGGCGGCACGCAGCGGGGGCAGCAGGCCGGCGATGACGGGGATCGGGGCGCGGGCCGGGGTCACGTCCACGCCGATGGAGGCGAGCCACCCGTCGGGGGAGCAGAAGTCGTTCTGCATGTCGACGACGATCAGCGCCGTGGCCGCGAGGTCGGCGACCACGGTCTGCGGCAGCGCCTCGACAGTGACCGGATGCGGGTCGCGTCGGGGGCGGGCCAGGGTGACGATCCCGGCCTCGGCCCGCCAGGTGTTGCGGGGGTTGGGCCCGATCAGGCCGTGGGCCTCAGGCATGTGTGGGAGTCCTCGATTCCGTCGTGAAGGCGGTGAGATCCAGCAGCGCCCGGTCAGTGCCTCGGGCGCCCAGCGCGCACAGCCCCACGGGCAGTGAGCGCACCCGCAGCAGCGGCGCGACGACCGCCGGGAGCCCGGCCAGCGAGGCGAGGCACGTCAGACGGAGGGTGGCGGCGCGTACGGTCTCGACCTCCTCGGGCGGCGCATCGGCGCGGGGCGCGGGGCCGCTCGTGGCGGGCAGCAGCAGGGCGGTTCCGGGCGGCAGTACGGCGTCCAGCGCCTTCCGTGCCTTGGCAAGGACCTGTTCCGCGTCCGCCTGCTCGGCCGCGCTCACCCGGCGTCCGTTCTCGAAGCGCGCCGCGACGTCCGGGGCGAGTGCGGCCGGGTGACGGGCGATCCAGGCGCCGTGCTGCTCCCAGGCCTCGGCGGCCTGGACCGTACGGAAGGCGGCCAACCACTCCTCCAGGTGCACGGCGGCTCCGGTGGCCGTACGCACCAGGGGCAGCCCGGTGCGTAGGGAGAGCGCGCGGCAGGCGGCCTCGAAGGAGGCGCGGACTTCGGGCTCGGCGTGCGACGCCAGTTCCTCGTCCACCGTGAGCTCGGCGACCGGCACAGGGGCGTCGTCCGGGAGCAGCAGAACTTCGGCCGCCGTCCGCAGCAGGGCCGGGTCACGGGCCAGGAGTCCGGCGGTGTCGAAGGAGGGGGCCAGCGCCAGCAGGCCCCCGGTGGGGACGGCACCGTGGGTGGGCCGCCAGCCGTACAGGCCGCAGTAGGAGGCGGGTACGCGGATCGAGCCGGCGGTGTCGGTGGCCAGTCCCAGGTCCGCCCAGCCGTGGGCCACGGCGGCGGCCGGGCCGCTGCTGGAGCCGCCGGTGATCCGGCCGGGGGCAACGGGGTTGACGGGGGTGCCGTAGTGCGCGTTGGTCCCGGCGAGGCTGAAGGCCAGCTCGTCGGTCTGGGCGATGCCGGTGAGTTCGGCGCCCGCGTCGAGCAGCCGCTTTACGGCGTCCGCGTGCGCGGATTCCGGGCGGGCCTCGGCCAGCCAGGCGGGGTTGCCCGCGCCGACGCGCTGTCCCGCGACGGCGTACAGGTCCTTCACTGCGGTACGGACGTGGGCCAACGGGCCCTGTCCGGCGGACGCCACCAGCGGCCCACCGTTCTCGTGACGACCCGCGACTCGCCACACCGCCGGATCCGGACGGTCGTCCCGTGGCGGCGCGGCTACGGCGCTCACGTGCGCGGCGGCGATCCGCCACCCGGCGTCGGTGTGCTGCCACACCTGGGTCTGCAGCCCGCGTGTCCCGTCCTGGCGCCGGGTCTCGGCGGTCACGACCGCGACCCCGGTTCCCGGCCGGACCACGTGCACCCGCTCGACGACTCGCGCCGGAGCCCCACCTCGCCCGCGCCGGAAGTCGGCGATGGCGGCGTGGCCCACCAGCACGGTGTCGCCCTCGGCCCGCAGGGTGTCCGGCGCATCCAGGAACCAGTGATCCAGCCCCGTCAGGTCATTGGCGGCGAGGGCCCGTTCGTATGCCCAGAAGGCGGAGAGGAGATCCGCGTTCACGACGTTCCCGCGCGCAGGACGGCCAGGTCGCGCTCGTCCAGCGTGGTGACCTGCCCGCGTTCGATGAGGTCGGCGAAGCCCTCGTCAGGGGACATGACGGTGAGGGTGTAGAGGCGTTCGGTGTCGGACGTGTTGACGATGCGGTGCTTGGATCCGGCGGGCAGCACCAGGACGTCGCCGGGGGCGAGGTCGCGTTCGTGCTCGTCGCTGGCGGCACGGCCGTGGCCGGCGAGCACGACGAACGTCTCGACCGACTCGGGATGCCAATTGAGGGGCTGGGCGCCGCCCGGTTCCCAGACCTCGAAGACGACCGTGGTCGGCGAGCCGTCCCGGGGACCGGTGAGCACGGCGAGCTTGACGGTGTCACCCGCGGTGATGTGGTGGGCGATGATGTCACGCAGCGGGGTGTGCCGCGGGGGGTTGGCCATGGCGGGCTCCCTAGGAGGTCAAGGGGCGGTCGGGCAGGAAGCGCGCACATTCGCGCAACGCGGCGGCGGCCGCGGCGATGGACGCGTCGACGAGTTTGCGGCCGAGTTCCGGCGTAGCCCCGGTGGGATCGCCGATGAGGCCGTTGCCGGTGGCGAAGTCGTCGCTGGTCCAGCCGAAGGACACCGGCTTGCCGAAGCCGATGTGCTCGTAGGTGGTGAGGTGTTCGGGGACGCTGCGGCGGGCCTGGGACATGTCCACGAGGTCCGGGCGCAGGTGGAGCATCGCGGAGGTCTCCTTGAGCCCGCCGTGCACACCCATGCCGTACTCCGTGGCCGGGGAGGTGCCGCCCTGGTCGGCCGGGAGCGAGGCGTGCAGCAGGAAGGTGCGCAGGCCGTGCCGGGTCCGCAGTTCGCGCAGGGCGACGCCGAGCAGGGCGCTGTTGCCGCCGTGCGCGTTGAGGAAGGCGAGCCGGCGTACGGGGCCGGCGGCCAGGGAGCGGCCGAGGTCGTCGAGGACGGACAGCAGGGTGCGGGCGCTGAGCCACAGCGTTCCCGGCGACCAGGCGTGTTCGTCGGACTTGGTGTAGGCGAGTCCCGGCAGCAGCGTGATGTCGCAGCTCTCCCCGGCGAGGCGGGCGGCGCCATCGGCGACGGCCTCGGCCATGTAGTAGTCGGTGGCGACGGGCAGATGGGGCCCGTGCTGCTCGACCGCGCCGACGGGCAGCACGGCGACGGTGTGCTCGCCGAGCCGCTCGATGTCCGGGCCGCTGAGGTCGATGAACCGGGTGAAGGTCACGGAGTGTCCCCTGACGTGGCGGGAATCTTGCCCGGGTTGAGCAGACCCAGCGGGTCGGCGGTGCAGGCCGCTTCCCGTACCAGGTCCAGGCGGCGGTCGACGTACCAGTTGTGCGGGCTGTGCACACGGACGCCCAGGGCCTCCAGGGCGGTGATGCCTTCGTACACCGTCTGCTCGTCCCGGAAGCGGGCCATGAGCATGCCGACCGTGCCCGAACGCATGCCCTCCAGGTGGAGCAGAGTGTCCGGGAAGACCTTCCTGATCTCGGTGGTGTCGCCGAGCAGGACGTCGCCACCGATCTCCAGGTGGAACCAGCCGTCCTCGGCCTTCATCAGGTGGTAGGTGGGGTGGTTGAAGGACAGCGAGCTGATCAGCGCGGGGCCGTCCGGTGCGGGCCGGACCTCGAGGACGCGGCCGCCGGACGCCTCGACGATCGCGCGCGCCTGGTCGACGGCCTCCTCCTCGACGATCGCGCGCAGGCTCAGGGCCGTCGGGTCCAGCGCGGGATCAGGCCGGTAGACGCGGACGAGGCCGGCCTCGTCCAGCGAGGCCAGACGCGGTGCCGGTTCCAGCCGTACGAGCGCCGACAGTGCGGCGGTGGCGGCCGCCCAGTCGTCGAAGGCCGCGAACAGCCCGGTCCAGGTGCGGGCCCTCTGGAGCCGTACGGTCGCGGTGGCGATGACGCCGGTGGTGCCGTAGGCGTGGATGTACGGCAGCGCGTCGGAATCCCGCACGGTGAAGGGCTCGGCGTCCGCCGTGCACGGTACGACCGTCAACTCCCTGACGAAGCCGTCGCTGTTGGTTTTGTGCACGAGCGATCCGGTGCCGCCGTTCCCGCCGGACAGGAAGCCGCCGAGGGTGGTGCCGAAGGTGGACGGGAACATCCACAGCTCCTGACCGAGCGTGCGGGCGTGGGCTTCGAGGTCGGACATCTTCGTCCCGGCCTCGGCGCGGATCCAGCCGTCGCCGGCGTCGAGGACCCGGTCGCAGCCGGTCAGGTCGAGCACGGCACCGTCGTACAGCGGGATCGCCTGGCCGTAGTTGCCGGTGCCCTTGCCGCGGGCGGTGAGGGGGATGCGGTGGCGATGGGCCAGGGCGAGGATGCCCGGGAGCTGCTCGTGCGAGGTGGGGCGCAGGACGGCCTCGGCGTGCCCGGCGGGGAGTCTCGCGGACAGGATGGGCGACATGTGCGCCCAGTCGCAGGAGGCCTTCTCCCGTGCCGCTGGATCGCGGATCACCCCGTCGGAGCCGAGGAGTTCAGCGGCCTCGGCGCAGAATTCCTCGATGCCGGACGTCGGCTGACGTTCCGTCACCGCCGTCGTCGGTCCGTCGTCGACGAGTTCGGTGAGCGTGGTCAGGTTTCCGGTCGTCATCACTTCAGTCCGATCGAGGTGTCGATGAACTCGTCGGTCGCCACGTCCCGGGCGGCCAGACCCGGCTTGACCTTGGCGCCGCTCTGCTCGACAAGCGGGGTGAAGGTCTTCAGGGCGGAAGCGACGCGCTGCATGTCGAAACTCCCGATGCTGCCGTCGGACTCGTTGCCGAGGATGCCGAGCTTGACCATCTGCTGTGCGGCAAAGGCGCCGGTGCCCTCGGAGTAGACCCATCCGGTGTTGTACTGCTGCACCAGGTCGCTGATGAGCTTGACCGTCGCCGACGGCCGGGCCGCGAAGTCGACGGCCGACTGCTGCAGGACGGGCACGAGCTTCTTCAGGCAGGGGCTGAGCGACTTCAGCTCGCCGCTGCGCACCGACAGCGCTTCCGGATAGACGTTGAACCCCACGTCCGCGAGCAGCTGGTACTTGATCGGCTTCTTCCAGGCCGACACCTCGTGCTGGTAGATGTACGGCTCGGCGGTGGCGAAGCCCTGCTGGGCGATGCCCGGGTTGGACACGAAGCGGGCGGGTGCGCCGTCGTAACTCCCGTCCAGCTGGCTCTTCTTGATGAGGCCCTTGTCGACCAGCAGTGAGGCGTAGGTGCTGCCGTTCACGTAGACGACCTTCGCGTTCGACTTTCCGATGTCCGCGATCGTCTTCCAGTCGGGGTGGGTGGCGGGGTCCCACATCAGGACCTGCGGGCTCTTCTTCATCAGCGCCGCCACGGCCGTGACGGGCTGCTTGGCGGACGCCGTGATCGCCACGTCGGTGGTGACCGTGCCGAGGGTGATGCTCTTGTCGACGTACATCTGCGAGGGGACGGTCTGGTAGCCGATGGCGGAGCCGCCCGCCCGGATCTGGATGTCGACGCCGGTGTCCTTGCCGTCGACGACCAGCGGGCCGGTGACGCGCTTCTTCGCGGAGTCGACCGTGTAGCCGGGGCCGACCAGGTGGTAGAGGGGGCCGTGTTCGGCCTCGGGCTCCCAGTCGACCTGGACAACGATGGTCTTGGGGCAGACGTCGGCCAGGCGCTGGGCGGCGGGGGCCGCCGGGAGCTTGTCCGCGGAGCCGGTCGAGGCGGTGGAGCCAGCGCCGCAGGCGGTGACCGATACCAGGGTGATTATGGAGGAAACGCCCGCGATGGCGGCGCGTCTGGCGGTTGAGGGCATGACTGACTCCCAGAGGGACGGGGTGAGGTGAAGGGAAGGCGGGGAAAGGGCCGGGCTACGGCCGGTCGGCCGAGGCGTGCCAGGAGCCGACGGCGAGCCGCGCGAGGAGGGTGAAGACCGCGAAGACCGCGACGCCGAAGAACGAGGCGAGGATGATCGCGGCGAACAGGTCCTCGGACTGCAGCCGGGAGCGGTAGACGTCGAGCAGGGTCCCGATGCCGGGCTCGCCCTGCTTGAAGAACATGTCGCCGACGATCGCGCCGATCACGGACAGGCCCGAGGAGGTGCGCAGCCCGGTGAAGACCGAGGGCAGGGCGGCAGGCAGTTCGAGCTTGCGCAGCCGGGCCCAGCGGCTCGCCCGCTGGAGGGTGAACAGGTCGTGGTGGGTGCGGTCCACCGACTGGATGCCGAACAGGGTGTTGGCGATCATCGGGAAGAGGGCGATCAGGACGCAGACGACCACCCGGCTGGTGAAGCCGAAGCCGAACCAGAGGCCGACCAGCGGCACGATCGCGAGGATCGGCACGGTCTGGAGGATCACCGCGTACGGGTACAGGGAGCGTTCCAGCCAGCGGGCCCTGCTCATCAGCACCGCCGCCGTCACGCCCAGCGCGGAGGCGATGAGCAGACCGACGAGCGCGACCTGGGCGGTGAGCCACAGCGCCTGGAGCATCGGCTGCAGATGCGTCCAGTCGAGGAACGCCACCGTGAGGACCTGCTGCGGGGGCGGGACGAGGAAGCGCCGGGCGGGGCTGAGCAGCAGATAGCTGACGGCGTACCAGATACCGACGGCCGCGCCGAGCGAGCCGAGCGGCGTGAGCAGCGCGGCGGTCCGGGCCCGGCGCCGGCGTGCGCGGGCCGCGGGCGCGGCCTGTGCGGAGTCCGTTGTCGGCAGGACGTCCGGGGTCTGCGCGGTGACGGTGACGTGGGCGCTCACTGGAAACCTCCTCGAAGCGCCGCCGAGACCTCGCCGGCGATGCGGCCGAACTCGGGGTCGTAGCGCAGCTCGGCCGGACGGGGATGGGCGAAGGGCACCTCGAAGGAGGCGGTGATCCGGCCGGGTCGGGCCGACATCACGACGACCCGGCCGCCCAGGAAGACGGCCTCGGTCACCGAGTGGGTGATGAACAGCGCGGCGAAGCCGGTCTCGGCGTAGATGCGCTGGAGTTCCTCCTGCATGCGCAGGCGGCTCATCTCGTCGAGGGCGCCGAACGGTTCGTCGAGCAGGAACAGCGACGGACGGGTCATGAGGGCGCGGGCCAGGGACACGCGCATCCGCATGCCGCCGGACAGCTGCCCCGGCAACTGCTTCTCGAAGCCCTCGAGGCCCACCAGGCGCACGGCGTCCAGCGCTCGTTCCCGCCGTTCGGCCTTCGGGGTCCCGGTGAGTTCGGCGGGGAGCTCGACGTTGGCGAGGACGGTGCGCCACGGCAGCAGGGTCGGGTCCTGGAAGACATAACCGACCGAGTCGGTGGGGGCGTGGACCGTGCCGCCGGTTGCGGTGTCCAGGCCGGAGGCGAGGCGGAGGAGGGTGGACTTGCCGCAGCCCGAGGGGCCGACGACGGCGACGAACTCGCCCGGTGCGATGGAGAGTTCGAGCCCCGTGAGGGCGGTGGTCCCGTTGTCGAAGTGCTTGTCGACGCTCTCGAATCGCAGCGCCGCTTCACGTGTCGCTGCGAGTGTCGCTTCGGCGGTGGTCGGCACGTCAGCTCCCTTCAGTGCCACAGTCAGGAATGTTGATAGCATGAACATTGATTGTTTCCGGCCAGTGTCGTGGCCGTATCCGTTCGCCGAGAGCTGCCGCGTCCGGCGTCTGGAGACCTTCAGAAGCTTTCGCGGACCACCGACGTACGGCTGACCAGCCGACCGCCGGCGAAGACCATCCGCTCGGGACAGGACGCGCCGAGCGCCTCCGACACGCTCTGCACGCGCACCGCCAGGAGATCGGCGACAGCCCCTTCGTACGGCCCCGCCTCGGGCAGCCCGAGGACCGCCCGAGCTCCCCCGGTGACCGCGTGCAGCGCCTCGTCCGGGCTGAGGTGACCGGCCGTGACCAGCAGGGACGCCGTCTCGAGCGGATCCGCCCGGCCCACCGGGTTGAAGGGGTCCTGGATGTTGTCACCGCCGGCCGCGACCGTCACGCCCGCATCCAGCAGGGCGCGTACGGCGGTGAGGCCGCGCGGGGTGGCCGATGGTCGGCCGCGGCCTTGCAGGTAGAGGTTCGTCAGCGGGAGGGTGACCACGCCGATGCCCGCAGCCGCGGCTTCCTTGGCCGTGCGAGCCGCCTCGTCCGGCTCCACCGCGCCCAGGCTGACGCAGTGACTCGCGGTGACGCCGGAGACGAAGCCGCGCTCCCGCACGGCACGGGTGAGCAGGCGCAGATCCGCTGCCCCCGGGTCGAGGGTCTCGTCGGCGTGCAGGTCGACCCCGACCTGGTGCTCGGCGGCGATGCGCAGCGTGCGCTCCACGGACACGGCCGGGTCCGCGGACAGGTGGGGGCAGCCGCCCAGCAGGTCCGCGCCGAGGTCGAGCGCCTCGTGCAGCAGCTCGTCCGGGGCGTCGACGTGCAGGACGGCGATCTGGAGACGGACCCGCCCGCGGAGCTGTCTGCGCAGCCGGAGCAGGGCGCGCAGGCCGCGCAGCGGATCACCGTCACGGTAACTGCCGTCGGTGGTCAGGAGGTCCACGTGGGTCCGGACGGCCGTCACACCGTTCGCGCAGAGCTCGTCGACCGCCCGTCGGGCGCGCTGGAACACGTCCTCCTCGGTGATCCGCGCGGCGTACGCACGCCAGGCGGTGACAGCGGAGGGCAGGTCTCCCGGCAGGGCGCCCGCCAGGTCCCAGGTCAGGGCCTTGTCCAGATGGGCGTGCGGTTCCGCCGGGGCGGGCAGGAGCAGGTATCCGGTCAGGTCCAGTTCGTCGGGGCCGGAAGGCAGCAGACCGGGCGGGGCGACCCGAGCGACAAGGCCGCTGTCCGTTGCGAGCAGAACGTCGCGGACGCCTTTGTCGGGCAGGCGCGCGCCGCGCAGCAGAAGTGGTGGCATGTCAGTGGTCCGTTCCGTGCGGCGCGGTGAGCACCGCGAAGCCGTCGAAGTCGTGACGGCGTACGGGGACGCCGAACATGTCGGTGGAGGCGTACGGGCGGGTGCGGCCGTCCCGCACGGCCGCGAACGCCTCGGCGACCCGGCCCACGAAGTCGGCCGACTCCCGGTGCCGCAGATGGTGGCCGAGCAGTGCGGTGGCGACCGGCAGCTCGGCGAGGCGGCGCGTCGAGTCGGCGAAGGCGGCCACGTCGGCGCCCGGCACATGGGCGAAAAAAGTACCACTGATCAACGTGTCCCCGGCCAGCAGCAGTCCGGTCTCCGGCTCCCACAGGCAGATGCCGTCCGGTGAGTGCCCGGGAGTGTGGAGCACCTCCAGGCGCCGGCCACCCAGGTCGAGGACGTCTCCTTCGCGCAGCAGCCGGGTGGGGCGTACGGCCTCGATCCGCCAGTCGGCCAGGTCGGGAACCGGCCGCACCTCGACGCGGGAATCGGTCAGGAAGAAACCGCCGGTGTCCAGGGCGCGGAACTCCTCGTACCGCTTCCGCAGGTCGTGCGCGATGTGCGCATACGCCTCCAGCCACTCCCGCGGAGCCGGAGCCGTGTGCAGGTCGGCCCCTTCGGCGTGTACGGCGATGTCCTCGGCGTATCCGGCCAGCGAGGCGTTGCCGCCGCGGTGGTCGAAGTGGTGGTGGGAGTTGACGACGAGCAGCGGGAGCCGGGTCAGCCGCCGTACCCGCTCGCCGATGTCGCCGACGCCCATGCCGGTGTCGTAGAGCAGGGCCAGTTCGTCGCCGAGCAGGAGGTAGCTGTTCACATGGCCCGGCTCGGCGATCACGAACGCACCCGGGCCGGTCTCGGCGACTTGGAACCATTCGGGACTGCTCACGCCGCACCGAGCGCGTGGTAGCGGCGACCATGGTGCACGAGCGCGGTCGGTCCGCCCGTGCCGGGCACGACCTGCTCGACGGCCGCCACGATCAGCTGGTGGTCCCCGGCCGGGAGGTCCTGCGCGACGCGGCAGAGGACCGCGTGCGAACTGTGCGCGAGCAGCAGGGGCAGTCCGCCGCGCTCCGCGGCCGACCACTCCAGCTCCGCGAACCGGTCCGCGGAGCGGTCGGCGAAGCGCCGGGAGACGTGCTCGCCGTCGGCGTGCAGGATGTTCAGCGCGAACCTGCGGCCGTCGAGCAGCGTGGTCAGCGTACGGCCGCGGCGGCCCACTCCGATGGCCAGCAGCTGCGGTTTGCGGCTGACGCTCATCACGGCGGTGCTGGTGAAACCGACCGGGCGCCCGTCGGCTGTCAGGGCCGTGACGACACAGACGCCCCCGGCGAGGGCGGCCATGGCGTCGAGGAAGCCGGAGTCCGGCGGGGAGTCGACGGGACGGTCGGAGGTGGCCGCGGCCATAAGGGCTCCCTGGAGGCTGGGCGGGACGGGGGAGGGGTACGTACGGACGTACACCGCTACGAGTCGACGGACCCGACGGACCCCCGACGGAGGGACTGGCGGACCGGCGGGCGGACCGACGGGCCGACCGACGACGCATAGAATGTTCGTACCATCAACATTGAGCGTAGGGTCCCGGTGTTTCGTCGGCGTAAAACCTCTCCCCGGACGCCTTGAGGACTCCAAGGGCCCCTCCGTCCGGACCGTTTAGGATTCCTGCCATGCCGACCCGATCCGCCAACAGCACCTCGCCCGCCGCCCAGGACTCGGATGCATCGCTGCGCGCCGAACTCGGTGGCGAGATCCGCAAGTTGCGCAAGGAGCGGGGCCTGACCCTGGTACAGCTCGCCGAGCGCGCCACGCTCTCCCACCCGTTCCTCAGCCAGCTGGAACGGGGTCTTACTCAGCCGAGCATGCAGTCCCTGCACCGCATCGCCCGTGCCCTCGGCACCACGCAGCAGGCGCTCATGGCCGCGGCGGCGGTACAGCGTCCCGGCGCCTCGGCCGACTCCGTCCACCTGGTGCGCTCGGGGGAGGGCCTGCCCGTGGCCAACCCCGGCGGCACGGCACGCATGCTCGGCTCCCCCGCCTACTCCGTCCATCCCGTGGAGTACACCGGGACCCGGGAGGGGTTCGAAGAGTACTACGACCACCCCGGCGACGAGTTCGTCTACGTCGTGGCCGGTGAGATCGAGATCGACCTGCAGACCGCGGACGGACCCCGTCTCCACGTGCTCGGACCGGGAGACAGTATCTGCTACCCCGGAGGAACTCCCCACCGTTGGCGTGCCGTCGGCGACGGTTCACGGGTGCGGATCCTCACCGTCCAGAACGCGACGGGCGAAGCCGACCGCCACTCCTGACGTCGACACGGTCGGTCCGTCCACAGGCTTGTCCAGCTGCTGCGCAAGGCTCGTCGGCAGAGTTCGTCCGTAGGACGGTGTGTCGGCCGGTCGGCGGGAGATGAACGGTGCGCCGATGAGGCTCATCGTGCTGGTGTGTTTGCCCGAGCCGGTGCGGCGGAAGGCTCGCGTTCACCAGCAGTCGCATGTCCACCGCCTCCAGGCTCGACCGGGGGTGTCATGTGCCTGCGCTCTCCTCCACGGCTCCACATGCGCCGGGGAGGATATTGGGGTACTCCTCGAAGAAGAGAAGCACCGCGCTCGGCATGTCGGCGACGTCCGGAGCATGCACGCCATGGGACTCGTCCACCGTCACCCCCGTCACCCACCGTCGTATCCAGCTTCGTACGAGACGGAGGCCGCCGCCATGCAGCCAGTCATCACCGTGGGCCTCGACGGCTCACCCGAGAGCCTCGCCGCCGCCCGCTGGGCCGCCGCCGAGGCCGACAAGCGCAAACTCGCGCTGCGCCTGCTTCACGCGTGGCCACTGCTGGTGCCGGAACCGGCCCGCATCCCTTCGGAAGTCGATCAGAACTATTGGGCGAAGCGCTTCGTCCACACCGCACGCGCGGAACTGGAATCCAGCCACCCGGGTCTGACCGTCATCGGGAGCCTGGTGGCCGACGATGCTCGGAAGGCCCTGCTCCAGGCGGCGTCGGAATCCGAGCTGATCGTGCTCGGCTCACGGGGGCTGGACTCCGTCGGGAGCTACTTTCTGGGTGACGTCAGCATGCCGGTCGTTGCCCGGACGGAGCGGCCGGTCGTCCTGGTCCGCACCGGATACGGGACAGCGCACCCGACGCCGGCGAGCCGTGTGGTCGTGGCTTTGAAACTCCACGGATCCAGCGACGAACTGCTCGACTTCGCCTTCCACACCGCCGCGGTCAGAGAGGTTCCGCTCCTGGCCGTACACGGCCGGAGCGTGCCGCTCCACGCGCACGTGCCCTGGGGCGTGGACCATGCCGTCACCGAGGAGATGACACGGGACGCGCAGCAGGAGTTGAGCAAGGCCCTCCATCGCTGGCGCGAGAAGTATCCGCAGGTGGACGCGGCCCACGCCATCCGGCTCGAGACTCCCGCGAAGGCCGTCGTGCATGCTGCCGAAGGCGCCGCGCTGCTCGTCGTCGGCCGGCGCACACACCGGCACGACGTGGCACCCCATCTGGGCCACGTGACCCATGCCGCCATCCATCACGGGCGGTGCCCCGTCGCCGTCGTCCCTCATGGCTGATCCCGGCCACCACAGGCCACCGCGCACATGACGGGGTGGCCCGCCGGGGCTGTGACCTCCGTATGAGCCCCCGGCCTCGTACCCGGCCCCGATCACCGAGCACCGAGCACGGACGAAGGGGCCCCTCCACGGGCATGGGCGATGGGGCACAACAGCTGTGAGGGGGACCGGTCGACATTTCGGGTGGCGCGACACGCTCCCACGGACACCAACTGTCAGACGGGTGGCCAGTTCCGCAGTGCCACGTCGGCCACCTGCTGGAGTTCGGAGCGGGTGGCACCGCCGGCGGCCTGGACGGCGATGCCGTTCGCCACGGTCATGACGTATCGGGCGAGCAGTTCCGGGTCCGCGCCGGGGGGCAGATCACCCTCGTCGACGGCCCGCTGGAACCGGTGGCGGAGGCGAGCACGGCCGTCGTCGCGCCAGGCGATCAGGGCATCATGGGCGGGCCGTCCGGAGTCGCCCGAGGCCAGCGCACCCTGCACACCCAGGCACCCGACGGGGCAGCCGGGGCGGGTGGTCGTGCTGACCGAGCCGGCGAGGAACGCCGTGGCCACCTCCCGGGCGCTCGGCTCCTCCAGCGCCCGGTCCGCATAGGCGGCGGGGCCTTCGGTGTAGCGCTCCAGGGCCTTGCGGAACAGCTCCTCCTTGTTGCCGAAGGCCGCGTACATGCTCTTGCGGGTGATGCCCATGGCGCTGGTCAGGTCGGTCAGGCTGGCACCCTCGTAGCCCTGCTCCCAGAAGACCATCATCGCCCGCTCCAGGGCCTCGTCGGCGTCGAAGCCTCTCGGCCGGCCGATCGGCGCTTTCCGGGTGATCTCCATGACCCCATCCTACGGCCTTGATACCGATCGGTGCAGAAGTGGTACCGTTTCCATTCTGCACCGATCGGTATCTAAGTTTCGGGAGTTCAGGCAATGGGACAGCTGGAAGGCAAGACCGCCGTCGTCACCGGCGGCAGCACGGGAATCGGCCTGGCCACCGCCGAGCGGCTGGCGTCCGAGGGCGCCCATGTGTTCATCACCGGCCGACGCAAGGACGCGCTCGACAGGGCCGTCGAGTCGATCGGTTCCGCGGTCACCGCGGTGCCGGGCGACATAGCGGAGCCGACCGACCTGGACCGGCTGTACGACGCGATCCGGGACCGCGGCCGGGGCCTGGACGTGCTCTTCGCCAACGCGGGCATGGCCACGCTCGCACCGCTGGCCCAGGCCACCGGGGAACAGTTCGACCAGATCTTCGACGTCAACGTCCGGGGCACCCTGCTCACCGTGCAGAAGGCTCTGCCGCTGCTCAACGACGGCGCCTCGGTGATCTTCAACGACTCCATCCGCGCCGACGACGGCCGGGAGAACTTCGGCCTGTACGCGGCGTCGAAGGCCGCGGTCCGGTCCCTCGCGCGAACCTGGGCCAACGAGCTGAAGGGCAGGGGCATCCGGGTCAACACGGTCGCGCCGGGCGCGATCGACACCCCCGGAGTCGACATCGCCATCGGCGAGGAGAACGCGGCCGCCGTCAAGGCGGAACTCGCGTCTGGGGTGCCGATCGGGCGGATGGGGCGCCCGGAGGAGGTGGCCGCCGCCGTGGCCTTCCTCGCCTCCGCGGACAGCAGCTTCATGCTCGGCACCACCCTGCACGTCAACGGCGGAGAGAACCAGTTCTGACCCGCACGCGGAGTCCCGACCGGCCGCTCCTGCGCACTCACCACCCGCCACCCGACAGAACGGAGAACACAGAACGGAGAGCGGGGAACGCCCGCCGGCTGGGGGAGGTGCTGCAGGTGCGGACGGTCTCCCGCCTGGGCACCGACGTCCGCGCCGGCATCGGCCCTCCATCACGATCGCCGCGACCGCCTCGGGACGGGTTCCCCCGCCGGGCGGCGTCCTGGCGATCGCCCCCGAGGAGACGTCACCGGCCGGCTCGGACCACTGCCGGTCGAGGCCCTGCACGGGATCGGCCCAAGGCAGGCGGCGGCGCTGCGGGACTACGGCATCCACTGCGTGGGCCTGCTCGCCGCGGTACCGCCGGCGACCGTGCAGCACCTGCCGGGCGGAAAGGCCGCCTGGCCGCCTGGCCGCGCCCCGGCATCGACCCCCGCCCCGTCGTCCCCCACGCCCTGCCTGCCACGACGAGCGTCCGCTACCGCTGCGATGAACACACCCTGGACGGCGCCGCCGTCCGCGACGCCCTGCACGACCTGATCGTCCGGCTCGGCACCCGGCTGCGCGGCCACGGCCAGGCAGCCCGCGCCCTGACCTGGACAGCCCTCACTGCACACGGCATCCCGCCGGGCACCGTACGGAGCAGCCACCACGGCCCCGAGTGGCCGACGCCTGCCGAGCTTGCGCCCCGACCGGCCGGCCGTCGCGTTCGGCGGTGGTGGACCCACGTCTTCGCGATGGACGGGCAGGTGCTGACGTCCGACTCGACCCTGGCCGGCGGCCGTTGCGGGACTCCGGTGCCGACATGCCCAAGTCGGCGAGGCCCGGCGTTCGTAGCGGCACTGATACCCGAGTACCGGAGGCCGCCGCAGCTCTCCGAGCGGCCATGTTGTGCAATGCGAAATTAAGTGTTGCAGACGTGGTGCGAGGCCGCGCGCACCTTCTACGTTGCCGTCTCAACAGATCGGTCCTCATCGGGCGAAGCGCCCCCCACCGGCCGGACCACCGTTGTTCCGGCGCGCGGGCCTCGCGAAAGACCGCTCCCCAACTCACCGACACCCGGCCCACTCGTCCGGCCCGGCGTCTCCCGAACGAACTGAGGAGCTTCCATGAACGCAGGTTCTGTACGCGGTGCGGTGGCAGTCGCGGCCTCCCTGTGCGCGCTGGCCGGGATCAGCGCGTGCGACGTCCAGTCCGACAGCACCACCGCCAAGAGCGGCGCGAGTGCCTCGCCGGCGACGGCCAAGGACCTCAAGGTCGGCTGGTCGACCATCTACCTGACCCCGTCATGGATGCAGCAGACCTTGAAGATGATGGAAGGCGACGTCAGCAAGCTGAAGTCGGCCGGCAAGGTCAGCGCCTTCAAGACCTTCAACGCCAACGGCGACACCTCGCAGCAGATCGCGCAGATCCGCGCCATGATCCAGCAGAAGTACGACGTGATCATCGTCGACGCCGGCTCCTCCACGGCGCTGAACCCGGCACTCGAACAAGCCGTCGCGGCCGGCATCACCGTCGTGGCCTTCGACTCCCTGCCGACCAGCACGAAGGTCATCAGAGTGGGCACCGACCAGAAGGCGTGGGGCTCGATGATGGCCACCTGGCTGGCGGACAAGCTGAAGGGCAAGGGCAGCGTCATCGCCATGAACGGCCCGGCAGGCGTGGCCGTGAGCGAGGACCGCTGGGCCGGTGCCGCGGCCGTCTTCAAGAAGTACCCGGACATCAAGATCGTCAGCAATGTGCACAGCGAGTACAACCTCGCCCCGGCCGCCCAGGCCTTCGCCTCCGCCTACTCCGCGCACCCGGACATCGACGGTGTCTTCTCGCAGGGCGGCGCGCTGTCGGCGGCCGCGCTGCAGACGCTGGTCAAGCAGGACAAGAAGCTCGTTCCCGTCACCGGAGAGAACTACAACGGCTTCCTGAAGATGTGGCGGTCCCACCAGAAGGACGGCTTCTCCTCCCTCGCCACCGCCCAGCCCAACTACCTCGCGGTCATCGCCCTGGAAGCGGCGGTCGCCAAGCGGGAGGGCGTGTCCGTCCCGCAGGACATCACCGTCCCGCTCCCCGAGATCACCGACAAGAACCTGGCCGACTACGTGAAGCCGGACCAGCCGGACGACTCCTACCCGATCAACGACCTGCCGCAGTCCGCGATCGACAAGCTCATCGGGAAGTGACCATGGCGCCGTTGCTGAGCGTGGAGGAGCTGTCCAAGTCGTTCGCCGGGAACCAGGTGCTGCGGGAGGTGAGCTTCACCGTCGAGCCCGGAGAGGTCCTGGCGCTCGTCGGTGAGAACGGGGCCGGCAAGTCCACCGTGCTCTCCCTCGTCACCGGGATGCTGGCGCCCGACTCGGGGCGGATCGTCCACGACGGCGCTCCCGTCTCCCGGGCGTGGTCTCCCCACCGCGCCCGGGCCGCCGGGATCGGCTCCGTCCACCAGGAGCTGAGCCTCAACCCGCACCAGAGCGTTGCGGAGAACATCTTCCTCGGCGTCTGGCCCAGCCGGCGCGGTCTGGTGCGGGCCCGTGACCTCGCGGCGCGGGCCCGGCCCCTGCTGGAGCGGGTCGGCCTGGACATCGACCCGCGCACCCGGGCCGGGCGTCTGCCGCTCGGCCGCCGCCAACTGGTCGAACTGGCCAAGGCGCTGGCTGGCGAACCCCGCCTGCTGATCCTCGACGAGGCGACCTCGGCGCTCGACGAGGAACAGGTCGGCGCCGTCTTCCGGGTCGTGCGCGAACTGCGCGAACGCGGCGGCTCGGTGATGTTCGTCAGCCACCGCATGGCCGAACTCTTCGCCATCAGCGACCGGTTGACCGTACTCAAGGACGGGGCGGTGATGGCGACCCGGGAACGGGAACAGACCGACCACAACGACATCGTGCGGCTGATGGTGGGGCGCGAACTCTCGGACCTCTTCCCCGAGAAGGCGACCGGTACCACCCGTGAGCCCCTGCTGCGGACCCGCGCCCTCACCGTCGACGGCGCCTGCTCCGCCGTCGACCTGGACCTGGTGCCCGGCCGCATCCTCGGCCTCGGCGGACTCCAGGGCCAGGGCCAGCGCGAGGTGCTGCGCGCCCTGTTCGGCCTGGCCCGCCACACCGGGCACGTCACACTCGACGGGCGGCCGGTACGGCTGCCCTCGCCCCGTGACGCGATCCGGCACGGCATCGCCTACGTCCCCGAGGACCGCAAGACCGAGGGCGTCCACACCGCGCGCAGCGTACGCGACAACCTCGTCCTGCCCAGCCTGCGCACCCTCGCCCCGGGGCGCCGCCTCACCACCGTCGACCGGGCCGCCGAGACCCGGCTGGTCGGTGACCTCATCGAGCGGTTGCAGGTCAAGGCCACGTCCCCGGCGCAGGAGACCCGCCGCCTGTCGGGCGGCAACCAGCAGAAGGTGGCGCTGGCCAAGTGGCTGCCGACCGGCCCCCGGGTCCTGCTGCTCGCCGAACCCACGCGGGGCATCGACATCGGCACCAAACGCGAGATCTATCACCTGCTGCGCCGCCTGGCCGACGAGGGCCTGGCCGTGCTGGTCACCTCGGGAGACACCATGGAACTGGTCGGCCTCTGCGACGAGGTCGCGGTGCTGTACGAGGGCACGATCGTGGACCGCCTCACCGGCCCGGCCCTGACGGAGGAACGCCTGGTACGGGCATCCGTGATGGGCACGGGCACGGCCCCGGACGTCCCGCGGTTCCTGGCCACGGATACGGATGCGGACCCGAAGACAGAGCCCGGGAGTGTGGCCCATGCGTGACCGGATCACGTCGGCCGCCCGGGGAAACACCGACCTCGTGGGGCTGCTCGTACTCCTGCTGGTGGTGCTCGTGGCCTACCAGCACTACGACTCCAGCCTGCTCAGCCCCGCCTCCGTCACCATCCTGTCCGCACAGTTCCTGCCGCTGATCCTGGCCGCCGCGGGGCAGACGACCGTGATGCTGCTCGGGGGGATCGACCTCTCGCTGGGCGCCGTACTCGGGCTCGCCATGGCCGTCTTCGCCACCTACGACGCACACAGCGCGGGCGGCGTCGTGACAGCGGCCCTCGCCGCCCTGTGCGCGGCCGTCGCCGCCGGCGCGGCCAACGGGACCCTCGTGGCGTACGCCGGTCTGCCCCCGATCGTGGTCACGCTCGCCGCGTCGTTCCTGTGGAGCGGCGTCACCCTGATCGTCCTGCCGCAGCCCGGGGGACATGTCCCGGGCGGACTGGTGAACGCGTACAACAACGGGTGGAACGGCCTCGCCGTACCCGCCCTGGCCGTCGCCCTCGTGCTCGCCGCGTGGAAGCTGCTCCGCACCACCCGGCACGGGCTCGCCCTTTACGCCGTGGGCGGCAACGAACACGGCGCCTACGCCAGCGGTCTGCACACCCGCGGTACCAAGATCGCCGGGTACGCGCTGGCGGGCGCGTTCACCGGACTCGCCGGGATCGGGCTGGCCGTGCAGACCGGCTCGGCGGACCCCACGATCGGCACGCCGTACACGCTCAACTCGATCGCGGCGTGCGTACTCGGCGGCATCAGCTTCTTCGGCGGTGTCGGCCGGATGCGCGGCACGGTCCTGGGCGCGCTGGTCATCGGCCTGCTCACCAACCTGCTGCTGTTCACCGGGATCTCGCCCTTCTACCAGCTCATCGTGCAAGGAGTGATCCTCGTCGTGGCGCTCGCCCTGAAGACGTACCTCACGAGGGAGGCCGCCGTATGACCGGCATGACGGGCACGATCCGCACCGAAGGGGTCGCCGCGCTGCGCGGCAGCCGCGCGGCCTGGGCGTTCGGCGTCCTCGGCGTCACCTGGCTGGCGGCGATCCTGTTCGCGGACGGCTTCGACAGCGTCGCCAACGTCCGCTACCTGGTGCAGACGGCATCGTTCCTCGGCATCGTCGCGGTCGGCCAGACCCTCGTCGTGATCATGAGCGGTATCGACCTGTCGGTGTCCGGTGTGGTCGCCCTGTCCGCCGTCGTCTGCGCCAAGGTCGCCTCCGGCTCGGGCGGCGGCGCGAGCGGCGTCGTGGCGGCCCTGGCGCTGTGCGCGCTGGTGGGCGCCGTGAACGCGGCAGGCGTGGTGTGGCTGCGGGTGCCGCCGATGGTGATGACCCTGGCCACCGGCACCATCCTGTCCGGCGCCCTGCTCGTGTACACCGACGGCTCACCCAGTTCAGCCCACCTGCCGCTGCTGGACTCGCTCGCCAACGGCCGCCTGCTGGGGGTGCCCTGGGCGTTCGTCCTGTGGCTGGCCGTCACGGCCGTCGCCGGCTGGCTCCTGCACCTGTCCCGCACCGGCCGGTACGCGTTCGCGCTGGGCGCCGGCGAGGACGCGGCCCGCGCCTCCGGAGTGCCGCTCGGCGCGACGGCGTTCACCGCCTACGTGTCCTGTGCCGTGCTCGCGGGAGTGGCCGGACTGGTACTGCTCGGCTTCACCGGAACCAGCTCGCTCACGATGGGCAACCCCTACCAACTCCTGTCCATCGCCTCCGTGGTCCTCGGTGGCACGTCCATCCTCGGTGGCCGGGGCCACCTCCTCGGCACGGTCGGCGGCGCCCTGCTGCTCACCCTGCTGACCGCCCTGCTGATCTCCTGGAATCTCTCGGAGGGGGTACGTCAGGTCGTCCTCGGCGTGCTGATCATCGGCCTGCTCCTGGTCTACGCGAGGGAGCGCAGGACGTGACGTCCCCGGCGTCCCGGGACGCGATCGACGCCGTACGGGATCTCGTCCGCGATCTCGTACGGATCCCCAGCGTGAACCCCCGGGGCGCGCCGGGCGACGGTGGAGAGACGGCGATGGCCGCCCATGTCCGCGACTGGCTGGGCCGGCACGGCGTACAGGCCGAGCTGCAGGAGGTGCTGCCGGGTCGGTGCAACGTGGTGGCCGTCGTTCCCGGCCGGGACCCGGCGGTGGTCCTCCTCGAATCGCACCTCGACACGGTCGAGACGGACGGCATGACGGTTCCGCCCCACGACGGTGAGGTCCGCGCCGGCCGGCTGTACGGGCGGGGTGCCTGCGACGCCAAGGGGCCACTCGCCGCGTTCATGCTGGCCGCCGCCGAACTCGCCCGCGGCGGGCCGCCGCCGCTCACGCTGGTGCTGGCCGGGGTCTGCGACGAGGAACACGCCTACCGGGGTGTCCTGCACCTGCTCGAAACGCTGGCGGACCGCCCTGTCGTCGGCGCGCTGGTCGGTGAGCCCACCGGGCTGGTGCCGGCCACCGCCCACAAGGGGGTCGTGCGCTACACCGTACGCACCACAGGCCGGCCCGGACACAGCTCCCGCCCCGAGGAGGCGGTCAACGCGATCTCGCTGATGGCCCCCGTCATCGCCCACCTCGCCGCCACGCGCCCGGCCGTGGCACCGCACCCGCTCCTGGGACCCGCCACTCGTTCGGTCACCCGGGTCCGCGGCGGCACGGGCCCCAACACCATTCCCGGCACCTGTGAGGTGGACATCGACCGCCGTACGCTCCCCGGCGAGGACCCGGTGACAGTCTGGCACCAGGACCGCGACGAGCTCACCGCCCTGGGCACGGAGGTGGACCCACCGTTCACGGTCGACCCGGCCCTGGACACACCACCCGACACCCCTGTCGTCACCGCACTGCGCGATGCCCTCGCCGCCCACGGCCGCCCCTGCGACATCCAGGGCATGCCCTTCGGCACGGACGCCAGCAAACTGGCCCGCGCCGGGATGCCGTCGGTGGTGTTCGGCCCCGGCTCCGTGACGGACGCCCACGCCGCGACCGAGTCGGTGGACCTGGCAGAGGTCGAGCTGGCCGCGCGGATCGTGGTGGCCACCGTCCGCGAGACGGGGAGGCGGCTCCTCAAGGGCCCACCTTCCTCCGTGGCCGTTCCGCCGGGGGAGCGAGGCGGCGGGGATCCTCGCGTGGCCGTTCCGCCGGGGGAGCGAGGCGGCGGGGATTCTCGCGTGGAGGTCCCGTCGGGGGAGCGAGGCGGCGGGGATCCTCGCGTGGAGGTCCCGCTGCGGGAGCGGACCCGCGGAGGTTCCCCCGTGGACGCTCCGTCGCAGGAGCGAGCGCGGGGTTCCTTCCGTGCGGGCATACCGCCACAGGGGCGGCGGCCATGCAGCTGACCGAACACGTCCATCTCCTCGCCAGCGGAGCCGCCGGGTTCGATCTCAGCGATCCGCTGGACTGTCACGTCTACCTCGTGCGCGGCAGCCGCCGCAGCGTCCTCGTCGACGCAGGCGCCGGCCGGTCCGTGCCCGGCATCCTGCGAAAGGCGGACAGCACGGGCACGCGTCCGGACCACCTCCTGCTCACCCACGGCCACGCCGACCACGCGGGAGGAGCCGCCGCCCTCGCCGAGGAACTTCCCGGGCTGCGCGTGCTGGCCGGGGCCGCGGCGGTGCGCTGGATCGCCGAGGGCGACGAGCAGGGACTCAGCGTGGACAAGGGCAGGGCCGCCGGCGTCTACCCGGCCGACTACGCCTTCCGGCCCTGCCCCCGCGTCGAATCCCTCGCCGACGGCACGGAGATCGATCTCGGCGGAGGAGTCGTCGTCCGGGCCGTCGCCACCCCCGGCCATGCCGACGGCCACACCTGCTACCACCTGCGAACCCCGGCCTACCAGGCACTCTTCTCCGGGGACTGCGTCTTCACCGGAGGGCGCATCTCGTTGCAGAATCTGCATGACTGCCGCGTGCCCGCGTACGCGACCAGTCTGATGCGGCTGGCCGCGCTCGACGTCGACGCGCTCTTCCCCGGCCACCACGAGGTCTCACTCGCCCGTGCCGGGAGGCACCTGGCCACCGCCCGCGACGCCGTCGCCCGCGGCCTGCTGCCGAGGAGTACGACATGACCGCACCGGTCCGCCGCAACCAGGCCACCTCACTGCGCCGCGCCCTGACCGTCCTCGAGTACGTCCGAGACCACGCCGGGACCGGCCGGGGCATGTCCCTGACCCGTATCGCGGAGGATCTCGGCATCAACAAGAGCACGGTGCTGCGTCTCACCTCACCGCTCATGGAAGCCGATCTGTTGGTCCGCGACCGGGAGACCGGCTGGTTCAGGCTCGGCCACGGCACCCTGCGGCTCGGCCAGGCCTACCTGTCCTCACTCGACCTGCGGACCGTCGCCGCGGAACCGCTGCGGCTGCTCCAGCACCTGGTGGGGGAGACCTGCCACCTCGTCGTCTACGAGCCGCCGGACGTCGTCTACATCGACAAGGTGGAGAACGAGACCAACGTCCGCATGGGCTCCCGCATCGGCAGCCGCGTCCCCGCCTACCGGACCGCCGTGGGCAAGGCCATCCTCGCCTGGCAGGGCGAGGAGGCGTTCCGCGTCGTGGTGGCCGCCGGCATGCCGCCGGTCACCGTGTACACGGTCACCGACGCCGAACGGCTGCGCCTCGAACTCGACCGGGTCCGACGCCGGGGGTACGCGATCGACGACCGGGAGAACGAACCGGAGGTACGGTGCGTCGCCGCACCGGTCTTCGACCACACCGACGCGCCGGTCGGCGCCCTGAGCGTCTCCGGCCTCACCACCCGGATGACCCCGGCCCGGGTCCGGGAGGTCGGCCCCATGGTCGTCCGCACCGGCATGGAGATCTCCCATGTCCTCGGCTCCTCCCGCGTACGCGGCGGCGGCCACCAGAAGGCCGCCGACCACTGAAGCCCCCCACTCATCCGACCGCCCACCCGGCCGACGGCCCTTTGGACTGACCGCCGCTCGGGCGGACCTCCCACCCGGCCGACGGCCTACCGGACTGAGCACCGCTCGGCTGGACCGCCACCCGGCCGACGGCCCATCGGACTGACCGCCGCCCGGACCGACCGTGACCCGGGCCGACCACTCACCGGACGGCCGCCGCCTGGGCCGACCACCCACCGGACGACTGCCGCCCGGGCTGACCATCCACCGGCCGATCCCTGCTCGGGCCGACCGCCGCTCTTCCGACCGCCCACCCGGCCGACGGCCCACCGGACCGTCCGCCGCTCGGGCGGACCGCCCACTCGGCCGACGGCCCACCGGACCGCCCACCCAGCCCCTCCCCACCTCCCGGAAGTCGACAGGATCCCCATGCAAGCGAGCCCAGAACCGTTCCCGGCGCGTACGGCACCCCCGGCCGTCCCGTCCACGTCCTCCGTCTACGCCTTTGTCGAAGACCTCCGGGCGGAGGGTGTGGACGCCGTCCTGGACCGGGTCCTGGGGACGTACGGTTGCGACACCCTGACCGTCGCCGCCGCCTACCACCGCGCCCGTGACGTCACCCCGCACGGCCCCGCCCGGGTCACCCTGCGGCAGGACGGCGCCCATTTCCCGCCGCCGGCCGACCTCTTCGGCGGCGTGCGCCTGACGCCGCCGGTGCAGCCCGGCGCCGAGCGGGAGCCACTGCGCGAACTGCGCCTCCGTACGGCGGAACGCGGCGCCGCCCTGCACGGCTGGACCGTCTTCCTGCACAACACCACGCTGGGCCTCGCCCACCCCGACGTCACCCAGGAGAACTGCTTCGGTGACCGGGCCGCCCCGGCCGACCTGTGCCCGGCCAACCCGGACGTGCGGGCGTACGCCGTCGCGCTGGCCCGTTCCGTGGCCCGGCAGGGAGTGGACGCGGTGGTGTCCGAGTCACTGCACTTCGGCTCCTTCGGCCACGGCTACCACCACGAGCGCAGCTTCGTGCCGCTCGGCCCGGTGGAGGAGTTCCTGCTCGGCCTGTGTTTCTGCCCGTCCTGCGTCGAGCGCGCCGACGCCGCGGGAGTGGACTCCGCGGCGGCCCGAGCCGAGGCCACGCGGATCGTCGGCCGGCTGCTCGACGGCGCCGACCCGCTGCCGGGCGCGCTCGTCCCCGGGGAACTCGCGGATGTGGCCGGGGAGTCGGTCGCCGCGTATGTGCGTGCTCGCTGCGACACCGTCACCTCACTCGCCGCCGCCGTGGCCGAGGCGGTGGCGAGCGAGGGTTCCCGTCTGGTCTTCCTCGACCTGACCGGCGCGGTCAAGGGCTACGCGGACGGCATGCCGACCGGCCCGCTCGCGGCCGAAGAGGCCTGGCGGATCGGCGTCGACCCCGCGGCGGTCGGAGCCGTCGCCGCCGAGTACGCCATCCTCGCCTACGCCCGCGACCCGGCCCGTGTCGAGGCCGACACCGCCGCCTACCGGGCCGTCCTCCCGGACACCTGCGGCCTGCGGACCGTACTGCGCCCCGGCGCGCCGGACACCGCGTCCGCCGACGCGCTCGCGGAGAAGACGGCGGCGGCCACCGGTCCCGGAGGGGCGGACGCCGTGGACTTCTACCACTACGGTCTGCTCCCGTTCCCCGTGCTGGACCGCATCCCCACGGCACTCAAGGCGCGCGGCTGACGCCACAACGCTGTTGCCGTCGTAGGACGACTTGCCGCCTTGCATTCAGGGACGCATCGACCACGGTGTCATCCAGACCCGGTAGCCCCGCACCACATCGTCACGGGTTCGGCCACCACCCAGACCGGGCCCATTGCCGCCTCCACACCCCCGTTGTCAGTAGCGGCTGGAAAGCTGGTCGGATGAACGGAGACGAGCAGCTGCTGAACGGCCGCGTCTACGGCGCTGACCACGACGCCCCCAACCCCGGCCCGCTCCCGACCCGGACGTATGCCGAACTGATCGGCGGCCCGCTGGACGGCCTGCTGCTGGACATCCACGGCTGGCGGACCGAAGAAGTCGACGACGGCGTTGCCTTGGCCACCGAGCTCTCGCGGTGGCCCGGCGGCCGCGCCCTGTACGACCCCCACCCCGGCGAACCCCGCACACCCGGCCCGGGAGTGAGCTGCCGTTTCTACTACTCCGGCGACACGCCCTGAGCGGGACGGACTGCTGCACGCGGAGCCGGCTGGACCCGCGGCGGGCCCCACCACGGTGCGTGCCCCATGAGGAAGGGCCGAAGAGGCGCGGCGCAAGGAGAGGACAGGCGATCCGCCCAGGTGCCGAGGGCGCCGACGGACGGTAGAACGTAAGGGTGACGGACGAGACCAGCCCTGCTGAGGGTGCCCGGCCACACCGTGTGGCGAGGCCGGGGATCGACTACCAGGCGCTGTTCATGGTCACCCCCAGCCCCTGCATGGTGCTGGGCCCGGATCTGGTGCTCGTCGACGTCAATGAGGCGGCCTGCCGGGGAACCGGCCGTACTCGGGAGGATCTGCTCGGGCGGTACCTCTTCGATGCCTTCCCCGAGAATCCGGCGGACCCGGATGCTGACGGGGTGCGGAATCTGCATGCTTCCCTGCACTGGGTCCTGCGCTCCAAGGAGCCGGACACGATGGCGCCGATGAAGTACGACATCCCCGTGGCCGACCGGCCCGGCGAGTTCGAGGAGCGGTGGTGGTCCGCGATCAACACACCGGTGCTCGGGGCGGACGGGCAGGTGGAGTGGATCCTCCACCGGGGGGAGGACGTGACCTCGTTCATCCTCTCCCACCCTCGTCGGCGAGGAGGCGGGGCGCTCAGCGACGTGGAGGCGATGGAGGTCGAGCTGTACGCGCGGGCACGCGAACTCCACCGGCTGAACGAGCAACTGCGCCAAGCCCATGCCCGGGAACGCCAGGTCGCCGTCACCTTGCAGGAGGCCATGCTCCACTCGCCCCACCTGGCCCGGCACCGGGACACCGCGGTGCGCTACCTGCCCGCCGCCGGGTCACTGAACGTGTGCGGCGACTGGTACGAGGTGGTCGACCTGCCCGAGGACAGATTCGCCGTCGCGGTCGGCGACGTCGTCGGCCACGGCCTGGAGGCCGCCGCCGTCATGGGCATGCTGCGCAGTGCGTTGTCCGCCGTCGTCCGGGCCGTCGAAGGGCCCGCGAGAGCCCTGGACGTCCTGGGCCTGTACGCCCGCTATGTGGAGGGTGCGCTGGCCACCACCGTCGTCCAAGCCGTCATCGACACCCGCGCTCGCCGCATTCTGTACAGCAGCGCCGGCCACCCGCCTCCCGTCCTGCTCCACCCGGACGGCACCTGCGAACTTCTCGACCAGGCCACCGACCCTCCGCTGGGGGCCCGCCTCGAACCCGTCCCCCGCCTCCAGGCCGACCTGCCCTACACCCCTGGCGACACCTTCGTGCTCTACACCGACGGTCTCATCGAACGCCGCGGCGAGGACATCGATGCCGGCCTGCAACGCCTCACCGACGCACTCGCCCGCCATGCCCGCCACAGCCCCGAACGTCTCGCCGACGCTCTGCTCGCGCACCTCGGCGTCAGCAGCGGCGCCCGCGACGATATCGCCCTGATCGTCCTCCGCCTGTGACCCGCGCGCCGCCACCTGCACGCCACAGGCGGCGAACCCCTCCACTGAAACGGCCAGTAACACCTGGGATTTGCCTACCGAACCCGCCGTGGCGATCACGGATTCACCGTCCATCGCGAACAGAACCTCGCCACATGCGAAGGGCCCAGCCGGGATGCGAGGCGGCGCGGCGCGCGTGAGGCTGTTGCCATGTCTAAGCGCCGCGTGATCAGACACGAGAGGGATGTCGTAGAGGCGGGACGGAACGAGCGGCATGGGGGCAGCCCGGAGGTGCGGGGCCACTGAACGCGCGCAAGAGCCGCCGGGGCGAGGAAGGTCACGACGTGGAAGCCGTCCTCGACGAGCTCTACACCACGCCGCCGTCCGACTTCGTCGCCCGACGGGAGACGCTGGCCGCCGCCGCGAAAACAGCCGGCCGGGCGGACGATGCCCGCCGCATCCATGCCGCCCGCCGCCCCACTCTCGCGGCCTGGGCGGCCAACCTCCTGCTGCGCTCCCAGCCGGAGGAGAGCAGACAGTTCCTGGAACTGGGTCAGGCACTACGCGAGGCCTACCACGCCCTGGACGCCGGCGGACTCAAAGATCTCTCCGCGCAGCGCCGCCGCGTCGAATCCGCCCTGTCCCGGCAGGCCGCCCAGCTCGCCCGCGATGCCGGGCACCGGCTCTCGCAACCGGTCCAGCAGGACCTCGAAGCGACCCTGCGCGCCGTACTCGCAGATCCGGACGCAGCCGACCAGTGGGCGGGCGGCCGCCTGGTCAACGCTCTCACCCCGCCATCCGAATTCCGCCCGGACAGCGCACCCGCGGCCGGGAAGCCGGGCACCCGCAGTCGCCCGGCGTCCCCGCCCCCGTCAGCGTCTGCGGGACGGGCGTCCAAGGACGAACTCGCCGAGCGGCGCCGCGCCCGTCAGGAGCAGCTGGCCCGGGCGCGGGAGGCAGCCGAGGCGGCCGAGCAGCGCCTGCGTGAAGAGCGCACACGGCAGGCGGACGTCGACACCGAGCTGCAGCGGGCGCGCGAGCGCACCGAACAGGCTCGCCGACGGATGTCCGCCATCGAGGAGCAGATCCAGCAGGCGCGCGAGGAGTACCGGCAGGCCGAGAACGAACAGCAGGAAGCCGAGAAACACAGCCGGTCCGCTGCCGACGCCGTCGCACAGGCCGAGCGGACGGCACACGAGACCACGCAGCAGGTACGCCGCATGACCAGAGGCGCCATGTAGCCGGCACATCAAGCAGCTGGAGAAACTCGTCCGGGAACGCCACCTCGGCGCCCTGCGGGCCATTCACGACTCCTGGACCGGGAAGTACAACGAGTCCCTCCCGCGGGCGTGCAGTCGCACCGCGTCGACATCACTGTCGGTGGCGTCGCCTGATCCGCCGACCGGCAGAAGCAGGGGCTGTTCAGCGGACCATCAATGCCCTGAAGAACTTCCGTGCCGTGGCCACGCGGTTCGACAAGCGGGCCTACGTCTGCCACGGCACGGTCACCGTGGCAGCGGTCCGACGGTGGCTCCGCTCCTGACCTGCACGACAGGTCTTAGGCGCCGGTCCTCCCGTCGACGAGCTCACGCACGACGTCGAGGTGGCCGTTGTGGCGGGACGTCTCCTCAATGAGGTGGAGGATCACCCACCGGAGGTCGACATGGCGGCCGTCGCTGATGGGGCGCTTGGCCGGCGAGTCCAGGTCGTGTTCGGACACCAGGCGACGGTAGCGGGCGCTCTGCTCCGCGTACTCGGCGAGAAGCCGGGGCAACGGGATGTCCACCGCTGTCCGCATCTCAGGGTCGGGATCATCGTCGGTGGCCTCGGTGAGCGGCCCCGCGAGCTCCTCGCCCAGAAACATCACGTGGAACCAGTAGTACTCGACCCAACGCAGATGGCTGATCAACCCGCACAACGTCATCAGCGGCGAACTCGGGAGCGGGGCCTTGCGGGCGTCTTCGGCGGACACGTCCTCACACTTTGCGCGCGCGGTGTCACGGGCGTAGTCCAGGAAGGTGACCAGCTGCGCACGCTCGTCCCACGCAGGAGGCGTGTCGGTTCGTTGAGTCATCGCCAGGAGTTTCCCGCGGCTCGGAACGGGTGTCGACCCAATTGATCGAACGCACCGTCAAGAGCACCGCTTGGTGCAGTTCAGCGCCCAGCGGGTCGGCTGGCCACGGTCAGGCTGCCGGGGCGGTCAGGACGGTCTTGGCCGCCAGCCGGAGATTCCGGATCATCGGATTCGGGTCGCCCTTGCGGCTGACGAGGACGACCTGGCTGGGGGGAGCGCCCTCGATCGGGACGGTGACGAGGTCGGGACGCAGTGAGCTACGCCGATCGCCGACCGGCAGCACGGCGATCGCCCTGCCACTCGCGACGAGTTCGAGCTTGTCCTCGTAGCTCTCGACCGGCGGCACGCCGGCCCCGAGGATCCGGTAGGAAGCCCAGTCCGCCGTCTCGAACGCGCACGGCGCCGCCTCCTCGCCGGCCAGTTCCTCCGCGGTCACCGACGCGCGGTCGGCCAAGGGATGGCCGCGCGGGACCGCGAGCATCCGGGGCTCCTCGTACAGCGGGGTGGTGAACACGTCGTCGGCGGCGAGCGGCAGCGGGGCCCGCGCGATCAGGGCGTCGACGCGCTTGTCGGACAGCGCCCCGACGTCGCGGCAGCTCAGGTACCGGGTGGCGATCTCGGCGTCCGGGTAACGGCGGCGCAGTTCCCGTACGGCGCCAGTGATCACCAGGTCTTCCACGTAGCCGACGGTGATTCGTTCGGTCTCGGCTTGTTCACGCGCGGCCAGCTCGGCCTGGCGGGCGACCTGCAGCAGGGCTTGAGCTCGGGGGAGGAACCTCTCGCCGGCCGGAGTGAGCCGGGTGCCCTGGGGCACGCGGTCCATCAGTCGTGCGCCGAGATACTTCTCGAGCCGTTGGATCTGGCGGCTCAGCGCCGGCTGGGCCACATGCAGGTCGGCGGCGGCCCGGCCGAAGTGCTGATGCGCCGCCACCACGGTGAAGTAGCGCACCAGCCGCAGTTCCAGGTCCTGTCCGAGATCGTTCACCCTTCCAGGGTACGCGTCATGCCGTTTCGGAATGATCGGGTTGCCGAACAGGTCTTGGACGGCCATGCCGTCCTGGGCCTTGACTGAAGGAGCAAGGTTTCCCCAAGAAAGCGACAGGCGTGATGAAGGCGATCCAGTTCCACGAAGCCGGCGGGCCGGAAGTTCTGCAGTACAACGAGGTGCCGGTTCCCGAGATCGGCCCGGGCGAGGTGCTCGTCCGGGTGCACGCGGCGGGCATCAACCCGCCGGACTGGTACCTGCGTGAGGGGATGAAGGTCATGCCGGCCGAGATGAGGCCGGCGCTGGAGTTCCCTCTGATCCCTGGAACGGACATGTCGGGTGTGGTCCAGGCGGTCGCTCCGGACGTGCTGGGTTTCGCCGTCGGCGACGAGGTCTTCGGCATGCTGCGGTTCCCCGGCTTCGACGGCCGTACGTACGCCGAGTACGTGGCCGCGCCGGCGTCGGACCTGGCTCACAAGCCGGCCGGTATCGACCACGTGGAGGCGGCTGGGGCGCCGATGGCCGTACTGACGGCCTGGCAGTACCTGGTCGACCTCGGCCACGACGTGCCGTCTCCTTTCACCGGCCAGGTGCACCAGCCGGTGCCGATCACGCCAGGGATGACCGTGCTGGTCAATGGGGCCGCTGGTGGAGTGGGCCACTTCGCGGTGCAGCTGGCGAAATGGAAGGGGGCACACGTGATCGCGGTGGCCTCGGGCCGGCACGAGCAGTTCCTGCGCAAGCTCGGCGCCGATGAGTTCATCGACTACACCACGACGCAGGCCACAGACGTCGTCGGTGGCGTCGACCTGGTGATCGACACCGTCGGTGGCCCGGACAGCTCACGCTTCCTGACCGTGCTCAAGCGCGGCGGCACCATGCTTCCGGTGTTCTTCGCCCAGTACGACCCGGAGGAGACGGCGAGTCTGGGCATCACGGTCTCGAACATCCAGGTGCGTTCCAACGGCCCCCAGCTCGCCGAGATCCGGCGCTTGTTCGACGAGGGAAAGCTCCAGGTCGGGGTGGACAGCACCTACCCCCTCGCCGAGGCGGGCAGCGCACACGCCCGAGCCGCGCAGGGTCACATCCAAGGCAAGATCGTACTGACGGTGGTCTCGTGATCACCTAACTCCAGCAGGCCGTGGCGGCGCCCCGCCCTTGCCGTCGGCGCCGCCCTCACTGCGTTCCAGACCGGGCTGCGCTGCTGGGGGACAGCGACGGCGCCAAGGCCATGGGCGAGCTGGTCGACCAGGCTTTCGCGATGATCACCCCGGTACTTGACCGCAGCGCGGACCCGAACTGAACCTGCCCGCGGGCCGGCAGGCAGCGATCCCGCTCCCCAGGCCGAAGGCCTCCAGCCGCGGCATCCGCAACTCCGATGTGCGGCACTCCGCCGGGGCATCGGCCGCCGTCGGCTCGTGAGGGCCGCGCACGCGTCCGGACCGTGCCCCAGCGGGATGTGCACCCCGCGTCCTGTGCCGCGCGTGCGCGCCCGCACGAGGATTCGCTCGCCCCTCGGGAGCGACCTCGTGGGCCATGGGTGGCTGGGTCGGACGGCCGACCAGCTGTTGTCGACGGGGAACAGCGCGCCGCTGACGCGATGGTCGCAGTGGCTTCCGCGGCCGCGGCTCGCGCCCCCCGTCTGGGTGCCTCGGGGGTGATGCCGCGGTGTCCTCCGGCAGCTGCGCCTGAGCCACGGAGGCTGGCTTTCCTGACCGTGACGGTTAATGATCAAGGTACGATCTCCCAGCTGGTCAGGAAGAGCTGTCATGCATAGAAGCCGCGTATACGCCGTTCTGATCGACGCACCCGTCGCTGAGGCTGCCAAGGCAGCGGACTTCTGGTCGGCAGCTCTCGGTGTTACCGCCCGACCATTTCCGCCGGCACCGGAGTTCACCACACTCCACGAGGCCCTGCCGGGGCTGATCATGGCAGTCCAAGCGGTCGACGACGCACCTCGCATCCACCTGGACATCGAGACCGACGACATCGAGGCAGAGACCACGCGCTTGATCGCTCTGGGGGCACAGCAGGTTGCGCAGTGGCAGGAATGCCGAGTGCTGCGAGTGCCTGGCGGTCATTTGGTGTGCGTACTGCCCGTGGAGAGCGAACCGGACACTTTCCGATCACAGGCCAACGTCTGGCCATGACGACGATGCCGCGAGTGTCTGCTCGGCCAAGGTGCGGGGTGCGGCAAGCTGTGTGTTGGTGCCCGGGTGGGTAGAGGATGCGGTGCTCGAGCATGGCGTGCAGGACGTCCACGCGGCGGCGGGTGAGGCGGATGAGAGCCGCGCCGTGGCGGTTGTTTTCCTCCCGTTTCTCGTCGCAGTAGGCCCGCGATTCGGGACTGCTCAGCGCGGCGAACCAGGCGAGGAACAGGGCCGGTTATTAGCAGCTTCGTGAGTTCCATTGGTCGGACGGCGCGTGGATAGGCCGGGTCCGTCCTTACCGGGGGATCAGACCAGGATCAGGCCACCTCGCATCTGCTGGCGCGGGCCACGGCCACGGCCAAGGTCCCCACGGACGCGGGCTGGTCCGACCAACGGCCAGGACTTGTCCCCGGCGGCCCAGGCGTGTGACCAGCTCTCTCATCTGCGGCTCGCCGTTGGGCAGCGGCTTGTCGAACACCGTACGGCCATCGGCCGGCAGAGCCGTGCCGTGATCGAAGTTGGTGCGTGTTTCTCAGCCTCCGCACTCCGACATCGGTCCGGAGTCCGTTCGGAGCGCCGGCGCGTCGGGGTGCGGGTGCGGTGGCTGGAGGTGCTCGGCCTGGGCAGTGGGATCGCTGTCTGCCGGGCCGGGGGCAGGTTCAGTTCGGGTCTGTGCTGAGGTCGAGCGCCGGGGTGATCATGGCGAAGGCCTGGTCGACCAGCTCGGTCATGGCCTTGGCGCCGTCGCTGTCCACCCAGCGGCACAGTGCGGTGTGGAACGCGGTGAGGGCGACGCCGGCGGCGAGGGCGGGGCGCAGGTCGGCGTCGGGATCCGCTCCGGCGCGTCGGGCGAGGATGCCGGCCATCTCGGCCTGGCACTGCGCCTGCCGCTCCAGGAACCGGGCCAGCAGGGCCGGTGTGTTCAGGATCAGCCTGCTCACGTGCAGCGGCTTGTCCGGATCGGCGTCGCACAGGGAGGTGAACACGGACAGTGCGTGGCGCAGCGCCGGGGCGGGTGGCTCGTCGTCGGGGCGGGCGCGCAGTTCGGCGCACATCTGCGCGCCGGCTCCCGCGAGCATGTGTACGACGACGTCTTCCTTGGACTGGAAGTAGCGGGAGAACGTGCGGCGTGACATCCCCACGGCGGCCACGATCTGGTCGACCGTCGTCTCCTCGAATCCCTGGTCGGCCAGCAACGTCACCGCGGCCTCGGCCAGTTCGTTGCGTACGAGCTGACGCTTGCGCTCCGCGATGTTGGCCGTCGGCGCCGGGTTCAAGTCCACCACGACCCCGACGCTACCTTGCGCTGAAGTTGTCTTAGCAGGCCTAACCTTACTCACTGTGCCGTAAATGGCAGCTTGAGAAACGCGGCAGGGGGCGACCTGCTGATCCTGGCCGCCCTGGTGGCCTGGCGCCGCTTCCGCCCGTACAGCTCGTGACCCAACCGCCAGGAACCGGGCGGACACCAGTCCCTTCCCTTATGAGACATCCATGACCGACCTGCTCGTCCTCGGCGGCAGCGGCCGCCTCGGGATGCATGTCCTGGCGCGGGCCGCCGCGCGCGGTCATCGCGTCCGCACGCTGGTGCGCAATCCCGAAGCCGTCCAAGCCCCGGCCGGCGTCGAGCTCGTCCAGGGCACGCCCGCCGACATCGACGACCTCCGCAAGGCAGCCCAGGGCAGCGAGGCGATCATCAGCGCACTCAACAACTCCCGCGCCTCCGAGAACCCCTGGGCCAAACCCCTCAGCCCGCCCATGTTCATGACCGACGCCACCCGCGACACCCTCACCGTGATGGGCGAGCAGAACATCCGCCGGATCGTCGTGACGTCCACCCAGGGCGCCGGAGACGACTGGGCCCGGATCAACCCGGTGCTCAGAGCCCTGATCCAACGGTCCACCCTCAAGGCCGCCTACGACGACCACCACGGCGTCGACCAGATCATCTGCGCCTCCGACAACGACTGGACCCTCGCCAGACCCGTCACTCTCTCCAACAAGCCGGCCGGCGCTCCGCTGCGGGCCGCCGAGGCAGGCACCGACAAACCGGGCACGCGCATCAGCCGCGCCGACTTCCTCCAGGACACCGTCGAGCAGGGCACATGGATCCACAAGGCACCGCTCGTCTGGAACACACGAGGCTGACACGCCCCACGCGTGCGAGGCGCCTGGTCATGAGGGTGATGGCGGCCCAGGTGATCAGCGTCTCGGAGTGCTGGATGAGCCGTTCGTAATCCCTTGCGTGGCGGCTGGCGTGCATCATCCAGGCGAGCGACCTCTCGACCACCCAGCGGCGGGACAGGACGACGAAGCCGGAGGCGTCCCTCCCGGCCCGCTCCACCGCCATGAACTACCTCGCGATGATCGCCCTGATGGCACGCCGTCTCACCAGAGAAATCCACCCAAACCTGGCAAGGAATCTCATACATCGTCAAACGCCATGTTCGTGTGCAAGAACCCGGACTGCGGTTGGTCGGGCAACGCTGCCCGCAACGTCTCGCACCTGTACCGGATGGACCTCGCGCTCATCCCGACTGCCGGGAGGGCAGTCGTTTACGCGCGCAAAGGGCGTCAAGCCGGCTGCCGCGAGGCAGGCGGGAATCTCCCGACTTCAGCCGAGAGGAGGTGAAGCGCGGCCAGCGCGCCGGCCCAGTGCCAGCGACGAACTCACTGCCGGGCAGCTGCGCCGGGCCGCGCGGGATCTGTGACGACGGACGGAACCCGTCGGACGGGCTGTCCCGCGCATGAGGCGGACAGCACCCGCCCTAATCGGTGCCGAAGATCGCCTTCTGCACGTCGTTCGGGCCGTCGAACCGTTGTGTCTGAGTATTCGAGAGTTTGTCGATGATGTTGTCGTCCGCGCCGTTGCTCTTGGCCAGCGAGACGAGATCGTCGCGGCTGGCGGGGTAGTCGGCGCCTTTCAGGGCCTTCTGTACATCGATAGGGCTGTTTGCTGCCATCGCGCTGCCTCCTGTCCTGGTTGGCGCGGCGGAACCCGCGAGCACCGGGTACCCGACGGCCAGGTCATGAACCGTTGGCAAAGGACGACGGGTCTGCTCGCGGCGCCCCGTCCCGTCGTGGCGAGCGGCGCGCCTTCTGACGTGGCTTACAGGCCGATGGCTGTACCTCCGTCGGGGCCGACCCGGCAAAGATCTGTGCCAGGACGTGTCGGTCATCCTGTCTGATCGCCTCTTGCCGCTCGACAAACCTTTTGGGCACTGCCCGCTTTGGCCGGCTGCCCTGAGCAGGCGCTCAGCCGGGCGAGGAGGCGGGGCACAACCCATGACAGCGGGCCGGGCACCGTGAGATCGTCCGCAGGTGACCAACACCGCTGCTGGGGAAACAACTTCGGGACGGCCGGACGACCGCGCCGCGTCTGCCCTGCGCTTTGCGACGGAACTCGTCGCGTGGGTGGCCACCCCTTGGGCCCTGGCCGGCCATTCCTGGCTGCTCGCCGCCCTGTCCGTGGTGGCCCTGATCGGCCTTCCGACGCTCTTCTCCACTCCGGGGGACAAGGCCGGCGTGATCATCGCGGTGCCGGGCTGGACCACGATCTTGCTGGTGTTGCTCCAGCTTGCTGCGGCCGTGGTCTCCTCATGGCTGGCCTGGCCCGCCTGGGCGGCGTTCTCTGTGACCCTGCTGGCCGCCGCCGCCCTCGTCACGGAGCGTCGGCGCTGGCGCTGGCTGATTTTCCGCGATCGCTCCGCCCCATGAAGCGCTCACCCGCCAACTGAAGCGTTCTCTACCGTTTTTCGGCGCTCTGCCGTTGGTGGCTTTGACCGATCGGCCGCTCGCTCCCCACGACGGCCCGGCTGCCGATGAGGAATTGCGGATGATCGGTCAGTAGGGAGTCGCAGCGGGGCGTCCCGGGGAAGCCGCCAGAAACCACCGCACGCAGGCACCACATGGCTGAGATCTGGGCCGCCATCGAGGTAGGCAAGACCCACCACCACCGCGTCATGTCGACGAGAACGGCCACCGCCATCTGTCACGGCGCGTGGCCAACGACGAGCCCGGACGGACCAGGAAGCCTTGCCGTGCACGAACTCGTCAGGGGAGTACGTGGAACTGGGGGCCGTATGTGCTGTGAGTGCCGGGGATCTCGGTCTCCATAAGCCGTACGGCGGGCTCTTCCAGGGCGCGCATGGCGTGAACGGCCGCACTCAGGGAGGGGGGACCGCCGTTGCCCCAGGCGGCGTCGAGGGAGTCGAGCAAGGTGGTGTAGGTGGTGTCGAACCGGTGCAGGAACTGTTGCACGGACGCCGACGGGCTGGGCCAGCCGCCGGCCGGGACCGGGGCCATCGGGCGTGCATCGGGGAAGGGGACGGGCGCCCCGGTGAACGTCCAGCCCGTGTCGCTCTGCCGCAGTTGCCGGCCGTGGTAGATCTCGCCGAAGGCGTAGTAGTGGGCCGGGTGGTCGTCGGCGAAGGAGTCGGCCGGGGAGCTGCTCGTGCCCTCGCCCTGTTCCCTGATGATGTCGATGGAGCGCTCTGCGTCCAGGAGGGTCTCGACCGGCCGGAGTTCGTCGGATCCGATATGGGCGTTCAGCTGTCCGCGGGCCGACAACTGCGGGGCCACGGTCCTGAAGCCCTGCAGCACGGCGCCGTAGAAGGCGCCGATGGTGGGCGGGGCACTGTCGCTGAGGGCTAGTGGCTCCTCGGGGGCTTCGATGGCCATCATCACGTCGTGCACGAAGGACCTGGTCAAACCCGACAGGTACACGGTCACGTC
This sequence comes from Streptomyces sp. NPDC050759, assembly GCF_044456945.1. Taxonomy (NCBI): domain Bacteria; kingdom Bacillati; phylum Actinomycetota; class Actinomycetes; order Kitasatosporales; family Streptomycetaceae; genus Streptomyces; species Streptomyces sp. NPDC050759. The sequence continues at coordinate 364,402 of NZ_JBITGI010000002.1, read as the reverse complement.
GGGGCGTACGCCGCCGGGCAGCGGGCCGGGGTAGGTAGGTGCCGCCGCCCGGATCCGGGGCCTGCCACCCACGGCCACGAGCAGGTTGCACACCACGCCCAGGTGGTACATCTCGTCGTCGATGATGCGCCTGATCAGGCGCGCGGCATCCGCGCCGCGGTCCCTGATGGACCACCAGCCGCACAGGTACGGCGGGATGGTGGACAGTTCCACCTCCACGGCGACCTGGAGCGCCGACCTGAGCCAGTCGATACCGCGGCCGGCCTCGGGCGTGCCCAGCAGGCGCGCCACGGAGTCGAGAGGCCACGGGTCGGCTGGTCCCTTGTGGGGACCCGCGGCCGACGCCGGTGCGGCTGCCGCCGTGGCCGACGCGCCGGCCGTCACGACGGCAGTCGCCAGGAAAGTCCTGCGCTTGAATGGAGCCATCGCTGGCTTCTTGGCATCGTCCATCACACCAGTCCTCCTCGCCTCGCAGCCGTGGCCCTGCCTCCGCTGCGGGCGTACGGGACCACGAACCAGCTGGTGAAGCTAGCAGGCATCACCGCAGATGAGAGGCGTGACGGGCAGGTGTGGTGGCACGGCCACCCTGTCAGGCCAATCCGGTGGAAGCCCGGGAGGCAGCCCACTCCCGAGCCAGTCGAGGCGCGACGGCTCCGCGGACGCCAAGACCCACTTGGGCCGCTTCCTGACCAAACTCGGCCTCCTCGACCGTATCCACGCAGTGATCTTCGTCTGCGAGAGCGGGCTGATATGGGGGTTCAGCAATGGGTGAAGGGGCTCGTACTCAGCGGCTCGGCCATCGGGAATGACGAGCCGGGCGGCTTTGTTGCAACGACTGCATGACATGACCGAGTCAAAGTGCTCGGTGGTGGTGGAAGGAGTACCTCATGGCACGCAGCAGCACGCGGCCCGTCGTCACGCTCAGGTCGACGGCCGGCACCGGAGTCACCTACGTGACACGCAAGAACCGTCTGACCAACCCCGACCGGCTGGTCGTGCGCAAGTACGACCCGGTGGCCGACAAGCACGTTCTGTTCCGCGAAGAACGATGACAAGCGCCTCGGTCGTCGACCGAGGTTTCTCAAGGAGGCACCACCCATGAGGTCCGGCATTCACCCCGTCTCCCGCCCCGTTGTCTTCCGCGACCGCGCGGCAGGCTTCCAACTGCTCACCCGCTCCACCCTCGACACCGAGCGCACGGTGGAGTGGGAGGACGGCACCACGTACCCGGTCGTCGACGTGGACATCTCGTCGGCCAGTCACCCGTTCTACACCGGCACCTCGCGGGTCGTGGACACCGCGGGCCGAGTGGAGCGCTTCGAGCGACGCTACGGCCGTACCGCTCCCGTCCGTCCCTGACGGCCCCAGCCCTCCGATCCCTGCAAGGCCCTGTAAGGAGGCCGCTATGAAGGTACGCAAGTCCCTGCGCTCGCTGAAGGCCAAACCCGGCGCTCAGGTCGTACGCAGGCGTGGCGTGATCTTTGTGATCAACAAGAAGGACCCCCGCTTCAAGGCCCGCCAAGGCTGACGCCGCTGCGCAGCACGGCAGCGGCCAGGCACCGCACTCGCGGTGCCGTGCCGCTGCCGGATGTGCAGCCGGCGCGGACTCACGCCCCACGGCGGCCGATCTGTCGGAGCACCAGCATTCCTCGGCGCCGGGCACATCGGCGTCCTGATGCGGCACCCTCTCGGCACTTCCTCGGCCTGGACGTCGGCAAGAGCGCCCATCACGGGCACAGGCTGACCCCGGCCGACAAGAAGGTCTTCGATCGGCGCTCTGCCTGACCGTCATCCGGGACGCAGGCGGCAAGGTCAAACAGCCGCTCGCGGCGGCGCGGCCCGAAGGGCACATCAGCCCCCAGCGTCATCTCCCGGTGCGGTACGCTCTCGCCGCCCACGGCCGGCGACGGCGTCCATGAAGGTCGTAGCCATGTCTCCGTCGTATGTAGTGTGCGGAAATGACGAGAAGCGAGCGGATCGCGGACCAGCTGGACCGGCACTGGCACAAGAACCTGCGGCCACGGCTGCAGGGTCTTGCCGATGAGGAGTACTTCTGGGAGCCGGTGCGTGGCTGCTGGAGCATCCGCCCGCGTGGTACGTCGGCCGCACCGATGTCGGCAGGTTCGGGGGAGTGGACGATGGACTCCGCGTCCCCTGACTCGGTGCCGGCGCCGGCACCGGTGACGACGATTGCCTGGCGGCTGGCGCACATCATCGTCTCCTGCCTGGGCTATCGGGTTGGATGGCACTTCGGCGGCCAGGACGTCGACTCTCGGACCTTCGCCTACGCGGGGACCGCTGACGAGGCGCTGAAGCAGCTCGATGAGATGTATGGGACATGGAACGCGGGGGTCCGCGAGCTCTCGGACGCTGACCTGGACAATCCGCCCACGGTGGGTCCCGAGAGGTTTCCCATGGAGGGCATCGTCCTGCACGTCAACAGGGAGCTGATCCATCACGGCGCCGAGATTTCCCTGCTGCGCGACCTCTACCGCTGGCAGGACGGAGCCGTACCGTGCCGAATATGACTTTCCGGTAACCGGCGGAAGAGCGTCGCAGGGCAGGAACGGCCCAAGTCACAGCAGCGAAGGCGTTCCCTTCGTAGCCTGTGCATGGCCTTGCCGGTCACGATGCCTCCCGCAAGGTCTCCATCCTGAGAGGCGGCAATGAGCAGCACATGGATTCGGCGCCTGCGCCCATCCGGACCGGGCACGGCACAGGTGCTCTGCTTTCCCTACGCCGGGGGAGCAGCCAACGGATACAGCGGCCTCGCCCACGCCCTCTCCCCGGACGTCGAAGTGTTCGCTGTGCAGTACCCCGGCCGCCAGGACCGTTTCAGGGAAGCTCCAGCGCAGGACTTCCAGCAGATCATCGAGCACGTGCTTGAGGAACTGCCCTCGCACTGCGATCCCGGGAAGCCCTTGGCCCTGTTCGGGCACAGCATGGGCGCACTGCTGGCATTCGAGACGGGCCGGTGTCTCCAGCAGGCCCAGACCCCCTTCACGCCGATACACCTGTTTCTGTCCGGCAGAGCGTCCCCTTCCTTGGGCAGGCGCCCGAGCGACTTCCTCCGAAGCGACGCCACACTGGTAGCTGAGCTGCGTCGGCTCGGGGGAGTAGATCCGCCGGTCCTCGACGACCCCGAGATGCTTGAGCTGATCATGCCTTCGGTACGGGCCGATTACCGATTGTTGGTGCAGTACATCTGGGACCAGGGCACGCTGCGGGACTGTCCTTTCACTGTCCTGGTCGGCGAAGAAGATCCCGTTGTGACGGTGGGAGAAGCGGACCAGTGGCGAACCCTCACTTCTGGAGTCACTCGAACCGTTCCGTTCTCCGGCGGTCACTTCTTCCTCAACCAACAGACTCAGCAGGTCGCGCAGGTCATTCTGAGCGCCCTGAGTGCCACCCTGACTGGGAAGTCCACATAACGCCGGGTGCCGGCGAGCAGTCGGCGCTCAAACGACATGCCGGTGCTAGCTGAACTCCCGCCTCCCGTGGCGGGCGAGGCGGAGAATGCGGCGGCTGGTGGTGACGAGCCGGCCGGCGGCGGTGAACAGGCGGAGTCGCAGGTGCCAGGTGCTCCGCATGCCGTCAGCGTCCGTGATGCTCAACTTGGCGCGGCGGTCGGGCTGTTCCTTCCGGACGATCAGCTCGGTGTTCACCATGCTGACCGAGTAGGACAGTCAGCACCCCGCGCTGGGCAAGCCTGTGCTTGCGCGAAGGTCAGTGCTTGTGCGGCTCGTCCCGGTGGATGGGGCCGTGCGGGCCCTCGCAGTGCGCGGTGTCACCTGCTCCTTCGCCGACCAGGGCGACCTGAAGGATCTGTGCCGGGGTGTGGTCGACCTGGAGCGTGGTGTGGGTGATGCCGTAGTCGTGCTGGAGGAGTTCCTCCAGGTCGCGGCGGACGGCGTGGCAGTCGCCGGCGGGCTCGACCAGGACGTGCGCAGAGAGGGCGGACTGGCCGGACGTGATCTGCCAGACGTGCAGGTCGTGCACCTCGACGACGGCCGGCTGGGCCACGAGCTTGTCGCCCAGCGCGTCCGGGTCGACATTTGCGGGGGCGGCCTCCAGGAAGATCCGGCCGGACTCGCGTAGCAGCCCGTACCCGGCCTTGAACATCAGGGCGACGACCACGAGCGTGGCGATGCCGTCGGCGCGGGCGAATCCGGTGAGCAGCACGATCAGACCGGCCACCGCGGTGCCGATGAAGGCGAACAGGTCGTTGAGGATGTGCTGGTAGGCGCCCTCGACGTTGAGCGAGGAGCGGTTGGCCTTGGAGATGCACCAGGCGGCCGCGATGTTCACCGCGATCCCGGCGAGGGCTGTGGCGAACACCAGCCCGCCTTTCACCTCGGGCGGGTCGATCAGCCGGTGCACGGCCTCGTACGCGAGCCAGGCGCCGAGCAGGAGCAGGGTCAGGCCGTTGGCCTGGGCGGAGAGGATCTCGGCGCGCTTGAGGCCGTAGGTGAAGACGCCGCGGGCCGGGCGCGCGGCCAGCCGCATGGCGATCAGCGCGAACACGATCGACACGGCGTCGGTCAGCATGTGCGCCGCGTCCGAGATCAGGGCGAGGGACTGGGCCACGATGCCGATGACGACCTCGCCCGCCATGAACACGGTGATCAGCGTGAGCGCGATGCCCAGCCAGCGCCGGTCGGCATCCGCCGAGACGCCGTGGGAGTGGCCGGCGTGCCCTCCTCCGTGCTCGTGTCCTGGACCGTGCACGTGAGTGTGATCACCCATGGTGTACGCCTTCCCCCTCGCAGCGGATGCCTTAGCCCGAAGTGAAACGCACTCCTACGCGAATCGCCAAAGGCGGCATCGGTGACCGTTGTCATGTCGGTTAACGGGCCGCTGACCAGCGGAAACTTGTCGACTGGTGGAGGCGCCCGAGCGACGGCGCCGGGAGCTCCCACCCTGTCGTGCACTAGCGGGCGGGGTGGTCGGTACGCTTTCAGGACGTACGGACCATGCGGTTCCGGCTCCCGCCACCCGCCCCCCATTCGGCCTGCTGTTCTTCTGGGTCGTCATCGGCATCGACCCCGGCCCGCGCCGCCCGCCCCATCTGGGCCGGCTGTTCGTCCCCATCCTGACGATGCCGCTCCACTCCTGGTTCAGCATCTCGCTGGTGAGCTCGACCGCGCTGATCGGCGAGGGCTGGTGGTCGGCGCTGGACCGGCCGTGGCTCGAGTACCCGATGGACGGCCAGTACGACGCCGGGGCCATCGCCTGGGCCACCGGTGACATCCCCGTACTGATCACCACGATCATCCTGGCCGTCCAGTGGGTCCGCTCCGACCAGCGGGAGGCCCGCCGCGTGGACCGGCAGATAGACCCGAGGCGACCACAACGACCCGCTCGCCGTCTAAAACGCCTACCTGGCGAGCCTGCACGCCCGCGACCGGCGACCCGCCCGTCCCTCCACGCCCACTCCCACAGAGGAACCATGAGCAAGCTGAAGAAGAACCTGATCGCAGCCGCCGTCCTCATGGCCGGCTTCGCCCTCGCCATCGGCTCCTAAACGGCGAACTGGCCGCCCGCACTGCTGAAGCCGCCACCCGCCAGTGCAAGTTCGAGGAGATGTACACCAAGCTTTCACCACCCAGAAGGAGTGGGGCGAGTCGCAGGAGTGGAAGGAGTCCGTCTTCCGCGGCTATGCGAAGGAACTCGGCCTGGACATGGACCGGTTCGACGCCGATCTCGCCGATCCGGAAGTGGCAGGACGCGTCCAGGCCGACCAGCGAGACGGCCTCGGCCTGGGAGTCCAGGGCACCCCGACCTTCTTCCTCGACGGAGAACGGATCACCAACTCCGCCTCCTACGAGGCGTTCAAGGCACTCATCGATGCCCGGCTGTCCGACTGACGGAGTCGCATTCGCCGGTGCCGCCGCACCGACGGCCACGCTCGCCCTGGCCGCACCGGCCGCCGCGCACGCGGAGGTCGAAGCCGGCAAGGCCCAGGCCCCCGGCCGAGAACGTCACCCTCAGCTTCGTCTCCGAGGCCGAGTCCGAGTCCGAGTCCGCGGGCTTCACCGAAATGCGCGTCGTGCTACCCGAAGGCATCGCTCCCGCTGACGTGGCGCTGGACGAGGCCCCGAGGGCTGGAAGCTGAAGGCCACCAGCGACGGATGCAACGTCGCCGGCCCCGCACTCAAGGCCGGGGTCGACGCAGAACACGAGATCAAGGTCCGGCCGCTCCCGGACGCCAAGGAGATCGCGTTCAAGACGATCGAGGTCTACAGCGACGGCAAGATCTCCCGCTGGATCGAGCTGCCCACCGTTGGTGAGGAGCCCCAACCGCCCTCCTCAGTGCTGAAGTTGAAGGCTGCGGCACCTGGGGCTGGCCCGGTCGGCCCCAGCCCGACCGAGAGCGCGACACCCAGCCGGACCCCGTCGGCCACTGAGTCCGACGTCGCGGCAGCAGGGTCCGAACCCGACGCCAAGACTGCTGAGAAGGACGACCGCAGCTCGACCGGCGTGGTCAGCGGCGGGGTCCTCACGGCGCTGGCTGTTCTCATTGCCAGTGCCTGGTGGCTGGTCAAGCGGTGGGCAGCCTCGTCCGAGAGCTGACGTTCGGCGCCGTCGCCTTCAGGCTCAACTACTGATGCCGCAAGGCGACGGCGCACCCGCCGCACTGAACGTTCGTTGGCCGACGGGCGTCACAGCGGTAACCGACTCCGAGGGAGCCAGCATGACCGCCGTACGCCCCAGGCCCCGATTCGTCTCATCTGCCGCGCTGGCCGCGGCATTGCTGTGCGCGACCAGCGCCTGCAGTTCTTCGACGTCCGCAGAGTCCGCCGAGAGGAGCGAGCAGAAAACCACCTGGGAGGAGCCTGCCGCGTACACCTACACGCTGACATCTACCACCCAGGTCCTGGCCGGGACCTTCCGGGTGAAGGTCCGGGACGGCACGGTGACGGAGGCCGTCGGGACGGATGCGGACAGTCGGCGGCAGATACAGGAGCTCCCCGATCAAGTGCCCACGATCGGCGAGCTGTTGAAGAGGCTGAACCAGGCCCGCAGCGACAACGCGGACACGGCGGAAGCGGAGTACGCCGCCGACGGGCACCCGGTGCGGATCTCCCTGGACTGGGACAAGAACGCCATCGACGACGAAGCCCTGTACGTCATCAGCGCCTACGAACCAAGCGCCGACTGAAGCTGTGCCGCCTGTGCCAACATCAAGGCCGCAGGGCAGCGGAACAGCGAACACATCTGATGAGACGCAGCTCGCGGCGATGGCGCGCCCGGAAGATCCCGCTGCGTACTGGTCCGACGCGCCACCGTCCCCGTCGCGTGCGCCCTGGGCCGGTGTGCTACAAGGTCACAACGAGGGCGCAACGTATGGGCGGCGACGCTGCGGATCGACGCGCATCGTCCTTACCATCCGAGGTGTAGGGGGTACCCGGCGGCGGTCCCTCGGACAGGGGGCTCGATGCTGTCGAACGTTTCACGGCCGGCGTTCCGGCGCGTGGTCGGCATCGTCGCGGCGGGCCTGGCAGTGGCTGCGAGCACGGGGTGCAGCGTTCCCGTCGATGCGGTCGCCGGTATCTCCGTGTCCGACGATGGCCATCTGCTCGGCGTCATGATGGTCTGCGGGCATCAGATCGATGGCGCGACTGTCTACGTGGACAGCGAGAACGTCAACAAGCAGAAGACTGTGGGCTCCTGGACCGCCGACCGCCCTCTCACAGCGGGTCTCGCCACCTGGAGTCTCCAGTCCCCATCCGCCGGCTGGGCCGTGGGCAGATCCCTCACCCGGCTCACGCCCAAGACCACCTACATCCTTTACGGCGGGACCGAGGACAACTCGTGGTCATCGGAGAGCGTCTCCTTCGGCCTGACCGACCTCGACCAGCTCAGCCCGGGAATGGTCCGCTACGACGACATCTCGGAAGACGGCGACGAGTCCCCAGTCACCGTCCCCCTGGCGGAGTTCAAAGCCAGGGCCTGCAAGGACAGGTAACGCCCGGCGCCCGACGGCCCACGTCGGCTGCTTCCCATGGTGTTCGTCAGTTCGGCAATGGCCTGGTGGTCACGTTCTGGCTGACGGTGACCTGGTCGGTGTCCGTGACCCGTACGGTGACTCGAAGGGTCCAGGTACCGGGCAGCGGAGGGTGAGGGACAGTTTGTCGCGGGGAGTAGCCTGGGTGGCCATGATGCTCGCAAACACAGCCGTATGTGTGTGGGTGTGGGCGCCAGGGCTCTGCGCGGCTTGTTCAGCGCGAGTAGGGCCCAAGAAGTCATACGGGTGGATGCTCCGGGACGGGCCCTGACTGATCGGCCGGGGGCCTTTGCCGTATCCGTGTCCGGGGGCGTGCGATGATCCTCCGTCACGGGGAGACACTTTTGGGGGAAGACGGCCGGCTCGTCAGTCCTGTTCGCGACGTGGCGGCCGTGAGCGGCTGCAGCAGCTCGAACGACGACGACGGCGACGCCAAGCCGGCCGTGATGGCGGAGACCGTGAGTCTGCCGAAGGCGGCCACGACGTTCCAGGCCGCGGTGACGAAGTTCGGTACAGACGGCGGCTGCCTCGAGCAGGAGGCCGGTACATGCTCGGAGCAGATGCAGGCGCTCACGGAGCCCGCAGGCACCTTGCGGAAGGAATGAACGCTGAGAAGTTCGTGCGGCGGGCCGGACTTCTGGGCGGACGCCTACGTGCTGAATCTCGACCACGCTCGCCGACGCCCCGCGCCCCACTCGGTTCGGCGGCGGCCTTGCCCGAACCGTCGTTACATCCCGCGAGCAGCAACGCCACGATGAGGGCGACGACGACGGGAAGAAACCTGAGCCTCCTGGGTGAGAACGGCGTCGTAGCGTACGTGCCCCTTGACCCCCTGCGCCGGTCGGAGTGGAGAGACAGTGTGCCGGTTCCCTCGTCCCGGTGTCAGGGGAGTCGGTGTCGGGCACCCTTGCGGGCAGTGGCGTGAGGGGGAAGGGGTCCTATGCGCACGGGGATGGGGAAGGGCGCCGCCCTGGGCATGGCGGTGGCCGTGGTCGCGATGTTGCTGTCCGGCTGTGGTGGGGGAGGGGACAGCGAGGAGGAACGCACCGCCAAGGACCTGAAGGCGATCCTCAAGGAGTATGGGGCCCGCTTCGAGCAACGGCGTGCGGCTCTGGCCGCTGCCGCTTCGCGTCTGCCCAAGAACAACCCTGTCAAAAATTCGTGTGACAGGGAGTTGGACCCGCGGCCGTATTTCCAGCCCTTCGATCACAAAAGTCGCGTCCTGGACAGCTACAACAGCCCCGACCAGGGAGGCAATGTCGACATCGCGTCGGCGAGCGAGGCCGATACCCCGGAGCGGATCGCGGACCGGCCAGGCTGGAAGCTGGGCAGGTTCGCCGTGGCGCCGGGGTGGCTCATCCGCGGCATGTGGATCACGGGTCCACAGGGTCCGCTGGGCACCAACCACTTCGAGGTGACCAGCCGATACGGCTACGAGCCGTACAAGGGCGTCGAAGAGGACCCCGCCAGGCGGCTCAGGAAAATCCTCGACGTCGGACTGCACAAGCGCTACGCCGCCCTGTTCCGGGTGACGACCTACCGCGAACCCGGGCGACCGGGGGACGAAGCGGCCGTAGTGAAGGCCGACGTGTTCATCGCCGACCTGGAGAAGGGCGATATCCCCTGCCGGCTCACGGCGACCGGCGAGCCGCTCGATGTGAAGGGGTACTGGTATTCGACGACCCCGTACGAAGACATGCAGACCTCGTTCCAATTGGACATCAGCAGCAAACTGGGCGCCATGACTCGCAGTTGACCTCGGCTCGCCGCGGACGTCGCCGGCGGCCGTGTTCCTGCTGGGCTTTCCGCTGCCGCACGGCGTCGATCGTGGTGTCGATCCGCTGCAGCCACATGGCGTGCCACACCCTGATTCTGTGGAATCAACTTCCTCAGACCGTACCGCTGGATGTGTGCGCGGCAGACTGCCGCCCCGCGCCAGCGCGGCCACAGCCGAGTGGCGTCACGTGTGAGTGTTGAGTCTGTCGGCAGGTACCCGTTCGATGCGGGTCCAGCCGCTCCAGCCACGCTCCTTGAGAATCGCCAGCACCAGTTCGGCACCCGGTGCGGACTCAAGCATGGTGGAGTCCATCAGGGCGACGAACTCATCGTCGAAACCGTCGGCACCCACCTCGCCGGCCTCCACAGCGCGAATCATCAGGCGCTCCAGGATGTCGGCGACCTCGACGATCCGTGCATCGCCGGCCAGCCAGTCGGGCTCCCCCGTGAAGAAGCTGTAGAGCCTCACCATGTCGGGGTCGTCCAGCTCCTCGTGTTTCTTGGCAATCACGGAGTCGATCAGGTCCGGCACCTGCGCGGCGATCATGATCCAGGCATCCCGCTCCAGTTCGATATACCGCTCCCCGACGCCGAGACCGCGCAACCGGTCGAGGTAGCCCACGACGCTCTTCGGAAGCGCCAGGTGCTCTCCGGCGGCGAGCCGGGCGAGCCTACTGCGGGTGCCCTGCAGCCGCCGGATCTCGGCCCGCAAATCCTTGTCGATCTCCTGGACACCGCCGGCGAACTCCTCCGGGCCGGCGTCGAGGAGTTCCTGCACCCTGGCCAGCGGCACGCCGGCATCAGCCAGGGTGCGGATCCGGATCAGGCGCACGACCGCGGCGGCATCGTAGATCCGGTACCCGGACCGGTCGCGCTCGGGCTCGGGCAGCAGCCCGATCTTGTGGTAGTGGCGTACGGCCCGCACTGTCACCCCGGCGTACGCCGCAAGCTGGCTGATGGTGAGCATGAGTCTCAGACTGCCTCAGGCGATCTTCCGGCGATAGGCGGCCATCGCGAAGACGTACGCCACGACGAGGATGCCGACGCACCAGGCGAGGGCGGCCCAGATGTCGTCGCCGACCGGCTGCTGGGCGAACAGGCCACGGATCGTGTTGACGATCGACGTCACCGGCTGGTTCTCGGCGAACCAGCGCACCGGGCCGGGCATCGTCCTTGTGGGCACGAACGCCGAGCTGACGAACGGCAGGAAGATGAGCGGGTAGGCGAACGCGCCCGCTCCCTCCACCGACGACGCCGAGAGCCCGGGGATCACGGCGAGCCAGGTCAGCGCCAGGGTGAACAAAAGCAAGATGCCGGCGACCGCGAGCCATGCCGACACTCCTGCCCCCGAGCGGAAGCCCATGAGCAGAGCGACACCCACGACGAGCACGAGCGCGATCAGGTTGGCGACCAGAGAGGTGAAGACATGCGCCCACAGCACACCCGACCGCGCGATCGGCATGGACTGGAATCGTTCGAAGATCCCGCTCTTCACATCGGTGAACAGCCGGTACGCCGTGTAGGAGATGCCCGACGCGATGGTCATGAGCAGGATGCCGGGCAGCATGTAGTTCACGTACGAAACCGATCCGGTATCAATGGCGCCGCCGAACACGTAGACGAACATCAACATCATGGCGACCGGCGTGATGACGGTCGTGATGATGGTGTCCATGCTGCGGGTGACATGGCGCAGGGTCCGCCCCGTGAGCGCGGCAGTGTCGCTGAAGAAGTACGTGGTCATCGTTGTCCTCCCGTTGTCGTGCGAGTGGAGTCGCTCTTCTCGCCGGCGCCGATGACCGCGAGGAAGATCTCCTCCAGAGTCGGCTGCTTCTCGACGTACTCGACCTTGGCGGGCGGGAAGAGCCGCTTGAGCTCGGCAAGGGTGCCGTTCACGATGATCCGACCCTGGTGGAGGATCGCAATCCGGTCGGCGAGCTGCTCGGCCTCGTCCAGGTACTGCGTGGTGAGCAGTACCGTGGTGCCGGACTGGGCGAGCTCCTTGACGGCCTGCCACACCTCGATGCGCGCCTCGGGATCGAGTCCGGCCGTCGGCTCGTCCAGGAAGATCACGGACGGATTTCCGATGAGGCTCATCGCGATGTCCAGCCGGCGGCGCATCCCACCCGAATACGTGGACACCTTCCGTGGGCCGGCGTCGGTCAGCGAGAAACGCCTCAGCAGGTCATCCGCGATCGCGCCCGGGTCCTTGAGGTGGCGCAGCCTGGCGACGAGTACGAGGTTCTCCCAACCACTGAGGATCTCGTCGACGGCCGCGAACTGCCCGGTGAGGCTGATGGACTCCCGCACATTCGCCGGTTGCGTGGCGACGTCGTAGCCATGGACGCCGGCTTTCCCCGCGTCGGGCTTCAGGAGCGTGGCGAGGATCCTCACGGTCGTGGTCTTGCCCGCCCCGTTGGACCCGAGCAGGGCGAAGATGTTACCCCGCGCCACCTCGAAGTCCACGTCGCGCAGCACTTCGAGCGTTCCGTACGACTTCTTCAGACCCTGTACGCGAACGGCGATCGATGGGGCCGTCATGGTCATCTGCCTCCTTCGTGGAGTTGTTCCTGGCGACTGCGAGGAAGCTCGTGCCGGAAGCATGAAGGGTTGACCCAGCGTCAAGGTCAAGCCGCTCCTGACCACAACATCCATATCGCTGGCACGATCGGCACGGCAGAGGGTCTTGGTGTACGACCGCGTGGCGGATCTGCCGGGACAGCAACTTGGTGGAGTGTGTTCGGGAAGAAGCGCGGCAGAAGCAAGAAGGCCGGCCCGCCTGTGCAGGACGATCTTGTTCGCCATGACTTCACCGCGACCGGCCCGAATCGCGAGCTGTGGCTGACACGTATCCCAGGATTCCGGACCGCCGATCCGTGGGGACTCGACGCGGCGATCGCGCGGCGGGCACGGTCGTCGGCATGACGACTGGGAAACCCGGAACCGCGACTGCTGACGCACGCGGCCGACACGCTGTCCTGCACCGCTGGCCGAGCGCGCTCGGGCTGGCGGCCGCGGTCCTCCAGCTCGCTACCGGCGTTGAACGGGAATCGGTGGCGATCGTGCTGTGCGTGGCCACGCTCTGCTACCTCGGCGCGGCGGCGCTGAACCGGCCGTGGATCGCCTGGGCAGGGATCGCCGGCGGCTCAGCGGTGGTCGTCGGCAGTGAGCTGGCCGGCCTGGTGTGGTGGGGCGGTGTCGGCCTCGCGGCCCTGGCGCTCGTCGTCGTCGGCCTGGTCACACACGTGTCCCGCCCTGCCCTCACCGCGCAGACCGTCGCCCTGCTCGGGTACGGCTGCCTGGCGGTGGCCGCGCTCTTTCTTGCTCCACGGCTCGGACTGGCGCTGGCCGGGCTGGTGCTGGTGGCGCACGCCGCCTGGGACCTGCTGCACTACCTGCGCAATGAGGTGGTACCCAGGTCGTTGGCCGAATTCTGCATGCTGCTGGACGTACCGTTGGGACTCGGCGCCGTTGTCGTGGCGGTGGTCTGACCGACCGGCCTGCCCGTCTGGGTGGCCCGGTAGTGCGACGGCGTGACGCCGTACAGGGCCACGAAAGCCTGACGCAGCGTCTCGGCGGACGTGAAGCCGCAGCGGGTGGCGATCCGGGCCAGGGACAGCCGACTCGACGTGAGGAGGCGCGCGGCGGCCTGAGTCCGCGCGAGACGCACGTAGCGGGCCGGGGTCTGCCCCGTGTGGGCAAGGAAGAGACGGGTGAGGTGGCGTTCGCTCACCCCGACGCGAGTGGCGAGCGTGGTCATCCGCAGGTCGGCGTCCGGCGCGTTGCGTATCATCGCCGTCACCTCGCGGACCAGGTCGTTGGCCGGCGCCGGAGCGGCGACGAACATACTCATCTGCGCCTGGTTTCCCGGCCGTTGGAGATACGTGACCAGGCCCCGTGCCACTTGGCGGGCCAGCTCGCCGCCGTGGTCCTCCTCGATGAACGCCAACGCCAGGTCCAGCGCGCTGCTGACCCCGGCCGCCGTTGTCACCCGGCCGTCGCGGATGTAAAGGGGCGCCGGGTCCACGCGGACCGCGGGATAGGTGGCGGCAAGCAGGTCGGCGAACAGCCAGTGCGTGGTGGCGCGACGGCCGTCGAGCAGTCCGGTCGCGGCGAGCACCGAGGCGCCGGTGCACACCGACGCGACACGTCGGGCCACATGGGCCAGCCGACGGACGTGCGCGACCAGTCCGCTGTTCGCAGCGGCCGCCTCGTGCCCCTCGCCGCCCGACACGACGACCGTGTCCAGCGGTCCGCGAAGCCGCTCCAAGGCGCCTTGCGCCTGCAGTGTCAGTCCGGACTGGCAGCCGATCGGCCCGCCTGCCGGTGTCACCACGCGCACCCGGTAGGCCGGTGTGGCCCCAGCCCGGTTCGCATAGTCGAAGGCCGTGGTCAGGCAGGCGATGTCGAGCAGTTCCGCGCCGGGGTAGCCGACGACGACCACGACCGGATGCTCCTCCATGCAACGACCGTACTGCGACCGACCGAGCCGCGACCACGGAGTCGCGAGATGTTGCTGCGGCCGGTCAACCACAGCAGCCGCAGGATCATCGAACCGAAAGATCACGAATTGCAGCTGCGGCCATGGTGAGCGTCACCCGCGCACCGGAGATGGTGACTCTCATGCGGGTCTGCACGAGGCGCCCCCGGCCGTCGACCCACGCGTCTGCGAGACCGGGAGGCCGCTGCCCAGGGCGTCGTGGGCTTGGTCCGTCTTCGTGCGGACTTCGGGGGCCATGCGCAAAGTGACGGTCCGGTGGTCGAGGATGCCGCGGTAGCGCACTGTGCGCACCCCTTGGACGTTCTTTCCTCGCCCCGTCGGGAGATCTTGCGCGTTGCGGCGATCTGCTGCAGGACGTGCGCGGGGTCAGTGAGCGGGGCCCGCAGCAGGTAGTGAGCCTGCGGCTTGTCCCGAGGCCCACCCCCCGGGCATCCTCGCCGATCCCCTGGACGCCGCTGATGTACTCCGTGGCCGGACCCGCGTAGGCCAGACCGGTCGGGACGGTCACCGTGTCCCTGTCCGCGTCGGAGCCCATCACGCCGAACCGCACGACGCGTCGGCCCTCGGCGTCGGTCGACAGGGTCCAGGTGGTGTCCGACTGGGCGAGCCCAGCGGGCCGTTGGGTGTCGGCGAAGACCTCCCGGTCCGGCGCGTCGCCTAGTCGGTCCGAAGCCGGCCCGTGGAACCTTCGGGGCTCGACAGCACACCTGTTTGTCCGAAGCCGATGAACACCGGGTTGCGCGGGGCGCTCTGGTCTGCGGCGGGGAGCACGATCTCACCCGCTCCGACGACCTGGTCAGCTCCGACGGCCACGGCCGTTCCTGTGCACACCAAGCGGGGTGGCCGCATGTCGGCGCCGCTCGGCCCGCCAGGCGGACAGCACCGGTTCGATCAACTCCCAGCGCGCATGGGACAGATCACTCCGCTCGGGTCGCGGCGCAGCGTGTCGGTGTCGAGGTCGTCAACGACGCGGTAAGCGCCTTTGCCGCCCCGGGTGGGGATCGCAGCGAGGACTCCTGGGTCGTCGAACGCAGAGTTCAGTCGAAGGCGCGATGCTCATCCCGGCCGGTCATGTGCCCCATTGGTCAAAGACGTGTTCACCCAGCTCAACCCACCGCGGTGCCCTCAAGGTCTGGAGATTGTCGGAGGTGTCCATGTCGTGACCTTCCAACTCGCCGAGATGATCATCAGCCATTGATCAAGCCGTGTGACGTGCATAGCGCTCGGTCTGCCACCCGATGGCATCCAGAACCGCACGGAGCAGGAGCGAGTCGCCACGGCCTGGGAAGACGTGGACCACTTCCGTGAGGGCCGAGGTGCCCAGTCCCTTCGCATACTCATCCAGGGCCGCGCGCCTTGCCTCGGCTGCGTGAGCAGGGGCGGCCAGTGTGGTCGGCGAGGGTTCATGGCGGCCTGTCATGCGTCCTGATCCGACGCGTTCACCAGGAAGGATCGTGGCCAGGAGATCGCGGCCCTGTGCGATGTCGGCCGGGAGGAGGTAGGAGCCGAAGACCGGGACATCGCACGACGCTGCCGCGGCGGCCACCGCCCGGTGAATCAGGATGTGGTCCGGATGGCCGGTGAGCCCGTCGGGACCCACTGTGAGTACGACATCAGGAATGATCTTCTGGATCTGGTCAGCAATGACCTCGGTCAGGTCTGAGACCGATGCGGTGGTCAGTGAGCCAGGCGTCGGCCGCCCTGCGGTATCTGTCCATCGTCCTTCGGCCAGCCAGTTCCACTCGCTTACGCCGAGTCTGGTGCATGCGGCATCCAGTCGAGCGGCACGGCGTCGACGCGCCTCACCACTGGAAGTGACGTCATTCTCAGCGGCCTCCCCGCCCGAAGCGGTGCGCAGGACGACTCGGCTTCCCTGCTGGCTCAGCATGGCGATCGCCGCACCATGAGCGAACACCTCGTCGTCGGGATGCGCCGTCAGCACGAGGGTCCTTGATCCCCTGCCCAGATGGCTGAACAACACAGCAGTCTCCCCAGGTTGGAACTGACCGGGAGGCTATCGCTGGGCTGGTATGCCGAGGAGTAACGGGCCCACCTCCGGCGGTAGTGTCAATCCGGCTGCTCTGGACTCGGCGCCGGTCAAGCTGACGCGGAGCCCTTCGATCTCGCCCAGCCGGCCTTGCTGCTCAACCTCAGCAATGCTGTCGATGACGCCATGATCACCGGTGGCCGCACCAGCCCCCCATATACCGCCTCTGATCTGTGAGAGCGCAGCCTGCCGCGGGGACACATAGGATAGGTGGGGTGGCCAATCGCGACATCTTCTGCCGGAGGAGGTTCGTGATGACGCACGATGGCGGGCTGAGGCTGTACATGCAACGTGTCCTCCGCGCACCGCGTCCGGTCGTATTCCGAGCGTTGACCGATCCGCAGGAATTGGCCAAGTGGTGGGGCCCCGACGGGTTCACCACCCTGGGTGTGGAAAGCGACCTTCGGCCAGGAGGTGATTACCGGATCGCGATGCAGCCTCCGGAAGGGGATCGGTTCTACCTGGTGGGAGAATTCCTTGTGGTCGACCCTCCGGAACGCCTGTCCTACACCTTCCGGTGGGAGGACCCCGATCCCGAGGATCGGGAGACGGTGGTGACGCATTCCCTTCGCGATATCGGCGGCACCTCAGCCGAACTGGTCTTCACCCAGGGCGACTTCGCCACTGAGCGGCGCCAAGCTCTTCACGAGGAAGGCTGGACTCAGAGCCTCAACAAGCTGGAGGAGCTGATGTCGTCGGTCGCGTCGCCTTGAGATCTTTGCCGGTGGGAGCGCCCTGCGCCGACCCGGCCATACCTGGGAAAGGATCGCCGAGCGCACAGCTGGAGACCGACGACGCGCTGTAGGAGGCTGGACCGCGGTGCATCTGCGTCGTTGCCCCGAGGCGCCGGACACCACTTGATGTGCGGCCTGGCGCTGATCCTGCTCAGCGTGGATGATCGAGCTCAGGCGATGGGTGGGGGGCCCATGGAATGGGTCGTTGGAAGTGGCATGGTCCTGGGCCTGTTGGCGGTCACCCTGGGCATGGCGTCGATGCGCACCGGCTGGACACTGCCCTGGGTACGCCGCCGCGTCACCCGCCCTCGGGTCCACGGACTCGCTGCTCTGCTGGTGGGCGCACCCGGCGTGATCCAGGGGTTGTTCTACTTTCATGTCGTGCCAAGCCCGTCGTGGGAGTTCCGCTTCTTCGGCACCAACGCCCTCGCGTTCTCCGGTCTCGTCCTCATGGGAGTCAGCCAGATGCGCCCGTCGCGCCGTAGGAGCGTCTGAGCAGCCCGGACGGGCTGACGTTCCGCGTCCGAGCTGTCCCCTCGTGAAGCCGGCCATGTCAGCGGCACCTGGGAGCACGGCGTGGGCTGCGCGGGCTGGCTGCCGGCCGGTGATTCAGGCCGGGCGCCCTGCTCATGGTGGGCGGTCCCAAGGGTGGACCTCGGCCGTCCAATCCAGTGACCGGCACAGGGCGCCGCGGCGGGCCTCGGTGAGGAGGCCATTGCCGTCCCGGGCACCGTCAGTCCGTGGCATGGCGGGGCGCAGGTTGATGACGACGAGGAGCACCAGACACGCCGCCGCTGCGCCGAGGCCGGGGCGGCGGCGCACCCGCTGCTCGAACTCGCCGAGGTACTCGCGGGCGGCGCGGGCCGGCACGCGGGGCGCCGGGGTGTCGGTTGGCTTGCTCTTCCCGGCCATCGGGCCCTGGTAGCGAGCCGACCGTTCTCGACCGCCAGGCCCGCGTCCGCACCGCGACGAACTGAACACCCGCCACCGGCGCAACCCACCCCAACGGTCGGCTCCCGGCCGCACACCGGACACCGGAGATTGAGGAGAAGAGAAGGCGGCCCTTCAGCGAGTAGGAGCGGCCGCGCCGGCCGGGCCACTGTCTTCGGGGAAGTTCCCTTCCGGGCCGAGCGGGTGTTCCTCCCACCGGAGGGCCTGCCAGCCCCGGTCGGGCGAGCCGGAGAGGACGACGACGCCGGTGTTGCCCAGTGGGTGGCTGGACGCGTACGCCACATCGACGTTGGCCGCTCGGGCTGCGACCCATGTCCGGATCATCGCGCCGTGGCTGACCATGGCCACTGTCTCCGCACCTGTTCCCGCTGCCTCGGTGACGACAGCGTCGAAACGGCCCAGAGCTTCCACGCCGTTCTCGCCGCCGGGCATCCTGCGGGCGGTGTCCCCGTCGGACCAGGCGAAGGCGGTGGTGAGGTAGAGGGTGGCAGCGTCGTCGTCGCCACGCATCTCCAGGTCTCCGGCAGCCAGTTCCCTGATCCCGTCCCGGACCTGGACCTCCAGCCGCGTCGCGGCAGCCAGTGGAGCTGCGGTCAGCTGGGTGCGCACCAGTGTTGAGGCGTACAGGGCATCGATCCGCTCCGTCGCCAGGGCTTGCGGCAGCGCGGCAGCCTGCTCCTGCCCCAGCGGTGTCAGCGCCGGCCCCGGCGCCTCGGTGTCCAACAGGTGCTTGACGTTGGACGGAGTCTGGCCATGGCGTATGAGGAGCAGACGCATACGGGATTACCTCCACAGGGCGGAACAAGTCGCTCCACTGTGCCACCAGAGTCTTTTGTCCCCTCGCGCAGGGACCGGCACCGGTCACCTTCATGCTGCCGTTGGGGGCCGGCAAGGAGGACTTCCCGGTTGAACGGGTGAGACGGCGGAGTCGGGACCACGGCTCCGCCGTCGGCGGTCCGGCGAGTGCTGCGGCGATGACGTAGTGCGCCAGGCCGCCGCTGTCTCTTCCGGGCGCGGTCGGGGCCCCCGGCGTCCTCGGTGCGCTTGCTGTGCGCTGCCGGCTCATGGTGTCCGTGCTCAGGAGGTGAGCTGGAGGGAGGCCAGTACGGCGATGACCTCGTGGCGGGCGGTCTCGTCCAGTGCGCGCAGGGGACGCGCGAGGTTCGGTTCCCCTGTCAGGGCGAAGTGCGAGGCGGCGGCGGACATCACGCGCAGGCTGCCGTGACGACGGAACAGCGCCCACAACGGTTCGAGTCCTTCGGACAGTTCCGTGGCCGTGCCGGGGTGGCCTGGCTGGGCGGCGGCGGCGGCGGGGGCGAGGGCGAGGGCGGTCTGCGGGAAGGTGCGGACATTTGATGTTGTCGACACCGGTGTGACGTCCAGCGTCGGATGACCATACTCAGCGATAGTTGGTCGCCGGCATCACTACCTCGCCGGCGTCGTGGAGCACCTCGACGGGAACGAGGCGGTCCGGCCGCG
Source organism: Streptomyces sp. NPDC050759 (assembly GCF_044456945.1). Taxonomy (NCBI): domain Bacteria; kingdom Bacillati; phylum Actinomycetota; class Actinomycetes; order Kitasatosporales; family Streptomycetaceae; genus Streptomyces; species Streptomyces sp. NPDC050759. Next base: position 344,906 of record NZ_JBITGI010000002.1, on the reverse strand, counting down.
GGACCTCAGGTACGCCGTCCATGCATCCGCCGGCCGCCGCCGAGGCGCTGCTGAAGGCCCCGCTGCTGCGCGAGCACGGGAGCCTCGTCATCAAGGAGCCAGGCTCGGCGACCAGGAAGGACTTCGAGAGTGCGACATTCGACCCTTGCTGCTGTCAACACTCTCAGCAAGTGCCCTGCTTGTGCCTGCCAGCCTGCCAGCCTGCCAGCCTGCCAGCCGTGGATGCCACAATCCTCGGCATGCCACTGTGCGACTACTTCTCTGCCGCTGACGATCAGGCTGCTGTTGCTGTCCTCCAGATTCCGGGAGGGACCGGTCGGGCGGACCTCGACGTGGTCAGTCTCAAGAACATTGACCCGGTCGTTGCGATGGCCCAGCTCGAAGCGATCATGACGGGCTGCACCTATGAGGAGGCCAGCGGTCGTCCGCGGTCCGGGCAACTGCTGTCCGATCCGGAGCAAAGCGGGGTGATCGTGGTCAGCCTGACGGACACCTTGACCGCTGCCCTCGCCTCGACGTTGCCGGACGACCTCCTCCGCTTTGCCGAATCGTGGTCGACGACGGACGAGCTCCGGCAGATCGGCATCAGCGTCGAGTCCACGGCTGGTGTCCTGGGAGCCCTGGCCGGTCTGGCTCAGCGCGCTCACACCTCCGGCCGGCAGCTGTATTGCCGGTGGGCTCTGTAACTCACCGGCGTCCGGCGCCGTTGTCCTTGCCCGAAGGGCAGGTTCGAGGTCAGCTGTACCGCCCGCTACGCCTCGCAGGACCTCGTGCCCTGCGCCGAGTGCAGCCGCCCGCAGCCTCTCGACGTCGATGACGAGGGCCTCCGCCGCCCCTCTGGGCTCGGATTGTCGGGAGCAGGCCGAACCGGAGGACGCCGCCTGACGACCATGTCCGGCGCGAGGCCAACAATCTCTGGGCAAGATGGCCACCCGCCGTCGAAGCGTGTATTGGGGCGGCCAACAGTGGATGCACAGGTCAGCGACCGGGCCCGATGTCGGCGGGAGAGTCCAGTGGCGTGACTTCTGATCTTGCCCTGCGTTGTTTTCTCGCAGGGCCGGGCTTAATCGACCCTGTGGCAAAGGTGCCGACAGTCCGATAGTCCTCGCCTCATCGCGGGGCCGTAAGAATTGCTTGAGGTCTCTCGCTATGCACGACGTCACCAAGAAGATCGCCGCTGGACTGGCCACGGCGGCCGCCGCGCTCGGCTGCCTGATCGCTGCCGGTCCGCCCGCTGCGGCCGACGGTAAGTGGTGCAACCACTCGGTCTGCATCCAGACCTACGACGAGGGCACATACCTGGGCAGGGTAGAAGTCTCGGTAGTCAACACCAACCAACCCCACCGCATCAGCGCCCACGTGTGGACCACCAACGGCTGGAGCGCCAACACCAAAGTCGAAGACGTCGCCGCGTTCCGGACCTACCGGGACCAGGCCTACCCTCAGCGTCACTTCCCCGCGGGCACCCGACTCTGCGCGGAAGGCTTCATCGGCGACAGCAGTGTGGGCCTTCCCTGCGTCACTATTACCAACTGACTCGGCTCGAACGCCCCCCACGAAGACGCGGGCCGCTGGACCGTGAGCACCGGCGGCTGCGTCGACTGCGGGCCGCCCGACTCCTCGCCTCCGACCAACGGACCCGACCTCGCGCCCGGGACGAGCGGTGGCAGCGCGGTTCACCGAGTCGGGAAGGTCGGTGGATTCCGAATCCGGCGGAACGGTGTCGAGCACCCGTAGCCGGGCCTTGCCCGGTTGCGATGCACGGCCGGTACTTCAGCGACTCGGCCGCGAAAGGACGTTCTCCAACTGGTTCAGCTGCGGGCTTGCGTCGTCAGCCTGGGACATGGCTCGGTCTGTACCATCACGCAAGCCTGGATCGCAGAGAGCACTCGTGCGGTCGACGGCGGCTCCGGCCCAGTGGAGAAAGTCCGAGGTTGCATCGGCGGGAGCGAGGAACGCCACTGAGCCGGCAGAGAGGAACGTCTTCTGGCGGCCCTCTCGCAACTCGACACGGACCACGTAAAGCACGGGGTCGTAGCGCTTGTCGTTGAGCCCCAGACTCAAGATCACTCGTTCGGCCTTGCCCGCCTCCAAGCTGTACGAGTCCTTGAGCACGATGGTCTTCGGCAGCTGCACCTCAGGGCTCGGAAGGACGGCGTCGTACTCCGCTGTGATCTCCGTGGGGCCCCCTCCCGTGACGGGGAGACAGTCCGGCTCAATCCCGCTGGTAAGGGCTCGCGCCGCCACCACTGTGAACCGGAACTCGGTGACAACCGCTTCGAGATCCCCTCGGTTGCGGAGCGTCAGGAGAAGACGGGTAGCCAAGACCGTGCCGTCGCTACTCCCCTCTTTGTCGTCGAACTTGGCTGGCAGACGGGCCGGTTCGGCGAGCGTCTGCGACAGCACTTCCAAGCCAGGCTTCTTGACCTGCCCCGCTGCTCCTGCCCCCGGTGGATGCTCAGCTGGAGATGGGCTGGCCGTCGATGTCTCCTCTTCGAACGGATTCGGTATCCACCCGAAGAAGACAGTGACGAAAGTCAGCACCATAGCCATTCCAGCGGTCATCAGGCTGCTACGCCAGCCTCCGCCGCCTGCCTGAGTCGGTTCGGAGGTGGATCCGTTGCCGCCAGACCCGGATGAGTCCCCTGTCATAGCTCCCCCCGTGCATCGCCCCTCCCATTCTCACGCCTCCTCGATACATACGTGCCTCAACCCGTATATCCCCTCGTATCTGGAAAGGTCCGAACGTTTCGGTTCGTTAGACAACGACTCGACTGAGGGAGACGGGACACGCAGTGTCCGATTGCGAGGGATTGGTCTCGTGTGAGACCGCGTACGCCTCCGTGTCGGACAAGGCGGAAGCGACATTTGTCGGGCACCTGACGGAGCGTCCGTTACTTGCTCGGCAGCAAGGCGTACGCGGACTCGCGCGAGGTCGACTCGAGGCGATCGAGCTGCCGCGGCGTGAGCGGCGATTTCGCAACTCGAACACGATGATGTACTCCCCGGCCCACTCGAAGGTCGTGCTGATCTGTTCCACGATTGGCCCAGTCGGACACTCTTCAAGTGGCCCACATGTCCGGGCCACTAGCTGCATAGCCTCGACACCGATGCGGCTGCGACCACGAGCGACCTCTGCAGGGATCCCGGGGCCGAGACTGTTGCTTTGGGTTCGGACCGTACCTGCGGGTCGGCCGGACTGAGTGAGAGGACAAAGATCTGCTGTGAAGGCGTGCGGAGTGTCCGGGGCCGAGAAGGAAGTCGCCCTGCTGGAGTTGCCCGAACCGTCATCTCCCGGGCCCGGCCAGATCCTGGTCGCGGTTGAGGCGGCCGGGGTGGGCCCGTGGGACGAACTGCTCAACGGCGGTAGCTGGGACGTGGGGCTGCGCCCCCCGGCGGCGCTGGGAGTGGAGGGCGCGGGCAGGGTGCTGGCCGTCGGCGCGGGTGTCACCCGGTTTGCCGAAGGCGACCGGGTGCTCGCGCACGAGGCCCCGCTGCCCGGGGGAAGCGGCTTCTGGGCCGAACGTGTTCTGATCAACGCGGACCACGCGGCGGCCTGCCCACCCGGGCTGGACGCCGTGCACGCGGCGGCGCTGCCGGTCAACGGACTCACCGCGTGGCAGGCCCTGGAGAAGCTGGACCTCAGCCGAGGACAGCGGCTCCTGATCACCAACGGAGGCGGGGCCACCGGAGCCCTGGCCATCCAGCTCGCCGCGGCCAAGGACATCGAGGTGACCGCGACCGCGTCTGCCGGCGCCGCAGAGCGCCTGCTCGGTCTGGGAGCGACGGAGGTCGTCGACTACCGCGACCCGAACTGGCCGGAGAGGGCACGCGGCGGGTTCGACGCCGCCCTCATCATCGCCACCGGCACGGCGGGCGCCGCCCTGCCCTTGGTGCGGGACGGCGGTCGGCTGTGCTCCCTGACCTCGGACGCGCCGCCGGCGGAGCGAGGCATCACGAGTGGGGACCTCTACGTCGAGCCCAACGCCGCGCAGCTGGTCCAGCTGGCGGAGCAGGCCGCCGCGGGAACCTTGAAACAGGCGCCGGAAGCCCTGCCGCTGAGCGAGGGACCGGCTGCGTTCGCCCGAGTGGTGGCCGGACGGGCCGGCGGCAAGAAGATCGTGCTCACCCAGGGATGACCCGACCGGGCCCCGGCCGATCCCGCTGCTGGGCCACGGTGCCCGCCAGGCGCCATCGAGACGTCGTCGGGCTGCGCGGGGCGACCGAAGAGGTGCGGGCGAGGTCTGCTCATGCGTGGCGGCTGCGCCGCGGCCGCCACGGCAGACGAGACGCACACCGCTGACAACGGCGGTCCGGACAGGGCGTGTCGTTGACACAGGTCAGCAACAGTGCGGCACGCCCGCGGCCGATCCGACTGCTGCCGACTCGGCGTCCACAGGCCGGTCACCGTTGCCGAGTGGGTGAGGACCGCCGCCGCGGCGGGGCTCAGCTGAGGGCGTGGGTCTGGGACAGGCCCTGCTTGACCTGCCGGGTGACGTCGTCGGCGAGGATTTCGGGCCGGCCCGCCTCGACGGTGTCCAGGGCCTGGGCCGCGACGTCGGCCGGGTCCGCCTTGTCCGCGATGGGCATGCCGGCGGTCATGTCGGTGTCCATGAACCCGACGTGCAGCGCGGAGACGGTGATGCCGCGGGGTGCCAGCTCTTCGCGGACGGCATCGCTCATGGCCCATGCGGCGGCCTTGGACGCGGCGTAGGAGCCGGCCTGGGCCGGGTGCAGCCAGGAGATCACGGAGAGGATGTTCAGGACCGCACCGCCGCCGTTGGTCTCGATGACCGGGGCGAACGCGCGGGTGAGGGCGAGCGGGCCGTAGCAGTTGGTGTCCATCTCCGCGCGGATTGCCGTCAGGTCGCCGGCGATCAGTGGGTTGTAGAGGGAGATACCCGCATTGTTGATCAGCAGCGTCGCGTCGGACGCGACGCGGGCGGCCTCCCGGATCGTGGCCTCGTCCGTGACGTCGAGACGCAGCGGCGTGACGCCGTCCAGGTCTATGGTCTCCGGCCGGCGGGCTGCGGCGTAAACCTTCGCCCCGCGCTGCACGAGCTGCTCGGCCAGGTGGCGCCCCAGCCCACGGTTGGCGCCGGTCACCACGGCAGTTGCAGGTGACCACGGGCGCGCTGCGGGCTGCAGTTGGGTGACCGGTGGGGTGGTCAGCCCGGGCACCAGGGGAGGGGGCCGGGCCGCTCGCGCCGGAATCCACCGTGGTTCTGCGACGGCCCCAAGAGCGACGGCCTCGGTGCCTTTTCGCAGAGTCAGGAGCCGGGGCGCCGCGGCATTGCAGGTGCTGTTGGTCGTCGCGCCCGAGCCGGAAACATCGCCCGGCTGCGCCACCTCTGGCTCACCACTGTGGTGTCAAGCGGCCGCGGTTGGCAGCCAGTCCGAACTGCCGGCCAAGTCGGCGGAACAGCCAGCAGTCGCCTACTCATAGGCCGGCTCAACCGCTAACTCGGAGACTTTGATCCGTGGCGGACCGGCCTTCATCTCTTGGCAGGCAGGGATCGGACGGGCTCTCGCTCCCGCCTGCACCCACTCCATAGCTACCCCACGAGAAAGTCGTCGACTGTTCATATTGCGTCCAGCCTTCGACGGGTCGGAGCGACAAGATCCGGCCATTGACTCTCCCTGCGTGCCTCGATCATGAAGTCGCACGGAGAGAATCTTTCTTTGGGGGTTCGCAGTGGTGTCCGCAGTGGAGTTTCCCGGCGAACCGGAGCCTGAAAGACCCGTTCCGCGGCGGCCGTACGCGGCACGGGATTTGGGAGACAGGATCTTCCGGTACCAGCTGACGGCCACGGGCGTCGCGGTCCTCGCCATCATGGCGGCCGTCGGACTGTTCCTTCTCCTGAGGGCCGGTCAGGCGCTGCGTGCCAAGGGGCTGGGGTTCCTCACCACCTCCGCCTGGCAGCCGGATGTGCACAACTTCGGCATCGCGGCCGTACTCACGGGTACGCTGCTGATCGCTGCCGTGGCGGTGACGATCTCCGTGCCACTGGCCATCGCCACCGCGTTGTTCATCTCCGATGTGGCCCCGCGCAGGCTGCGCCGCACCCTCATCACCATGGTCGACCTGATGGCGGCGGTCCCCTCGGTGGTGTACGGCCTCTGGGGCCTCTTCTTCCTCCAACAGCACGTGATCGGGCTGTCGCGCTGGCTGTCCACTTGGCTTGGCTGGATTCCGCTGTTCGCCGTCGACGGCACCCGGCCCGGTGACCCCCTCGCCTCGGACAGCGTCTACACCGCCTCCACGTTCGTCGCCGGGATCGTCGTCGCCCTGATGGTCGCACCGATCCAGTGCTCGGTCATGCGGGAAGTCTTCGCGCAGGCTCCGGCGGGCGAGCGCGAGGGCGCCTACGCTCTCGGCGCCACGCGGTGGGGCATGATCCGCGCGGTCGTCCTGCCGTACGGCAAGGGAGGAATCATCGGCGGCACGATGCTGGGGCTCGGCCGGGCGCTCGGCGAGACGATCGCCGTCTACCTGATCATCTCGCCGGTCTTCGTCATCCAGCCGCACATCCTGCAGACCGGCTCGAACTCGGTCTCCTCCCTCATAGCCCTGCACTACGGCGACGCCTCCACCTTCGGCATGTCGGCGCTGATGGCGGCGGGTCTGGCGCTGTTCCTGCTCACGCTGGCGGTCAACTTCACCGCCTCCACCGTCGTGGCCCGCTCCCGGTCCGGCGCGCAGAGCGAGGCATGAGATGACCGTCGTAGAAGAAGTAGAAGAAGAAGTCGCACACCGCGCGGCCGCGGCCGCGCCGGTCTCCGAGGCGTCCCCCGCCGCTCAACTCCCCGACCAGTGGCGCCGGATCGGCGGCCCCACCCGCTCGGGGGCGCTCTCCCTGTTCGGCGCCGCCGCGTCCGGACTGTGCGTCGCGGTGCTGCTGTTCGGGCAGATAGCACCGTTCTCCGGCGGTCTGGGCTTCGCCGTCACCGCGTACGGCGCCTTCCTCATCGTGTACGCCGTCCTCACCGGCCTGGAGGAGGACGGCCAGGCGGTGCGCGACCGTGTGATGACGGTGATCCTGTGGACCGCGGCCGGGCTGCTCTTCAGCGCGCTCGCGCTCGTCGTCGGCTTCACCGCGTGGCGTGGTCGGGAAGCGCTGCCGCACGGCAACTTCTTCACCCAGGACATGCAGGCCGCGGGCCCGCTCGACCCGCTCACCCACGGCGGCATCGCGCACGCGATGCTCGGCACGCTGATGATGATCGCCATCGCGCTCACCATCACCGTTCCCCTCGGCCTGGCCTGCGCGGTGTACCTCAACCAGATTCCCGGCCGCTTTTCCCGTTTCGTACGGACCATCGTCGAGGCGATGACCGCGCTGCCCTCGATCGTCGCGGGGCTCATGGTGTACGCCACCTGGATCCTCGGCCTGGGGCTGCAGAAGTCGGGCCTCGCGGCGGGCTTCGCGATCAGTGTGATGATGCTGCCGATCGTGATCCGGGCGTCCGACGTGGTTCTCCGCCTGGTGCCCGGCAGCCTGACCGAGGCAGCGGAGGCCCTTGGAGCCCCGCGCTGGCGGACGGTGTGGCACGTGGTCCTGCCTACGGCTCGCTCCGGCCTCGCCACCGCGGTCATCCTCGGCACGGCGCGGGGCATCGGCGAGACCTCGCCCGTCCTGCTCACCGCCGGCTTCACGGCCGCCCTCAATGCCGACCCGACCAACGGCCCGATGGTCTCCCTGCCTCTGGCCGTCTTCAACTTCGTCAAGTCCCCGGAGCCCGCGATGATCGCCCGCGGCTTCGGCGCGGCGGCGGTCCTGATGGCGCTGGTCCTGATCCTCTTCGCGATCGCCCGATTCATCGGCGGTCACGGTCCCGGCCACCAGACCCGCCGCCAGTCCCGCCGAACAGCCCGAGCCTCCCGCCGGGACGCGGCCCGTTTCACGGAACTGCACGCTGCGGGGCTGTCCCTGTTCGAAACCGAGCCGCGGACCGCCCCCGAGCGGGCGGGTGGCCTCTCTGGCCCCGGCCTCGCCGACGAGCCGGACGCGCTCACGGCCGCCGGGGGCGAGACGACGCCTACGGAGCCACCCGCACCTGACCACGCATCCCGCAGCGGAGGTACGGGCGACAACACCGCCCGGGACCCCGCGGGCGGGGCGCCCCAGCCCGTCACAGAAGAGAGCGACTGATGCTCAGTCACCTCAGGACCAGCCTGCACCGGCTGGGCATCCTGGCCGCGTTGCTCGGCGTCCTCGCCGGGATGGCGGCCGGCCCCGCCGCAGCCGACAGCTACACCCCGATCGCCGGGGCCGGGTCCACCTGGGCGGAGAACGCCGTCGACGAGTGGCGCCGAGCCGTCAACCAGTACGGGATGCGGATCTCGTACGCCGGTACCGGATCGTCCGACGGCCGCCGCCAGTTCCTCAGCGGCACGGTCGACTTCGCGGTGTCGGACATTCCGTTCCAGACCCACCCGACCGACGGCAGCGCGGCGGAGCGGCCGGCCTCCGGGTCGTACGCCTACATGCCGATCGTGGCCGGCGGCACGGTGTTCATGTACCACTTGACCGTCAACGGCAAGCGGGTCACCAACCTGCGCCTCTCCGGTGACGTGGTCACCAAGATCTTCACCGGCGCCGTCAAGACCTGGGACGACGCCGCCATCAAGGCCGACAACCCCGGGCTCCAGCTACCGCACCGCACCATCGTGCCCGTCGTCCGCTCCGACGGCTCCGGCTCCACCGCCCAGTTCACGATGTGGATGGCCAAGCAGCACACGTCGCTGTGGCAGGCGTACTGCGCCAAGGTCGGCCGCTCGGGGGCGTGCGGGCAGACCTCGTACTACCCGACCGTGTCCGGAATGATCGCCCAGTCCGGAGACCTGGGCGTGGCGGGTTACGTCGCCCAGAACTACGGCGAGGGCGCGATCGGTTACGTCAACTACTCCTATGCCCTCAACGCGCACTATCCCGTCGCCAAGGTCCTCAACCACGCCGGCTACTACACCGAGCCGACCCCGCAGAACGTGGCGGTCTCACTGCTCAAGGCGCGGATCAACACGGACAAGAGCTCGCCGGACTACCTCACCCAGCAGCTCGACGGCGTCTACGGCGACAGCGACCGGCGCAACTACCCGCTGTCCAGCTACTCGTACATGGTGCTGCCGCTGAAGGTGCAGGGCACCTTCACCGAGGCCAAGGGCAAGACGCTCGGCGCGTTCTCCTACTACTTCATGTGCCAGGGCCAGCAGCAGGCCCCCGACCTCGGCTACTCGCCGCTGCCGATCAACCTGGTGCGGGCGGGGTTCGACCAGATCCGCCGGATCCCGGGCGTGCGGGCACAGAACATCAACATCAGCAAGTGCAACAACCCGACCTTCACCACCGACGGCCGCAACAAGCTCGCCGAGACCGCGCCCTACCCGAAGGCCTGCGACAAGAAGGGCGCAGCGCCCTGCACGACCGGCAGCGGCGGTGCCAGGTCGACCGGCTCGACCAGCTCGAACGGCGGTTCCGGGGCCACGTCCGGCGGCTCGACCGGCGGCGGATCCGGTACGCCGGGCACCTCCACCGGCGGCGGCACGACGACCGGCGGATCCGGCACCGGCTCCGGCACCCAGCCGTCCGTCGACCCCGACACCGGACAGACACTGAGCCCGGGTGGCACTTCCGGCAGCGCCTCGGGCGGCGGTACGACCGCCGACGGCACGGTCGCTCTCGCCCAGCCCGTCGCGGTCGCGGGGCGCACCGGCTGGACGGGTACGCAGACACTGATGCTGCTCGCCGCCTTCCTGGTGCTCGGGCTGATCCTGCTGCCCTCCCTGGTGTCCCGCCTCCTGTCCGACAGGCGTTCCTCGGACGGAGAGTCGCGATGAGGTCCGTACGCCGGGTTCTGGCCCGTCTGGTCGCCGGCGCCGCCGTCGGCGCTCTGGCCGGTCTCGCGGTCGCCCAGGCCGCACCGCCCGCGACCGCCGCGAGTTCCTCCTCCGTCACCGTCTCCGGGCGCGGAGAGTTCAAGGACATGAGGTTCACGGTCGACCAGACCACGCACCTCACCAGTCAGGCGATCACCGTCTCCTGGACCGGCGGCACCCCGACCACCTTCGCGGGCACGCTCTTCAACACCGACTTCGTGCAGATCATGCAGTGCTGGGGCGACGACGACGGCACCGTCCCGGCCAACCCCGGCCCCTCGCGCACCCAGTGCCAGTACGGCGCCTCCCCGACCACCGACCGGGGAAGCTGGCCCGGCAACGACTACGACGACACCCGTCGCGCCTTCTACAGCGCCGCCCCCACCAACTACGGCCAGGACAACCGCTACGGAGCGGCCAACCCCAACGCCCCCGGCGAGGTCCCCTTCAAGCCAGTCAGCGGTGCCACCGTCACCACCAACACCCAGAACAACCCGTACTTCAACCGCAACACCACCAACGAGGTCGACTTCGCCCGCACCGGCGCCGACGGCAAGGGCCAGGAGTTCTTCGAGGTACAGACCGCGAACGAGGCACCGCATCTGGGCTGCGGCACCCCGGTCACCACCAACGGCACGGCACGTCCGCGCAGTTGCTGGCTGGTGATCGTCCCGCAGGGCCACCTCGACCTCGACGGCAAGCCGTACGCGGACCAGAGCCAGGTCAACGCGGGCTCCCCGGTCTCCTCAACCAACTGGGCGAACCGGATCGCGATCCCGCTGGGGTTCAACCCGGTCGGCACCAACTGCGCCCTGGGCTCCGCCGAACGCCCCACCACCGGCAGCGAGTTGGCGGCCGACGCCATGACCAGCTGGCAGGCGGCGCTGTGCCCGACCGGCAGGGTCTACGGCTACACCGAACTCGGTGAGCCCGACGCCCGCGCCCGGCTCACCAACGACGGCTCCTCCGGGCTCGCCTTCACCACCCGTGCCCTGGGCACCGACGAGGGCACCACCCCTCCCTCGGGCAGCACGTCGTACGCTCCGGTCGCGCTGTCGGGAACCGTCATCGGGTTCACCATCGAACGCAGACCTAGGGCCGGGGCACCAGACGCGGTGGCGAGACTTGCCGGTACGAAGGTCGAGTCGATCGACCTGACCCCACGTCTGGTCGCCAAGCTGCTCACCGAGTCCTACCGTAACTCCCCCTGGGGAGCCGTGCTCAGCGGCACCGCCGCCAATGGCTACGGCTGGGCGAGGAACAACCCGGCCGGTCTCGCCACCGATCCCGAGTTCATCGCGCTGAACCCGCAGTTCGCGTACCTGTCGGTCGCCGAGACCCCGGCCACCGACACCGACCTGCTCACCTCGCTGGGCCACTCCGACTCGGCCCGCCTGCTGTGGCAGTGGGTCCGGTCCGACAAGGACGCCCGGCAGTTTCTCGCGGGGGTGTCCGACGACTGGGGCATGCGGGTCAACCCGGACTACGCCACCAACGCCGACCTGAACCCGACCGGCGCGGCCTTCGAACCCTCCCGCACGGACGACTTCCCGAAGAGCGACCCCTGGTGCACGATCCCGCCGGGCACCGGCGCCACCCAGCAGCAGTGCATGATCGACTTCCATCCGTACGTCGACGACATGCACTCCGGCGCCCTGCACACCCGCCGCGCGGACGGCCTGTGGAAATCGACCTGGGACCCGCTGGCCAGCCCGCCCGCGTACAAGAGCCCGGGCCCGCAGACCGTCGGCTCCCGCTTCCTCATCACCGTCACCGACGCGGCCTCGGCCACCCGGTACGGCCTCCAGACAGCCCGGCTGCGTAACGCGGCCGGCAGGTTCACCGCGCCGAGCACCGCCTCCCTGACCGCCGCGGCCGCGAGCGCCTCCGGCAAGGGCGTCGCCGAGATCACCCCCACCGGGGCGAAGGCGAAGGGCGCCTACCCGCTGGCCCAGCTGGTCTACGCGGCCGCCCGTCCCGCCGACCTCGACGCGGCCGCCCGCAAGGACTACGCGACCCTGCTGCGGTACGCGGCGGGCGACGGTCAGATCACCGGCGCCGACCCGGGCCGGCTGCCCGCCGGATACGCCCCGCTGCCGAGGAAACTGCGTGCCCGCGCCACGGCCGCCGCCCACGCCCTGGCGGCCTACAAGGGCGGCAACTCCGGCGGCGACGGCGGCTCCTCGAAGGGTTCGTCCGCGGGTGCCGACACCGGCGGCTCCTCGGACAGTTCGTCCACCGGAGGCGACACGGGCGGTTCCCCGGGCGGTGACACGGCCGTCGGCGGTACCGGCGCGGCTGCCGGGGGTGCCAGTGCCTCACCCGCCGCCTCGGCGTCGTACGACGGAGGCGACGCGGTGCACACCACCGCCCTGGGCACGACACCCGCCGACCCCGCGAACGCCCTGCGCTACGCCGTCCCGGTGGGCGCCGCCCTCGGTGCGGTGGCCGCGGCGGGCGCGCCCTTCGCGGGCGGCAGCCGGCTGCGACTGCCCCTGCGGGTACCGCTCCCGGGCGGCCGCACGGTGACCGTCGTACCGGCCCTCGCCCTGCCGGAGCGGCTGCGGAAGCTGCTGCGGCCCTGAGCGCCGGCCCACCCGGCGGCGCTCTCCAGAGACGGCCGCCCGCCCCGAAGGACAGTCGGGGCGGACGGCCCGCACCACCCTGCCAGATCCCTCTCCGCTCCACCTCACGCACGCTCTCATCAGGAGACTCTCGATGCGCAGAACGCGCTCCACGGCGGCCATGGTCGCCGCCGCAGTGGTAGCCGGCGGCATGGCTCTCGCGAGCCCGGCGTACGCCGACCCCACCCCCGCGGGCACCTTCCGCCAGCTGGTCGGCGTGGGTTCCGACACCACTCAGGACGTGCTGAACGCCCTGGCCGGCGACACCGTCGACGGCACGAGCTACGCCGGCACCGCCGTGAAGTCGACGTCCGGTGCGGGCATCGCCTCGTACGACGCGATCGGCTCCACCACCGTCCAGACCCGCCCGGCCGGTCCGGCCTTCACCCGCCCCAACGGTTCCGGCAACGGCCGCGCCGCGCTCAGCATGTCGCTGACCGGTGACAAGTTCCCCAACTCCGCCGGCGTGGCCATCCCCGGCCAGGTCGACTTCGCCCGTTCCTCCAGCGGCCCGAGCGTGTCCGGCACCGCCCTCACCTACATCCCGTTCGCGCGGGACGCGGTCGGCATCGCGGTCCGCGGCTCCGGCCTGGACTCGCTGAACGCCGACCAGCTGCACGACGTGTACGCCGCCGGCAGCACCCACCAGATCGACGGCCAGACCGTGCACCCGGTCCTCCCGCAGAGCGGCTCCGGCACCCGCAAGTTCTTCCTCGCGTCGATCGGCCTGAACGAGAACACCGTCGACACCAGCCTGCCGACCGTCCAGGAGAACCAGGCGAACGCGGCGCTCACCCAGGACGGCACACTCGTCCCGTTCTCCGTGGGCAGTTGGATCGCGCAGCACAACGGGATCGCCCCCGACTTCAGCGGCACCGCGGTCGCCGCCGGCGCGCACCTGGCCGGCGTCAAGCTGCCCGGCGACACCGGGGGCGTCACCAGCCCGGTCACCACCGTCGACGGCGAACTCGCCCCGGTCTCCCACTACTACGAGAACTCCACGTTCGGCCGCGACGTCTACAACGTCGTCCCGAGCCGGGCGATCGACACGACCGGCATCTTCTTCGACAAGGACCTCTACGACGTCTTCGTCACCAGCGGCACCCACGAGGCGGCCCTGGCCTCGGACAACGCCGAGAAGGTCATCGCGGACTTCGGTTTCCTGAACGAGTCGTACAACGGTTCCGTCAACCTGGCCAAGCACGCCAAGGTCGGTGGCCTGGAGATCTCGGGTCTGGACACCAGCACGCCCGCCGCACCCACCCTCAAGGCCACCCGGGGCGACGCGAGCCTCAAGCTGAGCTGGACGGCGCCCAGCCCCGCCCCCGCCCAGGCCGTCACCGACTACCGCGTCACCCTCAAGGACGCGGACGGCGCCCTCGTCGCCACCAAGGACCTCCCGGCGACCAGCACGACGTACTCCTTCACCGCACTGGCCCTCGGCACCTACACCGCCGAGGTCACCGCCGACAACCTCAACGGCACCGGCACGGCGGCCACCTGGACCGGCGCGGTCAAGTACACCAGCACCACCAAGGCGACGACGGCGACGACCGCGTACGGCAGGACCCCGAAGGTCGCGGTCACCGTCACCGACTCGCACGCGGTCGCCCCCGGCGGCAAGGTGACCGTGAAGGACGGCTCCACCATCCTCGGCACCGGCACCCTGGACGCCAACGGCAAGGTCACCATCGGCCTGTCGAACCACCTCAAGGTCGCCACGCACGCCCTGAGCGTGTCCTACGGCGGCAGCGCCAAGCTGTACGGGTCCTCGGCGAAGGTCTCCCTGAAGATCACCAAGGCGACGCCGTCGGTCGCGACCACCGCGCCGACGTCCGTCAGCCACACCGCCCGCGCCAAGGTCACCGTCAAGGTCACCGCGACCGGCACCACGCCCACCGGCACCGTACGGATCTACGAGGGCACCAGAGTGATCGCCACCGGCACCCTCAGCGGCGGCAAGGTGACCATCACCCTGCCCAAGCTCGCCAAGGGACGGCACACCCTGCACGCCTCCTACGCGGGCTCCTCGACCGTGAACGCCAGGAACGGCGCCGGCTTCACCATCAAGTCCACCTGACCCCCGAACCCGGCGTCCGGGGAGACCTCTGAGGGAGTGTCTCCCCGGCCGACCGGGCCCCACGACCATCTGTGAAGCACGACCATCTGTGAAGCACGACCATCTGTGAAGGAGGCGGGCCGCCGTGACGGTCGCCGTACCCCTGACGCTTTCCCGCGTCCGCAGCGTCACCGCCGTCCGCCACCTCGCCCGCGGCGGCCTGCTCGCCCTCGCCGCCCTGCTTCTCGGCATCACCGCACAGCTGCTGGTGGTCAGCGCCGCCCAGGAACACTCCGCACAGCACGCCGCGTTCGACGAGATGCGCGGCCGGCTCGCCCTGGGCACCGCCCCGGTGGCCCAGGCCGACCAGGAGGGCCTGCTGCTCGCCCCAGGCACCCCGGTCGCGCTGATCGACATGCCCAGCCTCAGGATGAGCCAGGTCGTACTCGAGGGCACCGACTCGGCCGTCCTCACCGACGGTCCCGGCCACCGCCGCGACACCCCGCTGCCAGGCCAGGCCGGCACCAGTGTCCTGATGGGCCGCGCCGCCGCCTACGGCGGCCCCTTCGGCCGGCTCGCCTCGCTCGCGGCGGGCGACAGGTTCTCCGTGACCACCGGCCAGGGCAAGGCGACGTACCGGGTCAGCGACGTACGACGGGCCGGCGACCCGGCACCCGCGCCGCTCGCCTCCGGCCAAGGGCGGCTGGTCCTGGTCACCGCCACCGGGCCCAGCTTCGTCCCCTCCGGTGTCCTGCGCGTCGATGCCGACCTGATCTCCGCGCCCTTCCAGACACCCGCGGCGGTCATCCGCGCCGGCACGCTCCCCGACTCCGAGGAGCCGCTGGCCCGGCCCGCCGGAGTGCCGTGGCCGCTGGTCATGTGGCTCCAGGCACTCCTCCTGACCGCCGTGGCCGCCGTCTGGGCCTGGCACCGGTGGGGCCGCCACCAGACCTGGATCGTGTTCGCCCCGGTCGTCGCGGTGCTCGGCCTCCAGGTCGCCACCCGCACCACCGAACTCCTGCCCAACCTGCTGTGACCGCTTCCCGTGAGGTGTCCGACGTGACCGAAGTAGCCGAGCCCCTGACCGACACGGTCGTCCTGCCGCCCGTCGCTCCCGCGACCGCCCCCGCCACCCTGGAGGCCCGCTCCGTCTCGGCCTGGTTCGGCGCCCACCAGGTGCTCAGCCGGGTGTCGCTGACGATGCCCGCCGGCCGGGTGACCGCCCTCATCGGCCCCTCGGGCTGCGGCAAGTCGACGTTTCTGCGCACCCTGAACCGCATGCACGAACTGATCCCGGCCGCGCGGTTCGGCGGCGAGGTCCTCTTCGAGGGCGAGGACGTCTACGACCCGTCGTGGCGGCTGACGGACGCCCGGCGGCGGATCGGCATGGTCTTCCAGAAGCCGAACCCGTTCCCCGCCATGTCGATCTACGACAACGTGGTCGCGGGCCTGCGCCTGACGGGAACGCGTGCGAACCGGCACGAGAAGGACGCCCTGGTGGAGGAGTCCCTGTCCCGGGCCGGCCTGTGGAAGGAGGTCAGGGACCGCCTACGCCAGCCGGGCGGCGCGCTCTCCGGCGGCCAGCAGCAGCGCCTGTGCATCGCCCGCGCGCTGGCCGTACGGCCCCGGGTGCTGCTGATGGACGAGCCGTGCTCGGCGCTCGACCCCACCTCGACGCGCCGGGTCGAGGAGACGATCCAGGAACTGGCCGGGGCGGTGACGGTCGTGATCGTCACCCACAACATGCAGCAGGCCGCCCGTGTCTCCCAGCAGTGCGCCTTCTTCCTCGCCGAAGAGGGCACTCCCGGCGGCATCGTCGAGGCGGGCCCCACGGACAACATCTTCGGCTCCCCGCAGGACCGGCGGACAGCGGACTACGTGGCGGGTCGCTTCGGCTGAGCACGCCACGACCGACTTCCGGCTCGCGGACGCCATGATCCGACGGTGCCCGGTTGGTCTCTGCTGCGGCGCGGCCGGCTGTCCAACACCGCCTGTGAGATGTCCTGATCAGACATGCCGGTGGGTCCCGCATGCCTCCGGAGCCCACCGGCATGCCGCTGACGGGTGGTGGGTCACCAGCGATACCAGCGGCCCTTGCGGCCGCGGCCCGGCGCATGCAAGAACACGGTCGATTTCCCTTGTTTCCACGGCGTTCACCTCACCGCCGCGACCGGCCCCCGTCCACGGTCTCCGAGCGGCGCATCCCCGTACTCGGAGGTAGGTGGAAGGCTTGAGCCATGGCCCTTCGATCACGGCTGGACGTGTGGCGTTCCTGGCAGCCGGGTCACGCGCCCGCGCTGGTCGTGATCCCACTGGGGATGATCGTCACGGTCTGCGTGGTCGATGTGCTGGCCCCTCCGCACATCCACCTCGGTCCACTGCTGGTGGCGGCACCCGCGATCACCGTGGCGTTCGCCGGCGCCCGCATGACCGCGCTGATGGGAGGCCTCGCGGTCTCGGCCCAGGTACTGATCGGCATCCTGAGAGGAGTCCTTCCCACCGCCAACATCCAGGCCCAGATCGCTGCCTTGATCGTTGTCTCCCTCGTCTGCGTCACCCTCTGTATGGTCCGGGACCGGCGTGAACAGCAGCTGCAACGCGTGCGCTCAGTGGCCGCAGCAGCGCAGAGCGTGCTGCTGCGGCCACTGCCCACCCGCGCCGGCCCGCTGCGGATCGCCGGCCTGTACATCCCCGCCGAAGAAGAAGCCGACCTGGGCGGAGATCTGTACGCGGCCGCACGGACCGACCACCACAGCACCCGGCTCCTCGTCGGCGATGTACGCGGCAACGGCCTGGCCGCGATCAACAACGCCGCCCTGCTCCTCGGCGCCTTTCGCGCGGCCGCCCATCGGCAGGCCACCCTGCCCCGCCTCGCCGTCCACCTGGACGCCGCGTTCCGCTGGGACACCAGCCAGTGGCGGCCAGAGGCAGAACAGGACGCCGACGAAGACTTCGCCACCGCCATCCTGCTCGACATCCCCGACCACGATCCGGTCGTCCACCTCATCGCCTGCGGCCACCCACCACCGCTCCTCCTGCGGGGAGATCACCTCACCCCACTCATGCCCGAGGCGAGCCACCTCCCGATCGGATTCGGCGGGGTCTTCGGCGTTGCCGCCTACGACGTCCAGACATTCCCGTTCGAGGTCGGCGACCTGCTCCTCCTCTACACAGACGGTGTCATCGAAGCACGCGATGCCGACGGACTCTTCTACCCCTTCACCGAACGCGCGCCAGAATGGACCAAGGACGACCCCGACCGACTCCTGCGCCTTCTCCACGACGACCTGTTGGCCCACGTCCACGGACACCTCGACGACGACGCGGCGGTAGTCGCGATCCGCCGCCTCGCACTCTGATCACCGGAACACCTGTGCCGACCATCCTCGGGACCACGGATCCGGCCTTGCCCGGACGAGCCGGCGTCGGTTTGTGTCGGCAGTGCCAGCGGGCCGGGCATGGGTGCCGCTGATGCGGGGCATCCCACCGATCCGCTCGCGCGGTGGTCGCGGGCGCAGTCGTCCGGCCAAGCTCCACGCCGACAAGGGCTACGACTTCGATCACTGACGGATCTGGCTGCTCCGCCAGCAGATCGCGCCGCGCATCACACGCCGCGGCAAGGAGACCGCCGACTGCCGTCGCCTGCAGTGTTCGTCGAAAGTGCCTGGCGGTTGACGGGGTCCTGTCGTGCGCTCAGCCCGCAAGGCGCATCGGTGTCCGGCGGTGGTGGCGTTTGGCTGCTTTGGGATACTCGCCCGTATTTTTAATTGGATGGAAGGTGAATTCTAGGGTTTATCTGGGCTCTTTCTGCTTATCTTTGCCAGGTTTTTCACGGAATCTGCGGGAGGAAGAGCGGCCGCACGTGAAATAGCGTCTCCCCTCAGAGACTCACGTCCTGGAGCGCCCCATGTCCCAAGACCTCCCCGTCGGCTTACCCGTCCCGCCCGCCGCGGAACGCCACCGGGCCCGCCTGCTGCGGTACGCGAGCAGGCTCACCTCCGGTGACCTGCACCGCGCCGAGGACGTCGTCCAGGAGACGATGCTGCGGGCCTGGCTCACGGACCTCGACGGATACGACGAGCAGCACCGACTCGCCTGGCTCATGAGGGTCGCCCGCAATCTGGCCGTGGATGCCCGCAGACGTGACCGGGCCGTGCCGGTCGGCGCCATGCCCGAGGACATGCTGCACCGTCCCGACGGCGCCGGCGATCCGGCCGACACCGTGGTCAACCGGCAGGTCGTCCGGCGGGCCCTGGCACAGCTGTCGCACGAGCACCGCGAGGTGCTCTTCCACGTCCACCTGCGCGATCGCACCCGGGCCGAGGCCGCCCGCTTGATCGGTGTGCCGCAAGGCACGGTGAAGTCGCGCAACCATTACGCGCTGGAAGCCATACGGCGCGAGATTCCGGCGGCATGAGACACAGCGGAAACGGCACCATCGGCTGGAAGGCGTGAGGAACACCGAGTGAGGAACACCGAGTGAGGAACATCGACCCCTTCGTCTGGTTCCGTCAGAACAGTGATGCCATCTTCCGGTGGCTCGGCATCGCCGGCATTGCGCTGCTCCTCTTCCTGCTCCTGCGCGTGTGGGCCATGCGGTGGGGCGGCTGGCGGGCCGCCCGGGCGCGTTTGCGGCGCGAACTGGCCGTCACGGCCCACGCGTTCGCGCAACCCGTACGCGCCTGGCTGGGCTACCGGCGGGCGCTGCGGCTGCTGGTCCGGCGGCTGCGCGACCAGGCCACCTGGCGCGACGCCGAACGCGCCCTGGCCGCCGCCCGCCGGGCCGCCGCGCCCGCGCGCCCGTACGCCGCGGTGGTGGGCGTCGGCACGGTGACCGTCCTGCTGGCGGGGCGCGGCGGGCCGGAGCCCTGGACAGTGGCCCGCGCCGAGCTGCCTTCGGTGACGCCGGAGGCGGCCGACGCCCGCCCCATCGTGGTGGCCGCCGGGACCGTGGACCTCGCCGGCGAGCAGCAGTGCGCCTTCCTGGACCTGGCCGTCGGCCCGCCCGTGCTCTCCGTGACCGGCGACGACCGTGCCTCCCGTGCCCTGCTCCAAGCGCTCGCCGCCCAGCTCGACGTACGGCTGCCCGGCCCGCTGGTCGTCGTCGCCGAGGGAGTGCACCGGGACCACCCGGGACAACCGGTCCGCGACGCCTACCGGATGGCCCGCGAGACCCCGCCGAGGCTCGGCATCGCCCCTGTCCTGATCGCCGCCGAACTGCCGGACCCGCTGCCCCCTGAGCTGGCTGCCCCGCCCGGTGACACCCCTGCCCTGCGCGTCCTCGTCCGAGGCCCGGGGCGGGGCTACGTACGGACTCTGCTGACCGACCGGCACGGCCGGGTCGCCGTCCCCGGCAGCCCGCTGCTCGCCCGCTGTGACGCGCTGGGCCGGGCCATTGCCCGGGTGTTGCCCGGCATCCCGCCGGTCCTGCCGCCCGCCCCGTCCTCCGAGGCCGCCACCGGGCTGGGCGAGACGGATCTGTTCGAGGAGGGCGAGGAGCCGGCGCAGGTGTTCCGCGCCGGCCCGCCGAGGCCCGCCGGTCCCGCCGTGGCAACCGCACCCGCCGCCCGCCCGACCCAGACCGCCGAGCCGAGCCCGGCCGTGAAACGGACCGCCCCGTGAAACTGACCCTCACCACCGCCGACCCCGCCGGGCGCCGGACGGACCATCTGCTGGACCTCCCCGAGGACGCCACTGTCGCCGATCTCGGCCTGGCGCTGGAGAGCCCTCGGCTCTACCTCGGTGAACGGCCTGTCAGCCCGGATGTGCCCGTCTCGGCCAGCGGCATCCGCACCGGGGCGGTTCTCGGCCTCGGCATCCCCGTCCCCTCGCGCAGCGCCACCCGGTCCTGGGAGCCGCCCTCCACCGACCCGGTGCTGGTGGAGATCCGGCACGTGGGCGGCCCCGGGGCCGGCCGGTCCTGGTGGCTGGGCCCCGGCAGCCACGAGGTCGGCACCGATCGCGGCTGCGCCCTGCGACTGGACGGCGGTGACGCCCCCGAGCAGGGCGTCTGGCTCACGGTGGGCAGTGACGGCGAGGTCACCTTCCGTCTGCCCGAGGACGCCGACCCGGCCCGGCACGGTCTGCGCAGCCTCACCCCGCCGCCCCCCGTCGACCCCGAGACCGGCACCCCGCTCACCGCGGAGGAACCCGCGGGGCCGTACGACGGCGGACCCGGCGGCCACACCCCGCACCCCGCTCCGCCCGGCCCCGACGGCCTGCCTGCCGAGCCCGCGCCGGCCCCGGCCGGACAACTGCCGCCCCCGGACGACGGCTCCGAGCCCTGGCCCGACTACGCCGACCTCTCCCTCGGCGACCATCTCCTGCGCCGGGTCGACCCCTTCGAGCCGGATGCCGCCGTCAACGCCTCCGCCGACGGTCTCGGTATCGAGTACAACCGGCCCCCGCGCATCGCCCCGCACCTCGACACCGAGTCGATCCGTATGCAGGGCCCGCCCGGTGAGCGCCGGGGCCGGCCCTTCCCGTTCATGATGATGATGGCCCCGCTGGTCATGGGCCTGGTCATGATGAGCCTGTTCCGTACCTTCTACTTCGTCGTCTTCATCTTCTTCACGCCGATGATGGCGGTGAGCAACTGGGTCATGGGCCGCCGATCAGGGCGCAAGGCACAGGAGGATGCGCTACGGCTGTACCGGCTGCGCCGCGCCGCCCTGGAGCGGGAGATGCGCGACGCCACCGTCGAGGAACGCGACCTGCGCAACACGACGTTCCCCGACCCGGCCACCGTGCTGCTCACCGCCACCGGCCCCGGCAGCCTGCTGTGGCAGCGCCGCCGCCGCGACCCGGACCACCTCACCCTGCGGCTCGGCACGGTCACCCGTCCCTCCCTCAAGCGCATCGACGACCAGGCCCGTGAGACCAACCACCGCCAGGTCCACTGGCGCCTGGCCGACGCCCCGTTCGGCGTCGAACTCACCGACCTGCGCGTCGTCGGCATCGCCGGACCCGGGGACACCCCCCGCACGGTGGCCTGCTGGGCCGTCGCCCAGGCCGCCGTCCTGCACAGCCCGCGCGACCTCAGGTTCGTCGTCCTGACCGGCGACGAACACGCGGACGCCTGGAGCTGGGTGCGCTGGCTGCCGCACCTCAGGCCCAGCCGTCCCGGCAGCGTCATCGCCCTCGGCAACGACCCCGAGTCCACGGCCCACCGCGTCAACGAACTCGTCGCCGACATCCAGGCCCGCGCCGGCGCCCAGGCCTCCTCCGCCCTCGGCCACACCCTGCTCAGCGAACCCGACATCCTGGTCGTGCTCGACGGTGCCCGACGCCTCAGGGACGTGCCCGGCGTGGTCCAACTCCTCACCCAGGGGCCGTCGGTACGCATCTTCAGCCTCTGCGTGGACGAACGCGAGCGGCTGCTGCCCGAGGAGTGCACCACCGTCGTCACCACCGAGGGCAACCGGCTCACCGTACGCACTTCGGGCGCCCCCGTCGTCGAGGACGTCCGCGCCGACCTCGTGGACGCCGACTGGTGCGAGGAGGTCGCCCGCGCCCTCGCCCCCGTACGCGATGTGACCGTCGACAGCGACTCCGGGCTGCCCACCGAGGTACGGCTGCTGCCGCTGCTCGGCCAGGAGCCGCCCGACCCGGCCGCGCTGGCCGCCCAGTGGGCCCGCCGCCCGGCGTCCACCGCGTTCGTGCTCGGCACTGGCTACGAGGGCACGCTCCGTCTCGACCTGGTCAGGGACGGGCCGCACGGACTCGTCGGCGGCACCACCGGATCCGGTAAGTCCGAGCTGCTGCAGACCATGATCGCTTCGCTGGCCGCCGCCAACCGACCCGACGAACTGACCTTCGTCCTCGTCGACTACAAGGGCGGCAGCGCCTTTCGCGAATGCGCCGAACTCCCGCACACCCTCGGCATGATCACCGACCTCGACGGCCACCTCGTCGAGCGCGCCCTGGCCTCCCTCGACGCCGAACTGCGGCGCCGGGAAAGGGTACTGGCGGAGGTCGAGGCGAAGGATCACCCCGAGTACCGGGCCAAGCGGGCCCGTGACCCCGAACTTCCGCCGCTGCCACGGCTGTTGCTCGTCATCGACGAGTTCGCCACCCTGGTCCGCGAACTCCCGGAATTCGTACCGGGTCTGATCAGCCTCGCCCAGCGCGGCCGTTCCCTCGGCCTGCATCTGATCCTGGCCACCCAGCGGCCCGGCGGCTCGGTCAGCAACGAGATCCGCGCCAACACCAACCTGCGGATCGCGCTGCGCGTCACGGACCGGGCCGAGAGCCAGGACATCATCAACGCCCCCGACGCGGTCAGCATCTCGCCCGCCAACCCCGGCCGGGCCCTCATCCGGCGAGGCTCCGGACCGCCCACGCCGTTCCAGAGCGCCTGGGCCGGAGCCGAACGCGGCGGCGGGACGAGCGCCGAACGCGCCGTGTCCGCCCGGCCCGTACGCGGCGTCGAACTGACCTGGGCCCGGCTCGGCCGTCCCGCCGACGTGTCCGCCCACGAGGAGGACGAGCCGGCCATGGCCGTGGTGCCGGGGGAGGAGCCGCTCACCGATCTGCGCGCCCTGGTCGAGGCCATCGGCCGGGCCGCCGACCTGCTCGACGACTACCAGCCGCAGCCCAGCCCCTGGCTCCCCCCGATGGCCGACAGCGTCGGCGTGGGGGACCTGCCGCCGGTCCCGAAGACACCGCCGGGCGCTCTGCCGCTCGTCCCGTACGCCCTGCTCGACATCCCGCAGCTCCAGGAACAGCGGCTCGGCACCATTGACTTCGCGACCTTCGGCCACCTCTACGTCATCGGCTCCCCACGCTCCGGCCGCACCCAGGTGCTGCGCACCGTCGCGGGCGCGGCCGCGCTCGCCATCCCCAGCTCCGACCTGCACATCTACGGCATCGACGCGGCCGGCGGCGGGCTCGGCGCGCTGGAGTCCCTGCCGCACTGCGGGGCTGTGGTCCCGCGCCACGACACCGAGCGGATGGAGCGCCTCATCGCCCGCCTGAGCAGCGAGTTGACGGCACGTCAGCGACTGCTCTCGCAGCACGACTGCGCCGGCCTCGACGACCTGCGGGCCAAGTTGCCCAAGGATCGCCGCCCCGCCCGGCTGCTGCTCCTCATCGACGGCTGGGACGCGCTCGGCGCCCTGCTCGACGACTATGACGGGGGTCGCGTCTACACCGAGATCGTCCGCCTGCTCCGGGAGGGCACGGCGGCCGGTGTCCATGTCATCGCCACCTCCGAACGCCTGCTGCTCGGCGGGCGGCTCGCCGCCCACAACGACCAGAGGCTGCTGCTCAGGCAGGCCGACCCCAGCGACTACAACCTCGCCGGCATGAGCCGTCACAAGGTGCCGAAGCACATTCCGGCCGGACGCTGCTGGCTCGCGCCCAGCGGCATCGAGGCCCAGATCGCGCTCCTGCCGGCCGAGGAGGGCGCCGACCAGGGCGACGCGCTGCGTGAGATCGGCCGCCGTACGACGGCCCGGGACGCGACCGTGCCCCAGGCGCGACGGCCGTTCGGCATCGCGGAACTGCCCGCGCTCATCGGCTTCCAGGAAGCCGTCGACCAGGTCCCCGAGGCCAACCGGCGCCCCCTGTGGGCGCTCCTGGGCGTCGGCGGCGACACCGGCGAGCCGCTCGGCTACGACTTCGCGGCCGGCGGCGGCTCCTTCATGGTCGCGGGCCCGCCGCGCACCGGACGCAGTACGACGCTCGCCTCCATGTGCGTCTCCCTGCTGCTTGGCGGCACCTCACTGGTCGTCATCACGCCCCGCGAGTCCCAGCTCCGGCAGCTCGCCGCGCACGACCTCGCCCAGGTCCTCACCGACCCCGATCCCTCGCCGGAGGCCGTCACCGAGGCACTCAAGGCGGTCGAGGGCAAACCCACCGTGGTCGTCGTGGACGACGCCGACCTCCTCCTGAGCTGCAAGGCCGACAAGGTCCTGCGCCAGGTCGCCGCCGCCGGACGCGACCGCCGCCAGGGCCTGCTGCTGGCCGGACTGCCCGAGTCGATGAGCTCCCTCGGCTGGGTCGGTATGGCCCGCCGCTCCCGGCGCGGCGTCCTCCTGGGCCCCAAGAGCATCGCCGAGGGCGACCTCATCGGCGTCCGCATCGCCACCGAACAGGTCCGCACCCCGCTCCCGGCGGGCCGCGGCTGGACGGCGAGCGAGTCGGGCACGCCCATCATGGTCCAGGTGCCGCTGACGGTCCTGGGCGGATAGCCGGACACACAACGAGGGGTGACGCGACACCGCGTCACCCCTCATTCTCGTAGGACGGGCCGTGGCTAGCCTTCTTGCGCCGCCGCCACGTCGTTCGCGATCGTCTGGTCCGACTCGGCGATCGCCTCGGCGATGTCGTTGAAACTGTCCGCGTAGGCCTTGATGTTGGCGGCGGACTCGCCCATCTGCTTGCTGAAGTTCTCGTACGCCGACTGCAGCGCCGGGCTTGCCTTCTCGAAGACCAGGCCGTCCTGGAGGAGGTTGCTGACCGTGGTCTCCAGGTTGGTCAACTCCGTGCTGATGTCGGTGAGTTTGGTGCCCATCGTCGTCGCGGTCCGGGCGATCTCGTCGTAGTCGAAGACGACGTCCTGGTTGCCGCTGATGGTGACTGCCATGCTGTGTGCCTCCTGCTGCCCGGGTGCTGCTCAGCCGTTGCTGTTGACCTTGTCGGCGATGTCCTGGTCCATGTCCTGGACGGACTGCATGATCTGGCGGAACTGCTCCGCGAAGCCCTTGATGCTGTCGGTGGCGTCCTTGAGGGACTGGGTGAACTTCTCGTACTGACCCTGGAGCGCGGGACTGGCCTTGGTGAGGACCAGGCCGTTGTCCAGAAGGGTGTCGACCTCCGTCTTGGCCTCGTCCATGCGCGGGACCAGGGTCTCCTCGACGCTGGTGTCGAGGAGGTTGGAGACGCGTTCGATCTCGGAGTACGACAGGGAGATGTTGGCTGCCATGCCTGACTGACCTTTCTCATGGGTCCTTGGGGGCGGCCCGGCCGGGGGACTACTCCTCGTCCTCCTCGGGTTCGGACCAGTCGTCGTCCGGACCGGGGCGTGTGGAGACGGTCGTGTTGCCGTCCGCGTCGGTGGTGGTCATGGTCCCGGAGCCGTCGTCGTTGATCACGACCTCCGTGGTGGTCTTCGAACCGTCCGCGTAGGTGGTCTCCATCGTGTAGTCGCGGGCGTCGAAGGAG
The DNA here is from genome assembly GCF_044456945.1 of Streptomyces sp. NPDC050759. Lineage (NCBI taxonomy): Bacteria > Bacillati > Actinomycetota > Actinomycetes > Kitasatosporales > Streptomycetaceae > Streptomyces > Streptomyces sp. NPDC050759. The sequence goes on along the minus strand of NZ_JBITGI010000002.1, from coordinate 319,180 downwards.
TCGCCGTTCTCCGGCGTGATGAGCTGCGGCGCGGAGTCGTAGGTGGTGACCGACGTGTAGGACTGGCCGTCCGGGGTGGTGATGGTGGACGTTTCCTTCATGACGTTGTAGTCGTCGTCCAGTTCGACGGTGACGTCGACCTTGCCCTGTTCGTCCTCGTAGGTGTACGAGGTCGGCGGGGTGTCCGCCGGCTTCTCCGGGGCAGGGCCCGGGTCGGTGGGCGCGTCGTCGTCGTTGATCCACGTGTCGCACCAGCCGGGCGCGTCGTCCGCGTTGCAGACCGTGCCGATGTCGGCGTCCGGGTGCTCGGCGAAGTAGTCGGAGGCGCCGATGTCCTGCAGATAGGCGTCCCAGGCGGTCTTGTCGTTCTGCCAGGCGTCGTAGGCCGCCTTGTCGTTCTTCCACTCGTCCAGGCCGATGCTGCCGCTCATCAGCCCGGCGGCGGAAGACAGTTGGGCGTCTGCGTTGAAGAAGGCGTCCGCGACCCCGCTGAAGGTGTCCGCGAGCTCCGAGAGACCGTCCTTGGCCTGCTTGGTGCGCGAACTGGACCGCGTGTAGAAGAGATTGAAGGCGTACGACAGGTCGGACGAGCCGAACAGCGCCTTGCGCTCGGAGCTGGTGGCTTCGCCGACCTCCTTGAACACCCCGCTCGCGCCGCCCGAGTCGGCGGCGTCGGCGAGGTCGTGCATCTGCGCCTGCACGTTGTGCAGGGCGCCGTAGTCGATGGAGAAGTCGGGCACCACGCCTCCCGCTCGGTCCTGCCCCGGGCGGTCCCGGGATCCCTTCCGTCTCTCCACGCACCAGTGGCCCCGAATGGTTCAAACGGCTTCAACGGAAAATGCCGTCCCCTTGGTTGAACCTTTTCACCGCCCCCGTGCGTGGACAGGGCGACAGGTCCCCGATCGGAAGGAGCGTTCGACCCGATGGCCCGCCCCGCCGACTGGAGCGCGCTCGGCATGGACAGCGATCCGACGCCTGGCGACCCGGACCGGATCGACGAGCTGATCACCTCCCAGGACGACCTGGTCGAGCTGGCGGACACCATCGACTCGGGTCTGGACAGCATCCTCGACACCACCGACGGGGCGTTCGTCGGAAAGACCGCCGACGCGCTGCGCGATGTGATCGACGGCGATCTGCGCAACTACGTGTCCACCTTCCGGCAGGCGCACGTGGACGTGCAGAGCGCGCTGCGGACGTTCTCCGGTGTGATGCGGGAGCAACAGCGGCGGGCGGACGCTGCGTTGGAGGCGGCGGCAGCACTCGCCGAGGACGACGAGGAGGGCCGCGCGACCCACAAGTCCACTGCCGAGGACGCCAAGGACGCTCTGCAGGACGCGGCGAGCACAGCCGCGGCGGCCATCCGGGACGCGGCCGAGAGCATCGCCTCGCCCATCGACGAGTGCGAGGAGTTCTGGAAGGCGCTCGGCTGGCTCGCGCTGATCCTGGTCATCCCGGCGATGATCGTCGGCGGTCCGCTCGCGCTGTTCACCATCGCGCTCAACGTGGCCCTGCTGATCAAGACCGCGGTGGACTTCTCCCAGGGCAAGGCGAGCATCACCGAACTGGTGCTGTCGATCATCGGCGTCATCGCGCCCACCACCAAGGGCATCAACCTCGCCAACGTCTGGAAGGGCCTGAAGGGCGCCGGGGTCGGAGCCTGGGCGGGCGGCAAGAACCTCTTCCTCGGCGGCCCCAACGCGCTCGGGCTCTTCGGCCGCCTCGGCCTCGGCGTCGACGACGCCTTCCGGGCCACCAACATCTGGCTGAGCAACGGGCTGAAGGGCATCGGCGGCCTGCACGTCCCGAACCTGACGTTCATGCCGGGCATCAAGGGCTTCACGATGACCGGCGGTTCCTTCGGCAAGGGCTTCAGCGTCATCCCCGCCTCCGCCGAACTGACCGTGATCAACCTGATGGGCGCGAAGACCTTCTTCGGCCTGCGCTCCGTGATCGGCGGCCTCAACGGCATCCGGGGCCTGGGCAGTTCACTCGGCGCGGGCCTGATCAACGGCGTGCGCGGCCTGAACGGACTGCGGTTCTTCCTGCCGGTGGCCGCCGACGAGATGGGCAACGGCCTCGCCTTCGCGCTGAAGATCGGTGTCATCGACCGCGGCCTCTTCGGCATGTACCGCTACGGCGCCTTCGCCGGCGGCCAGTTCCTCGGCGTGACGAGCAAGGTCAGCGGCGGCATCGCGGCCGGCCTCGACGTCCTGCGGCCCGGCGCCGGCCTCGGCTCCCTGCCCAGCATCAGCACCGGGCAGTTCACACCCGGCATCACGGGCGGCGGCATCGCCTCGGGCCTCGGCAACCTCACGCCGACCCAGCTGTCCGGCTCCATCGGCACGATCAACCTCAGCGGCTTCCACGGCCTGGGCGGCAAGCTCTCCGCCTCGATGCCCAGCATCGACGCCCGCGTCGTCGACATCCCGGCGACAGGCGGGACGATCGGCGGCGTCGGCCACCTCGACCTGCCGACGCTGGGCCCGATGTCCTCGGTGACGGCGCCGGGGACGGGCGGCATCAACGTGCCGTCGATGGGCACCGGTGCCGGGGCACTGGACGCCGGGCCCGTCAACGTGCCGAACCTCGGTTCCGTCGGCACCGGAAGCGTGCGCTTCTCACCGCCTACGGCGGGCGTCGGCCGGCTGGAGGGCCTGCCGTCGGTGTCGACACCCTCGGTGGGGCACATCAACCTCCCGGCGACCGGGCAGGTCGACGTCCCGTCCGTCGCACAGATCAACGTGCCGAGCCTGGGCTCGGTGTCCTCCGGCTCGCACGTCATCCACATCGACATGCCGAGCGTGGACGCGCGGATCACCGACATCCCGACAGCAGGCTCGATGGCCCACGTCGACATGCCATCGGCCGGCCACCTGGACCTGCCGGCGGTGAACCTGTCGCGGCTGGACACCCCGTCGGTGCACCCCGGTCGCGTGGACCTGCCGTCCGTGAACATCGGCCGGGCCGACGTGCCGTCGGTCGACGCGCGGGGGGTGAGCGGCGTCAACGTCGACGTCGGCCGCGTGGAGGTGCCGTCCGTGGGCACCGGCGCGGCCAACGGCGCCGACCTGAACCTCGCCCACGTCGACGTTCCGTCCGGGCTGAACGCCACCCACGTGGACGCCCCGTCCGTCACCGCCGCCGGCACCCCCGGCGTGAACCTCGCCCATGTCGACGTTCCCGCCCTCGGCACCACCCCCGCCGCGCACCTCGACACCCCCACCCCGGCCCACGTCGCCACCCCGGCCCACATCGCCACCCCGGGCACGGGCCACCCCACCACCCCGGCCGCCGAGGTCAGTCACGTGAGCCCGACCCCGACACCCACCCCGGCCAACACGGGCGGCCTGAACCCGCCCGGCGCCCACATCGTGGACCTGCCGCAGCTCGGCCAGGTGGACCTGTCCGCGCTGGCCTCCCGGACCATCGAGGTCCGGATGATGACCGGCGTGCGGCTGAACTTCCAGCACACGTTCACCAACATCGACCTCTCGCTGCCCGGCGTCAGCGTCCGGGTCACCCCCGGTACGGGCCCCCACGGCACGAACATCCACGTCAACACGGGCGGCGTCCAGGGCGTCACCGCCTGGCACGCCGTACAGAACAGCCAGGACGTCCTCATCGTCCAGCGCGCCCTGCCGAACAACGGCGGCACCGACCAGTGGACCTACTCCCTCAGCGCCGCGAACAACTGGGCACCGGTCGGCGGCATGCAGCACTTCCCACCGGGAACCCTGGCCACCTCCCACGTCCTGGGCCCGATGCCGCCCACGAACGCGAGCCTGACCGGCAACCCCGGCCTCACCGCCGTACACGGCCCGGTCAATCCTCCCCACCTGAACCCCGCCAACCTGCCCGCCCAGGGCCCCGCGGCCCCACCTGTCACGGTGAACGTCCCCGGCGTGACCAACGCCCAGATCCAGGTCCACTTCGGCACCACACCCGGCCAGATCACCGGCGTCACCCCGCTCCAGGCGGCGGGTGCGCCCCCGGTCACCGCCCAGCACCTGTCCGGCGCAGGCCCGAACGGCACCGACCTCGTCCGCGTCGACCACGCCGTCAGCGCCGTGGAGATCCGCCGACTCGACCTCACCCTGGGCGCCGCGGGCGGCCCGACCCCCGTCCGCGACGAGCGCCTGATCACCCTGGCCGGCGGCCCCCACGCAAGCACCACGGTCGGTATCGACCTGCTGGGCAGCAACGCCGTACGGCACGTGTCCGGGCCCCCGCTGCCGCCCGGGCAGCCTCGCTACACCGCGGGCGGCGAGCTGAGCCTCCCGGCCCCCGGCGGTTTCCAGCTCTACGACCTGGCGACCGGTCTGCCCGGCCGCACCGGCACCCACCTGACCGGCGGCGGCGCCGGCAACAACCTGTACGTGCTCACCGGCGCCGGCCGTCCCCAGCTCACCGACGCCCTCGCCGTCCCGCACCCCGGCGCCACGGTCGCCCCGGTGCAGGGCGTCTACCACGTCCGCACGCCCCAGACCCCGGCCGGAGTCGTCAGCGTTCACACCGCCAACGGCGCCTTCTCCCACGACGCGATCAGGATCGAGGGCGGCGGCTATCTGAGCGGCCCGCACCTGGTCGACGCCGCGGGGAACCGGATCGCCGGCGCCACCGTCACCCCGCAGCACCCGGCCGTCCCGCCCACCCCGCAGCCGCCGTCCGCGTTCCGGATCGAGGACGGCAACCGGCACATCGTGGTCGGTCTCGACGGCGTCCGCACCCATGACGTGCTCACCCTCCAGGGCACGAACGACCTCGTGCACATCCCCGCCGGACAGGGCCCCCCGGTACGGGTGGACGCGGTCGGCTCGAACCAGGGCGCGATCACGCAGGTCGGCGGTGAGTTCCACGTCCCCGCCCCCGGAAACCGCACCACCGTCTTCGACGCGGGCAACGGCAACCACACCCACGACCTACTGGACATCCAAGGCGGCCCGCTCGCCGGCAGCCGCCTCCACGTCGACCTCACCGGCACCCCCGGCCACGCGCTCGACGGCGCCGGAACCCGTACCCACACCGCGGTCCCGCTCCAGGGCACCGGCCACGTGGCCCTCGTACCGAACACACCGGGCGGCGCGCCGGCCCGCACCGACCTGACGGGCGTCGACCAGGGCGCGATCACGCGGGTAGGCAACGAGTTCCACGTACCGGCCCCGAACAACCGCACCACGGTCTACGGCCCCAACGGCACCCACACCCACGACCTGCTCACCCTCCAGGGCGGCCCGCTGGCGGGCGGCGAGATCCGGATCGGCCTCGGCGGCACCCCGCCCCGCCTGGACGGCGCCGTCGTCGTCCCGCAGCAGGGCGGCGGCTTCCGGATCCACCAGGGCGACCACCACATCGCCGTCAACGCCCAGGGCGTGCACACCGACGACATCACGACCCCCACCCCCGCCCAGGGCAGCGGCCTCGTCCACACCCCGACGACCGGCGCCAACCCGGTCCCGGTGCTGAAGGACATGAACGGCGCCCCGGTACCGCACGCCTCCGTCACCGCCGGTCCCGGCAGCACCCTCACCGTCACCCGGGGCGTTGTCGACGGCGGCGGCGCCCCCGTCGGCCGCACCCTGCAGCTCCACCCGGCGGGCGCCGTCGACCTGCTCGACGCCAACCTGGCCCGTATGGACGACGTACGGGTCGCCGCCAGGCCAGGAGGCGCCGGCTTCCGGATCAACCAGGACGGCGAGATCCTCCTCGTCGACGCGGGCGGCCGGGTCGACCTCGCCGCCGTGGACACGGCGGGCACGGGAGTGTTCCGCGTCCACGACGGCCAGGGCGCCCACCAGTTCGACACCATCCAGCTCACCGACTCGGTCGGCACCCGCTTCATCCGCACCGACACCCACACCCTCCTCGACGGCGAGCTGACCCCGGTTCCCGCGGGCGGCCACACCGTCACGCCCCAGCCGGGCGGCGGTTACCGCGTCGACGGCTTCCCGGGCACGCGGGCGGGGGAGTACAAGCTGTACGACAACCTCGGCAGGATCACCGAGCAGCGGATCAACATCGTCGACAAGGGCACCCTCAAGCCCAACGAGTACCTCAAGGTCACCCACCCGACGGACGGCGTCACCAAGCCGACCTGGGAGCGCGTGCGCCTGGACGGCACCGGAAACCCCCAGGCGGTCACCGGCGCCCGGGGCTGGTACGACGGCGGAACCCTGAACACGAAGGGCCTCGGCGAGGGACGTGTCCAGCTCCTCAGCCACTCCGGTGTCGAAGTCTTCGAGCGCAGGCCCCTGCCGAACGGGCACGTGCTCGACTCCTACCACTCGCCCGCCGGAGTCGGCGACTTCGGCCGCTTCAACCAGCGCGGCGGCTGGACCGAGTACGACGCGAACGGCGCGGTCGTCCGTTTCGGCACCCGGCACTGGGGCGAGAGCGGCCGCAGCTGGTTCGACGTGACGACGACCCTGGGCGTCGACACCCGGGTCCGGCACTTCCAGGCGACCCCCGACGGCGGTCACGTCCTTGCCGGACTGGACAACAAGCCGCTGACCCAGAGCTTCGCGAAGACGACCTGGACGCGCTACGACAGCGAGTACCGGCCGATCGCCAACGGCACCCGCGACTGGGGCCCCGGCCGGGGCTTCACCGACACGATGGTTCATCCGAAGTCCGGCGCGAACGTCGTCGTCCACGAGAAGTGGGGCCGCTTCACCTGGTCCGCGCACGACGTGCGCCGCTTCCACCAGACGAAGATCGGCGCGGACGGCGTGCCCAAGGCGGAGTACACGTCCTGGTCCGCGCACGGCAAGGAGAACGGCGCCGGACTGACCCTGAAGAACGGCGACTTCCTGGAGATCCGCCGCTTCGCCGAGCAGCGGCCCCCGGTCGCCTGGCGCTCGCTGATGAGCAGCGACTACCGGGCCGTGAACCTCGACAACGTGCCCTGGCTGAAGAAGGACGGCAAGCTTCAGGTCCACACCTTCACCCAGACCCCGGCGGGTGGCGGCGCCCCCGTCCACGGTGTGCGGCTGGTCAGCGGCGACACCACCACCGACATCCTGCGCGGCGGCATCGTCGTCCGCGAGAGCCGCAAGCTGCTCAACGGAGACACCCTCACCGTCGGCGATGTGAAGATGCCGAACGGGGTGAACCTCCACGACGGCTACCTCCCCTGGTCGCAGGGCACCGGCAAACCGCAGGGCCATCGGACCTACAGCGGCGCCGACTTCACCTCGGCCACCATCGACGGCCGTCGGGTGGTCTGGCAGGACCGGGTCGCCGTGAACCCCGCCGGCAACGACTGGTACACGCCGAACGTGCCGGGCCGCCAGTGGAACGTCGTCCGGTCCGGCCTGGACGACGGCACGGTCGTCGAATACCGCCCGGCCCCAGGCCAGCAGACCCCGGCCCATCTGAACAACGGCGACTGGACCCGCTACGACCACCACGGCCTCGTCGTCGCCCGCCAGGACACCTGGCCCGACCCGGCAGGCACCGGCAACCCGATCCAGGTCACCTCCACGGGCATGCTCGACGGGAACGTGCGCTGGACCGACAGCCTCGGCAACGGCGGCGTCCGCAAGCTCAACCACCACCGGGGTGACGTCACGGCCTGGGGCTGGGACCGGGAGTCCTTCCAGGACTTCGACCGCACGGGCCAACTGGTCCGCGACCACCGGCTCCTGGGCAAGGGCACCACGATCGACTCCTGGTCCGTCCCCCATCCCGCCGGCGGCCGGACCTGGCACTGGAACAAGATCGAGGCGAACGGCACGATCAAGACCTTCGGCACCGGCCCCGGCGACCGCGTCCGCCAGTGGATCGACGGCGACGGCAATCCGCTGCCCGACTGGCAGCCCGGCGCCGTCTGGAAGGACCAGGTCACCAGCGTCAACCACACCGTCCAGGAGATCTTGGCCAAGCCCGCCGGCACGTCGTGGCTCACCGACGTGCCCCACCGGGTGCGCGAGTACGCCGCCAACCCGGCGGGGCTCAACACCATCGACCGGCACGTGTGGAAGGAGTACGACAACGGCGTCGAGATCGGCCGGAAGATCGAACTCCAGGACGGCACCTACCTGGAGAGCGAGGACTGGCACAAGCAGTGGCGCCGCTACGGCACCGACGGCGTGACGATGATCGACCAGCGGACCGTCGCCGGGTTCGTCTGGCACACCGACACCTTCGGCCGGGTCTCCCTCGCCGGCCGGGAGACCAACTTCACCGGCGCCCTGGCCGACTTCCGCGGCTTCAACCGGACCTGGAAGGAGGCGAACATCTGGCAGTGGGGCGCGAGCATCGACGGCGTGTCCACCGTCAAGCCGTTCGCCTACCGGGCCGGGCGGCAGCTCCTCGTGGAGTTCGTCCAGGAGTGGATCCTCGACTTCACCATGAACCTGGCGGTCTACGGCATCGTCGCGGCCGCCACCGGCACCCCGTTCACGGTGACCGACGTGGCCAAGGCCGCGTTCGGCGCGACCATCAGCGCCGGCGTCAAGGGCACCTTCTCCGCCGGGCACCTCGCCGCCTACCGCGGTGGCCCGTGGCGGACCGGGCTCGGCCAGGTCGACGAGGGCAACCCGTACAACCGCCGCCCCAACGACAAGAACTGGGGCGACGAGTGGGGCGGCAACGAGAAGGTGCTCCGCTGGCGGTTGGGCAGCTACGACTTCGGCGTAGGCCTCAGCAGCAGCGTGGTGGCAGGCTTCGTCGGTGGCGCGGCGACAGCGGCGGTCTTCGGCGTGAAGGACAAGGACGGCAACACCGTCAAACTCCACGGCACGGACGCGCTGTTGGCGGGCGCGATCGGCGCGGCGGGCGGCGCGATCGCCGGTGTCAGCACCGGCCTGGGCCGCACGCTCCTCACCAACAACCTCGGCGGGCGCTGGTTCCACCGCGGCGGCTTCCTGGACACCATCGCTATCGGCGCCGCCGGCAAGCTGATCGACAAGACCTTCTACCAGCTGTTCCTCATGAAGGAACTCACTGTCTCGATCGGCCCCGGCTACTACACCCACCCGGTCGACGGCTCGAACGGAGGCACCACCGCATGACGTTGATACGCGTGGCCGCCAAAGGCAGGGGAGCCCACCGGACCATCACGGCCGCGCTGGCCGCCGCCCCCGCCGACGCGGTCGTCACCATCGAGCCCGGCGAGTACCCGGAGCCGCTCAGGCTCGCCCGCCGGGTCGTCCTGGAACCCGAGGGCGGCGTCGGCTCGGTGGTCGTCTGCCCGCCCGCCCGACCCGCCGTCACCGTCACCGCGCCCAACTGCGTGCTCACCGGACTGGTGCTGCGCGGCACCGACCCCGCGGGGCCGCTGGTCCGGGTCGAGGACGCGGCGGCGCTGACGCTTCAGGAGTGCGAGTTGAACGGCGGCCGTATCGAGGTCGTCGGCTCGGCGACGGGCTCCTCCGCGGTGGCCAACGCGAGCCTCGCATCCGACGCCGACCTCGCCGCCGAACTGGCCGACCCCGTCAACGGCGGCGGCGTCCTGCTGCTGCGCCGCACCACGCTCGGCGACGCCCGCAACACCGCCCTGCACCTGACCGGCGACGCCCGCGCGCGGGTCGAGGACACGCTGATCGAGGAGGTCGACGGCATCGGTGCGGTGCTCTCCGGCACCGCCGTACTGCTCGCCGAACGGCTGCGGGTGCGGGGCGTCTCCGGTTCGGCGCTGCGGGTCCGCGGTCAGGCACGGCTGCTGGCCCGGGACTGCGCCCTGACCGGAGCCGGGCGCAACGGCCTCCTGGTCCAGGACGATGCCGAGGCCGTGATCGCCGAGAGCCGGATCGACGCGGCCGCACGGTCCGGGGTACGCCTCTCCCACGCGGCGCGGGCGGAACTCACCGACTGCCGGGTCACCGAGCCCGGCGGCAACGGCCTGGAGGCCACCGACACCGCCCGTCTCACCGCCCGCGGCTGCCGGATCGGTGCACCGGGCGGACATGGGGTGCTGGCCGTGGGCAGTGCGACCGTGCTGCTGGACGAGACGACCGTCGACCACGCGGGCGGCACGTCCCTGCACTTCGGCGAGCGCGCGGTCGCGATGATCAGCGGCGGCCGGGTGCGCCGGAGCGGCGACCACGGCATGGCCGCGGTCGAGGAGGCCCAGGTCGAGATGGCCCAGAGCACCCTGGAGGGCTTCCGCACCTGCGGAGTGCACATCGAGGGCGAGGCCCGGGCGGTCCTGGACGCGGTCCGCGTCACGGGCGGCGAGACCGGCGTCCGGATCCGCTCCACCGCCGACCGGCCCACAGAACTGCGCGACTGCACGGCCCTCGGCCAGCGCCGCAGCGGTGTCGAGATCGGCACCGACTCCGCCGCCGTACTGCTGGGCACCAGGATCGCCGAGGCGGGCGCCGCCGGCGTCACCGTCGACGCGGGCGGCCGCCTCATGATGACCGGCGGCGGCGTGTCGGGCGCCGCCGGGAGCGGCCTGGTGCTGGGCCGGGGGGCCACGGCCGAGGTCAGCGGGGTGCGCGTCGACGGCAGCGGCAAGAACGCCATCCTGGTCGGCGACTTGGTGAGCGGCACCTTCGACCACTGCGACCTCACCGGCTCCGCCTTCCCCGCGCTGCACATCGGCAAGAGCTCCGAGGTGCGCTTCCGGGGTTGCCGCGTCTTCGACTGCGGGCAGGACGTGGGCCTCGCCGACGGAGCCGAACCGGTCTTCGAGGACTGCGCGGCGATCCGCGTGCGCACGGCCGTACTCCCGACTCTGACGGACCGGCCGGGCACGCCCCCGCCCCGGCCCACGGCCCCCTTCGAGCCCAGCACCCCGAGCACCCCGGGCCACCCCACCGCCCCCGCCGGAGAGGAACTGTGGCAGCAGGGCGAACCCGAAACCGAGCCGGAAACCCTCGAAGACCTGCTCGCCGAACTCGGCGAACTGGTCGGCCTCGACAGCGTCAAACGCGATGTCGGCGGCATGGTCAAGCTGATGCAGACCGTACGGCTGCGCGAGCAGGCCGGACTGCCCGCCCCGCCGCTCAGCCGTCACCTGGTCTTCGCCGGCAACCCCGGCACCGGCAAGACCACCGTCGCACGCCTCTACGGCCGCCTCCTCAAGGCCCTCGGCCTGCTCACCCGGGGCCACCTGGTCGAGGTCGACCGCAGCGCCCTCGTCGGCGAGTACGTCGGCCACACCGGCCCCAAGACCACCGAGGCCTTCCTCCGGGCCCGTGGCGGCGTGCTCTTCATCGACGAGGCCTACGCGCTCGCTCCGGCCGGGGCCGCCAGCGACTTCGGCACCGAGGCCATCGCCACCCTCGTCAAGCTCATGGAGGACCACCGCGACGAGGTCGTCGTCATCGCCGCCGGATACCCCGACGACATGAACCGCTTCGTCGGCTCCAACCCCGGTCTGTCCTCCCGCTTCACCCGCAGCCTGACCTTCGCCGACTACAGCTCGGCCGAACTCGTCAGCATCGTCGAGCACCACGCCCAGCGCCACCGGTACGAACTCACCACCGCCGCCCGCAAGGCACTGGCCGAGTATGTCGAACGCATCCCCCGCAACGCCCAGTTCGGCAACGGCCGCACAGCCCGCCGGCTCTTCCAGCACATGACCGAACGCCAGGCCATGCGGGTGTCCGAACTCACCGCGCCCGACTCCGCCCAGCTGATGCAGCTGGACGAACAGGACCTGCCGTAACCCACCCCCCGGAGCCCGTAGCCATGCCCGAGCCCAGCCCGCACCAGTCACCACAGCCGCAGCCGTCGAAGTCCGCGCCACCGCCCGGCGCTACCGGGACCGGGAAGGGTTTCGCCGACACCTTCCGGCGCCGGCCGGCCCGCGCGCCACGCGGCCTGACCCCCGGCTCCCGGGTATGGGCCGTCACCGGCTGGACGGCCGTCACGACTGCCACCGTGGTGACCGTCCTCATGACCGTGCCCCCGCTCCTGGCCGACCAGGACGATGACAAGCAGGAGACGGGCCAGACCGTGGTGGCGGCGCCCGACCCCGTCACGCCCTCCCCGTCGCCGAGCCCCAAGGCCTCGAAGAAGACCGCCTCGCCGAGCCCCTCCAAGAAGGAGACCGAGCGCGAGGAGCCCGCGCCCGTGGTCGTGACGACCACCGCGGCGGCCGCCCCCGTCAGCAAGGAGCCGGCGGCCAAGCAGACGAAGAAGGCGACGAAGGCGCCCAGCGCACCGGAGTGGACGCAGACGGTCATCGCGGCCACGAACATCCTCTCCACCGGCGAGTCCTGGAAGACCAACCGCATCCGGATGGTCATGCAGGGGGACGGCAACCTCGTCGTCTACGGCGAGAACAACAAGCCGACATGGGCGTCCATGGTCTTCGGTGAGGGCCACACGGCCCGCTTCCAGACCGACGGCAACCTCTGCGTCTACAACGGCGACGACAAACCCGTCTGGGCCACGGGCACCTTCGGCCACCCGGGCGCGAAGCTCGTCCTCCGCAAGGACGGCAAGGTGGTGATCGTGGACGGGGGCACCGTGCTGTGGAGCACCTGATCCGGGGCCCGCGGCTCGTGCTCCTGCAGGTCGATGCGATGCCCGGTACGTCAACGGATCCACGCCATCCGCGAGCACGGTGGCTACGCCGCACGGACGTGACGAGAGGAACCGGGTGAGCCGACCTCCCACCCAGACGTCCTGGGTTCCGGCACCAACTGGCGCCCACTCCTCCCCGGTGTTGCCCTCCGTCCCGACCAGCAAGGAGCCCCAGGCCGCGAACGTCGAGATCCCCGTGAGTTCTGATGTGGTTGAGGTGGTCCGGGTCGGTGTGATGGTGGGGCGGCTCCGGGTGTAGGAGCCGGTCGGGGGACTGGGCGGTGTCGCGCCGGCCCGTGCCTGCATGGAGGAACTGCTTCCCGACATCCTGGAGGGGAAGATCGAGCCGGGCCGGGTCTTTGACCGCACCGTCGGCCTGGACGACACCCCGGACGCCTACCGCGCCATGGCCGACCGCGAGTCGCTGAAGGTCCTGGTCAAGCCCTGACCGCCGTCCGCCGTCAGCTCCGCTCCTCCTCGGTGGCCTTCCAGGCGAATTCGCCGGTCGCACCATCAAGGAGGATCAGCTGGTCGTGCTCAGGTGTGCCGGTCTCAGCGAAGAAAATGACGAGGCGGTGGCCAGGGGTTCCGTCAAGCTGCATCGACTGGTAGCCCAAAGTGAGCTCGCCGACTTCGGATGATGGAAGGTCTTGTCACCGCGGAGGTGGGGCTGCACGTCGTAGTCGTGCCACCAGCGCACGAACTCCGGGCTCTCTCGCTTGAGTTCCCCGATGGGCTCGGCAAGGCCGGGTGTGCCCGGTTCGGTGCCCGCGAGCGCGCGCATACGGCCGACACAGGTGCGGACCTGCTCTTCCAGTCGGCGAACAGACGGGGCGCGGCAAGTGGAGGAAGCCGATCCACGGGCGCGCGATTCCTGAATTCATCGATACTGCAGCCGGGCTTGGCGCGGAACGGCGCCAAAACTGCCGGCGTGGAAGTCGCGGAACGCCTGCTCGATCTCGGCCCGGGTGTTCATGACCATGGGCCCGCCCATCGCGACGGGCTGTCGGATGGGTGGGCCGCTGAACGTCAGGACCTCGCTGGGGGCGTCTCCGTCACCGGTTCGCAGGCCGATGACGGACAGGTCGGCGTCCGACAGAGGATCGGACCAGGCCGTCTGCCCCGCGGTCACGGTGCGATCGGCGACGCTCACGGCGCCGGCGAGCACGGTGAAGAACGCTCGGTCCTGACCGGGCAGGAAGTGGTCGAGGCTCCGGCCGGGCTCCATGGTGATCAGTGAGCCGGAGATCGGCCAATGGGTGAGCGCCGAGCTGGTCGTGGTCAGTGTGCCGCTGTTCCCGATGCTGTCGCCGTGCTCCAGCACACCGTCCCGCACCAGCGTCACCGTCTCAAGGCCCCGGTGCGGGTGCCACTCGAAGCCGGGCTCAGAGAACAGGTCCTCGACCAGCACCAGGAAAGGGTCGGTCAGTGCCGGGTCCTGCGCAGAGAACATCAAGCTTTTGTCGTCGACCTGAGCGTCCGGGCCGAGATGGATCCTGTCCTCGATCCGTGCGACGGTTCGGCGCGAGATCTGCTGCTGTGCCTGCATCATGTGCCTCCGCGGAACCCGTGACGTTGACGTGTGATTCAAGTCAAGCACCTCCTTGGGTGATGCATCAACTTTCGCGATCTGTGCTGCGTGACCCGATGGGAGGCGACTCGGCGCCGCCAGGGCCAGGTGCCTGCGTGCAGGCGCGGAACGCGGCTTCACTGGGCACACCGTTCTGCCCTGACTTGCGTGGACAGGCCTGGCAGGTCATGAGTGATGGGCATCCGGCGTCATACCTTGGGCCAGGACTACCGTCCGGTTCTGGGACGCAGTGGTACGCGGCTGATAGGTCGACGCCGTGAGCGCAAGGCCTTCAGAGCCCTTGTGGACGCCGTTCGCGCCGGGAAGAGCCGGGCTCTCGTCGTCAGTGGTGAGCCGGGCGTGGGCAAGACGGCGCTGTTGGACTGGCTGGTCGACGACACATCGGGTGTTCGCCTCGTGCGCGCCACCGGTGTGCAGGCGGAGATGGATCTGCCGTTCGCCGCGCTGCACCAGCTATTGGCACCCATGCTGGACCGGCTGCCGGCCCCGCAGCGCGACACCCTGCGCACGTTCTTCGGCCTCAGCCCGGGCAGGGCGCCGAATCGCTTCTTCGGAGGCCTGGACGTCCTGGGCCTGCTTGCCGCTGCTGCCGAGGAACAGCCGTTGATCTGCGTCATCGACGACGAGCAGTGGCTCGATCGCGCCTCGGCGCAGGTACTCGCGTTCGTCGCCCGCCGCCTGGAAAGAGTTGGTCGGACTCGTCTTCGCCACCCGGCGGCCGAGCCGGGACCTCGCGGATCCGCCGCAACTCATGGTCGAGCCACCGAGGCCCGGTACTCGAGACTGCCACCGCGTGTGGCCGCGTTGCGCCGCAGCTCGCGGGAGATCGTTGATGGTGACCGGCCCAGCCGTCCAGCGATCTCCTGTACCCCGGCGCCCTGCACGCACAGCAGAGCGATCTCCTCCCGTTCGGCGAACGAGCGAGCGGCCCGAGACGGTCAGGTTGATCTGAGGCATTCCGCCAGCGTGTCGGAACCACCGCGTTCCCACCGCTGGCGCGGCTCCGACAGCGACCGCCGCGTCCCCACTGGTCAGACCCTTGGCGATCTCGCCCCAGAACAGCCGCTCGATCTCACGCCGAGTCGAGGGCCGCCCCGGCCACTTCATCGGTGACCGACCGGTCAACTCCGTCATCCAACCCGCTGGTCGTCCCACAACACGCCCCTCTGAGCAAGAGTGTTGCTACGACCGGTTGAACCCGGTCAGTACACGTCTTTCGCGTTCACCGCGCACCTTATCGAGGCCGGTATCGATGACTCGATCGGCACCGTCGGCGACGCCCTGGACAGCGCGCTCATGGAATCCAAGATCGACTTCTACAAAACAGAGTTGACCAAGCCCCGTCGGCCCCGACACCTCCTCTTACGTGCCTGACGACGGTCCACACGGCCTGACCTGCGTGAAGTGCTCGCTGGCCCCAGATGACGTAGGGCGTAGAGAACTCCATGATCTTGGAAGCCGTGCCTGTCCACGTTCGGGGCACCGCTGAGTTGACAGATCGTCACGAACTGGGCGTCACGCGACAACGCCGGAGCCCTGGTCTGCCACCGACCTGAAGCGCGTGTGTTCTTCGAAGTCATCCGTTGTGCGAGGGTGCCGGGCCACCCCACGGGCCTGCCGCCGTCGAGTCCTCAGCGAGGATTTCCCGCCACACCGACAGGAGCCGTTCCAGCCCGGACACCGGACGAGGTCGGGCGAGCAGGTCGTAGAGCGGCCGGCAGAACCGGTCGTCGGGTTTGCGGGAGTCGGTCGCCGTGTTCAGGGCCCATGCCGCCCTTATCCCCTGCCCGCGACCAGCGAGCGCCAGGGCGCGGATCTCCGCCAGGGCGAAGGAGGACGGGCGGGGATGACCAGGTGGCCAGGGCTGCTCCAGAGCGGCCAAGACCGTGGCCGGGGTGTGGAGTGAGCCTTCGTCCGGGCGGTCCGTCCTATCCGCGAGCCAGCGCAACAGTTCGACATCCGCCGTCGGGCCAGCCTGTTCCAAGTGCTGTCGCGCCTCGTCCACTCGGCCAGTGAACAGCATTAGTTCACCCAGCCGCCGATGGGCCATCACGTCATTGGAACGAACCCAGAGTGCATTGCGGTAGGCGACCTCGGCATCGTCGAACCGGCCGAGATGGCAGAACGCATTTCCGAGGGCATGGTCGAGTCCTGGGGCGCGGGTGTCGAGGTCGATGGCTCTGAGGTAGGCGCCCACAGCCGCATCGAATTGGTGCTGCTGCATCATGGCATGCCCGAGATCCCGGTGGGTGAGGGCATCGCCGGGGTCGAGTCTGATGACCCCAAAATAGGCGGCTGCAGCCTCGTCGAACCGGTCCAGACGGTTCATCAGGTTGCCTAAGGCGCGGCAGGGGGCCGGGTCTTGGGCGTCGAGTCGGATGGATTGGCGGAAGGCTGCCTCGGCCTCGTCATACTGGCCCAATTCCTCGAAGGCGTTCCCCCGGACGTAGTGGGCTCTTGCGCCACTGGGATCGAGGGCGATGGCCTCACGGGCCGCACGTTCAGCGTCTTCGGGGCGATCGATCCGGAGCATCAGTTCGGCGAGGTCAGTGAGCGGGCCAGGTTCGTCGCCGGGATCGCCTGAGAGGAGCCGGGGAATGGAATCGGCGAGCCAAGCGCGGATGCGTGGTTCGGTATCGACCGGGAACCGGAGCGCCAGGATCGCCTGGCGGGCGGAGGCGTTGTCGGGGTTCAGGAGGTCATTGACCAGGAACTCCGGCCTGATCCGCTTGTTCCATCGGCGCGGAGCGGCAATGAGGATATTTCTGAGGCCCTGGGCGAGGGGGATATGGCTGGGTGATTCGTCCGGGGATATCGTCCGGTTGGGCCGCAGAGCGCCGCGGATCTGGTCGATGTCGGCCGGGCAGTCGGGATGGCGGGTCTGGATGTCGGAGAGTAGAGCGACGAGCAGGTGCCATGGCTGGATGGCGGCCGATCCGGTCGCCCTGGCTTCGTCTTGAGCTGCGAAGAGCGCGTTGATGGCGTTCGCATCGCATTGAGGCAGTACTCCGGGAGGTTTGATGAGCCTGCTCACGTCTGCAGCGTTGGCGCGGCGGCTCTCGTCCCGCGCCTGCCTCTGATGTCCGCCCAGGAGCAGGCGCTGGGCCGCTGAGCTGCCTTCCCCCGCGTAGAGCATGTTCACTCGGTGGGTGAGTTGCATGGTGGCATTTTCATTGCGGGGCAGCGGTAGTTCGGTGTCCCAGGCCAGCAGCGGGTCGACCTGGTGTGAGTACCAGTCCTGTAATTGCCGGTGACGGAATTGGTACACCCCTCCTGACCGGCGGAAGATCCCGGCCTCGTATCCGTCGATGAGGAAGGTCTCGATGGCCGCGGGCCAATTGCGGCGGGTGAGGGGCGTCCCGAGGATCTGATCGATCTCCGGACTGGGGAACGTCCAGTTCGCTGAGAGAGGCTGGGACCCGGTCGACTGGAGGGTCCGCTCAACGTCTGTGGTCAGGAAATCGCCGTACCACGCCCCGAAGACGTACTTCCTGAAAGTCGCCAGGGCGCCTGAGGAGCCGAGGGCGGCGGCGGGGATCAACCCGGCGATCAGAGCGATCCGGACCGCGGGAGTGGCCCCTGCAATGGGCCATGCCATCAGATAGGCGAAGGGCCAGTAGAGGACGGGAACCAGCAGACACCACATGACGAATCCGATGGAGGCAATCCAGGCTGCCTGGAGGTTCTCGAAGATCACGGCCCGGAGCGCTCGGGCGGGCCTGCGAAGCAGTCGGCGCGTCGTCTTGCGCGCTCTGGGCACACCGGGGATCAGAGCGAGGGAGACTCCCACACCCAGAAGGATCGCGACGGCGGGGCCAGCAAGGTGCGGACGTGCCAGAGCGGCAAGTCCTGACCGGGCGCTCGGGACGATCGCGGTGCCGCTGACGGCATCAAGGCCCCAGGCCAGGAGCATCAGTACGCCGCTCCCGAAGATGCCGGCCAGCCAGAGGAAGGCGAACGCCAAGGAGCGGTGGAGAAGCTCGGAACCGGCGGCTTGATCCGCCGCATAATGCGCGATGATGTCCTGCCGAGGACCGCCCCTGTCGACCTGGAGATCGAGGTCTTCGGCGATGAACCGGCACCAGGTTTCAGCCTTCTCCCTGGTCTCGATGGCATGGATCCGCGCTCGCGCCGGGGCGAAGGTCTCGATCAACAGGGCGCCTACCCGGCGGGAGTAGTCGTCGTGGTCTTCGCCCTCGCCGGGCACGAGGTCGCGGGTCTCCATGGTGTCAAGGAAGTAGGTGACGGCCAGGGTCAGCCGCCACGGAGTGCCGAAGGCATGGAGCACGGCCGGAACACCAGCGGTCACCGCGTCCAGGACAGGTTGCCACGCCCGGATTTTCCATTCTTCGCGCGTGGTCCCCCGAATGAAGCCAACTATCTCCTCCGCTACGAGCGGCAGAATTGTGATCTCGTGACTCGTTTCGATGTGCTGGCCGATGTCGGAGAAGACATTGTTCCGACAGGTGACCACGAAGTGTTGGTAGCTCCTGACCGCGAGGTAAGCATTGATGGCTCCCACGGCCTTGGCGAGGACCTCCTTCTCGACGGAGATTTCGTCGAGGCCGTCGAGGATCGGCATGACCTCGAAGTCGTCGATGAGGGTCTCTGCCTGATTGGGCGGCACCCCGTAGTGGATGGTGAGCTGCGTGACGAGCCATTCGCCAATGTCGCGGTCGGGGTGCCAGCCGGAGAGGTCGAATCGGACCGGCACCGCGTCACCGGGCTGGGATTTGCCCAGGAGTGCCAGGGTCAGTTTGACCGCGAGGACCGTCTTGCCCGCTCCCGCGGGACCGAGGATGACCAACCGACCCCCGGCTTCGTTCTCGAAGAAGTCGCAGATGTCGATGCGGACGGGGCCGCCGGCATCACGAAATCGCACCTCGTGTTCAACGGTGTAGGCGGACCTGGCCGCATCTGACCGGACTTGGCTGAGGCCAAGCCGATGCCCTTCGACCTCCCCTTCCTGACTGCGAACGGCTTTGGCCAGCTTCATCTTCCAGTCCACGGATGAAGCGCGGGCAAGAAAGACGGACACGGTGATGCCGATAAAGCCCCCGCTGCAGGCCAGAATGTTGGACCAGCTGACGATGGCTTCGAAGTTCTTGGCGGACTGATCGTCAGGGTGCCCGCGAAAGATGGCGAAATAGATCCAGAGGGGAGCCGTGATGAAGAAGACGGTCATCGACCACAGCAGGACCCGTGTGCTCCAGGAGGCCAGCACGGTCCTGGGGAGGCGTGTCGATCGCATGCTCACCCACCGAAACATCGAAGCATGACACCGCGGAAGGATCAGGTGATTTCCGACTGTAGCCAATTATGTGCGTGTCTGAGACGTGTATCCGTCATCAGGTGCGTGTGATCCCCTTCGTTGCGTTGGGGTGCCGATTGGCACCATATACAGACCGTTACCCCAGTTGGTCCGGGTGAGGTTCTTTGCGGCCGCGGCGCCTGGCGGCGGCTGCCTGTGTGGGTCGAGACGAGATGCCGTGCGCTCGCTCCAGCCAGCGCAGCAGCTCCTGCAACTGGCTGACCAGTACCAGCAGGTGTTCGTACGCCAGGTCCGCCCGCGGCCGGGAGTCGGAGCGGGCCTCGGTCCGCTCAATCAGCTCGTGGAGCTCGGAGTGTTCCCTGTCGTCGAGCGCTGCGGCGAGGGTGCGGGCGTGCTCATGGTGGGGGCCAGCTCCTTCGGTGTGGTGAGAATGTCGGCGACGGCACGTGGGGCGGAGACGATGCCCCGGTTCGCGATGCTGTCCCCCTCCCGCCGCGCCTCGACCAGCAGCGCGGACACATCTGTGCCGGCCGTACGTACGGCGGGAGTTGTGCTCGTCATGGAGCTGCTCCGTGTCGGTTGAGTAGGAGGTGGGGTGGGAAGGTCGTGGCGCGTGATCTATTCCATGGCCAGCCGGGCTGGTGGCAGGTCCCACACGGCGGGTGGAGCTTGGACCACGCGGCAGGTTCTGGAGGCAGCTCGGCCGTCGGGGTTCCCCTCAACTGGTTGTGGTTGAGGACGCGGGTGCCTGGGAGTCACTGAGCCTCCTGTGTATTGGCAGGTCAAGAGGGTGGGTACGGCTGCCACGAGCCTGCTGATGCGGTTGCTCGAGCAGCGTGCTCGCCGTAGCAGTTGCCAGGACTTCAGTCGTGCGATGGCGCCCTCCTGCTGTGGCCACGCCCGGGCACACGCATACCAGGGCCCTCGTGGCTGTTGTACAACGGCTCCACGGCGGGCTGCGCATCTTGACCCTGGAGGAATATCGGGTCGAGGCGAGCGCGGACCAGGTTGACCAGGCCCTGGCACGGTACGCCTGACGACGGCACACCCGGATGATTCCTGCGGCAGACCGCGCCCAAGAAGTAGTGACGCTCGCGTCAGTGCTGTCCACCATCGGCTGCTGATCGCCCAGTCGTGATCATCGCGCTCTTCCAGGTCCCGGTGGGCCGAGTTGCGGACCGCATGCCAGATGCGGACACGCTCGGCAACGAACTCCAGATCGGTGTTCGGACTGGACCTGCCGCGGGCCGAGGTGCTGGAGGGGCCGCTTCTCGCCGCCCGGTTGGCAGAGTGAGCAGTGCCGGTCGGCGGCCGGTGACGTAGGCGGGGCCCGGCACCAGGAGAGGTGCCGGGTCTCGCGTCAGGGGCTCAGGGTGTCAGGGACGTAGCGGTCTCCAGATCGCAGTTCTCGAAGCCGGGCAGGTAGACGTAGTAGGTGGAGTCGATGAAATGCGGCAAACTCACTGATCACCTGGGGCACGAGCCCGGTGATCAGTGAGCTTCGCCCTCCAGCGCGGACTCCAGCACCCGCCTGTCAGCTGCTGCAGGGAGGCCGCCCTCCCCGGTGAGCTTGACCCCACCGGCCTGAGCCCGGGCGGCCTCGGTGTCACTTGTCACGTCAGTCACGGCAGCCGGTCGACCAGAGCGAAGGCATCCTCGGTCTTGGGGTGGGTCCGGCCCAGCCGGGTCTGCAGGATCTGTGCACCCCGGCGCGCGAAATCCACGGCGGTCGGGTTGTTCATCGCGTGCAGGACCTGGGCCTGGAAGATGAGGACGTAGCCGATGTACAGGTGGTCCGGCGCATAGACGGCCTCGCGGATCTCCAGCGCCCGTGAGATCAGCGGCAGGGCCGCCTCGTGGTCGCCGAGGTCGACATGGACGTTCGCCAGTGCAACCAGGTCGAAGCTCACGTACGGGTCGTTCGGCCCGAGCGCCGCCTCGTCGATCCGCAGCGCCCGCTCGGCCAGTGGCAGCGCCGCATGGTGCTCACCGAGGAGGCACAGCGTGCGCGCGAGCGTGGCCAGGTCCGTTGCGATGGCGGGATCGTTCGCCGGCAGGCAGGACTCGTGCAGCCGCAGCGCGCGTTCCACCAGTGGGCGGGCCCTCTCCGGCGCGTGGAGCTCCCGGTGGATCTGCGCCAGAGTGATCAGATCGAAGCCGGTCTCCGCATCCCGGCCCCCGATCGACTCGTCGATCGCGAGGGCACGCTCACACAGAGGCAGCGCCATCTGGTAGTCCCCGATCTGGATGAGGAATTCCGACGCCAGCCTGAGCAGGACCGCCGTCTCCGCAGCGCACTCGGCCGGTGGATCGTCCTTGGTCACCGCAAGGACATGCGAGAGCAACCCCTGCCAGCGCGGCCGCGCGTCCGGGTCACCGTGGACATCGTGCGGCACGGCCGCGACCAGCGCCCGGCACAACTGGACCCGGGCGTCGGCGTGCGCCTCCTCCGGCATATCGGCCCGAACGGCGGCCTGCACCAGCCGGTGCACCACCAGGGACGCGTTCCCGCGCCGCGCGAGTCCCAGACCGGCCAGGGCACCGACCGTCCTGTCCCACTCCAGCGGATCGGCGGCGCCCACGTTCAGGATCTCGGGACTACGGGTGAACAGGTCCAGCGGGATCGGCTCCGGCGCCAGTAGGGCACACAGCCTCAGCATCCGCACTGCCTGCGGCCGCTCCGCCTCCAGCCTTCGCACACTGAGCTGCCACAGGGCCCCGACCGCGACCGCCGACCGGTCGCCCGGCGCGCCCAGCGAGATCATCTCCTCCAGCCGGGACGTCAGCAGCATCAGGTAGTCGTCGGGCGCAGTCTGGTTGTACTCCATGTACCCGGCTGCCTGCTCCAACGCCAGCGGCAGATCCCCCAGTTCCTCGGCGATCCGGTCCGCCACCGCCGCGGTCATGCCGGGCACCCGACGCGTCAGCAGGCTCACCGACTCCTGCCTGGCGAACACGTCCAAGCCGATCACACCGCCACTGCCCGACCAGTTCCTCACCCTGGTGGTGACGATGACATGGCCGTTGGCCGCCAGGCCACCCGACGGCAGCGCGTGCGTGAGAGTGTTCTGTTCCTCCCCGTTGTCGAAGATGATCAGCCAGGGCCTGCGGTCCGCCAACTTGCCGTACACCCGCGGGATGACCTGGTCGAAGGTTGCTTCCGCCAGCCCCAGCTCCCCGGCCAGGGACACGAACTGCGACGCCACCCGATCGGCGTCCCCGGCATGCACGAACGCGACGAACCGGTACTTCTCGATGTGTCGGTAGGCGTATTCGACCGCGAGTTGGGTCTTGCCGACACCGCCCATCCCGCGCACGACCAGCATCGCGACACCGTTCGCCGAGGTGAGGCGCTGCCGCAGATCCCGCAGCGTGGCGTCGCGGGCAGTGAAGTCGGTGTTGCGCGGCGGCAGTTGGTACGTCATGGGCGCGGGCGAGTGCTGCCCGCGGTCGCGGCGCGGCGCCTGCCACAGCCCGATCAGCGACACAGGTATCAGGAGGAGGAGCACCAGCCACGGGTGGACCCGCACGAGGTCGAGCGGTCCTGGCCAATGGCTTTGCCCGGACGCCGCGTTGAAGGCGAGACTGCCGACGAACAGCACGAGCAGACCGGACACCACACCGGCCAGCGTGCGCCACATGGCTCCCTCTTCGGTATCAGGGCTGCCGCGACGATCAACAGCCTGCGTGATGTTATCCCAGGAGCCGCTGACGAAACCGATGAAAGGGCCTGCCGAAGAGACAGTGAAGTGCCCCGGGATCATTGCTGATCTTCGGCACCCGGATTCGAACGAGCAGGTTGTCCGGCGCTCGGTTCAGCGGGGCTGCGAGCGCTTGGCAGGTCACAGCAATCGACTGATGAGCCTTCAGAAGGCGCCGGGGCTGATGGCTTGTCTGCGTCGAGGCCGTCGACTGTGGTGGTGGACGGGACCAGCAGGGAGGCAGCCGCCTAGAGAGCGACGCAGAGGACGGCGAGATCTGCGGTGATGGCGATGCCCAGCCGCTGCCCCCACGGCGGGGATGAGCAGGCTGCGGAAGGCGACGGTCAGCAGCAGGAAGCCGATCGCGGCGATCACCAGGACGAACAGCGGGAGCTTGCCCATCAGGACCGACGCGAGATCGTCGTTGCTCGCGGTGACACCGCCCACGTAGACCTTCATCGACGTGCCCTGCTCGGCCGGCGGTATCACCTTGACCCGCAGGTGGTGGATCAGGTCTGAGGTGGCCGCCGACTGCGGAGAGGTCGCCGGGACGACGGAGACGACACCGACCGTCTGTCCCTCCTTAATGGGAGCCGCAGCGGCACTGGCGACGCCGTCGACCTGTTCGAGAGCGGTCACCAGCTTCGCCTCGGCCGCCTTGTCGGCCGCGGTGGGGGCCTGGACGGCGAGGACGAGCGGGCCGTTGAAGCCGGGGCCGAAACCGTCGGCGATCATGTCGTTGGCCTGGCGGTTCGTCGAGGTCGTGGGTAGGCGTCCCACCACGCCCCTGCGTGACACGGTGAGCACGCAGCTCCAGGGCTGACATCCCGAGATCGGGTCGGCGACGCGATCTCGGAAGGGCTCGGCCCGGGGAACGCGGGGACTTTGACAGGAGCGTCATCCGCAGTCCCGGGTGGCCACGAGGACCGGCGTCGGTGCGGTTCTGTGCCCGCCGTCGAGAGCGTCATCACCGGCCTGGAACGCGGCCCTCCGCCGTGCGGTCGCAAACCTTGCGGTGGGATCGGCATCTCCGACATCCCGTCCGGAACAATGCAACTCTGCGTACCCCGGCAGGTGCCCGGACCGACGAGCGCTCACCTCAGAGGACGACCGTGTCACGCAGGATCGCCAAGCCCCTTTGCCGACAAGCGTGAGATGGTCCGCCCGAACATCGTGCGACCCGGATTGGCTACCGCACCGAGGGCTACCTGACCCGCATCCTGGAGGAGCACCGCGAACTCCTGGCGGCCCCGCACTCCCGCGACGCCGACACCGGCGTCCACCTTCGCCGCCCATCGTCGGAACGCCGTCGACGTGATCACCGGGCCTGCGAACCGCAGACGCTGCTTGGCCGAATGCCGAGCGTCACGGGTGTGGTGAGGTGAGGATGCCGCGCGAGAGAGCGACGGTGACGGCTGCGGTGCGGTCGTTGACACCCAGCTTGACGAACGTTCGCAGTAGGTGCGTCTTCACTGTCGCTTCGCCGATGTAGAGCTGCCGGCCGATCTCGCTGTTGGAGAGGCCGCGCGCGACGAGGCCGAGTACCTGAACCTCGCGGGGGGTCAACTGCTCCTCGGCCGGCGCCTGCATATGAGTCACCAGCCGGGCGGCCACCGGCGGAGCGAGGACGGTTTCGCCGCGGGCCGCCGCCCGGATCGCGTCGGTCAGGGTACCGATCGGGGTGTCCTTGAGGAGGTAACCGGTGGCGCCGGCCTCGATCGCCGGCAGGATGTCGGCGTCACCTTCGTAGGTGGTCAGCACGAGCACGCGGATGCCGGGGTGCTCCTGGCGGATGCGCGCCGTGGCGGTGGCGCCATCGGTGCCCGGCATCCGCAGGTCCATCAGGACGACGTCCGGGTGCGTCGCGGAGGCGAGGACGATCGCCTCGTCGCCGGAGCCGGCCTCGCCCACGACCCGCAAATCGTCGTAGGCCTCGAGCATGCCGCGGAGGCCGAAGCGTACGACGGGGTGGTCATCGACGATCAGGATGTTGACGGTCATCGAGCCGGTTCCGCCTGCTCAGTGGTCGGGTGTGGAGCTGAGATCACGCACAGGCCGTAGGCTACGCGCCGCCTGCTCGGTCGGGGCCATCGGCAGTTCTACCCGTACCGTGCTGCCCTGGCCGGGAGTCGATCGCACGGTGCAGGTTCCTCCCAGCGTGTTGGCGCGGCTGCGAATGCCGAGCAGGCCGTATCCACCTCGGATGGTGGCGGGGTCGAAGCCCTGGCCGTCATCGGTCACGTTCAGTGTCATGAGGCCGTTTTTATGGCCGAGTTCGATCCGCACTGTCGTGGCGTCGGCGTGCTTGCCGACGTTGGCCAGGGCCTCCTGCGCGGTGCGCAGCAGGGCGATGTCGGTGCCGGTGGGTGCGCTGGACCGTTCGCCGACGATGGACACCTCGACGCGCGTACCCGTGTCGCGGGTATGCCGGGCGGCGAGACGGTCCAGCGCATCCGCGAGGCTGCGGCCGGTCAGGTCGACCGGCGCAAGTGCGGCGATCAGTGAGCGTGCCTCCGCGAGGTTCTCGCGTGCGGTCTTTTCCAGGATGTCGAGCTGGCCGTCGGCGGTCGTCGGATCACGGGGCAGGGTCGTCCGTGCTGCCTGGGCGAGCATGAGGATGCTGGTGAAGCCCTGCGCCAGGGTGTCGTGGATCTCGGCGGCCAGGCGTTCCCGTTCGGCATGGACGCCTGCCTCGTGGCCAGCGCGTTCCAGTGCGGCCCGTGTCCGGGTCAGTTCCTCGATCAGCGCGGCCCGTTTGCGGTTCTGTTCGCGGATGCCGGTCAGATAGGCGCCCACCAGGACCGTCACGGTCATGGGTACCAGAACGCTCACGCCGACCATCGCCAGCGTGTAGCGGCTCACTCCGACCCGCGCCAACATGGCCCAGGCGAGTTCGGCGTAGAGGATCAACAGCAGCGGTATACGTACCCGCCACCTCGCGACCATGACGAACAGCTGTGGGCAGAGCGCGAACAGCAGTGCGCCACCCATCGGGGCGATGGCGAGCAGAAGCGGGAACGCGAACGCCAGGGCGGCGAAGTAGGCCACCCCCCAACGCTCGTCGCGGTTTTCCATGGCCTGCGGTGCGACAAAGGCGTACCAGGCGACGATGACGACGAGCGTAGTGAGGGCAAGCAGGCGTTGTCCGAGCGCCACGGTGACGTCGGCCGCTATGGCAACGGCAAGGGGTATCGCGACGGCTCCGACGAGGACATGCCATCCGGCGCGGTAGCGGTATCCGAAGTCGACGGTGCTGCGTACTGCCACGCCTGCCCACCTTCGCCCGCCGAGATCTGGCCGCCAGTGTACGGGCGCCCATGTCCAGGGTGCCGCGCCCGACGCCGGGGAACGTCCACGCACCGGTGGAGCCGTGGGTACGTCGATCGGTGGACGACGGAGTCCACTCAACCGTTGTCGCCGCCGCGCCACGCAACCGCCACGCTCGTTGTCGAGAACCTGGTTCCCACCTGGAGGTACCCCTTGAAGAAGAACTGGCTCGTCCTCGCCTTCGGCGCATTGCTGATCTTTGGCGGTGTGACCTGGACCTTGCAGGGACTCGATGTCATGCGGGGCTCGGCGATGAGCGGCGTGACGTTGTGGGCGGTCGTCGGTCCGGTCGTGGCGATCGTCGGTCTGGTTCTGCTGGGTGTCGGATTCGCCCGGCTGCGCCGGGTCAGCCGATAAGCGCCTGCCCACTTTCCGATAGCGACGTGGAGACTCAGATGGCAGGTCGGCCGGCACCGGAGAAGCCGCCCGAGCAGTGGTACGGCGAGCTTGCCGGCGTCGCGGCCACCGCGCTCGCCCTGGGCGTTGGTGAGCTGGTGGCAGCCGCGACGGGCGGGCCCTCAGCGCCCCTCGTGGCGGTGGGGGGTGTTGCCGTGGACGCCGCGCCGACTCCGGTCAAGGAGTTCGCGGTCACGGTGTTCTACACGTACGACAAGCTGGCGTTGCAGGCGGGAATCGTGCTGGTGCTGGCCCTCTTCGCCGCGGTCATCGGCGTACTGGCCATGCGCCGGCTCAGCTACGGGCTGGCCGGCGTCGCTGTGTTCGGGGTGATCGGCGTCCTTGCGTCAGCCACCCGGGCGAGCGCCACCTGGGCGTACCCCCTGCCGACGGTGGCCGGTGCACTGACCGCGGCGGGCCTTTTGGTGCTGCTGCGTCGCACCCTGCCGCGCCGTGCGGCGGCATCGGCGCCGGACCCGCGGGACGACACCGGCCCGGATACGGACATGGCGGTGCAGGAAGGCCCTACGCCGGTGCCGGGCGCCCGTTCGCCGTCGTCGGATGTCGGCGTCCCGGTGGTGGACGGCGCGCGACAGCCACCGGGCCGGCGGCGGTTTCTCGTGCTGGCGGGCGGGGCGATCGGTGCGGCCGTGGTGGCCGTACCGGGTGGACGTCGGCTGTGGGCACAGCGTGTGGCCGCGGCACGGGCCGCAGTTGTTCTTCCGCCGCCGTCGAGCCCGGCACCGCCCTTGCCCGCCAAGGTCTCCGCCCAGGTCCCCGGAGTGGAGCCGTTCGTGACCAGGACTGCGGACTTCTACCGGATCGACACCGCTTTGACGGTGCCACAGATGGAGCCGCAGGGCTGGCGTTTGAGGATTCATGGCCGGGTGGAACGGCCGCTGACGCTGACGTACGAACAATTGCTGGCACGGCCGATGGTGGAGCGGTACATCACGCTGTCGTGTGTGTCCAATGAGGTCGGTGGCGAGTTGGTCGGTAACGCGCGGTGGTTGGGGGTACCGATCAAAGATCTGCTGGATGAAGTCGAGCCGGATGACCGGGCGGATCAGGTGGTGAGCCGTTCCGTGGACGGCTACACGGCCGGTACGCCGACGGCGGCGCTGCGCGATGGGCGGGACGCGTTGCTGGCGGTCGGGATGAACGGGGAGCCACTGCCGGTCGAGCACGGGTTTCCGGTCCGGATGGTGGTGCCCGGGCTGTACGGATACGTATCGGCGACGAAGTGGCTGACGGAGCTGGAGCTGAGTCGCTTCTCGGACTTCAGCGCGTATTGGGTACGGCGAGACTATGCGGCGCTGGCCCCGGTGAAGACGCAGTCGCGGATCGATACGCCGGCCGCGGGCAAGCGTCTGGAGCAAGGCCGGGTGATGGTGGCCGGGGTGGCGTGGGCGCAACATCGCGGCGTGTCCGCCGTGGAGGTCCGGGTGGATGACGGCCCATGGCAGCAGGCACAGCTCTCGGCGGTGCCGTCGGTGGACACCTGGCGGCAGTGGAGCTGGCCCTGGCAGGCGACGCCCGGCAAGCATCGGCTGCAAGTACGCGCCACCGACAGCACCGGCCAGGTGCAGACAGGAAAGGCGCACAAGCCGTTGCCCGACGGGGCAACCGGCTGGCACACGATCAAGGTCACGGTTACCTGAGCATTTCCCGCCAGGCGAGGGTTTCCACCTGAAGAGACACGAATCGTGGCGAAGCTGCGGCCCTGGCGCGGTGCACCGCGCCGGGCCTGATGGAGGCTCCGGACCGTCCCGGAGCGGGCTCAGCCTTCCTGCCCGCGAGCGGCCTCAACCGACCACTCACGAGCCAAGATCACCCGCTGAATTGTTTCCGTCGGCGCGTCCCGCCGGTGCACCGGGTGGCTGACCAGCGAGGCGGTCGTGCTTGGGCCGGCGCCCCGTGCGCGTGGAGGGACGCGCGCGGGGCGTGGATGCCGCTGCAGCGGGTGGCCTGAGGTGACGGCTCACCCACCTGGGGTCACGACAGACTCCACTGCTGGCTCGTCGCGCCGGTGCCCGTCTCCTGGACCACCGCCGCGCCCTGGGTGGTCGAGGCGCCGTTGATGCCGAGGTTGAGGTCGCTGCCCACGCCGGCGAGCATGTACGTGCTGCCGCTGTAGCTGCCGACCAGGTCGAGGAACCATTGCTGGTTGGTCCCGCCGTTGCAGGTCCACTGCTGCAACTGCACGCCGGTGGTGGCCGATTGGTTCGGCACGTCCAGACACAGGCCGCTCTTCACGCTCTTCAGCGTGTAGATGTTGTCCGCCATCTTGGTGAGGGTCCACTGCTGATTGGCACCGCCGTTGGACGGCCACTGGATGATCTTGGCGCCGCTCGCCGTGGAGCCGCTCGCGACGTCCATGACCATGGAGCTGTTGGGGTTGGTCAGTGTGTGGATCCCCGCGGTGGGCAGCCCGCTGCCGGCCGTCCAGGTGCCGGCGGCGGCATCGAGGGACCAGGTGGGGTACTGGCCGACGTTCACCGTCGTTCCCCTGATGGTCATCGGCAGCCAGATCAGCTGCGAGGAGCCGAGGTCTGAGGTGTTCCAGCGGTCACCGGCGTAGACGTAGGAAGTGCCGGAGGAGCCCTGGACGGTGATGACGTTCGCCGTCTGGCTGCCGTAGGTGTGGGTGCCGGGCGCCGCGAAGTTCCGGAACGACGACCAGGGACCGCCCAGTGACGTGGCGGTGGCGTAGATGTTGTCGTTCAGGCTCCAGCCCGTCAGGTGGGAACCGAACACGTAGTACACCCCGTTGACCTTCACCATGGCGGGCGCCTCGACGCTGCTGCTGCCACTGCCGCCCAGGACCGTGACCGCGCTGTCCACGGACAGGTAGTCGGCGGAGAGCTTGTCGATGCGCAGGCCGTTGTTGCGGTCCTCGCTCAGCAGGTAACCGGTTCCGTCGGTGTCCTGGAACAGGCCGAGGTCACGGCTGAGGTTGCCCAGCGGCCGGAAGCTGCCCCGGTAGGTGTAGGGGCCGCAGGGAGTGCTGCTGGTGGCCACACCGACCTTGGCCTCGGAGTAGTTCGTGCTGTCGATGTGCATGTACATCACGTACGTGCCGGTCGACGCGTTGTAGATGACCTTGGGCCGCTCCACGACCCGACCGGGGCCCAGATCGCCGCTGCTCTGCCGGGACAACGCCTGAGACTGGTACGTCCAGTTGGCGAGGTCGGTCGAGGTGTAGCACGTGATGTTCTGGAACGACGTGTCCGCCGAGGTCTCGCCGGTCTTGTCCTCTCCGAACCCGTACCACGTGCTTCCCACCTTGATGATGCCGAGGCCGTGCAGTTGCAGCGCGTTGCCGTTCTGGTCGGTCCGGGCGGCACCCGTGCTGAACGACACCGTGGCCGCCTGCGCCGCGGTCGCCGGGATCAGGAGCGCCGCAATGCCTCCCAGCAGTGTCAGAAGGGCGATGGCGACTCTGTGCCATCCGCCGACCGGCCGGTGGCGTACTTGCTTGAGCATGGTCTTCCCTCTCCTTTGAGGCGCCGGTCGCCGGGTCGTTCGCGTCGATGTGAGGGAATGGACGTTTCGCCCCGTACACGGCTGGTCCGGACGCCGTGAGTCTCCGTCGCCCGGCGAAGATCAATGTGAAGGGCAGGCCGGGCGGCAGTCAAGGATTGCGATCGGTTTTGTTTGTTCTTGACCGATCAAGCCGGGCCGGAGGTGGCCGATCTGGCCGGCCGGCTCGCCGTTGGCAGACGCAGAAGGAGGCAAATCTTGCCGCCAATTCGTGCGGATTCCTTCGAAGGAAGCACTGGCCGCCTGTTGGCCTTCCAAGTCGGCAAGCCCGACAACTTCTATGGCGGCCAGGCTATGTCACTTCCTGGTCGGGTTTGTTGAAACCGGCCCCTGAGGTGGCTTGGCCGCGGAGCTTGAGGACGGCTTCGGTCGCACCCAGGCCCCAGCGGCTGCCGGTGATGTCGAGACGGTCGCCGATCAAGTGGCGGCAGGCGCCTTCGGTCAGCACAAAAAATCCGCTGCGGACGAGCAGCACAGGAAGTCTCGCACCGCTGACTCAACCGCGTGATCAGGGACATCCCTCAAGGGGAACCACACCCTGCTCGGTTGGCAGCGAATGCTCGGCTGACTTGGTGCCAGCTCATGCTGGACACGCCGGCCGATCCCGCGGCGCCGGGCGTGTTCGAGCAGCTGCGGCGCCTGGTCCGCGAAGCCGAGGGCCGAGGCCCGGAGCCGTCGGCCTGCGTGCTGGACTCCCAGGAGCCCTGGTTGCTGGAGGACGCGGAGAGCCTGGGGCAACTCCCTTGGAACAGACGGTCCCGTGCTCACCGGCCCGGACGACTACGAAGGCCCGCCAGAGGGACACAGGGGTCGCGTTCGCGTGCACGACGGGCGCTGGACCTCGGATCGCGCCGCTCGGCAGGCTCGACCAACACCGGCAGCGCCGGCCGCAGCCCCGCATCCAGCTCGGTCACCTTCTTCCGGCCTCCACCGGGACGCCGGATCCGCCCCAACAGGGCCTGACCGGATCCCAGTTCAGCCACCCCGCGCGAGACCGTGCCCTCCCGGACTCCAGCCGCAGCGGGGACGAGCCTGATCCCGCCATGCCCCAGCGGTCGCGCTTCCGTTCCTATGGCCACCAGCCGCCGTTGACGCCCGTCCAGATGCGGCAACAACACCTGGAACGTCGCAGGCCGGGGATGCCTCGACCCTCGCCGCCGTCATGGACGGCTTGCAGCGCCAGTGGGCTCTCGGCCCGGACGCGTACGACATGACGGGCCGGCTGCGCCAGTACGCGGACCGCCTGCCGCGGTCGATCACCCTGGATGGTTCGGGTCTGCAGGAACAGGCTGGACGCGCTCCCGGATTTTTGGTCGGGAGCGCGGCCCTGCGCGGTCTCACGTGACCGCCGAAGCCTCCTTGAGCGCGGCGATCCGCTCCCAGTCCAGGCCCAGTTCGAGCAGGATCTCCTCCGTCTGTGCGGCGAACTCCGGGGCCGGGCGCAGTGCGGGGGCCGCGACATCGAACTGCACGGGACTCGAGGCGAGTTGGAGCTCGCCGGCCTGTACGAGGTACTCGTTCGCACGCACTTGTGCGTCGTCGCCGACCTGGAGTGAGTCCTGGACCGGCGCCCAGGGCCCGGTCAGGGTGGCGAACCGTTCGGACCACTCGGCCAGGGTGCGCGTCGCGATGACCTCCCGCAGCAGTGCCACTGCCTCGGCCGTGTGCTCGGCGATGGCCTGGGACGTGGCGAAGCGCGGATCGTCGGCCAGCTCGGGACGGTCGATATGGCGGCACACATCGGCCCAGTACTTCGCGGGCTGCAGCATCACCAGGGACAGGTAGCGGTCGTCGGCCGTGCGGTACAGGCCGGTCAGCGGGTTGACCGGTGAGCTGTGCACGCCCGGCGGTGCCATCTCCCATGCCTGCTTGAGGTGCAGGGACAGCGCGATGCCGTGGCCCATCGCCCACACCCCGCTGCCGAGCAACGACACGTCCACGACCGAGGGTTCGCCCGTTCGCTCACGCTTGAGCAGCGCCGCCGCGATGCCGCCGGCCAGGTTCGTGCCCGAGATGGTGTCCCCGTACGCGGGCACCGGCGCGGAGACGATGCCCTCCATGCCGGCCGGGGTGATGCTCGCCGCCGTGGACGCGCGGGCCCAGAAGG
Organism: Streptomyces sp. NPDC050759; assembly: GCF_044456945.1. Lineage (NCBI taxonomy): Bacteria > Bacillati > Actinomycetota > Actinomycetes > Kitasatosporales > Streptomycetaceae > Streptomyces > Streptomyces sp. NPDC050759. The sequence goes on along the minus strand of NZ_JBITGI010000002.1, from coordinate 286,763 downwards.
CCGTCATGTCGTAGCCGCCGCGCTCGGCCTCCGCGCCGCGCGGGCCCAGTGCGCTGCCCCGCGCGTACACGATCTCCGGATTGATCGCGCGTACGTCGGCCACCTCGATGCCGAGCCTGCGGCGGGCGGCGGGCAGCAGACTCGTGAGGAACACGTCGGCGCGTGCGATGAGTTGGCGCAGCACCTCCATGCCTTCGGGGCGCGCGATGTCGAGGCCGATGCTGCGCTTGCCGCGGTTGGCGTGCTCGATGTTCGGGTTCGGGTCGCCCTCGACGCGCATCGCGCCGGTCTGGCGCAGTCCGCGCTGCGGGTCGCCGGTCACCGCGTGCTCGACCTTGACGACATCGGCGCCCCAGTCGGAGAGCACCGCCCCTGCGGACGGAACGAAGCCGTACATGGCGACCTCGACGACTCGGATCCCTGCCAGCGGGCCGGTGGCGCTCATGCCTTCACCGCCGCGACCACGGGCGCGCCGAACGCCTTGGTCTCCAGGAACTCCTCCATGCCCGCCACTCCGCTCTCGCGGCCGATGCCGGACTGCCGGTAGCCGCCGAAGGGCACGTCCGGGTGGAAGTAGTTGCCGCCGTTGATGCTGAACGTGCCGCTGCGGATCCGGCGCGCCACCCGCACCGCCCGCTCCTGATCGCGGCTGTGCACGGCGCCCGACAGGCCGTACACCGAGTTGTTCGCGATCCGTACGGCGTCGTCGTCGCCCTCGGCATCGTCGTACGGGATGACGGCGAGCACCGGTCCGAACACCTCCTCCTGCGCGATCTCGCTGTCCGGGTCGACCCCGGCGAGCAGCGTCGGCGCGTAGAAGAAGCCGGGGTCGACGCGTTCCCCGCCGGTGATGAGCTTCGCGCCGTCGGCGACGGCCCGCTGCACCATGCCGTCCACCTTGTCGCGCTGTTTGGCACTGATCAGCGGGCCCAGATACGTCTTCGGATGCGACGGATCGCCGGGGCGGATACGGGCGAAGTGGCCCGCGATCAGCTCGACGATCTCGTCGTGGCGGGAGCGCGGAACAAGGAGACGGGAGGTCAGCGCGCAGCCCTGGCCCGCGTTCACGCAGATCATGTACGCGGCGAACTGGGCGCTCACCGCAAGGTCGGCGTCGTCCAGGACCACCATCGCGGACTTGCCGCCGAGCTCGAGGAAGACCTTCTTCACCGTCTCGCTCGCCGCGGCCATGATGCGGCGGCCGGTCGCGGTGGATCCGGTGAAGCTGACCGCGTCGACGTCCGGGTGCGTGGTGAGCACCTCGCCGACATCCGCGCGGGACGAGGACAGGACGTTGACCACGCCGGGCGGGATGTCGGTGTGCTCGGCGATCAACTCGCCGAGCGCCAGGGTGATCAGCGGGGTGTCGGGCGCGGCCTTGAGGACGATCGTGCAGCCGGCCGCGAGGGCGGGGGCGAGCTTGGCGAGGGCCAGCTGGTTGGGGTAGTTGTACGGCAGGATCGCCGCCACCACGCCCACCGCCTCCTTCTCCAGCCAGCGGTGGTGGCGCTGACCGTGCTTCTCGACCTCGCCCAGGTCCTCGGTGAAGGAGTAGGTGCGCAACAGGTCCGCGTAGTAGCGCACGATGCCGATGGGATCCTCGAGTTGAGCGCCATGGGTAAGCATGCGCGTGGCACCGGCCTCGGCGATGGTCAGCTCGCGCAGTTCCTCCACCTGGTCGAGCAGAGCCTGGTGCAGCTGGTCGAGGCAGCGGATGCGCAGGTCCCGGTCCGTGGCCCAGTCGGTGGTGTCGAACGCGCGGTGTGCGGCGGATATCGCGGCCTCGGCGTCGGCGGGGGTGGCGTCGGGCGCATGGCCGAGTACGGCGCCGGTGGCCGGGTTGAGGCTCTCGAAGTGCTCCTTGGTGTCGACGAGTCGTCCGTCGATCAACAGGCGTCGCCGTGCGCGGCCCGGTTCGCCTGGATCGTTTCCGTGGACAGGCATCCCGCCTCCTGCGTCGTGTACTCGATGAAAATGCGATTCTCTAAATAGGAAATCTAATACCCGCCTGGTTGGAACTCCAGAGTCCCGACGTGAATCGGGGCCCGGCTCAGGAGCGGCCCCACGCTGCCGCCAGGCCTCGCGCCGGGCCGCCTCCGGTCAGCAGCAGGGCACGCACTTCAGGATCGGCATCGGCGGACTCGAGCGCCGCGTCGATCGCCCGATGGGGCAGGCACGGGTGTCGCCCGGCCGGACAGGCGGAGGGTGCGGACCGAGCCGGTGGCGTTGATACCTCAACTCGTCGAGGCCGACGAGGGTTGGTGCATCGACGTCAACGAGGATGTTCCATGCGGCCCAAGGCGTCGTCGGCGGCCGTGAGCGTGGCGCTTTCGACTCGCCCGACGAGCTGTGCCAGGAGCCGGACATCCTTGCGCAGCAACGGGCCGGCGCGGCCCGCCAGCGCCGTCAGGGTGCCGCCCGCTGCGGCCACCCGTCCCAGCGCGAAGCTCGCGCCGCTGCCATGGCCGAGCACCTCCGCGAGCCGGCCCGCGTCCAGGCCCAGCTCGTTCCCGAGCGCGAGCGTGTCGGCGGCCGTGGCCAAGTGGGCCGTGAACAGTACGTTGTTGAGCAGTTTCGCCGTTTGTCCCGAACCCAGCGGACCGACATGGACCACCGGATCGCCGAAGGTCTCGAACACCGGGCGGCAGAACGCGAACGTCGGATTCTCCCCGCCCACCATGACCAGGAGCCTGCCTGCCTCGGCGGCCGGTCCGCCGCCGCTGACCGGTGCGTCGATCACCTCGACACCGTGCGTACGCGCCTGTTCCGCCAGGCGGCGGCAGGTGTCGGGATGGACCGTGCTGTGCACCGCGATCACCCCGCCCTTGCGGAGTCCGGCCAGTACCCCGTGCTCGCCGAGGATCACGTGTTCCACGTCGGCGTCGTCGACGACGCACACGCACACCAGGTCGCAGTCGGCGGCGAGTTCGACGGGCGATGCGGCCCGTTTCGCCGGGGTGTCCGCGAACGGTGCGAGCGTCGCCGAGCGGCGCGCCCACAACGTCGTGGGAAAACCGGCGTCGATGATGCGGCGGGCCATGGGGGCGCCCTGGCTGCCCAGACCGATGAATCCGACGTGCGTCACGATGGTTCCTGCCCTTCGTCGGGTGACTCTTGCGGTGTCTAGGCCCGGGGCGCATCAGGTGCCTTGGCGGGCGGCGTATCGGGTGTCTCGGCGGGCGGCGTATCGGGTGTCTCGGCGGGAGAGGCATGGGGTGTCTTGGCGCGTGGCCCATCGGGTGCCACGTCGAGTGGCCCATCAGCTGCCTCGCCGACTGTCGCCTCCGGCAGCTGTGCGCCCGGCCGCCAGAAGGCCGCGAGCAGCCCCGCCGTCCCCGCCGCTCCGACCCCCGCCGCGAGCCCCCCGCCCGCCCAGCCGTCGATGTCGATCCCGGCCGCGGCGTCCAGCGACACGTCTCCGGGGCCGAGCATCGCCAGCGCCACGCAGGCCACGGCGAGCACGAGTACATACTCGTATCCGTCCTTGAACACGAAGAAGCCGTTGCGGCGGTGCGCGAGCAACCCGGCGACGAGCATCACCGATATCACGGCCGCGCCGGCCAGCGGCGTGAGCAACCCGAGCACGAGCAGGGCCCCCGCGCCCACCTCGGTGACCACGCTCAGCCAGGCCTGCAACCGTCCGTGCCGCAGCCCGAGCCCGGTGAACCACCGGGCCGTCCCGGCGATCCTCCCGCCGCCCCGCCAGTGGTTGAGGCCATGGACGATCATCGTCACGCCGAGGACCACACGCAGCAGCAGCACCGCCGTCGACTCGGCCCCGGTCATCGGCGTCCTTCTTCCGACTCGCGCAGCACCGCGCACTCCTCCGCGAACGACAACACCCGCAGGTGGTAGGCGCGAGCGGTGTGCCCAAGGCTCAAGTTGTGGCCCGCGCCAGCCTGTTCGTGCCCGCGGGCGCGAGGCGAACCGGTGAACAGGGCCGCGAGGCGGTCGAGTTCGGCGGGCCCCGAGCGCCACACCGTCTCGTGGTCACCGAGGCTCACCTGGACCGGCGCCCCGACCAGGGCAGCCAGCTGAGGGAACTCGTCCACCCAGTGGCGCGCTTCCGCCTCGTACAGCGGGGACGGTCCCGCAATCGCCGCGCCGTCGTACACCTCGGGGGCGTACAGCCGGCTGGGACCCCACAGCACCTCGCGCAATCCGCGCGGGCGCAGACGCCGTCCGCAGGCGTCGCGCTCGGCCGTGTCGAGCGTGTCGACGGCGGACCGGTTGTGTTCGAGCCCGGTACCCGCGATCTCCAGGCCGATGAGGTCACGGCCGCGCTCGTCCGCCGCCATCCGCATGGCCAGTTCGCAGCCGGCCGAATGCGCGAGCAGGAAGACCCCGGCGCCGCCGGGTCGGTGCGCGAGGAGCGCGTCGAGGGCCGCGAAGCCCAGGTCCACGCGGCGCGCCGGATCGCGGACCTTCTCGGCGTACGCCTCCGAAGCTCCGTATCCGGGCCGGTCGAGCGCGATGACCGTGAACCCGAGCGCGGCGCCCAGGCGCAGCAAGGACAGGTCGGGACGGCCGGGGCAGTCGAAGTACGTCGCGGTGGTGCCGCCGCCGTGCAGGGCGAGCACCACGGCCCGCGGCCGGGGCACCTCGCACACCAGCGCCGACAGGGGGACGCCGTCGGCGTCGACGACGTCCCCGTGAGGCTGCGCGGGGGACTCGGTGTCGCAAGGGGTCACGTGTCCGTCCTCAACAGAAGTACGCCGCTGGGGGTGAGGCCACCCGAACTGACCACGGCCACCCGGGCGTTCGCGACCTGCCGCGCTCCGCCGTCGCCGCGCAGTTGGGTGACCGCCTCGTGGACGAGGCCCATGCCGTGGGTGCGGCCGTGCGAGAGCTGGCCGCCGTGCATGTTGAGCGGCAGGATCCCGTCGCGGGCGATGTTCTTGCCGCCGTCGAGGAAGTCCTTCGCCTCGCCGATGCCGCAGAAGCCGAGAGCCTCGATCCAGGACAGGCAGTTGAAGGTGAAGCCGTCGTAGAGCAGCGCCACGTCCACGTCCTCGGGACGCAGGTCCGTACGGGTCCAGAGATGGGCCGCCTGCCCCAGGACCTGCGGCTCGTGGGTGGAGGTGGACTGGTCCCAGTCGAGGCGCTCGACGATCTGCGTACCGACCGCCTCGACGAGGACGGGCGGCTTGGGCAGCTCGCGGGCCGCGTCGAGGGCGGAGACCACGACGGCGACCGCGCCGTCGCACGGCACGTCGCAGTCGTAGAGACCGAACGGGCTGGTGACGGGACGGGCGGTGAGGTAGTCGTCCATGGTCATCGGTTCGCGGTAGACCGCCGTAGGGTTGAGCGCGGCGTTCGCGCGCTGGTTGAGGGCGATCCAGCCGAGCGTTTCCCGGGTCGTGCCGTAACGGTGCATATGGCGCTGGGCGTTCTGCGCGAGCAGGTGCGCGGCGGAGGTGGCGCCGAACGGCATCCGCCACGCGGCCGTTCCCTCCACCCTGGCGGGAAGCGCCGCCGTGAGACGGCCCTGGCGCACGAGTGCGCCGTGCGTGGCCTCCCACACCGTACGGAAGCACAGCACATGCCGGGCGAGACCGCCCGCCACCGCCAGCATCGCCGCGATCAGCGAACCGCCCGGGCCGAAGGTCTCACCACCGCCGTTGTGCCAGGTGGGGCGGATCCGCAGCGCCGATTCGAGGGCCGTGATCCCGCCTTCGCCGAAGCCGCCGAACGGTCCTGCGCCAGGGTAGGTGGCGAGCCCGTCGATGTCGTCGAGCGTCAACCCGGCGTCCGCGACCGCCTGTTCGCAGGCCTCGACGGTCAGGGCCAGCGGCGGCACCATGAGGCGGCGCCCGATCCGCGAGGCACCGGCCCCGGTGAGCGCCGCCTGTTCCTCGAACTTGCGCGCGGTCCGGACCGGCGGCCGGATCAGCCGGGCGATCTCGGCGGGGCCCGTCTCGTCGGCAGGCAGTTCAGCCGGCTCGCCCTGCTCGCGAACAGGCCGGAACAGCGGCAGCCACACATCTTCGACCTGCTCGAAGACGACCTCCATCCGCATCCCGAGCGTCAGGTCCTGCGGATCGCACTGGACCGCGTTCGTGGTCAGACGTACCCGCGGGTCCTCCTCGATCGCCACCTGCGCCACGACGTACGGGGCGGGCAGGCCCGGCAGGCCGAAGCGCTGGTTGACCGTGAAGCCGACCAGCGTGCCGTACCCCGAGACCGCCGTGACGCGGGTGTCATGACTGCGGCAGTACGAGCACACGGGCTGCGGCGGATGGATGAGTGCGGCGCACGCGCCGCACTCCTGGAAGCGCAGCTGCCCGTCCGCTCCGGACGTCCAGAAGAACGCGGAGTCGTCGGTGAGTGAGGGCAGCGGACGCACGCCCTCGCCGTTCTCCCCGGGCACGGGACTCAACCGCCCAGTTCCGCACGGGACTTGCGTACGGTGACCGGCTCCGCGAGCCGCTGCTCGTCGCACGCCTTCTGCAGCCGTTCCAGTGTCTCGTCGAGCCCCGGACCGAGCCGCTCGCCCGGTGCGAAGGTGGCGGGCAGATGCCGCATCCCGTTGATGACCCCGATCGTCTCGTAGTGCACGGTGCCGTCCGGGTCGCATACGTAGTCGGGCATGCGGTCGAGCACGGCGAGCAGCATCCGTTTGAACGCCGTCCGTGCCACGTTCGATCCGATGCAGCGGTGGATGCCGAGGCCGAAGCTGTTGTGCCGGTTGTGCTTGCGGGCCAGGTCGATGTGGTGCGGGTCGGGGAACTGGGCCGGGTCGCGGTTGGCCATCGACCAGGACAGCCACACCCGGTCGCCCTCCTTGAACTCGGTGCCCGCGAGCGCACAGTCCTGCGAGACGGTGCGGCCGTCCCCGACCGCCGGTGTGTAGAAGCGCAGGAATTCCTCGGTCGCCGGGTCGAGCAGCCTCGCGCGCTCAGCGCTGAGCCGCTCGCGTTCCTTCGGGTTCTGTGACAGCCACTCCAGCGCGTGGGCGGTCAGTGCGGTCGTCGTGTCGAAGCCGCCGCCGATCAACAGGGCAACCACGCCGATGAGTTCCATCTCGTCGGGTTTCTTGCCGTTGATCTCCGCCTTCACCAGGGCGTCGATCAGGCCCGGTCGCGGCTGCACGCGTACGGACGCGATCTGCTGCGCGATGTCCCGCATCATCGCCATGTGCAGTTCGATGACCCGCGGCATGTCCGGGGAGTCGGGCGGCGTGTAGACGCCGGCGTGGGCGGGCTCGTTGTAGATGGTCCAGTGTGTGAGCGGAATGCCCAGCATGGCGAGCGTGAGCACCGCCGGCACGACGTTGGCCAGGTCGTCGATCAGGTCGATTCGGCCCTGCTCGATCCGCTCGTCCAGGCAGGCCCGCACCACCTCGTCGAGGAAGGGGATCCAGCGCTGGACGGCGGCGGGGGAGAGGTACGGGTTGAGGGCCTGGCGGTAGTGGCGCTGCTCGGGCGGGTCCATCTCCAGGAAGCCGCCGCGAAACCCCCGGGCGCGTGTCGGGGCGGGAATGCTGATCCCCTGGTAGCCGGTGCCGTCGCCCGTGACGTCATGGTCGTTGGAGAGATGCTCGGCCGCCCGTGCGATCTCGAACAGTTCGTTGTTGCCGCTGACCACCCAGTGCCCGCCGTGGGTGTCGGACCAGGCCACCGGACAGCGGCTCTGCATCTCCTCGGTGATCGCCTCGAACCGCTCGCGGTAGCCCGGGGCGTGGCGGTCGAAGGCGTAGACGGGCTTCTTCCGTTCCTCGCGTTCGTCGCTCATCGGGGGTCCCCCCATACCGTGATGGCGCGCTCGGGGCAGGAGTGCGCGGCCTCGCTCGCCGTCTCCTCCTGGTCGGCCGGTACGTCCTCGTGTACGGCCGACGAGTGGCCGTCCACCTCGTCGAGCCGGAACACCTTGGGCGCGACCATGGCGCACAGGGTGTGGCCCTGGCAGCGCTCGGGATCCACGCGCACCTTCACGGCCTCTCTCCTTTCCTACGGGTACATGGGTGTCGTACGGGTTCGGGGCGGGCCGCGGGTTCAGCGGCGCCAGTCGTGCCACTTGAGGTAGCCGCCGGCGTCCACGCGCAGCTGCGTGCCGGTGATGTAGCGCGCCTCGTCGGAGGCGAGGAACAGCACCGCGTTGCTGATGTCGAGCGGCTCGACGTACGGGACGGGCATCGCCTGCTGCACCGCGAAGGAGGGCTCGGCGTCCGCCCGCGTGGGGTTCTCCAGATCCGGGCGGAACGAGCGGTACATGGGCTCGCTCTGCAGCATCGGAGTGTCGCAGTTCGTCGGGTGGACCACATTGGCCCGCTGCTTCAAGGGGGCCAGGTTGCGGGCGAGTTCGTGGATGTACTCCGACAGCGCCCGCTTGGCGAACGCGTAGCCGGCGCCGCCCGGATTCGATCCCGGCTCGGCGACGATGCCGTGGTCCATCAGGGCCGCGGTCGAGCCGGTGGCGATGACGGAGGCGCCCTCGCGCAGCTGGGGCAGGGCGGCCTGGATGGCGTTGATCGTGCCGATGAGGTCGACGTCGACGGCGTCGCACCAGGCCTGGAGCTTCGGCTCCCCGCGTAGCGGCGCGATACCGGCCTGGGCGACCACGATGTCGAGTCCGCCCAGCTCGGCCACCCCGCGCCGCACGGCGTCGCGCATGTCGGCCATGCTGCGCACGTCCGACTGGAGCGCGACGATACGGCGGCCCTGCGCCTCGACCAGGCGCACGGTCTCCTTGAGGTCGTCGGGCGTGGCCATCTTGTAGCCGACGGTCTCGTAGTCGCGGCACAGGTCCACCGCGATGATGTCGGCGCCCTCTTCGGCGAGCCGCACGGCGTGGCTGCGGCCCTGGCCGCGGGCCGCTCCGGTGATGAACGCGACCTTGCCCTCAACACGTCCCATGAGCGGTGTCCCCTTGGTGTCGTCGTGACTGCTTGCTGTGAGTCGTACGGATGGCCACGTCCAACAGGCCCAGATCGGTGCCGAGTTCGGTCGCGACCTCGCGTACGACCGCGATGTCCTTGTCGAGGAAGGGGCGCACCGAGTCGGTGAACGCCGCCACCGAACCCCTGGCGGCCGCCGCCCTGGCCACGCGGCTCTCGGCGCTCGCGTGCGGCAGGGCGGTGAGCAGTGCCGTCTCGTCCACCCCGAGCGCCGCCGCGAGCCGTACGGTCTCGCCGAGCAGACCCAACTGGGCGGCGAACAGAACGTTGTTGAGCAGCTTCACGCGCTGCCCCGAGCCGAGCGGCCCCACGTGCAGCACCGGGTCCGCGTACGCCCGCAGCGCGGGCAGTATGTGGCGTACGGCGCCGTCCGCGCCGCCGGAGAAGAGCGTGAGGCGTCCTGCCGCGATGTCGTGCGGGCCGCCGCTCACGGGGGCGTCCACCACCCTGGCACCTTGGGCGGCGATCGCCTCGACCGTGGCGGGGCTGCCCGTGGTGTGCACGACGACGACCGCGTCCGGCGCCAGGGCGTCGAGCAGGGGCGTCGCGAGGCACACCTCGCGGACCTGATCGTCGCTGAACACGCACACCAGGACCGCTTCGGAGTTCTCGGCGACCTCTCGGATGCCGCTTTCGGGGCGGACTCCGGGTGCGGCCCGGGCGATGCGGCTTCGGGCCGCGGGCGTGCGCCCCAGTGCCCTCACCTCGTGCCCGGCCGCCGTGAGCCGCTGCACCATCGGCAGCCCCATGCGTCCGGCGCCGATGAATCCCAGGCGCACAAGAATCTCCCTTCCGGTGGCGAGAATCGTAATCTCGCCGCTCGTGGACGCGGAACCCCTCGGTCATCGGATTCTTCACCGGGCTCTGCGGTTGGGTTGTTTCGGGGTGATCGGAGTCATTGCTGCCGACAGCAGAGAATCGTATTCTCGCAACAAGGAAGCGTTCGTACCGCCCGAGGGTCGACGCCCACGACTCACCAAGGAGTACCGCGTGCACGCAGCAACTCGACGCAAGGTGGCGGTCGTTACGGGCGCCGCCTCGGGGATCGGCCTGGCCGTCGCCCAGCGCCTCGCCCGCGACGGGGCCGCCGTGGCCCTGCTCGACCTCGACGCCGAAGCGGTCGAAGCCGCCGCGGCCAAGGTGCGCGCCGACGGCGGAACGGCGCTCGCGGTACGGGTGGACGTAGCCGTCCGGACAAGCATCGACGCCGCGTACGCGCAGGTCCGCGAAGAGCTCGGCCCGATCGCGATCCTCGTCAACTCGGCCGGGATCGACGGCTTCAAGCGGTTCCTCAACATCACCCCCGAGCAGTGGGAACGGATCCTCGCGGTCAACCTCACCGGCACCTTCCACTGCTGTCAGGCAGCGGTTCCCGACATGCTCGAAGCCGGCTGGGGCCGGATCGTGAACATCTCCTCATCCAGCGCCCAGGGCGGCCAGCCGCTCATGACCCACTACGTGGCGTCGAAGGCCGGCGTCATCGGCTTCACCAAGGCCCTCGCACTCGAACTCGGCCCCGAGGGCATCACCGTCAACACCATCCCGCCCGGCTTCATCGACACCCCGATGTCGCGGCGCAGCGAGGAGAAGGGGCTGCTCGGCGACACCATCGAGAACCACGCGGCCCGCACCCCGGTGCGGCGTGCGGGCCTGCCCGAGGACATCGCGGCGGCCTGCGCGTATCTGGTGAGCGAGGAGGCGGGGTACGTCACCGGCCAGGTCATCGGGGTCAACGGCGGGCGGAACACCTGACATGGGAGCCTCCGCGCACCCGCGGGCGACGGTCCGTCACCACCACTGGATCGACGGGAAACCGAGCGAACCCGCCCGCGGCAGCTACCTGCCGACGCTCCGCCCGGCCACCCGCGAGCCGGGTGACGAGGTCGCGGCCGGCGGCCCCGACGACGTGGACCGCGCCGTGGCCGCGGCCCGCGCCGCGTACCGCGCGTGGGCCGCCCTGCCCGCAGCCGACCGCTCCTCGGCCCTGCACCGCGTCGCGGACGCGATCGCGGCACACACCGGCGAGCTGACCGCCCTGGAACGGGCCTGCACGGGCAAGACGGATGCGCAACTGCGCCTGGAGACCGAGATGTCGGCGGCGTACTTCCGCTACTACGCGGGGGCGCTGCACGCCCACCACGGCCGGACCATCGATCAGGGCGCGGGCGCCCTCACGTACACCCGGCTCGAACCGTACGGCGTCGTCGCGGTCATCACTCCCTGGAACCTGCCGCTCAACCAGGCCTGCCGCGCGCTCGCCCCGGCCCTCGCGGCGGGCAACGCCGTGGTGGTCAAACCGTCGGAGCTGACGTCGGCCTCGACGGTGTGCCTGGCGCGGCTCGCGAGCGAGGCGGGCCTGCCCGACGGGCTGCTCAACGTGGTGACGGGAACAGGCCGCGAGGTGGGCACCCCGCTGGCGCTCCATCCCGAGGTGCGCCGCGTCGCGTTCACCGGGTCCGTGCCCACCGGTCGGCATCTGGCGACCGTGGCCGCCGACCGTCTGATCCCGCTCACCCTCGAACTCGGCGGCAAGTCACCGCTGGTGGTCTTCGCCGACGCCGACCTGGAGCGCGCGGCTGCCGCCGCCGTGAATGCCGTCGCCGCGAACGCCGGACAGGTGTGTTCGGCCACGACGCGGCTGCTCGTCGAGTCCTCCGTACACGACCCCTTCGTACGCGAGGTCGCCGCACGGCTCGAACGCCTCGAACCGGCAAGGGACTTCGGCCCGATCATCACCGAGGCCCAGTACGCCAGGATTCTCGACCACTTCGACCGCGCCCGCGAGGCGGGCTGCCGTCCGCTGACAGGCGGCGGAGCGTACGAGGACGGGCCGCCCGCCGGCGGTCTGTACATCCGGCCGACCCTCTACGCCCACGTGCCCCGCGATCTGCCGCTCGCCCGCGAAGAGATCTTCGGACCGGTCCTCGTCACCATGCCGTTCACCGACGAGGCCTACGCACTGGCTCTGGCCGACGACACCGCGTACGGGCTGGTCGCCTCCATATGGAGCGGCGACACCGCCCGCGGACTGCGCCTCGCCGAGCGGATCCAGGCGGGCCAAGTCACCGTAAACGGCGGCCCGTTGACCATCGAGACCCCCTTCGGCGGCTATAAGCAGAGCGGTTACGGCCGGGAGAAGGGCCTCGAAGCGCTGCACGAGTACGCGCAGGTCAAGACGGTCAGCCTCGCGCTGGGCAGCTCATGAACCGAACCGTCACCGACCCGGGAGACTCCATGTCACAGGCCGACCAGCCCACTCCTTCGCCACAGGCGGCCCCGCCTCTGGAGGCCGCCCGAGCGTTGCGCCGGGCCATGCTCGGCGACGCGTACGTCGACGCCAACGCGGCCCCCGCGGGCACCGTCGCCGCGGATTTCCAGGACTACATCACCACCGTCGCCTGGGGCGCATGGGCCAGAGGCGGTGCGCTGAGCCCGCGCGACCGCAGCCTGCTGGTGCTCGCCATGACGGCCGCGCTGGGGCGCATGGAGGAGTTCCGTCTGCACGCCTCCGTACGGGAGCGGACCGGTGTCACGGACGAGGAGCTGGACGAACTGGTCTTCCAGATCGCGGGCTATTGCGGGGCGCCGGCAGGACTGGCGGCACGGCGTGCCCTCAAAGACGTACGGGACGCGCGGGTCGTGCACGATGGGCGAGAGGGGCCTGGGGCATGAGCACGGTCGGGTTCATCGGGCTGGGCAACATGGGCGGCGCCCTCGCCGCCAACCTTGTGCAACGCGGCCACGGCGTCCTGGCGTACGACACCGCCGGAGCCGGCGGACTGCCGGCCGGCGCGGCGATGACGTCCGGTGTCGCGGAGGTGGCCCGTCGCTGCGACGTGATGGTGCTCAGCCTCCCGGACGGGGCGGCCTGTGAGAAGGTCGCCCGTGAGATCGCGATGGCCGCTGGGCGGCGCGCCACCCACGTCGTCGACACCTCCACCATCGGCGTCGCGGCCGCCCGCAGCGTCGCCGACCTGCTCGCCGAGGCCGGTGTCGGCTATGTGGACGCGCCGGTCTCGGGCGGCGTGGCGGGGGCCCGCGCCCGCACCCTCATGGTCATGTACGCGGGCGGCGACGACGCGTGCGCCCGCGTCGAGCCGGTCCTGGTCGGCCTGAGCGACCGGCGCCGACGGGTGGGGGACCGCCCGGGACTGGCGCAGGCGCTGAAGCTCGCGAACAACTTCCTCTCCGCGACCGCCCTGTGTGCGACCAGCGAGGCCGTCGCCTTCGCCTGCGCGGTCGGACTCGACATGGCCACGGTCCTCGACGTCCTCAACACCTCGAGCGGTCGGTCGGCGGCCACCGCCGACAAATTCCCGCACCACGTGCTGACCGGGCGCTATGCCTCCGGGTTCGCCAACACGCTGATGGCGAAGGACGTGGCGCTCTACCTGGAGGCCGTCGCCGGTCAGGGCGGCGGGGGTGCCGGGCGGGTCGGCCCGGTCACCGGCCAGGTGTGGGACGACTTCGCGACCGCCGAGCCGGGCGCCGACTTCACCCGGATCTATCCGTACACCGCACAGGCCCATCAGGAAGCTCTCCACGACAGCGCGGAGGAATCCTCATGACGACATCCGCAGCAGACGGCCCGCTCACCGGAGTGCGCGTTCTCGAACTCGGCAGCTTCGTCGCAGGACCCTTCGCGGGGCAGCTCCTCGCGGACCTCGGGGCCGAGGTCATCAAGATCGAGGCCCCCGGCGCCGGTGACCCGATGCGCCGCTGGGGAGTCCTGCTGGAGGGCCGCAGCATCTGGTGGTCGGCGCTCGCGCGCAACAAGCGCCTGGTCGCCCTCGACCTGAGACGCCCCGAAGGCCGGGAAGCGGCTCGCCGTATAGCTCTCACCTGCGACGTGATCCTGGAGAACTTCACGCCCGGGCGGATGGAGGAATGGGGTCTGGGATACGAGGAGTTGAGCCGGGAACGGCCCGCCCTGGTCATGACCCGGGTCTCCGGATTCGGCCAGACGGGCCCGCGCGCCGGTGACCCCGGCTTCGGAAGTATCGGCGAGGCGATGGGCGGGCTGCGCGAACTGACCGGATCGCCCGACCGACCGCCCGCCCGCGCCGCGCTGTCGATGGGCGACCAGCTCTCCGGAATGTTCGCTGCGTTCGGCACCCTTGCCGCGCTGCGACAGGCCGAACGCGACGGCCGAGGGCAGGTGGTCGATGTCGCCTTGTACGAGGCGGTGTTCGCGCTGTCGGAGTCCCTGATCGCCGACTACGAACTCACCGGCCAGGTCCGTACCCGATCCGGCGGCACGCTCCCGGGCTCGGCCCCGTCCAACGCATACCCCACGGCGGACGGCCGCCTGATGATCGTGGCGGCCAACGCCGACCCCATCTTCGTACGCCTGGCGAAGGCCATGGAACGGCCTGAACTTGCTGACGACGAGCGCTACTCCACGCACGTGGCGCGCGGCGCGCACACGGCCGAGCTCGACGAGCTGATCGGCGCGTGGACCGGCACCCTCGACCATGGTGACCTGGACGAGCTGCTCACCGCGGCCGCCGTGCCGCACGGGCTGGTCTACCGGGCTCCGGACATGGTCACCGACCCCCAGTACCTGGCCCGGCAGATGATCCAGCGCATCCACGACACCGACCTCGGCCGCGAGGTCGCCATGGCCGGCGTGGTGCCGCGCCTGACCCGCACGCCGGGCCGGATCCGGTGGGCGGGCGCGCAGGTGGGCGCCCACACCCGCGAGGTCCTGGCCGAAGTGGGTTACGCGCAAGACGAGTTGGCTGCCTGGGCGCAGGCGGGTGTGGTCTCCGGGCCGGGCTGTGAGTGACGGACCAGAGGTGATCCTGAAAAATGAGAACGGCATTCTCTTCAATCGATAGCTCTGTTATCGTCGGTCTGTCGGAACGACGAGCGTGAGGACGGAACCCCATGCCGCACTTCCCCAAGCCCGAGGCGGGCAGCTGGACCGAGCACTTCAAGATCGGCACCGAGCCGCTCTCGTTCGAGGACTCGATCTCGCCGGAGTTCTACGAGCAGGAGCGTGAGGCGATCTTCAAGAAGACCTGGCTGAACGTCGGCCGGGTCGAGCAGCTGCCGAAGAAGGGCAGCTACTTCACCAAGGAGCTGGACGCCGCCGGCGCCTCGGTCATCATCGTGCGCGGCACGGACGAGAAGATCCGCGCGTTCCACAACGTCTGCCGCCACCGCGGCAACAAGCTGGTGTGGAACGACTTCCCGCGCGAGGAGACCAGCGGCACCTGCCGTCAGTTCACCTGCAAGTACCACGCCTGGCGCTACGGCCTCGACGGCAAGCTGGCCTTCGTGCAGCAGGAAGGCGAGTTCTTCGACCTCGACAAGGGCGACTACGGACTCGTCGGCGTCCAGTGCGAGGTGTGGGAGGGCTTCGTCTTCGTCAACCTCGACCCGCAGAACACCACCGAACTGCGTGACTTCCTCGGCAAGTTCGGGTCCGGCATCGAGGGCTACCCGTTCGACAGGCTGACCCAGGTGCACAAGTACCGCGCCGAGATCGGCTCCAACTGGAAGCTGTTCATCGACGCGTTCGCCGAGTTCTATCACGCGCCGATCCTGCACGGCGGCCAGTACATGGCCGAGGAGCGCGCCAAGATCCAGAAGTACGGCTACGAGGCCCTCGCGTACGACATCGACGGCCCGCACAGCATGGTCTCCTCCTGGGGAGGCATCGCGCCGCCGCTGGACCGCAAGATGGTCAAGCCCATCGAAGCGGCGCTGCGCAGCGGTCTGTTCGGGCCCTGGGACGCACCGGACATCGGCGTGGCCACCGAGGACCTGCCGCCCGCGGTCAACCCGACCCGCGACAAGCGCTGGGGCATGGACTCCTTCGTCTTCTTCCCCAACTTCATGCTGCTGATCTGGCGCCCCAACTGGGTTCTCACGTACCACTACTGGCCGACCTCGTACAACACGCACATCTTCGAGGGCACCGCCTACTTCGTACCGCCGAAGAACGCTTTCGAGCGACTGCAGCAGGAGCTGGCCGTCGTCTCCTTCAAGGAGTACGGACTGCAGGACGGCAACACCCTCGAAGCGACCCAGACGATGCTGCAGTCCCGGGCGGCCCTCGACTTCCCGCTCAACGACCAGGAAGTACTCCTACGGCATCTGCACCACACGGCGATGCGGTACGTGAACGATCACGAGGCGAGCACGGCCGACGCGTCCTGACAGCAGCCGACGACCCCCGGGAGACACCGACATGGCGCAGACCTTCCCGCCCGAATTCGCCGCGCTCGAGCCCTTCGCCGACTGGGCGATCCCGACCGAGCGCGCCCGTTACGCCAAGCGCATCGCCTCCACCATGGAGGAGCTCGACGCCTTCTACAGCGTGGCGTTCCCGCTCCTGCGGGACGGCACGGCCTACCTGGAGCAGGTCGACATGACCGAGCCGGAGAACCTCTCCGAGCAGGACAAGCACCTGCTGTGGGCGTTCTGCGCGCTGGTGACCGTCGCCTTCCCCGTGGAGGCCTGGCGCCAGCCGAGGGTTCCCGACTCGGGCGCCTCCAGCATCGACGCCGTCCTCGAACCGGCGGTGTAGGCATGGCCCGGCCCCGCACGCCGCCGCCTCCCGTGCTCCTGCGCGCCGCCCGGCTGCTCGACATCGAGAAGGGGGAGTACGTCACCGAGGGCTCGGTCCTCGTCGAGGGTGAACGGATCACCGCGATCGGCCCCGACTCCCTGCCGGAGGACACGGTCGTACGCGACCTCGGTGATGTCACCTTGCTGCCCGGTCTGATGGACATGGAGGTGGATCTGGTCCTGGGCGGGGCCGACCACCGCAGCCCGCTCATCCCGGTCCAGGAGGACCCGGCAGTACGGACCCTGCGCGCCGCGGCCAACGCCCGTCGGACCCTGCGCTCCGGATTCACCACCGTCCGCAACCTCGGACTGTTCGTGCAGACCGGCGGCATCCTCCTCGACGTGGCCCTCAAGAAGGCCATCGACCTGGGGTGGGTGGAAGGCCCGCGGATCGTGCCTGCCGGGCACGCGATCACGCCCACCGGCGGCCACCTCGACCCCACCATGTTCCAGGCCCTGGCCCCGCACGTCATGCCGCTCACCGTCGAGGAGGGGATCGCCAACGGCGTCGACGAGGTCCGCAAGGCCGTCCGCTACCAGCTCAAGTACGGCGCCCGCGTCATCAAGGTCTGCGCTTCCAACGGCGTGATGTCGCACACCGGACCGGCCGGCGCCCAGCAGTACTCCGACGAGGAACTGCGCGCCATCGTGGACGAGGCCCACCGCGCCGGCGTCAAGGTCGCCGCCCACTGCATGGGTGACCGGGCCATCCGCGCCGCCCTGGACGCGGGCATCGACTGCATCGAGCACGGCTTCGTCGCGAGCGACGAGACCTTGGACCTGATGGCGGCGCGGGGCACGTTCCTCGTCGCCACCACCTGCCTGACCGAGGCCATGGACCTGACGCACGCCGCTCCTGAACTGCAGGCCAAGGCCGCCGAGGTCTTTCCGCTCGCCCGCGCCACCACCTCGCGCGCCATCGCCCGAGGGGTGCGCGTCGCCCTGGGCACCGACGCTCCCGCCATCCCGCACGGCCGCGGATCGAAGGAGCTGATCGCCCTGGTGGACCGGGGGATGACACCGCTCCAGGCGCTACGGGCGGCCACGGTCGTCGCCGCCGATCTCATCGACGCCGAGGACCGCGGACGGCTCGAACCCGGGCTGCTCGCCGACATCGTGGCTGTCGCGGGTGACCCGCTCTCCGACATCGCGGTGACCGGTGACGTCCGGTTCGTGATGAAAGGCGGGCAGGTGTACCGGGACTGATGCGCCGCCCGGGACCGACCCCGCGAACACAGCCCGGACATAAGGGAGAACCCAGTTTCTGCACACTGTGGGCGAGCGTGCTGGTGAGGGAGAGGCGCGATCTCGCCCGTGCGCTAGGCTTGGGCCATGACCACGAGCGATCCGGCGCCGGAGCCCTTTTCCACTGAGACCACCGCCAGCTGGCGTGAGCTGGCCGTCGCGCGGTCCGTCGATCCCGCGCGGGTGCGGGCAGAGAAGCGCGTGCAGCGCTTTCTCGACGCGGCCCTCGAGCTGCTGAGCGGCGAGTCCGGCAAGGACTTCACTGTGCAGGAAGTGGTCAAGAAGTCCGGCCAGTCCCTGCGGAGTTTCTACCAGTACTTCGCCGGTAAGCACGAGCTGTTGCTCGCCCTGTTCGAGGAGTCGGTGTCCTCCACCACGGTCCGGCTGCGCGACGCGCTCGAGGAGATCGACGATCCGCTGGAGCGTCTGCACCGCTTCACCGTCGATTACTACCGGCTGTGCCGGCCCGTCGCCACGGCCCCCAAGGAGCGCAGGGCGGCAACCCTCGGCATGGCGGAGTTCGCCCAGCAGTTGATGACCGAGCACCCCAAGGAGGCGGCGCGCGCCTTCGGGCCCATCAACGCCCTCCTCGTCGAATTGCTCGAGGCGGCGGCCGCCTCCGGTGCCGTGCGCCAGGACCTGGACCTCCGCCGCGTCGCGGGGACGGTGCTGCAGGCGACCATGTTCAGCTCCTTCGCCGTGACCATCGGCGGCCTGCACGCCGGGGACGACACAGCCGCGGAGGCCGAGGCGCTGTGGGAGCTGCTGTTCGGCGGGCTCACGGCCGAGGGCCGCGGTGCGGTGAAGGCGCCGGCCAAGGCCACCGCGGGGAGCACGGCGCCTGCGAAGCGGGCGTCCGCGGCCAAGACGGCCACGGCGAAGAAGACGACCACGACCAAGAAGACCGCCGCGAAGAAGGCACCTGCCAAGAAGGCGACGACCGCGCGCACGACCAAGCGCGCTGCCGACTGACCTCCGTACCGCCTGCCGGTGGCGTGTAGGGGCCGCCATGGCCGCACCAGGCTGAGATTGTCATTGTCATGCGTGGAAACGCCCTTCTCATCGCTGTCCGCCGTTGGTAACTTCCTACCGGGTAACGCCGATGAAGGGAGCCGTGCCGGCAGTGACGGACGATGAGACGGACTTCGAGGCAGTGGACTTCTTCCGTGACGAGAGCGTCGTCGCGGACCCGTATCCCTATTTCGACGCGCTCCGCGCGCGCTGTCCGGTGCAGCGCGAGAGTCACCACGACGTGGTGATGGTGACCGGCTACGATGAGGCCGTACGGATCTACAACGACACCGAGGCGTTCTCCGCGTGCAACGCGGTGAGTGGGCCATTCCCCGGATTCCCGGTGCCGCTCGAGGGCGACGACGTCAGCGGGCTCATCGAGGCGCACCGCGACGAGCTGCCGATGAGCGACCAGTTGCCGACTCTCGACCCGCCGGTGCACACCGACCACCGGGCGCTCCTGATGCGGCTGATCACGCCGAAGCGGCTGAAGGAGAACGAGGAGGCCATGTGGCGCCTCGCCGACGGCCTGCTCGACGATTTCCTGGAGGTCCAGGGCGTCGCAGTCCCGGGTGAGTTCGTCAACGGGTTCGCCGGTCCCTTCACCTTTCTCGTCATCGCGGATCTGCTCGGCGTACCGGAAGGCGACTGGGCGGAGATCGCCGCCCTGCTGCGGCACGGTCCGGCGGGCGGCGGCGGTATCGGCAGTACCGGAGAGGACACTCTCGACCGCAACCCGCTGGGGCACCTGTACGAGCGCGTCGCGCGCTACATCGAGGACCGGCGCCGTGCGCCGCGCGAGGACGTCCTCACGGGCCTGGCCACCGCCACCTTTCCCGACGGCAGGCTGCCCGAGGTCGCGGACGTCGTGCGGGTCGCCGCGAACCTGTTCGCGGCGGGTCAGGAGACCACGGTGCGCCTGCTCGGCTCCGCACTCAAGCTCATCGCCGAACAGCCGGAGTTGCAGGCTGAGTTGAGGGAGCGCCGTGACCGGGTGCCGCTCTTCGTCGAGGAGGTGCTGCGCACCGAGAGCCCGGTGAAGGGCGACTTCCGGCTCACCCGCGTACCCGTCACCGTGGGCGGTGTCGATCTGCCCGCGGGCACCACGGTGATGCTCCTCAACAGCGCAGCGAACCGCGACCCACGCCAGTTCGACGACCCCGCTGCGTTCGATCCCGCGCGCCCCGGGGTCCGCCGCCACATCGCCTTCGGGCGCGGACCGCACACCTGCCCGGGAGCACCGCTGGCCCGCGCGGAAGCCCGGGTGGCCATCGAACGGCTCCTCGACCGCACCACCGACATCCGCCTCTGCGAGGACCATCACGGCCCTGAGGGCGCGCGCCGCTTCCACTACGTACCGACCTTCATGTTGCGCGGACTGACCAGGCTGTTCCTGGAGTTCACGCTCGTGCCCCCGCAGGAGGCCGCGTGAAGGCGAGCGTCGACGACGAGCGCTGCCGGGGCCACGGCATCTGTGAGCTCGCCTGCCCGGAGGTGTTCACTCTCACCGATGACGGCTATGCCGAGGCGCGTGAGGGCGAGCTGCCGGCCGGGACGGAGGCGGCCGTGAAGACGGCGGCCGGGTCCTGCCCCGAGCGCGCCATCACGGTGACCTGACGGTCCGCCTGCAATTCCCTTACCTTCCCCCGTGCGAAGAGAGGTCCCGTATGCCCAAGGGCTATGTCATCGTCACCGAGGCCATCAAGGACCAGGCCGGAATGGACGCCTACGGCCGCGCGGCGGCGCCGTCCATGGCCGAGGCAGGCGCACGCGTCCTCGCGGTCGACGCGAGCCCGCAGGTCCTGGAGGGCCAGTGGCACGAAGGACGCACCGTTCTCGTGGAGTTCCCTTCCATGGAAGCTGCCCAGGCCTGGTACGAGTCCGCCGCGTATGCCGAGGCGAAAGTGCTGCGGCTGGCCGCGGCCGACTGCAACGGCGTGCTGCTCGCGGGGTTCGAGATGCCGCCGCGCCAGGGCTGACCCTGCCGCATCGCCCTGCCCTCGCGCATGGTCCCCGGGCAGGGCCGATGGTGTGCCGCGCTCAGGGGCGGCGGCGCAGCACCTGTTCCGCGGCCTCCCAGTGCTCGTCCGCCACCCACAGCTCGGCGAACGCGTCCACGGCCTCCTGCGCGGAGACTCCGCGGACCACGCGCTTGATGCTCGCCGCGGGGCGATTGGCCAGCGACGCCGCCAACTGACGCCAGCCGTCGGCGAATTCGGCTCGCGGCAGCACCAGGTCGACGAGCCCCAGCCGCTCGGCCTCGCCCGCGTCCAGAATCCGCCCCGCCCCGGCCAGCAGCAACGCTCGTCCCGGCCCGACGAGCGTCGCCAGCCGTTCCGCGCCGCCCCACGCCGGCATGATTTCCAGGCTGACCTGGTTGAACCCGATCCGTATGCCTTCCGCGGCCACCCGGATGTCAGCCGCCACCGCGATCTCGGCGCCGCCGCCGAGGGCGTGCCCGTTGAGCGCGGCGATCACCGGCGCGGGGAAGTCCGCGATCCGATCGCAGACGCCGCGCATCCGCCGGGCCATCTCGGCGGCCTCCTCATGAGTGCGCAGGGCCGCGAGCTCCTTGAGGTCGCCGCCGGAGACGAACGCGCGGTCTCCCGCCCCCGTGATGACCAGCGCCCGCGCCCCTTGTGCCGCATCCAGGGTCTTCTCCAACTCGCCCATGGTGTCCAGGGAGATGGCGTTGCGGGCGTGCGGGCGGTTGATGGTGACGACCGCGACCGCGCCGTACAGCTCCAGCTCGACCGTCGCGACCGCGCCGTCCAGCTCGACCATGCGGAACCTCCGTACCTGTGGCGTCGAGGATATTGGCATTCTCATGAAGCGGAAATAGCATATCCGGCGCCGGGGCGGGTCGGTCCAGGGAGAAGATCCGGACCGCCCGGGCCACGCGGGCGGCGCCCTGCCCGCACTCCCGCACCGCCCGCCCATCGTGACCCGGCCCGAGATCCGGCCGCCAAGTCGTCAGGGGAGCGCTCGCCATGCCTGCCACGGTGCCGTCAGAGCTGTCGTACACCTTCCGTGAGATCCCGCCGGAGCTGGTCGCCCGCTACGAGGCGGAGGGCTGGTGGACCCGCGACACCATCGGCGACCTCCTGAGCCGAGGGCTCGCCTTCGCTCCCGACGTCGCCTTCCGCGTGCATTCGCAAGTCCGGCCGTACGAGGGCACGTTCGCCGAAGTCGAGCGCATCGCACGGAGGTTGGCGGCGGGGCTGCGCGCTCGCGGAGTCGTCCCCGGCGACCGGATCGTGCTGCAGCTGCCGAACTGGATGGAGGCCGCGGCCGTCTTCTGGGCCTCCGCGTTCCTGGGTGCCGTCGTGGTCCCCGTCGTCCACTTCTACGGGCGCAAGGAACTGAGCTACATCCTCGACGCCACCCGCCCCAAGGTCTTCGTGACCGCCGAGAAGTTCGGCCGTCTGAGCTTCGACCCGGAGGTCTGCACGGACGTGCCCGTCGTGGGTGTGGTGGGGCGTGACTTCGACGACCTGCTGGCCGGCGAACCCCTGACGGGCACCGCCGCGGTGGACCCGGACGCGCCCGCTCTGATCGCCTTCACCTCGGGAACCACCCGTGATCCCAAGGGAGTGGTACACAGCCACCGCACGCTCGGCTTCGAGACGCGACAGCTGGCCGACCTGTATCCGGCCGACCGCGGCGACCAGCTGACCGCCGCACCCCTCGGGCACTTCATCGGCATGATCAACGCGCTGCTCATCCAGGTGCTCGACGGAATGCCGGTCAACCTGACCGACGTCTGGGACCCGGGCCAGGCGCTGCGCCTGATCCGCGAGGAAGGGCTCGCGGTCGGAGGGGGAGCCGCGTACTACATGTCGAGCCTGCTCGACTACCCGGACTTCACCGCCGCCGACGCTGCCCGCCTGCCGTACGCGGGCCTTGGCGGCGCCGCGGTCCCCTCGCCCGTCACCACGCGCCTGGAGGCCCTCGGCATCACGGTGTTCCGCTCGTACGGATCCACCGAACACCCCTCGGCCACCGCCACCCGGGTCAGCGCGCCGGCCGCCAAGCGCCTGCACACGGACGGCGATCCGATGCCGGGTGTGGAGGTGTGCCTGGCCGACGACGGGGAGATCCTCACCCGCGGCCCCGACCTCTGCCTCGGGTACACCGACCCGGAGTTGACGGCGGCCGTGTTCGACGCGGAGGGCTGGTACCGCACCGGCGACATCGGCGTCATCGATGACGACGGCTACCTCACCATCGTCGACCGCAAGGCGGACGTCATCATCCGCGGCGGCGAGAACATCAGCGCCGTGGAGGTCGAGGAAGTGCTCCTCGGCCTCGCGGCCGTCGCCGAAACGGCCGTCGTCGCCGCGCCCGACGCACGCCTGGGCGAGCACGCCGCCGCGTTCGTGCGCCTGCACCCCGGCCATGCGCTCCCTTCACTCGACGAGGTGCGCGCTCACCTCGGACGTGCCGGTCTGGCACGGCAGAAGTGGCCCGAGGAGCTGCACGCCGTCGAGGACTTCCCGCGCACGGCGAGCGGCAAGGTCAAGAAGTTCGTGCTCCGCGGCGAACTCTCGGTGAAGGCGCGCGAGGACATTGCGGCGGAAGGTTGATGAGAATAGCATTCTCGTAATCAGTGAAGGAGGATCTCATGCCCTCGCGCGAGCTGCCGTATCCGCTCTTCGACGCGGACAACCACCTCTACGAGACCGAGGAGGCCCTCACCAAATACCTGCCGGAGCAGTACGCGGGGGCGATCCGGTACGTCCAGGTCGACGGCCGGACGAAGATCGCCGTCCGGGGCCGGATCAGCGAGTACATCCCCAACCCCACCTTCGAGGTCGTCGCGCGGCCCGGTGCCATGGAGGAGTACTTCAAGGTCGGCAACCCCACCGGCAAGACCCGCCGGGAGATATTCGGCGAACCCATGCGCGCGATCCCGGCCTTCCGTGAACCCGGCCCGCGCCTGGAGCTGATGGACGAACTCGGCATCCGGCGCAGCCTGATGTTCCCGACCCTCGCGAGCCTGATCGAGGAGCGGATGAAGGACGACCCGGAGCTGATCCACACGGTCATCCACGCGCTCAACCAGTGGCTGCACGAGACCTGGTCCTTCAACTACGAGGACCGCATCTTCACCGTCCCGGTCATCACGCTCCCGTTCGTCGACAAGGCGATCGAGGAGCTGGAATGGGTGGTGGAGCGAGGTGCCCGGGCCATCCTGGTCCGTCCCGCGCCCGTGCCCGGCCCCGGCGGCATCACCCGCTCGTTCGCCCTGCCGGAGTTCGACCCGTTCTGGGAGCGGGTGGTCCACCACGACCTGCTCGTCACCCTGCACTCCTCCGACAGCGGCTACTCGGACTACGCCAACGACTGGGAGGGCAACCAGCGGGAGTTCCTGCCCTTCAAGCCCAACGCCTTCCGGCAGGTCAACGAGTGGCGGCCGATCGAGGACGCCGTCTCGTCCCTGATCTGCCACGGCGCGCTGAGCCGCTTCCCGGCGCTCAAGGTCGCCGTCATCGAGAACGGCGCGTCCTGGGTCGAGCCGCTCCTCGACCGCCTGGCCGACGTGTACAAGAAGATGCCGCACGAGTTCCAGGAGAACCCGGTAGACGTCTTCAAGCGCCACATCCACATCAGCCCCTTCTGGGAGGAGGACATGGCCGCGCTCGGCGACCTCATCGGCATCGAGCGGGTCCTGTTCGGCTCCGACTACCCGCACCCGGAGGGTCTCGCGGACCCGGTGACCTACGTCGACCACCTGGCGAAGCTGAGCGACGAGGACAAGGCCAAGGTCATGGGCGGCAACCTGGCCCGCCTGCTCGGCGTATGAACACCGCGAGCGCGGCGGGATGGGCGAGTTGGGGCACCATCCCGCGGATGGCGCTCAGCGCCGCCGAACGCTTCGGTGACGCCGAGGCCGTCGTGGACGGCTCCACGCGCCTGACCTTCACCGAACTCGCCGAGCGCATCCGCAGGGCCGCCGGGGCGTATGCCTCGGCGGGCATCGGCACGGGCGACCGCGTGGCCGTCTGGGCGCCCAACTCGGCCGAGTGGATCGTGGCCGCGCTCGGCGCGGTCACCGCGGGCGGCGTCCTGGTGCCGGTCAACACCCGGCTGCAGGGCCAGGAGGCCGCCGACATCATCGGGCGCAGCGGCGCGAAGCTCGTACTCGTCCAACCGGGCTTCCTCGGACGCGAGTTCACCGCGCCGGACGGCATCCCGGTGATCGACCTCCGCACGGACTTCCTGGCGAGCGGATCGCCGTACGACCGCGCATCCCGCCCCGATGACATCGCCGACGTCATCTACACCTCGGGCACCACGGGCCGCCCCAAGGGCGTGCTGATGACGCACCGGCAGACGCTGCGCCTGTACGAGGAGTGGTGCCACCTCGCCGATCTGCGCGAGGGCGACCGGTATCTGGCCGTCAACCCGTTCTTCCACACGTTCGGCTACAAGGCCGGCATCATCGCCTCGCTGATCCGCGGCGCCACGATCCTCCCCGTGCCGGTCTTCGACATGGACCGGGTGGTGGAGCTGGTCCAGCGGGAGAAGATCACGATGCTGCCCGGGCCGCCGACCCTCTACCACTCGCTCCTCGAAGTGGCCGGCAGAGGCAACGACTTGTCCTCGCTGCGGGCCGCCGTGACGGGAGCCGCCGACATTCCCGTGGAGCTCATCCGGCGCGTGCGTACGCAGCTGCCCTTCCGGTCGATCATGACCGGGTACGGGCTGACCGAGGCCGGTACCGTCACCGCCTCACGCCCCGGCGACTCCTTCGAGTCCATCGCCACCACCGTCGGCACCCCGTGCGACGGCGTCGAAGTGCGCATCGCCGAGGACGGCGAGGTCCTGGTGCGCGGCTACAGCGTCATGCAGGGCTACCTCGACGACCCGGCGGCCACCGCCGAGGCCGTCGACGCCGACGGCTGGCTGCACACCGGCGACCTCGGCACGCTCGACGCGGACGGACGGCTGCGGATCGTCGGCCGCAAGAAGGACATGTTCATCGTCGGCGGATTCAACGCCTACCCGGCCGAGATCGAAGGCTTCCTCCTCGAGCATCCCGCGGTCGCGCAGGCCGCTGTCATCGGGGTGCCGGACGAGCGCCTCGGCCAGGTGGGCAAGGCGTTCGTCGTCACGCGTTCCCCCGTGTCGCAGGAGGACCTGCTCGCCTGGAGCCGGGAGCGGATGGCCGGGTACAAGGTGCCCAGATCCGTGGAGTTCCGGACCGAGCTGCCGTTGAACGGGACCGGGAAGGTCATGAAGGACCAACTGCACATCGCCAAGGGAGGACCGCAGTGACGACACACGTGGTCGGGACCACCGGGCGCGGCAATGCCTGCGCCGACCTCGCCGCACTCGACGACCAGATCATCGCGCTGCTCGCCCGGCGCCGCGAGCTCGTCCAGGGACTGCCCATGCCCCCGGGCCCGCGCGCCGTCGACCCCGCCTACACCGGCGCCGTACGCGACACGACCCTGCGCTATGTCGACGGGCTCGGCAGCGGAGGCGAACTCGTGGCCCGGTCCGTGCTCGTGCTGTGTCATCCGGGCGGCGAGCGGGACTGATGGACTTCGAACTCGGCGAACAGCAACGGGACATCCAGGCGGCCGTCCGCGATCTGGCCCGCACCTTCGCTCCCGACTACTGGGCCGATCGCGACGAACGCGGCGAATTTCCCTGGGAGTTCTACGACGCCTTCGCGAAGGCCGGCTGGCTCGGCATCGCCGTCCCCGAGGAGTACGGGGGCGGCGGACTCGGCGTCCTGGAGGCTTCACTGCTCCTGGAGGAGGTCGCGGCATCGGGCGCCGGCATGAACGGCTGCTCCACCATGCACCTGACCATCTTCGGCCTCAACGTCCTGGCCAAGCACGGCAGCGAGGCACTCCGCCGTGCCGTACTGCCGCACGCGGCCACGGGCGAACTGCATGTGTGCTTCGGCGTCACGGAACCCGACGCGGGCACCGACACCACCCGCATCTCCACCTTCGCGCGCCGCGAAGGCGACCACTACATCGTCCACGGCCGCAAGGTGTGGATCACCAAGGCCGGCGACTCGCAGAAGATGGTGCTGCTCGCCCGTACGACCCCGCGCGATGAGGTGGCCAAGCCCACCCACGGCCTGTCGGTGTTCCTCGCGGACGTCGACCACAACGCCATGGAGATCCGGCCCATCCCGAAGATGGGCCGCAACGCCGTGGCGTCGAACGAGATCGTGATCGACGGCCTGAAGGTGCCGGTCAGCGCCCGGATCGGCGCGGAAGGGCAGGGATTCAAGTATCTCCTCGACGGCCTCAACCCCGAACGGATCCTCCTCGCCCACGAGGCCCTGGGCCTCGGCCGGGCCGCCCTCGACGCGGCGACCCGTTACGCGAGCGAACGGATCGTCTTCGGGCGGCCGATCGGCCAGAACCAGGGCATCGCCTTCCCACTGGCCGAGGCCCTGACCCGCCTCGACGCGGCCCGGCTCATGGCCCGCAACGCCGCCTGGCGCTACGACCGCGGCCTGGACTGCGGACGCGAGGCCAACATGGCCAAGTTCCTGTGCGCGGACGCCGGCTTCCAGGCCGCGGACCGTGCCGTGCAGACGCTGGGCGGCATGGGATACGCCCGCGAGTACCACGTCGAGCGCTACTTCCGCGAGTCCCGGCTCCTTCGCCTCGCGCCCGTGAGCCAGGAGATGGTGCTCAACTACGTGTCCCAGCACGTGATGGGGCTGCCGCGGTCGTACTGAGGGTCAGGCCCGGACTTGCATCCGTCGCCGGTGTCAATGACTCCCGGGGTAGTCGACCACGGAGTCGGTCCCGACCTCACCGAGGAGACCGCCGAGCACGCGAGCGGCACCCTGTCCTGGTCCTCCGACCTGTGCACGCCGGCGCGGCGCTCCACGGTGGTGTGCTGATGACTCTCGCGGACACGGTCGGCGCCGTGTGCGCCTACCTGAATCTGCCGCAGGGTGCCGACACTTCGACCGTCGAGTCCAAGACCAATTTCTTCCGCCCGGTCCGCGCGGGCACCGTTGATGCAGTGGCCCGCCCTCTGCACATCGGGCGATCCTTCATCGTCGTGCAGACCGATGTGTTCGAGGTGCGAGAACGGGTGCTGGTGAGCCAGCACCTCCTTCTTGCGAGGAGGCCCCGGCGTTCACGCCGGGGAGGAATTGCATTCGGGGGCGCGACGCGGAGCGTCGCCGCATCCGGTTCAGGGCGCGGAGCGCCCGTACCGCTGCCGACATCACCGAGGTGATGCGAACGCGTGTGCCTGTGATCGCTGGTCGGGGTGGTGGCTGCGGGATGGGGGTGCGTTTGTGCGGCTGTCGTACGTATGGTCCTTCGGAAGGTTCGGGACGGCACGGGGTTCCGGCCGGGGCCCATGAGGGGGCGAGATGGCGGAGGCGACGGCGGCTGCGGAGGCCGGGCATGCCCGATATACCTACCGGCTGCGCGTGTCGGCCACAGCCCGCACCGCCCTGGCGGGGGAGTGGGGCCGATGCCGCTGGGTGTGGAACGAATGTGCTGCCAAGTCCACAGCCGTACACCTGCGCAACAAGGCCACCGGCCAGAAGGCCACGTGCGGCCCCGGCTCAGCTCGACCGGATGCTGACCGAGGCCCGTGCCCGTACGCCGTGGCTGCGTGCGGGCTCGTCGGTTCCCCAGCAGCAGATCATCCGTGACTTCGGCCGTTCCCGCGCCAAGGCGCACAAGGACATCCAAGAGCGCCGCCTGCCGGTGGCGCGCCGGGCCGGGATGCCCACGTACAAGAAGAAGCACGAAGCGCTGCCGACGCTCAACTACACGCGGCGCGGTTTCCGGTTGAAGGACGGCCGGCTGCAACTGGCGGGCGGCATCGTCGTGGCGGTGGTGTGGTCGCGGGAGCTGCCGGCTGAGCCGTCCTCGGTGCGCGTGTACCAGGACAGCCTCGGGCACTGGTACGGCTCGTTCGTCGTACCCGCCCAGGTCCAGCCCCTGCCGCAGACCGGCCACACGGTCGGCGTCGACTGGGGCGTGAAGGAGACCGCGACCACCACGTCCGACGCGCACGACCTGCCGCACGCCGAATACGGCAAGAAGGCTCAGACCAAGCTGACGCGGTACGACCGGATGATGGCCCGCCGCAAGCCGAAGAAGGGACAACCGGCATCGAAGGCCTACCGCGAGGCGAAGAGACTGCCGGCGAAGGCGTGCAAGAAGGTCGCCAGGCAGCGTGCGGACACCGGCCGTAAGTGGGCCAAGAAGGTGGTCCGCGACCACGACGCCGTCGCTGTCGAGGACTTCCGTCCGAAGTTCCTGGCCAAGACGACGATGGCCCGCAAGGCTGCGGATGCCGCCATCGGCGCCACCAAGGCCGCTCTGATCGAGATGGGCCGCAAACACGGGCGGGACATCCGCCTGGTCCACCCCGCGCACACCACGATGGACTGCGCGCATTGTGATGCGAGAGCCAAGCATCGCCTGCCGCTGGGTGAGCGCACCTACACTTGCACCGCCTGCGGAGCCGTGTCCCCACGGGACAAGAACTCCGCCCGCGTGATGCTCGTCCGGGCTGGTCTCAACCCGGCTGGTACTGATGGCGGAAGACCTCCTGGAGCGCAGCTCCAGGAGGCAGTCTGAGCCAGGAATCCCCTTCCCTTCAGGGA
The DNA here is from genome assembly GCF_044456945.1 of Streptomyces sp. NPDC050759. NCBI lineage: Bacteria > Bacillati > Actinomycetota > Actinomycetes > Kitasatosporales > Streptomycetaceae > Streptomyces > Streptomyces sp. NPDC050759. The sequence goes on along the minus strand of NZ_JBITGI010000002.1, from coordinate 257,418 downwards.
GGGGAGGATTCAATCGTACTCGACCGTCACCGACGGCGTTTCGGGTACCCCCTGGCAGGTGAGCACATAGCCCTCCGCCACCTCGTCGTCCTCCAGAACGTCATTCACTCGCATGCGCACCGATCCTTCGGTGACCTTTGCCATGCACGTGGCACAGTTTCCGGCCTCGCAGGAGAAGGGTGGGGTCAGGCCCGCCCGGCGGGCGGTCTGCAGAAGCGTCTCGCCGGGGTGGGCGGGCACCGCGACCCGTTGGTTGCCCAGGCGGATCGATATGGTCCCCGGCGCCGCGGCTGTCGGAGCGGGCGGGGCGGCCGTCGCGGTCGGAGGGGCGGCAGGAACTGCCGCGCCGAACCGTTCGCTGAACAGCTTTCCGCCGCCCGGAAGCGCCGACTCGACGAGTTCCATGAAGGGCTCGGGGCCGCACACGTACACGTCCGCGTCCCCGTCCGCACCCACGAACTCCTTGACCCCGGCCTGATCCAACAGGCCCTGATCCGCGTCCAGATGACGTACGACGGTGAGCCTTCCGGGATACCGCAGCACCAGCTCGTCGAGGGCCGAGGCGAAGATCACCGCGTCCCGCGAACGGTCGGCGCACAACAGCCTGACTTTGCGCCGCGTACCGGCGAGTGCGCTCTTGGCCAGCGAGAACACGGGCGTGAGGCCGCTGCCGCCGGCGAATCCGAGCAGCGGAACCTCGGTCTCGCGCAGGCAGAACCGCCCCCGGGGCTGGGTGAGTTCGAGCGTGTCGCCCTCGCGTGCGTGGTCGCCCAGCCAGTTCGAGACCTTGCCGCCCGGCACCCGCTTCACCGTGGTCATCAGCTCGCCGTCCGTCTCCGGCGCACTCGACATCGAGTACGAGCGCAGCAGGTGCCGCCCGTCCACCTGCACGCGGAACGTGCAGAACTGCCCTGCGCGGTAGGAGAAATCGCCACTGTGCGGACGGAGCGTGTACGTGGTGGTGTCGGCGGTTTCCCGGACGATCCGGGTGATCGTCGCGCGGTGGAACGCAGCAGGCACGGGCGAGGGGGTCGGCACGGGCGGCCTCCTTCTGGTATGAAAGTTCTATCTCTCTGAGAATAACGTTCTCGCAGTCGAGATGGGAGCCTCTCACATGCAGACGTCCGGCGCGCAGGATGAGGCGGCCCTGGCCTTCGAGGAGGAGACGTACAGCCGCGGCCGGCTCGAGGCCCTCGCCGACTCACTCGCCGCGACCCTGGTACGCCGGGGGGTGCGCGCGGGGGAGCGGGTGGCGCTCATGGCCTCGAACCGGCCGGAGTTCGTGGTGGCCGTCCATGCCGTGTGGAAGGCGGGAGCCGCGGTCGTCCTCATCAGCCCGGCGTGGAAGAGGACCGAGGTCGAGCATGTCCTGGCGGTCACCCGCCCCGCCGACGCGCTCGGCGACCAGCAGGTGCTCGCCGACCTGATGCCCATGCTGCACCTGGACGAAGTGGCGCTTGCCGGTGACGGCGCGGGGACGTTCTCCCCGCCCGATCCGGCAGCCGATGCCGTCCTCGTCTTCAGCTCGGGCACGACCGGACTGCCGAAGGCCGTACGCCACACCCATGCGTCGTTCGCCGCGGCGACAAGACACTGGACGGACGCCCTCCAACTCACCAGGCAGGACCGCCTCCAGGTGACCACCCCGCCCTCGCACATCCTCGGCCTGCTCAACATCGAGACGGCGCTCGCCGCCGGTGCATGGGTGCGGCTGCATCGCCGCTTCGATCTGAACCGGGTCCTCGAACGGATCGAGAAGGACCGGATCACCGTCGAGATGGCCGTCGCGCCGATCGCCCTGGCGATGGCGAGGCACCCGGACCTGGAGTCGTACGACCTGTCCTCGCTGCGGTTCATCATGTGGGGCGCGACACCCGTGACAGCCGGCGTCGCCGAGGAGGTCACCCGCCGTACGGGGGTCGGCTGGGTGCCTGCCTACGGGGCGAGCGAACTGCCCGTCATCGCCTGCAATCCCCTTCGGGGCGCGCGGCTCGACAGTGTGGGGCGGGCGGTGCCGGGGGTGCGGGTGCGGGTCACCGACCTGGAGACGGGGCGCGTCCTCGGGGTCGGCGAGACCGGCGAGATCGAGCTCAAGTCGCCGTCCTTGATGGCTGGTTACCTGCCCGCCGGAGCGACCAGCGAGGCCTTCCGGAGCGGCTGGTACCGCACCGGTGACGTCGGGCGCGTGGACGCCGACGGCTGGCTGTACCTCACGGACCGCTCCAAGGAGATGATCAAAGTCCGGGGATTCCAGGTCGCGCCGGCCGAGGTCGAGGGCGTGCTCCTCGGCCATCAGGCTGTGGCCGACTGCGCCGTCTACGGCGTATCCGGCAAGGAGGGTTCGGAGTCCGTGATCGCCGCCGTCTCCACGCGCGCACCGGTGACGCAGGGCGACCTGATCGCCTACGTCGGCGAACGCCTGGCCACCTACAAACGGCCGCACGAAGTCGTGTTCGTGGACGAGATACCCCGCCTTCCGTCAGGGAAGGTCCTGCGCCGAGTCCTGAAGGAGCGTCATGGACGCACGGCTGACCAGTGAGCAGCAGTGGCTGAGGGAGGCGGCGGGGAAGCTGGCCGCGGACCTCGGACCGGGCTCGGTCCTCGACCTGGACGACGAAGCGCGTCTCACCCGCCTGGAGAAGGCCGTCGCCGACGCGGGCTGGCGCCGGCTGCGCTCCGACGGCGCCTCCGGTGTCGAAGTCGCTCTGGTCACCGAGGAGTTCGGGCGCGGCCTGATCGACGTGCCGTATCTGGGTCCGGTGCTCGCCGACGAACTGCTCCCGGCCGCACCCGCGGACCGCACCGCCTGGACGCTCGCGGTGAACGGCGAGGCCGTCGACGCGCGGGGCATGCGACGCGCGGTCGAGCTGCGGGACACCATCCCCTTCGCGGGCGCGTTGGGGGACGCCGTACGCACCGCTGATCTCACGCGCTCGCGCAGCGAACTCGTCGGCGCACCGGAGCCGCTGCCCGCGCTCACCGAAGAGCGGGCCGCCCGCTTCCACGCCCTCGCACTCGTCGCGACCTCCGCCGACCTGCTCGGAGCCGCCCGCGGAGCGCACGCGCTGGCCTGCGAATACGCCAAGATCCGCGAACAGTACGGACAGGCCGTCGGCTCCTACCAGGCCGTGTCGCACCCGCTCGCCGAGGGCCTCGCCCTGATCGAGGGCTCCACCAGCGTGCTGCGGTACGCGGCCTGGGCCGTCGACGCGACCGGCCCGGAGGAGGCCCTGCGATCCGCCCGTATCGCGAAGGTCTACTGCGCACGCGCCGCGCGCACCGTGTGCGAGACCGCGATCCAGGTGCACGGCGGCATCGGCAATACCTGGGAGTGCCTGGCCCATGTGTATCTGCGGCGCGTGCTCACGTCGAGCGAGCTGTTCCCCGTACGTCTGGAGGAGATCGACCTTGGACTATCGTGACGCACCCGAAGAGGCCGCGTTCCGCGGCCGGTTGCGGACCTGGCTGGCGGACAACGCCGCGAGGTTCCCCGCCTCGGGCTCCGGCGCGGACTACTGGGCACGGCAGGGCGACTGGCACCAGGCCCTGTATGCCGCCGGGTTCTTCGGCCTCACCTGGCCGCGCGCGTACGGCGGCCACGAGCTGCCCCCGGTGTACGACGTGATCCTCGACGAGGAACTGGCCCGCGCCGGAGCCCGCCCGCGCCCCAGCCTCGGCTATCTTGTCCAGGGCCTGGGGCGGCACGGCAGCGAAGAGCTGCGCCGCCGGTTCCTGCCCGGCATGATCGACGGAACGGAACGCTGGTGCCAGGGCTTCAGCGAACCCGGAGCAGGCTCCGACCTCGCCTCCCTCACCACCACGGCCGAGCGAGACGGCGACACGTACCTCCTCAACGGCCACAAGATCTGGACCAGTTACTCGGACGTCGCCGACTGGTGCCTGATGCTGGCCCGCACCGATCCGGACGTGCCGCGCCACAAGGGCATCTCGGCGTTCGTCGTCGACATGCACCAAGAAGGCATCCAGCAGCGGCCGTTGAAGATGATCAACGGGGTCACGAGCGAATTCGGACAGCTCGTCATCGACGGCGCGCGAGTCCCCGCGGACCGCATGGTCGGCGCCCCCGGCGACGGCTGGGCACTCGCCATGACCGTGGTCGGCCATGAACGCGAACCCGCCGAACTCGGCTTCACCGCCCGCTACGGCAAGCTCGTGCGCGACCTCGCCCGGCGCGCACCGGAGGCCGAACCGTCCGACGAACTGCGCTGGGCGGCCGTCCAGGCCGAGATGCTCCGGCTCCACCTGCGCCGCCGCCTGTCCGAACGGCTCGACGGGGTCCACCACGGCCCCGAGGGCTCCCTCGACAAACTCCTGATGACCTGGGTCGAACAGGATGTCGGCCACGCCGCGCTCGCCATCGGCGGCACCCGCGACCCGGAGCTGTTCGCCGAGTACCTCTACAGCCGTTCCCAGAGCGTCATGGGCGGCACCTCGCAGATCCAGAAGAACATCATCGCCCGCCGGATCCTGGGACTCGGGGGCTGACATGACCGGCTCGACTTGGAGGCTGACATGACCGGCGCGGCCTGGAGGGTGACATGACCTGCTGGACCTGGAGGTTGACATGACCGGCCCGCTGTACGACCTGCCGCCAGAGATCGACGTACGCGCCGAGGGCCCGCTGCGTGTGATCACCCTCAACCGGCCCGACGCCCTCAACGCCGTCAACGACGCCCTGCACACCGGACTCGCCCGACTGTGGCCGCAGTTGAGCGAGGACCACGACGCGCGCGCCGCCGTGCTCACCGGCAGCGGACGCGCGTTCTCCGCCGGCGGCGACCTCACCTACCTGGACCAGCTGAGCAACGACCCCGAACTGCGCACGCGCACCATCGCCCACGGCCGCGACCTCGTCCTCGGCATGGCGCGCTGCCGCGTCCCGGTGGTCGCCGCCGTCAACGGCCCGGCGGTCGGGCTCGGGTGCAGCCTGATCGCGCTCAGCGACATCGCCTACATCCACGAGAACGCCTATCTGGCCGACCCGCACGTCCAGATCGGACTGGTCGCCGCCGACGGCGGCCCACTCACCTGGCCGCTGCACACGAGCCTGATGTTCGCCAAGGAGTACGCCCTCACCGGTGCCCGGATCCGCGCCGACAAGGCCGTCACGATGGGCCTCGCGAACCACGTCAGCGCGGACCCGCTCACCGACGCCCTCGACTGCGCCAAGCGCATCGCGGGCCTGCCCCGGCAGGCCGTCGAGGCCACGAAGCGGCTGCTCAACCTGCACCTGGAACGCGCGATCCTGGCCACCCTCGACTTCGCGACCACCGCCGAGTACCAGTCCTTCCAGACCGAGGACTTCCGGCAGACGCTCGCCGGGCTCCTGGCGAAGGACGCCTGAACGCGATGCGGTTCATCTTCCAGTACCCCGAGCCCCACGGCCTCGACGGCGACCTCCTGGCCGCCGGCCCGCTCGGCGAGGTGGCGCAGGCCGCCGAGCGGGCCGGATTCCACGGGTTCTCGCTGACCGAGCACCCCGCCCCCGGCTCACGGTGGCTGGCCTCCGGCGGGCACCAGACGCTGGACCCGTTCGTCGCGCTCGGCCATGTCGCCGCCGTGACCGAGCGGCTGCGCCTGCTCACCTATCTGTCGGTCGCGCCGTACCGCAATCCGTTCCTGCTGGCCAAGGCGGCGGCCACCCTCGACCGGCTCTCCGGTGGCCGGTTCACCCTCGGGCTCGGTGCGGGCTATCTGAAGGGGGAGTTCCATGCACTGGGCGTCGACTTCGACGAGCGCAACGCCCTCTTCGACGAGACGCTGGACGTGCTTCCGGGCTACTGGAGCGGTGAACCCTTCAGCTACGAAGGCCGCCACTTCAGCGCCCGCGATGTCGTCTGCCGCCCTCGTCCCGTCCAGTCACCGCTGCCGATCTGGGTGGGCGGCAACGCGGGGCTGACCCGGCGACGAGTGGCCGAGCGGGCGCATGGCTGGATGCCACTGTCCGGAGGCGCTCAGCTGGCGCAGACGGCCCGTACACCCGGGCTCGGCGGAGTGCCCGAACTGGCCCGGCTCGTCACGGAGTTGTACGAAGAGGCGGCCGCCGCGGGGCGTACGGATCCGATCGACATCGTGCACTCCTGTCAGGACGAAGGCCTGACCACCCCGGCCGCCGAGCCCGACCGTCACCGGGAGGCGTTCGCCGAGCTGGCCAAGGCCGGGGTCACGTGGGTCGTCGTCTCCAGCGGGACCCACTCGGCCGCGGACACCTTCGCATTCATCGACGCGTTCGGTGCCACGTATCTGAGGTGAACGGAGAGGCGGATCCATGGGCTGGTTCGAGGAGCGCGCCGGACTGGCCGGCACCGTGGCCGTGATCACGGGCGGGGCGGGCGGCCTGGGCGCCGCGATCACCCTTGACCTGGCGGCCTGCGGGGTACGTACCGCCGTACTCGACATCGACCCGGCAGCGGCCGCAGCCACGCGCGGGACGCTCGACGAGGGCGGCCACGAAGCGATCGTCCGGCACGGCGACGCACGCGACCCGGCGGCTCTCACCGACTTGTTCGAGGCGGTCGACGAGCGATGGGGGCGCCTGGACACCCTGGTCAACGTAGTCGGCGGCACCTTCCGTGCCGCCTTCACGGACACGTCACCGAAGGGCTGGGACGCGCTCCTGCGCGCCAACCTTCTGCATGTCCTGCACGCCTGCTCCCTCGCCGTACCCCGGATGCGGGACGGCGGACGCGGCGGCAGCATCGTCAACCTGACCACCGTCGAGGCGCACCGCGCCGCGCCCGGATTCGCCGTCTACGCGGCGGCGAAGGCGGCCGTGGAGCAGTTCGCGCGCACGCTCGCCGTCGAAGAAGCACCGTACGGGATACGCGTCAACAACGTCGCCCCGGATCTCACGCCCACCCCACGGCTCTCCCGACTCGCTTCGGTTGGCGGTGTGTTGGCCGACCCGGCCGGTGTGCGGGCCGCGATCCCCATGGGCCGGGTGGGCCAAGTGGACGACGTCTCGGGATGCGTCGTCTTCCTCGCCTCACGCCTGTCCTCGTACGTCACCGGCACGACCCTGCACCCCGACGGCGGGACGTACGCGTCGTCGGGGTGGTTCAACTGGCCGGGGCAGGGCTGGGCGAACCACGTCCCGGCGGGCCTGCTCGACCGGGACGAGCCGCAGGCCTGAGCGGTGGAGCACCGCGCGTCACTGCTCTGCGCCGAGCCTGCGCACAAACCCCTCCGGTACGAGCACATCCTCGCGCCCGAGTTCCCGTACCGACGCGCGCCCGAGCCCGAGCAGAGCCGAGTCGATGCCGGAGCGCAGGATGTCGAGCACGTTCTCCACGCCGGCCTGGCCGTTCGCCGCGAGGCCCCACAGATACGCGCGGCCGATCATCACCGCCCTCGCCCCGAGCGCGAGCGCCTTGACCACGTCGGCGCCGCGCCGCACACCCCCGTCGAGCACGATCTCCACCTCGTCGCCGACCGCTTCGGCCACCGCCGGCAGGGCGCGGATCGCGGCAGGGGTACCGTCGAGGTTGTTGCCGCCGTGGTTGGAGACGGACAGGGTGGTGACGCCCGCGTCGGCGGCACGTTTGGCGTCGTCGATGCGGGTGATGCCCTTGAGCATGAAGGGGGCGTCCCACTGCTTGACCAGCCAGGCCACGTCCTGCCAGGTGGGCGGCGGGGTCTGCATCCACTCGCCGTACGCGCCGAAGAATCCCGGCACGTCGGCGCCCGGGTCCTGCGTCATGTTCGGCACGGACAGTTCGGGCAGCCGGCGGGCCTTTGCGTAGGCGGCCAGCCAGCGCGGGTGGGTGAGGGCCTGGGGCGCGTACCGGATCATCGTGCGTACGTCGATCCGCTCGGGGATCGCCGGGCTGCCCCAGTCGCGGCCCTGCGAGAACGACCAGTCCAGAGTGAGGATCAGGCCCGTCGCACCGGCGGCGCGGGCGCGCTCCATGCGGTGCAGGATCTGCTCGCGGGTGCCGGACCAGTAGATCTGGAAGAACGTCCGCGGGTTCGCCGCCACCACGTCCTCGACGGGTTGCGACGCGAAGGAGCTCAGCCCGAGCGCCGTGCCGCGAGCCGCCGCCGCGCGGGCGACGGCCAGTTCCCCGTCGGGGTGCACGGCCTGGACTCCCGTGGGCGAGCAGATGACCGGCAGGGCGAGTTCCTGTCCCATGACCGAGGTCGTCAGGTCGCGCTGCGCGGCGAGGCCTGCCACATGCGGGGCGAAGCCCAGTTCACCGAACGCTGCCTGGTTGTCCTTGAGGGTGAGGCCGCCTTCGGAACCTCCGATCAGCGCGCCGTACACGGCGGGCGGCAGCCTGCGCCGGGCGCGTCGCCGCGCCTCGGCGACCGTCTCGAACCAGGGGTTGCCGAGCAGGGCCATGAGGAGTCCCTTCTACGAATGCATGGATGGTGACTGGTTCTCAGAGGGCAAGGCCGGCGTCGACCGGGACGACCGCCCCGGTCATGCCGCTGCTGCCGGGCCCGGCGAGGAACGCGAGGACCTCGGCGACCTCGGCCGGATCGAGGAGCCGGCCCATGGGTTGCTGGGCGGCGAACGCCTCGCGGTCCGGCAGGTCGTACAGGCGGGCGCTTTCGGTGAGGATCGGGGTGGCAGTGGAGCCCGGGCTGACGGCGTTGGCGGTCACGCCGGTGCCGCCCAACTCCACGCCGAGGGCTCGGATGAGACCCGCCACGCCGGCCTTGGCCGCGCAGTAGGCGGCGAGCATCGGCAGGCCTCGCGTGGCCGCGGCCGACGCCACCGCGAGGAAGCGGCCCTGCCGGGGCTCGGGCCTGCGCAGCAGTGCGGGCAGCGCGGCCCGGGCGAGGTTCAGGACGCCGCCCAGGTCGATGTCGAGCACCGCGCGTTCCTGCGCGGGCGGCACCTCCCACAGCGGCACGCCGCCTGCGATGACACCCGCGCAGGCGATCGCCGCGTCGAGGCCGCCCCAGTACCTCTCGGCCTCGGACACGGCCTCCGCCAGAGCCGCAGGATCGCGTACGTCGGCTACGAGGGGCCGCACGCGTGCGAGTGCGCCCGCCCGCGCCACCACCGCGTCGAGTTCCGCCTTGGTGGCCATCGGATACGGCAGATCCGGGTCGTCGCAGGCCAGATCGACCGCGAGTACGTTCCAGCCGCGGGAGGCGAGGGCCGCCACCGTGGCGGCGCCGATCCCGCGGCCTGCCCCGGTGACGAGTGCGACGCGCGGCTTCGTACCCGTATCGCTAGTTTTGTGTGTCCGGCTCACGGCGCCACCGCCTGCCGCCCGGCGCGCCAGCGCGAGACCTGAGCGACGAGTTCGTCGGTCAACTCCCGCAGCAGCGCTGTGCCTTCAGCCGCGGTGGCGCCTGCGGGATCCCCCAGAACCCCGTTCTCGCTCACCGCGCGTATGCCTCCCGCCCGCAGCGTCGGCATCAGCTTCGCCAACGGACGGGTGTTGCCCGCGGCGGCCTCACGCATCCGTAAGCGGCCCGGGCGCAGGGCGAGTTGCAGTGACGTCTCCGTACGCCCGGCGTGTGCGTCACCGCCGCGCCATGACGGCAGGAAGACGGTGACATCACGCGATTCGGCCCGCAATCGGGCCACGGCCCGGCCCACCGGTTCGGCGTTGCCGCCGTGCGCCGAGACGAGCAGCACGTGCTCGAAGGTGTCGGTGGCGCTGCGTACCAGTTCGACCAGGAGCAGTTCGAGCGCCTCCTGCCCGATCGACAGCGTCCCCGGGAACCCCGCGTGCTCGCCGCTGGAGCCGTACGCGACGCAGGGCGCCACCAGAACGTCAGCACGCGTCCGAGCCAGGCGTTCGCACAGGGCGAGCGCGATGTCCGCGTCCGTGGACAGTGGCAGATGCGGGCCGTGCTGTTCGGTGGATCCGACCGGCACGGCAAGGAGGGCGCCCTCGTCGACGTGCCGCCGCACCTCGGGCCAGGTCAGGTCCGACAGCTGCCGTCCGGACATGACTCACGGCTCCGGTACGAAGCCTGCGAGCGGGTTCTCGTCGCAGGCGCGGTCGGGGGCGCTCAGCCGCTCGGGGCGGCGGCCGATCGTCACCGGGACCGGACGTGAACGGTGCGAATGGTCCTGGGAAGGGCGGGGTGCCGTGCCCACCGCGCTCGCCAGCGCCACCTGCCCGTGCCCCTTGACGCACTCGGGATCCGGCCCGTCAAGGGGCAGCCCCGTGAAGAACTTCGCCGCCATGCAGCCGCCGCGGCAGGAGTCGTACGCCGAGCAGGACGTGCACGCCCCGCCGGACTGCGCGCCGCGCAGCTCCTCGAACAGCTCGGAGTGCCGCCAGACCTGTGGGAAGCCACCCGGCGAGCGGACGTTGCCCGCGAGGAAGTTCTCGTGGATCGCGAACGGGCAGGCGTACACATCGCCGACCGGATCGATCAGGCACACCACGCGGCCCGCCCCGCACAGGTTCAGGCCGGGCAGGGCCCCCTCGCCATAGCCGGAAAGGTGGAAGAACGAGTCCCCGGTGAGCACCGACTCGCCATGGCTCAGCAACCACTCGTACAGCTCGCGCTGCTGCTCCGGCAGCGGGTGCAGCTCGCCCCAGGTGTCCGCGCCACGGCCCGCGGGTCGCAGCCGGGTGATGCGCAACTGGGCGCCGTACCGGTCGGCCAGCTCCTTGAACGCGTCCAGCTGGCCGATGTTGTGACGGGTCATCACCACCGACAGCTTGAAGCCCTCGAATCCGGCGTCGCGGAGGTGGGTCATCGCGCGCAGCGCGGTGTCGTACGAACCGGACCCGCGCACCGCGTCGTTGACCTCGGCGGTGGCCCCGTCGAGCGAGATCTGCACGTCGATGTAGTCGCTCGCGGCGAGCCGGCGGGCGGCCTCGGGGGTGATCCTGACGCCGTTGGTGGAGAACTTGACGCCGACGTGGTGCCGCGTCGCGTAGTCGATCAGCTCGAAGAAGTCGGGGCGCACGGTCGGCTCTCCGCCGCCGATGTTGACGTAGAAGACCTGCATCCGCTCCAGCTCGTCGATCACCGTCTTGCACTCGGCGGTGGTCAGCTCGCGCGGGTCGCGGCGTCCGGAGCTGGACAGGCAGTGCACACACGCCAGGTTGCAGGCGTAGGTCAGCTCCCAGGTCAGACAGATCGGGGCCGCGAGACCGTCCTCGAAGTGCTCGATGAGGGACGCTGATGCGAGGCTCATGCGGGGGACCTCCCTTCGGTGCGCGGGCAGATCATGTTCGAGGCCGCCAGGCCGTCCAAGGCGCGGGCGAACAGCGGCAGGTCCCGCTCACTCACTCCCGCGGCGAGACAGGCCGAACGGGCGCTGATCTCCTGGTCGAGTGCGCGGACCACGTCGAGCAGAGTGCGGTTCTTCAGGAAGGAGAGCCGCCGCGTCCCGAAGTGGTAGAGCAGCGCGCCGAACCGCTCGGGGCGGATGGCCGCCCGGGGGTGCAGGCGCCAGGGGGCGTCGAGGTCGAAGGCGGGGCTTTTGGCGGCGCCCGCCGGGTCAGTAGACACCGCACATGCCGTCGATCGAGATCTCTTCTACCAGGACGTCCTCGGCCAGGGCCTCGGTGTCCTCGGCGGCTGCGGGGTCGGCCGGTTCGGTCTGTGCGGGGCGCTCGTCGAGGGTGGGCGTCTCGGGTTCGTAGGCCATGTCTGTGCTCCTCAGGAGGATGCGCGCAGTCTTTTTGGCACACTGTGACGAATACTCGGAACCGTAACGTCACTCTGTGACATAATCAATACGGTGGAGCGAAGTCGGGGCAGAGAAGCGGCGGTTAGCGCCGACGGGGAGCGGCCCCGTGGGCGTCCGCGCGGCACCAGTGCACGCGCCCTCGACCTGATCGCGCTGCGGCTGTTCAGCGAACGCGGCTTCGACCGGGTCACGGTCGACGACATCGCAGCCGAGGCGGGCGTGACCCGGCGCACCTTCTTCCGCTACTTCGAGTCCAAGGCGGCCGTCCTGTGGCACGGTTGGGACACCGAAGTGGCCCGACTGCAGCGGGCGTTGGACCGGATCGATGACGAGGTCCCGCTGATGCGGGCGGTGCGGCAGGCCGTCGTGGACGCCAACCGCACGCGCGGCGGCGACCCGGACGAACTGCGCACCCGCATGACGCTGCTGACCGCGTCCGAGGCGCTGATGGCCAGTGCGGCTCCGCACTACGAGGCGTGGGGCCGGGCGATCAGCGAGTACGCCGCGCGCCGGCTCGGCGTACCGGCCGACGCGCTCATTCCGCTGGCCGTGGGACGTACCACCGTGGCCGCCTGCCGCGCCGCGTACGACTGCTGGCTGGGGGAGCCGGAGAGTGATCTGACGGCCTGGCTCGACGAGGCGCTCGGGGCGCTGGGGGATGGGTTCGCCGCCCATGAGGGCGGCACCCAGAGCTAAGCGCTCCGCTGGAAGCATGGTGCTGAAGCTGCGGGCCGGTGGGGGCTGGTCGCGCAGTTCCTCGCGCCCCTTACGGGGCGCGGCGCCGCACCGGACTTCGCCGAGGCCGCTTAGTTGCTCCCCTTCTCCCATGTCCGAGCCGGGCAGTACGGCCTGTCCGGCCTACTTGGGCGGGAAGCGCAGCGCCCCGTCCAGCCGGATCACCTCGCCGTTGAGGTAGTCGTTCTCGGTGATCTGCTGGACCAGCTGCGCGTACTCGGCCGGGCGGCCCATCCGTCTCGGATGCGGGACCTGTGGACCCCAGTACGCCTCCAGCTTGTCGCCTGCCTGCCCGTACGCGGGTGTGAGGAACGTGCCGGGAGCCACGGTGACGACACGGATGCCCAGCGGAGACAGGTCGCGGGCCGCGACCAAGGTCATGGCGACGACGCCGCCCTTCGCGGCGGCGTAGGGGAGTTGTCCGATCTGCCCCTCGTACGCGGCGATGGACGCGGTGTTGACGATGACGCCGCGCCCCGACTGTCCGTCCTGCGGTTCCTGGCGCGCGATCGCGGCGGCGGCGAGCCGCATCACGTTGAAGACGCCGGTCAGGTAGATGTCGATGGTGCGGCGGAAGCCGTCCAGGTCGAGCGGGGTGCCGTCCTTGCCGACCAGGCGGCCGCCGGAGGCCGGGCCGCCGTGCGCGTCGACCGAGATGCGCAGTTCTCCCAGGGCCTCGGCCTCGGCCAGTGCTGTCTGCACGTCCGCCTCGCTGGTCGCGTCGGTGCGGATGTATCGCACCCCCAGCTCCTGTTCGAGGGCCTTGCCCTTCTCGTCGGAGAGGTCGGCCACGACGACTTTGGCGCCCGCTTCGTGCAGCCGGCGGACGGTGGCTTCGCCCAGGCCGCCCGCACCACCCACCACGACCGCGGAACTCCCGCTGATGCGCATACGTGCTCCCCACTCTTGAAAGTGCGGCTCTTGAATAGCGAGAATAGCACTCTCATGAATATCACCATGATCCTTGAAATGGCGGCTTCGGCCGACGGTGAGCGGCCTGCGGTGACGGCGGACGGCCACACCCTGACCGCCGGACAGCTACTGGAGCAGGCGCGCCGGGCGGCCGGGCGTTTCCGGGGCAGTCCGGCCGTCCTCTACCGCGGTGTCAACCAACTGGCCTATCCCGTGGCGCTGTTCGGCGCTGCGCTGGCAGGCGTGCCATTCGTACCGCTCAATTACCGGCTGGGACACGAGCAGTTGGCGGAGATCGAAACCCGGCATCCCGGCGCCTTGCTGCTGAGCTCCGAAGACCTCGACACGCTCACCGCGCCATCCGAGAACGACGTTTCCGACATCGCCCGGGAAGCCGAGTGGGACCCGGACGCGGTGGCGGTCATCCTCTACACCAGCGGCACGAGCGCCGCACCCAAGGCCGCGCTGCTACGCCACCGGCACCTGCTCGCCTATATCCTCGGCACCCAGGAGTTCGGGTCGGCCGAGCCGGGCGACGCGGCGCTGGTCGCGGTCCCGCCGTACCACGTGGCAGGCCTGACCAATCTGCTCTCGAACCTCTACACCGGCCGCCGGGTCGTCTACCTGTCCGCCTTCGACGCGGGGGAGTGGCTGGCCACCGTACGCCGCGAAGGTGTCACCCACGCCATGCTCGTGCCGACCATGCTCGCCCGCGTCGTCGAGGCCGTGGAGGGTCCCGACGCGGGCACGCCGACCCTGCGCCACCTCGCGTACGGGGGCGCGCGCACCCCGCGCGCCGTTGTGGAGCGGGCCCTCGCGCTCTTCCCGGAGACAGGTTTCGTCAACGCGTACGGCCTGACCGAGACGGCGTCGTCCGTCGCGGTGCTCGGCCCCGACGACCACCGCGCGGCCCTCGCCGCCGCCGAACCGTCCGTACGCGAACGCCTGTCGTCGGTGGGACGCGCCCTGCCGGGTGTCGAGATCCAGATCTGTGACAGTGCGGGGAACGTGCTCGGCCCCGGCGGGACCGGGCTCGTGCACGTGCGCGGGGAGCAGATCTCCGGCGAGTACCAGGGGCGCAGTGCGCTCGACGAGGACGGCTGGTTCCCGACGCGGGACCGCGGGCGGCTCGACGCCGACGGCTACCTGTTCATCGAGGGCCGTGCCGACGACACCATCATCCGCGGAGGCGAGAACATCGCACCCGAGGAGATCGAGGACGTGCTGCTCGCCCACCCCGGCATCCGCGAGGCGGCCGTGATCGGTGTCCCCGACGAGGAGTGGGGGCAGCGGATCGTCGCCTTCGTGGTCGGCGAAGGCGAGCCCGATGTCCTGCGAGGCTGGGTGCGCGAGCGGCTGCGTACCTCCAAGACGCCCGACACGATCGTCTTCCGCGCCGGACTGCCGCGCACCGACACCGGAAAACTGCTGCGCCGCGTGCTGGTCACGGAGTTCACCGAGCCGGAGACCGCCCCTCCCGCCGATCCTGCAGAGCCGGCCGAAGCCCCTGCCCAGCCGGGCGACCACCCCGACCGAGAGGCCACCCATGCCTGAAGCCGTCATCGTCCGCGCCCTGCGTACCCCCATCGGCACCGCGGGCAAGGGCACCCTGCGGGACACCAGCGCCTACGACCTCGCGGACCACATCGTTTCCGCCGCGGCGAAGGGCCTCGACCCGGCCGGCGTCGACGACGTGGTCCTCGGGGAGGGCCTGTACGGCGGCGGGGTCATCGCCCGGCACGCCGCGCTGACCGCCGGCCTGACCTCGCTACCTGGAGCGGCCGTCAACCGGCACTGCGCGGCGGGTCTCGCCGCCGTCGAACACGCCGCCGCGTCCGTCCGGTCCGGCATGGACGAACTGGTGATCGCGGGAGGCGTCAACTCGGCCTCGACGGCGCCCCGTTCGCGGCTGCGCGTGGACGGCGAGTGGAGCGACTGGTACCCGCCGACCCACCCCGACCGGCCGGACGCGCCCAACTTCGACATGTCGTACACCATCGGCTGGAACACGGCTGTCGCCGAGAAGATCAGCCGCGAGGACATGGACGCCTGGGCCCTGCGCTCGCACCGGAACGCCGTTCGCGCCATCGACGAGGGGCGTTTCGATGCCGAGACCGTCCCGATCGGGACGCCGCACGGACTGTTCTCGATCGACGAACACCCGCGCCGGGACACCTCGTTGGAGAAACTCGCCGCACTCAAGCCGCTGCACCCGGAGATCGAAGGCTTCAGCATCACCGCAGGCAACGCCTGCGGCGGCAACGACGCCGCCGCGGCCCTCGTCGTCGCGAGCGACCGCCTCGGCCTCCCCGCACTCGCCACGGTGCGCGCGTGGGCGTCCGTGGGCGTCGACCCCGCCGAGACCGGCATGGCGCCCGCCCTGGCCATCCCCAAAGCCCTTGCCAGAGCAGGACTTTCCCTCGACGACGTCGACCTCTTCGAGATCAACGAGGCCTTCGCGTCCATGTGCGTGGCCGTCATACGCCGCCTCGCCCTCGACCCCGACCGGGTCAACGTCAACGGCAGCGGCATCTCCCTGGGCCACCCGGTGGCCGCCACCGGCGCCCGGATGCTGGTGACGCTGGTGCATGAACTGCGGCGCCGGGGTGGGGGAGTGGGCGTCTCCGCCATGTGCGCGGGCGGGGGGATGGCGTCGGCGATGGTGGTCGAGGTGGCGGGGCGGTGAGCCGGGGCGGGAGTTCCGCCGGTTCTGGACCGATGCCGCCGCTGTCTCGGACGGCTGCGTGAGCGTCTCGGCGCTGACGGACGACCATGACGCCGATGCGCGAACGCCGGTGTGGCTGGGGAAATTGGTGCGCGGATCGCGATGAGGCACTACGCCGCGTCACGCACCACGGTAAAGGGCCGGGGGATGCCCCGAGCGCTCTCAGGGCATCCCCCCGTCGACCCGCAACGTCGCCCCCGTCGTGTACGAGGCGGCGTCCGACATCAGGTACAGGGCGGCGCCGACGACCTCGCGGGGGTCGCCGATGCGCTGTAGCGCGTGGTCGCGTACGCCGGCCGCGAGCGCCTCGGGGTCGTCCTGCCAGTGGCGGGTGGCCCAGGTGGCGAACGGACCGCACATCAGGGTGTTGACGCGGACCGTCGGCCCGAACGCGTGCGCCAGGCCCTCTGTCATCGCGTTGAGTCCCGCCTTCGCCGCCGCGTACGGCACGATCGGGGCGCGCGGGCGCAGTGAGCCGGTGGAGCTGACGTTGACGATGGCTCCGCCGCCCGCCGCGGCCATCCGCTGCCCGGCGAGCACGGAGAGGCGGAACGGACCCTTGAGGTTCAGGGCGACGACGGCGTCGAACATCTTCTCCGTCACCTCGCCCAAGTCCTCGTACACCGGCGACATTCCAGCGTTGTTGACCAGCACGTCCAGGCGGCCGAAGCGCTCGTGCACCGCGTCCACGAGCCCCGGCAGCTGGTCCCAGCGGCCCAGGTGGACCGCGTATGGCAGGGCGGCGCGGCCCGTCTCCTTCTCGATCTCACCTGCCGTGGTCAGGCACGCCTCATATGTCCGCGAGGCGATCACGACGTCCGCGCCGCAGCGGGCCGCCCCGAACGCCATCTCCCGTCCCAGCCCGCGGCTGCCGCCGGTGACCAGGACCACGCGGCCGCTGAGGTCGAACAGGCCGTCTGCGTATCCCGTGCGTCGCGCGTTGGATGCCCTGTGTCCCATGTGCTTCGCGCCCCCGATGACAGGTCCGGCAAGTGCATGCGAAATTAGCATTCTCGGATTCCAGAATGGAACTCTTGTGCAGGAGGTAGAGCGTTGACTCCGACCGATCCCCACCCGCCGTCCCTCGCCGAACGGGCCGTAAGCCGCCGGATGGCGGGTGCCGAACAGAGCGCCCGCGCCGAGGTGGACGCCCTGCTCGACGCTGGGCTGAAGCTGATGACCGAGGGTGCGCCACGTGCGCCTCGCGTCGCCGACATCGTGGCCGCCGCGGGGCTCTCCAACGATGCCTTCTACCGCGCGTTCTCCGGGCGGGACGCCCTGGTGGAGGCGATCGTCGAACGCGGGGCACGCGAACTCGCCGGACAAGTCAGGCGTCGGATGGAACGCGCCGCGGGAGACAGCGCCGAGGACCGGCTGCGCGCCGGGATCGCCGCCGTCGTACGGCAGGCCGCCGACCCGCTACTCGCGGCGCGCGTACGGGCGGTCCTCGCCGCCGCCGTCACCCCGGTGCCCCACGCGGGGCACGCCATGGTGGTCCTGGTGGACGGCCTGGGTGCGCTCTTCGCGGGCCCGGCACGGGAGTTGGGCGCCGTGGACCCGGTCCGCGCAGGGCGGACCATCGCCGGGGCGGCCGTCGCCGCGCTGCAGCACTGGCTGTTGTCCGGCCACACACCGGACGAGGCGGATGTCGAGCAGCTGAAGCGCTTCCTGGTGGCAGGGGCCCGCTCCTGATCGAGGGAGTTGGCGTGCTGCCCCTTGGCCAGATCCAGAACGCTGTTCCTGTTCACGAGAATTTCGTTCTGCTAGTGTCCTAACGACGTTCTGTCTCCCTGAAGGGGACCGCCAATATGTGGGACTTCAGCACCGACGCCGCGTTCCAGGCCCGCCTCGACTGGGCCGACACCTTCGTACGGGATGAGGTCGAGCCGCTCGACGTCCTCTTCCCGGGCAACGCGGAACCGTACGACCGCACCAGCCGCGTCTACCTCGACGCCGTCCGCCCGCTCCAGCGCCAGGTGCGCGAACAGGGCCTGTGGGCCGCCCACCTGCCGCCCGAACTCGGCGGGATGGGCATGGGACAGGTCCAACTGGCCCTGCTGAACGAGATTCTGGGCCGCTCCTCCTGGGCCCCGATGGTCTTCGGCACCCAGGCCCCCGACTCCGGCAACGCCGAGATCCTCGCCCACTACGGCACCGATGAGCAGCGCAAGGAATTCCTCGAACCGCTCCTCGACGGACGGATCGTCTCCACCTTCGCCATGACCGAGCCGACCGGCGGCGCCGACCCAGGCGGCTTCACCTGCCGGGCGGTACGCGACGGCGACGAGTGGGTGATCGACGGTGAGAAGTGGTTCGCCTCCAACTACCCGCATGCCGCGTTCGTCATCGCCATGGTCATCACCGACCCGGAGGTGCCGGTCCACCAGGGCTCCTCGATGTTCGTCGTTCCGGCGGGCACCGGCGGCATGGAGATGGTGCGCGGCACCGGACTCGCGGGCGAACCGCTCGGGGAAGGCGTGCACGCCTACCTGCGCTTCACCGGCTGCCGCGTGCCGGCCGAGAACCTCCTGGGCGAGCCGGGCAGCGGGTTCGCCATCGCCCAGACCCGCCTCGGCGGCGGACGCCTGCACCATGCGATGCGGTCCGTCGGACAGTGCCGGCGCGCGCTGGACATGATGGGGGAGCGGATAGCCGGCCGCCGCACCCGAGGACGGCCGCTCGCCGACCAGCAGGCGGTGCGGCACGCGCTCGCGGACAGCTGGATCCAGCTGGAGCAGTTCCGCCTCCAAGTCCTGCACGCCGCCTGGCAAGCGGACCGGGCCGCCCGCAGCGGCTCGCCCGAGGACGCCCGTACGGCACGCCTGCACATCTCCGCCGTCAAGGTGGCCACCCCGAAGACGCTCGTCGACATCACCTACCGGGCCATGCACCTGCACGGGGCGCTCGGCGTCTCCAACGAACTGCCGCTGGCCAGGATGTGGCAGGCAGGACCGGTGCTCGGTGTCGCGGACGGCCCGACCGAGGCGCACAAGGACGTCGTGGCCCGCCTGCTGCTCAAGGACCTGGAACCGCCCGAGGACCGGCTCTTCGGTTCCGCGCACCTGCCCGCCCGACTGGCCGCCGCCCGTGAGAAGTACGCGGATCTGCTTCAGCCCGAGGAAGCGAGCGCCCGATGACCGACACCCTCGCACTCCTCAACACCTGGCCCGGCCTCGCAGACCTG
Source organism: Streptomyces sp. NPDC050759 (assembly GCF_044456945.1). NCBI lineage: Bacteria > Bacillati > Actinomycetota > Actinomycetes > Kitasatosporales > Streptomycetaceae > Streptomyces > Streptomyces sp. NPDC050759. The sequence continues at coordinate 238,224 of NZ_JBITGI010000002.1, read as the reverse complement.
CCCGGCGACGGTCCGGTGACAGAGCTGTCGCCGCTCGCCGGCGGAGCGCAGAACATCCTCTCCCTCGTCCGCCGCGCCGACGGCACCGAGCTCGTCCTCCGCCTGCCGGGCCGCCACCTCGAGGACCGCGCCGCCGACGCCTTCCGCCGCGAGAGCGGCGCGCTCGCGGCGCTCGCGGACACGGACGTACCGCACCCGCGCCAGTACGCGTTCAGCCTCGACCAGGACTCGCCGCTGGGTGGCCCCTTCTCCATCCTGGAGAAGATCGATGGCTTCACCCCGCAGGGCCGGTTCCCCGGCCGTTATGCCGAGGACGCCGACTGGCGCCGCCACGCCGCGTTCGCCCTGGTCGACGGGGCGGCGAAGCTCGCCTCGGTCGACCCGTACGCGGTGGGCGCGGACCAACTCGGCCGCCCCGACGGGTGGGTGGAGCGCCAGCCGGCCCGATACCTGAAGATGCTGCACAGCTACCGCCACAGCGCCGCCTACCGGGAGACCGAGTCCCCGCACGTCGACGCGGTGGCCGAGTGGCTCACGGGGCACACCCCGAAGCAGGGCCGGACCGGCATCGTGCACGGCGATCTGCAGTTCGCCAACGTGATGCTGTCGCACGACGCCCCGAGACTGGCGGCGATCGTCGACTGGGAGATGGCCTCCCTCGGCGACCCGCTGCTCGACCTCGCCTGGATCCTCACCGCCTGGCGGGAGGAAGGCGATCCCCCCGGCGCCGAGCCCTACCTCACCCCCTGGGACGGGATGCCGTTGCGCGCCGAACTCCTCGCGTACTACGCCGAGTCCACCGGCCGCGACACCTCAGCCTTCCGCTGGTTCGAGGTGCTCGCCTGTTTCCGGCTCGCCGCTCTCCTCGAGGGCAGCTGGTACGCCGCCGTGGAGGGCCAACGCGACCGGGCGACCGGCGAGGCGATGCACTCGTACGCCGAGTGGCTGTGGGCCAAGGCGCGGCTCGAGATGGCACGGGACTGAGGGGGCGACGTGCGCATCGAGAAGGGGCAGGTCGCGGTGGTCACCGGCGGGGCCAGCGGCATCGGATACGGCCTCGCCGAGGAACTTGCGGCGCGCGGGGTGCGGCTGCTGATCGCCGACATCCGCGAGGACGGACTGGCCGCGGCGTGCGAAGGGCTGCGCGAGGCCGGGGCGGAGGTCACCGCCGTCGTGACCGACGTGAGCGACGCGTCGGCGGTCGCACGGCTCGCCGACCGGTCGATGACCGCGTACGGGCGGGTGGACCTGGTGTGCAACAACGCCGGGGTCGTCTGTCCGGGCGTACCGATGTGGCAGCAGGACGACCACACGTGGCAGCGGATGATCGGCGTCAAACTGCTCGGCGTCGTCAACGGAGTACGCGCCTTCGCGCCTTTGCTGATCGAGCAGGGGGCCGGTCACTTCCTCAACACCGCCTCCGCCGGCGGCCTCGCACCGCTGCCCGGGCGCACCCCGTACGCCGGCACCATGCACGCGGTCGTCGGCCTGACCGAGACGCTCGACGCGGAACTGAAACAGGTGGCACCGACGTTGGGCGCGACGGTCGTCTGCCCGGGTCTTGTGGACACCCCGCTCGGGCAGAACTCCGCAGCTCTCGGCGCCATCCCGATGCCCAGCGGAACCGCCTCGATGCGCGACCTCGCCCCGGACGGCATCCTCAGCCCACGCGAGGTCGCGGCGGCGGCACTGCACGCGGTGCAGGCGGACCGAGTGCACACCGCGCCGGGCACCGGTGTCGCGGCTCGCGCACGGACACGCGTCGATGCCTTGCTGGCCGACATCGAGGCGGAGGAGAAGGGTTCGAGGATCGGGCTTTGAAGCGGTTGACGGGCCGGGCACGTGGCGAGGTAGGCGTCGTATGCGGCGAGTTCGTCGGCGCGGCGCGGCGCTGGCTGCGGTGAGGGTGGCCATGGCACTCCCGGGTCGGTTGCGCACTCCGAAGTACCGGCGCCCGAACCGGGGTCCAGTCCGGATCCGGGTCGCCGCCGCGGCCGTCACCCGGTGGCCATCCAGCCCCGCTCCGGCGGGCTCACCGCCGGTGGCCTGCTCCCGGAGCGGGAGATCACCGGCGTGGGTTGAGACGTCGTCGGCACGGTCGACGCGCTGGGGCCGGACGTCGTCGGCTTCCGGCCGGGCGACCCGGTGATCGGGCTGTACGACCGGCTGGCTCTGTCGCTCAAAGCGCAGGCCGAATACGTGGTGCTCGACGTGGAGGCGGTCGCCGCCGTGCCGGCGGGCACCGACCTGGTCGCCGCCGCGACCCTGCCGCTGGGCGGCCTCACCTCCGCACAGGCACTCGACATCGCCGCGGTCGAGCCAGGCCACACGCTGCTGGTGCTCTGCGTCGCGGGTGGGTGCCCTTCCAGCCGTCGCCGGCGTGCGGCGCGATCCCGTTGCGGCCGTCACTGAGCGGGAGTTGAGCAGGCCCCGCCGAGGTCGCGACGACTTCGGCGGGGCCTGCCGGTCAAGGTGCGTGCGGAAGGCGCAACAGCGCGTCCTGTGCGTAGGACGCCACGAGGGAGCCGTCCGCGGTGAAGACGTCGCCTCGCCCGTGGCAGCGGCCGTGGGCGAGGAGCGGCGCGTGCTGGCGCAGCAGCAGCCAGTCGTCGACGCGGACGGGGCGGTGGAACCACACGGTGTGCGAGGTGACGGCCGAGGTGAACGCCTTGCCGGCGTCCTGCTGGCCGATGCCGTCGACCGCGCGCAGTGCGGTGCCGATCAGGGTCAGGTCGGTGACGTACGCGAGCAGCGCCGGGCCGAGATCCGCCTCCACATGGGGGGTGCGCATCCACAGGTCCAGCTCGGCAGGCGCCACGCCCGGGGAGTCGAGGTCGGCGCTCGCACGGGTCTCCCAGGGCAACAGCTCGAACTCCACGCGGTGCTCCGGCCCGAGGACCACCGGCACGGGCGCCGTGAACTGGTGCTCCATGCCGGGCTCGACCCGGTGCAGGGACACGGCCGCGGTGGCGATGACGCCCGCGCTCTGGCGCGCGGTGAGGGACCACGTGGCGAAGGTGTTGCCCTCCTGGACGCGGGTCGCCTCGTAGTGGACGGGCTCGTCGCTGCGGCCTGCGCGCGGGAAGAGGACGTGCAGGGACTTCACGGCCTTGTCCGGACCGAGCCGCTGGGCGGCCCGGACGAACTGGGCCAGGAGCTGGCCGCCGAACAGGCGGTGATACGCGAGCTGCTGGTTGGTGCCTTCGAAGGCCGGTGCGGCGGCGTGCGGCAGAGGCCGCAGGTCGAGGCAGGCGAGAAGGTCGCTCCACAGGTCCGACATGCGGCGAGTGTAGGGGAGTTACGCGCAGATGAGAATGGCGTTCTCGGCGCTGGGTGGACGTGGTGCTTCAGGTCCTCGTTCCGAAGCCGCCGGAGCAGAACGCCCACACTTCGTCGGCGGTGAGCGGCCGTGGCGCGGGGCCGTCCGGATTGACGCCGATGGCCGACTGCGACAGGAACATGGTCGTCTGCATCAGCATCGCCGCCGCGCGCCGGGGTCGCATGCCGGAACGCAGCCCGCCGGCCGCGTCGACCCCTTCCATCAGGTCGGCCAGGACTCCCAGCACCGGAGCGTGCGCGAGCCGTACCTCGTCGGGGTGCGTGAGCAGTAGCCGCGGTGCGAACTCGCTGAACAGAGGGTGCAGGTCACCGGGGCCCGGGCGGCACATGGCGAACAGCAGCCGGGTGGCCGCCTCCAGGCGCGCCACGGGCCCTTCGGCGGCTCCGGGCCCCGAAGTGGCTGCGCGCAGTGCGTCGCCGGTGCGGCTCAGAGCGTCCTCGAAAAGGGCGAGCAGCAGTTCGTGCTTGCCGTCGAAGTGCTGGTAGAAGCTGCGCAGCGACTGCCCCGAGCGGTCGACCACCTCCTGCACCGTGAAGTCCGTGGTGCCCTTGTCGGCCATGAGCTCCTGAGCCGCGTCCAGGAAACGCTGCACCCGCTGCTCGGCGCGCTGTTTGGTCGCCCGGGTGGAGCGCTCGACCGCGCGCTGCTTCCATGTCGGTTCGGTGTCCGCCGGGCCCGTTTCGAGGGAGATCTCCGGTTTCATGAGGGGAGGCTACCCCGCTCTGCAGGGATGAGACTATTACTTTCCTATGGAGAGAACGTTATTATCACCCCCGTCGGAGCGGCCCGCCTGGCTCGGTCGTTCACGGACATCCGGACCAGGAGGCGACGATGCTCTTCGAGTTCGACGACGACCAGCGGTTGTGGCAGAAGTCCGTCCGCGAGGTCCTCGCCAAGGAGTGCACGCCGGCGCTGGTGCGCGCTGTCGTCGACGCGGACGGTGACCCGGAGCCGCTGTGGCGCACGTACGCGGACCTCGGCTGGACCGAACTCGTGGATCCGGCGCAGACGGTGGAACTCGCCATCGTGCTGGAGGAGTTGGGCCGCGCGACCGACCCGACGCCCTATCTCGCCACGCTCACCCAGTTCGCCCCCCTCGTTCCCGTAGGCCTGATCGCCCCCCGGGAGCCGGGCGCCGCGGTCGTCGAGGGCGTGGGGGCCCGGCGTGAGGGCCGGGTCTGGTTCCTCGACGGCCGCGCCCGCCACGTCCTGGACGGCGACCGGGCGGAGTGGTTCGCCGTGGTCACCGATGAGGGAGTCTTCCTCGTGCCCGCCGACGAGGTGCGGGCCGTACGGACACCGGCGCTGGATCCGGTCCTGCACCTCGCGGAAGTGAGTTTCTCGCAGGTGCGCGTCACCCAGGACGCCCGGGTCGGTGCCGCGCCCCCACCGCACGCCCACGATGTGGGCCTCACTGCCATGGCCGTCACCATGGTCGGCGCGTGCCGCCGCGTGCTCGACCTGGTGCTCGAACACGCCCGTACACGGCGCCAGTTCGGTACACCCATCGGCTCCTTCCAGGCCGTACAGCACAAAGCCGCCGACATGCATGTGGCGATCGAGAGAGCCCACGCACTCGCCTACCACGCCGCACTGACCATCGCAGCCGACGACCCGGACCGGCCGCTCGCGGCGGCCATGGCGAAGGCGGCGGCGGGGGAGTGCCAGGCGCTCGTCTTCCGGCACGGCATCCAGCTGTTCGGCGCGATGGGCTTCACCTGGGAGAACGACCTGCAGTTCGCGCTCAAGCGGGCCAAGGCGGGGGAGCTCATGCTCGGCGGTGCGGCGGCGCACCGGGCCCGCATCGCCGAACTGATCACCTACAATCATCGCGACGCGGGAGGCACAGGCGCATCATGCAGCTGACCTTCGACACCGAAGTGGAGGCGTTCCGGACCGAGTTCACGGCCTTCCTCGACACGCATCTGCCCGCCGAGGCCGATACAGCCGAGCGCTCGCACTCCACCGCGGACGTCCCCGCATGGGCCCGGCGCTGGCAGCGGCTGCTCTTCGACGAGGGCTGGCTGCTGCCCGGGAATCCGCCGGAGTTCGGCGGCCGGAACGCGACACTGATGCAGAGTTACGTCCACCTGGAGGAGCTCTCCCGGCGCCGCATCTATCACAGCTTCAACCCTCAGGGCCTCGGCATCATCGCCGCCTCCCTGCTCACCTTCGGCACCGACGAGCAGAAGCGGCGCTGGGCCGTGCCGATCCTGCGCGCGGAGATGACCGCGGCCCTCGGGATGAGCGAACCGGGCGCCGGCAGCGATCTCGCCTCCCTGAGCACCCGCGCCGAACTCGCCGCAGACGGTGGCCAGTTCGTCGTCAACGGGCAGAAAGTGTGGACATCCGGCGCCCACGACGCCGACGTGCTGCTCACCTTCGTCCGCACCGACCCCGACGCGCCCAAGCACAAAGGCATCAGCTGCCTTGTCATCCCCACCGACAACCCCGGCGTTACCCGACGCCCCTTCGGCTCCCTCACCGCCCCCGACGACCTCGACTTCAACGAGGTCTACTTCGACGACGTCCGCGTCCCGGCACAGAACCTCGTCGGCCCAATGAACGAGGGCTGGCGCGTCGCGGGCGGCTCGCTCGGGCATGAACGCACCCTGCTGTGGCTCAGCTTCAGCGACCGCATGGACGAACTCCTGCGCGACTTCCGCCCGCTCACCGACCTCGACAAGGACTGGTACGCCACCCTCGCGATGGACGCCCAGGCCCTGCGGCTGCTCGGCCTGCGGGCCCTGGCGCGCGCCGCCCGCGGCGAACAGGACGTACCGGCCCTGTCCGTACTGAAGCTGCTCGGCTCGGAGGCGGTGCAGAAGGCCGCCGAACGCGCCCTCGAAGCGGCAGGACCGGACGGTCTCGCGCACCCGGCCACCACCGCCCCGTACGCGTACATGCACTGGGAGGACTTCGCTGGCAGCTGGTTCCAGCGCTATGCCCGCACCTTCGCCGGCACCATCGCCGGCGGCACCTCCGAGATCCAGCGCACCATCGTCGCCGAGCGCGTGCTCGGCCTGCCCCGAGGCTGAGGAGCCGATACGTGAACATCCTGTACGAGGTGAAGGACCGCATCGCGACCCTCACCCTCAACCGCCCCGAGGTGGCCAACGCACAAAACGCCGAACTGCTCGACGAACTCGACGCCGCCTGGACCCGGGCCGCCGAGGACGACGAGGTGGCGGTGATCGTCGTACGCGCCGAGGGCAAGCACTTCTCCGCCGGGCACGACCTCAACGACCGCTGGCCCTCGCCCGACGAGATCACCCTGGAGTGGATCTACAGCGCCGAGAGCCGCCGCTATCTCGACTACACACTGCGCTGGCGCAATGTGCCCAAACCCTCCATCGCCGCGGTGCAGGGCCGCTGCATCGCGGGCGGTCTGATGCTCTGCTGGCCCTGCGACCTGATCGTGGCGGCCGAGGACGCGCTGTTCTCGGACCCGGTGGTCACGATGGGCATCGGCGGCGTCGAGTACCACGGCCACACGTGGGAGCTGGGTCCGCGCAAGGCCAAGGAGATCCTGTTCACCGGGCGTCCGCTGACCGCCGAGGAGGCGGAGCGGATCGGCATGGTGAACAAGGTCGTGCCGCGCGATCAACTGGACGCTCAGACACGGGAGCTGGCCGAGCGGATCGCCGCGATGCCGTCGTTCGGGCTGCGGCAGGCCAAGCGGGCCGTGAACCAGACGCTCGACGTGCAGGGCTTCCACGCCGCCGTCCAGTCCGTCTTCGACATCCACCAGACCGGGCACGGAAACGCACTGAGCGTCACCGGATACCCGATTCTCGCTCGGCTCGAGGAAATGAAACAGAAGCTGCGCTGAGTCACGCACCCCGCGAAGGAGCCCCGTCCGTGCCTCGCATCGAACCCCTGCCCGTCCGTTCCTGGCCCCCCGAGATGCGCGCCGCCCTCGCCTCCCTGACCCCGCCGAACCCGCGCCACCCCGCACCCGTGTCCGAGGGCCGCCCCAAGGCCCTGAACGTGCTCGGCACTTACGCGCACCACCCCGAACTCGCCCACGCCTTCCTCACGTTCAACGGCCACATCATGCGCGCCACCACGCTCACCCCGCGCCAGCGCGAGCTGCTTGTCCTGCGCGTATCGGCACTGCGTGACTGCGCCTACGAGTGGTCCCAGCACGTCGTCCAGGCCGGAGACGTGGGCCTGACCGCGGAGGAGGTGCACCGCATCGGCCTCGGCCCCGACGAACCCGGCTGGGATCCGCAGGACGCCGCCCTGCTGCGCGCGGCCGACGAACTCGTCGTGGACGGTGCGATCGGAGAGAAGACCTGGGGCGAACTCGGTTCGACCCTCGGCACGCAGCAGTTGATCGACCTCATCTTCACCGTCGGCGCGTACGAGACGATCGCCTACCTCATGCGGTCCTTCGCCCTGGATCTGGACGACGACCTGCCCACCACAGCCATCCCGCACGCGCCCCGCCGCCCGGAGGAACCGTGACCGTCGCCTTCACCCCCATCGCCCCCGAGATCGGCGCGCAGACCACCGGCCTGTCCGGCACCCGTCTCCTCGAACCCGACGCGGTGGCCGCGCTGCGTACCGCCCTGGCCGAACGCGGCGTTGTCGTCTGTCGCGGAGCCGATCTGAGCGACGCCGAGTTCTCCGTGCTGGGGCGGCAGTTGGGCGAGGCCGTCGTCCCGCCGATGGGCGGTGACGCGGCCCATCCGGAGATCGACACCATCACCCTCGATCCGGCCAGGAGCCAACTCGCCGAGGTGCGCCGCGGCACCTTCTTCTGGCACATCGACGGCACCCGCGACGAGACCCCGCAGAAGGCCACCGTCCTGCTCGCCCGGCAGGTCGCCGACGAGGGCGGCGACACCGAGTTCGCCACCACCTACGCCGCCTGGCGGGCCCTGCCCGAGGACGAGCGCAAGCAGCTGGCCGACCTGCGGGTGGTGCACAGCTTCACCGCCGCTCAGCTCCTGGTGAACCCCGATCCCTCGCCGAAGGAGCGAGCCGCCTGGGACCGGATCCCCAGCCGCGAGCACCCCCTGGTGTGGACGCACCGCGACGGCCGCACGTCGCTCCTGATCGGCGCCACGGCCGAGCGGATCGTCGGCATGGCCGAGAAGGAGAGCCGTGAACTCCTCGACCGCCTTCTCGACTTCGCGACGCAGGAGCGCTTCACCCTGCGCCACAGCTGGCGCCCCGGCGACCTCGTGCTCTGGGACAACACCGGCATGCTGCACCGCGCCCTGCCCTACGAGCCGGCCTCGCTGCGACTACTGCGGCGCATCACCTTCGCGGGCGAGGAGCCGGTGACGGCATGAGCGGCGACGAGGAGCTCCTGGCACGGCTCGAGCGCCAGGTCCGAAACCTGAACGACCGGCAGGAGATCCTGGACTGCGTCGCCCGCCACGCGCGCGGACACGACCGGTTCGACGCCGATCTGCTCACGGCCGCCTACCACCAGGACGGTGTCGACGAGCACGGTGCCACGGTCAACTCCGGGCCCACGTACGCACAGTGGGCCAACATGATCCACGCCAAGTCGGCCGAGCTGCACACCCACAACATCACCACGCACCTCTGCGAGATCGACGAGGACGGTGACACCGCGCACTGCGAGAGCTACGTGCTGGTGGGACTCCTCTCGCACGACGGCAGGACCGCGCAGTTGATGAGTGGCCGCTACCTCGACCGCCTGGAGCGCCGCGACGGCACCTGGCGCATCGCCGTACGCCGCTGCACGGTCGACCTCGCGCTGTCCGCCGACGCGTCCGTCCTGCGTACGCCCTTCTTCAGGGAGCAAGGCTTCGTCAAAGGCACCCGCGACCGCGACGACCTGTCCTACCGCAGGCCGCTGACCGCGGAGGACGACCCGGGACAGACACCGGTGACACGATGGTGAAGGGGGCACGGCCATGCGGATCGGTCTGACCGGAGGCGCCGCCACCGTCGACGGCATCGTGCGCCAGGCCGAGGAAGCGGAACGTGACGGCTTCCACGCGCTGTGGTACGCCAGCGCTGTGGCGGGCGACCCGCTGGCCGCCATGGCGGTCGCCGGCCGCGCCACCACCGGCATCGAGCTCGGCACGGCGGTGCTCCAGACCTACCCCTGCCACCCGGTCCTGCAGGCGGGCCGCGCGGCCTCCGTCCCGTACGCCATGGGCAGGCCGGGCTTCACGCTCGGCATCGGACCGTCGCACCGCCCGTACGTGGAGGGGGCACTGGGGCTGTCGTACGACGGGGTGGGGGCGGCCACCGAGGAGTATCTGCGCATCCTCACGGCGCTGCTGCGCGGCGAGCAGGCCGACGTCACCGGCGAGCACTGGTCCGCGCACACCTCGGCGCCGCCCTCGCTGCCCGCCGGGGGCGTGCCGGTCCTGCTCGCGGCGCTCGGCCCGCGGCTGCTGCGGGTGGCGGCAGAGTGCGCGGACGGGGTGGTGCTGTGGATGGCGACGGCCGAGGCCATCGACGCCCATGTCGCGCCACGCCTGCACAAAGCGGCGACGGCCGCGGGCCGCCCGTCCCCGCGCATCGTCGCCGGGCTTCCGGTGGCCGTGCACGATGACCCCCGCGAGGCGCGCACCGCGGCGGCGGCCACGGCGGCGGCGTACGACGGCCTGCCGAATTACCGCCGGATCCTGGAGATCGGCGGCAAGGCGTCACCGGCCGAGGCGGCCGTTATCGGCGACGAGGATTCCGTACGAGGACAGTTGGTCGCCCTGGCCGACGCGGGCGCGACCGACCTGTGGGCACACATCGTGCCCGTCGGCTCCGACCACGACAGCCGCCGCGCCTCAGCCCACCGCACCCGCGGCCTGCTCGCGGAGCTGGCCGCCGAGCGCAGCTGAACAGACCGCACGCTGCTGGGATCAGGTCAGGCCAGATCAGTTGAGCAGCGGCACGATCTGTGGCAGATCCGCCGTGGTCCGTATGCCCGCCGGTGCCTCGCACACCCACGGCACCGCATTGACCGCGCGGTTGGCGGTGTAGGACGGGTAGACCGCGGGCGCGTCCTCGGCGGCCACGGGAAAGCGGATGGTCACGTCGAGCGGGGCGTCGCCGTCGACCGTCAGGCGCCAGCCCGTGTCCCTCAGGTCCCATGACCGGTCGAGGTCGGTGGTGCAGTACCAGGTCGCCCGGAACCGGAGGACGGGCCTTCCGCGGTTCAGCCAGGCGACCGTGATCCGCTGCGCCGCGACCGTGCCCGCCTCCAGAATCCCGGCGGCGATCGAGGTGCGCTCCCGTGCGTACGCGAACTCGCCCTGGACCTCGGCCTGTTCGACAGGAAGTCCGAGGGTGTCGGCCACCAGACGCAACGACGGTCCGAAGCTCGCGCGCAACGACGCGAGCCGCTGCTCGTCGAACGTCCCCTCGTGGCCGCCGAACCCCATGACCTCGAAGAGCAGCCCGGGGGAGTCGCGCCGCGACAGGTCGGCGAACTCCTCGATGAGCAGCCCGTCGAGGCGCCGTTGCAGCGACGCGAGGACGAACGGCAGCGCCTCGGTGACGAAGCCGGGGCTGCTGCCGGTGCTGTGGATGCTGGCGCCGCCCTCGTCGCAGGCCGCCTCGACACTGCGCCGCAGCGGCTCCTCCATCGCGTCCGGGTAGTGGAAGTCGGTGCGTGTGGCGACGATGTTGATCCCCGCCGCGAGCAGCGTGCACACGGCGTCCGGGTCCAGCTCGCGCGGTGTGTACAGCACGCAGTCCGGCTTCAGCGCGAGTACGTCGTCCAGATGGGTGGTGGCGCGTACGCCGAGCGGCGCGAGACCGCACAACTCTCCGGCGTCGCGGCCGGACTTGGCGGCGCTGTGCACCAGGACCCCGACGACGTCGAGGCGGGGGTGCTCGACCGCCGCGCGCAGGGTGCGGCTCCCGATGTTCCCGGTCGCCCACTGCACCACGCGGTACGCGGCCGTGCTCTTCGGTTCACTCATGACGAGAACGTTACTCTCAATGAGGGAGAACGGTAATACTGCAGGCGTCCGGGGCGCCTCGCGGCCGATGTGCATCCGTCGGAACTCGTGTCAGGTTCTCGTGTGCGAGTAGTTGCCTTGCCCAATTCGAGAATGTAGTTTCCGTCGCGGCTGACCCCTCGTACCATCCGGCCGTGCTCCATCGGACACCGGCGTCCGATTCCCCGAGGAGGACCCCTTGAGAAGGCTGCTCATAGGCGTGGTCACCGTGCTCGCGGTGCTGCTCGCCGGCTGTTCCACCCGCTCGGGCTCGACCGGCAGTGAACCCGAGGAGACCCGCGACGCCACCCAGAACGCACCGTCGGCCCAAGGCGCCGACTTCGGCACCCTGAAAGACGTGTGCGGCAAGGGCGATGCCAAGCCCGGCACCGCCCAGGGCGTGACCGACACGGAGATCAAGGTCGGCGTCTTCACCGACATGGGCTTCAACAAGAACTCCGAAATGCCGGACGCGGCCAAGGCGTTCACCTCCTGGTGCAACGAACTGGGCGGCATCAACGGCCGCAAGCTCGTCCCCGTCATCCACGACGCGAAGCTCATGGAAGTCCGCCAGCGCATGCAGCAGGCCTGCAAGGAGGACTTCGCCCTGGTCGGCGGCAGCGCCGCCCTCGACGGCATGGCCGTCAAGGACCGCCTCGGCTGTCTGCTCCCCGCCTTCCCCGCCCAGTCGTCCCTCGCCCCCAGCATCGGTTCCGACCTGCAGGTGATGTCCGCCGGACCGTACTCGGCGTACTTCCAGTACGGCGGGTTCTACAACTGGCTACTGAAGGAGAAGTTCCCCTCCTCGGCCCAGGACGTCGGCATCATCTCCGGCGACAGCCCGGTGACCAAGGTGATCGGAGCGCAGTTCGAGGAGTCCATCGCCACGCTCGGCGGCAAGGTCTCCTACTCCGACCTCTACCCGACCGCCGGAGTCGCCGACTGGACCCCGTACGCCCAGGCCATCAAGAACAAGAAGGTCAAGGGCCTGGTCTTCCTGGGGCAGTTCGACCAGCTCGCCAAGTTGGAGCAGGCGCTGACCAGCATCGGCTACGCCCCGGACTGGATCGACTCCAACAGCAACTCGTACAACCAGAACTTCATCGATCTGGCCGGCTCGGCGCTCGGGACCCAGCACAACTACGCGGAGCTGTTCGCCACGCACCCGCTGGAGGGGGGCTCCGACAGCGAGGCCATCAAGCAGGTCAAGGCACTCTTCGAGAAGTACGCGCCGGGCAAACCCGTCACCTACCCCGCGCTGCGGGCCTTCTCCGCCTGGCTGCTCTTCGCCACCGCGGCCCGCGACTGCGCGGAGCTCACACGCAAGTGCGTCTACGACAACGCGCTGAAGCAGACCGAGTGGACCGCCGGCGGCATCCAGGCCCCGTTCGACGTGAGCAAACAGGACGTCCCGTCCAAGTGCTACACGATCGTCGAGACCACGCCCGAGGGATGGAAGCCCGCCGACTTCACACCGGACAACGGTCCCTACCGCTGCGACGCGCCCGTCGTGAAGTACAAGGGCCGGTACGGCGCGCCGGCGCGGCTCGCCGACGTCGGCAAGTCGATGGACGACCTGAAGTGACCGGCCGACGGCGCCACTTGACCTGGCTCGTACACCCGTACTGGCCGCTGGTCATCCGCGTGGCGCCGCCGAGCAGGCGCCCCGCCCGCTGGGAACTGCGAGGAGGAGACCCCGTGACGCCGACACCTTCACCGCCGGGTGCCCGGACCAGGACGGGCGCGTGATGGAACAGTTCCTCACCTTCGGTGTGGTCGGCCTGACGACGGCCGCGATCTACGCGGTCGTCGGCAGCGGCCTGGTCCTCACCTACACCACCGCCGGAGTCTTCAACTTCGCGCACGGCGCGTCCGGCATGCTCTCCGCGTTCGCCTACTGGCAGCTCGCGTTCGGCTGGGGCTGGCCGGTACCCCTCGCCCTGGCCGTCGTCCTGCTCGTCCTCGCGCCGGCCTTCGGCCTGTTCGTCGAGCGGGTCCTGATGCGACCGGTGCAGGCGCTGGGCGAGGCGGAGCGCCTGGTGATGACGGTCGCCCTGCTCACCGGGGCGATCGCACTGGCCCGCTGGGTCTGGGATCCCAACACCGCACGCCCGCTGCGCCCGTTCTTCGCGGACGAACCCGCCATCAAGCTGGGCCTCGCCGTGATCACCGGGCACCAGCTGCTCACCCTGGCCGTGGCCGCACTGGTCGCCGTCGGTCTGTGGCTGCTCCTCAACCGCACCCGCGCCGGCACTGAGATGCGCGCCTGCGTCGACGACCGCGCGCTCGCTTCTCTCACCGGCGCCTCCCCGCAGCGGGCCGGCCGCCTCGCCTGGATCCTCAGCACCCAACTCGCCGCCCTCGGCGGCATTCTGATCGCCCCGACCGTCGCCCTCGACGCCGCGCAGCTGTCGCTGCTCATCGTCAGCGCGTACACCGCCGCGGTCTTCGGCCGACTGCGCAGCCTCCCGCTCACCTTCCTCGGGGCGCTGGTCGTCGGCTGCCTGGAGAGCTATCTCACGGGCTACCTGCCGCAGAACGACTACCTCCCCGGCCTGCGGCTCGCCGCCCCCGCCCTGCTGCTCTTCCTCGCGCTCCTGCTGTTCCCGCACCGCCGCCTGCGCGGCCGCGACCGTCGCCTGGTCCGCGTGCCGCTGCCGACCGCGCGCGGCAGTGGCGTCTTCGCGGCGAGCGTCGTGCTGTTCGCGGTGTTCCTGGTGACCGTCCTGGACGACGAGGGCCTCATCTCGTACGGGCCGATCTTCTCGCTCGGCATCGTCGCACTCTCCTACGTGCCGCTCGCCGGGTACGCCGGTCAGATCTCCCTGTGTCAGCTGAGCATCGCGGGGATCGGGGCCGTGGTGTGGGGACACCTGGGAGCACAGGGGCAGTTGTGGGCGCTGTCCGTCGCCGTCCTCGTCGCCGGCGTCGTCGGGGCGCTGATCGCCATTCCGGCACTGCGCCTGTCCGGCATCTATCTGGCCCTCGGCACGGCCGCCTTCGCCGTGATCCTCGACCGCTGGGTGTTCACCCTCCCGTCGTTCGAGATCCTCGGCGTCCGTATCGCGCTGTTCGATCAAGGGTCCGTGGAAGCGGCGGGACCGAACCTGTTCGGTTGGCGCCTCGATTCGGACACCGAACTCCTGCTGCTCGCCGCCGTGTTCCTCGCGCTCGCTTCCCTCGCCGTGGCGTGGCTGCGGCGCGGCAGCTTCGGCCGGAGCCTGATCGCGCTGCGCGACAGCGAAGCCGCGTACGCCACCCTCGGCGGGCGTCCTCTCGCCTCGAAAGTTCTGGTGTTCGCCCTGTCCGCGGCGATCGCCGGTCTCGGCGGCGCGCTCTACGGGATGCAACAACGCACCGTCACCGCCGAGCAGTTCAACCTCGTCGCCAACCTGCCGATCTTCCTGGTCGCGGTGATCGGCGGCCTCGGCGCGGTCGGCACCGGACTGTTCACGGGCATCGCCTTCGTGGCGCCACCGCATCTGCTCGGCCACTTCGGGGACTGGGCGCAGGACGTCTCCACGCTCATGATCGCCCTGGCCGGCATGGGCCTCGCACACAGCCCGGGCGGCATCGCCCCGCGCTTCAGGGCCGAGTGGGCACCGCTCGCGCGTGACCGGCTGCTCCTGCCGGTCACCGGTGGCGTACTCGCCGTGCTCTGGGCCTTGTACGCGAGCGACCTGATCGGCGGCGCGTTGTTCCTGCTCACCGCCGTGGCGGTCGGCACCGCGCTGCGCGTCCGCGCCACCGCACGGCTCCAGGGCCCACGGCCCGTGCCCGACCCCGTCGAGTGGTGGGGCCTGCGGCGACCGTGGCGGACCGAGGACCGGGAGGTGATCGCGCGTGGCCTTGCTGGAAGCAAGTGACGTGACCGTCGCGTTCGGCGGGAAACGGGCGCTCGACGGCACCGGATTCGCCGCCGAGGCGGGCCGGATCACCGGGCTCATCGGGCCCAACGGGGCCGGCAAATCAACCCTGTTCGACGTCGTCTCCGGACTGCGCCGACCCCAGACGGGCCAGGTCCGCCTCGATGGCCGGGACATCACCCGGCGCACCCCGGCGCAGCGGGCCCGCAAGGGCATGGCCCGCACCTTCCAGCGCCTCGAACTCTTCGGCCGGCTCAGCGTCCGCGACAATCTGCGCGTCGCGGCCGAACTCGGCCCACGACGCCGCGAAGCGGACCGCATCGCCGACCAGATCCTGGAACGCGTCGGCCTCACCGCGGACGCCGCCACCCTCGCCGACGCCCTGCCCACCGGGGCCGCGCGGCTCCTCGAAGTCGGCCGAGCGCTGGCCGGCCGGCCGCGGGTGCTGCTCCTCGACGAACCGGCCGCGGGCCAGGACGCCGAAGAGACCCGGCGTTTCGCGTCGCTGCTGCGGGACGTCGCGGGCGAGGGACGCGCCGTGGTCCTCGTCGAGCACGACATGAGCCTCGTGATGAGCGTCTGCGACGAGATGTACGTACTCGACCTCGGCAAAGTCGTCGCCCACGGCACGCCCGAGGAAATACAGCAGGACCAGACGGTCCTGGCGGCCTACCTCGGGGAGGCGTGAGCACATGTCCGAGAACCCTGCGTTGCGCCCAGTGACAGAAGGCACCCAGCCCCCGCTGCTCGAACTACGCGGCATCCAGGCGGCGTACGACCGCATCACCGTGCTGCACGGCGTGGACCTCACCGTCGCCGCAGGCCAGGTCGTGGCGCTGCTCGGCCCGAACGGCGCCGGCAAGACCACCACCCTCAACGTCGCCGCCGGGGCGCACCATCCCTCGGCGGGCACCCTGCACCTCGGCGGCCGCAACGCCACCGGCGCGCGCCCGCGCGACCTCGCCCGGGCCGGCGTCTGCCTCATCCCGGAGGGCCGGGGCATCTTCCCCAACCTCTCCGTACGCGACAACCTCCGCATGATGACCTTCAGCGGGCGCGGCCTGGCGGAGATCGAGGAGCTCGCCTACAGCCGATTCCCGATCCTCGGCGAACGCGCCCGGCAAGCCGCGGGCACCCTGTCCGGCGGGCAGCAGCAGATGCTCGCGCTCGCCCGGGGACTGGCCACCGACCCGGCCGTCCTGCTCCTCGACGAACTGTCCATGGGCCTTGCGCCGGTGGTGGTCGCCGAGTTGTACGAGCACGTCGCCGAACTGGCCCGCCAAGGCGTGGCGGTGCTCGTCGTCGAGCAGTTCGCCGCCGCCGTGCTGAAGATCGCCGACCACGCGGCCGTCCTCGTACGCGGCCGCATCCAGTGGCAGGGCCACCCCGACAGCTCCCTGCACGCCGAACTGTCCTCCTACTACCTGGGGAGCGCGGCATGACGCCGACCACCGAGACCACGACAGAACCGCACACCCTCACGCGCGCCGACCAGCCCCAAGTCCCCACCCGCGCCGACCGGTTCGCCCGCGACCTGGCCGCCCTGAAGATCCCCGACCCGGCCGCCGCACGCCACACCCTGTGGCTGCGCACCGGAGGGCTGCTGCTCCTGGCCGGCCTGGTCCTCGGCGCGCTGACCTACCCTCTCGCTCATGCGAGCGAGGATCCACTGGCCCAGCGCGACGCCCTGGCCATCGGCCTGACCGCAGTGGTGTGCGCGGTGGTGGGCGGGGTGCTGTACCTGCGCTACTCGCTCACCGGCTTCCTGCGCTTCTGGCTGGCGCGTCAGGCGTACGACCTCTCCGAACTGGGCGACCGGCTCACACCCGCCGCCCAGCCGGAGCCGGCCGCCACCGTCGTCCCGGCACCCGAAGCCGACGTGCCCAACGGCGCAGGCCCACGCTGAGAGCGACGCTGCCCGCTTGACGTACGGGGCGGTGGGGTCAGGCCGTCGTGCCGCCGTCCGCGAGGAGGGTGCTGCCGGTCATGAACGTCGACAGGTCGCTGACGCAGAAGAAGGCGACGCGGGCGATGTCGTCCGGGGTGCCGACGCGCCCGACCGGGCTGGTCATCATCAGCGGCATGGCGTCAGGTTCGACGGGGCCGTCGCCTGCTGCGAGGGTGTTGCCCTCCGTCGGGACATAGCTGGGAGCCACCCCGAGCACACGGATCCCGTGCGGCGCCAGCTCCAGGGCGCTCTGCCGGGTGAGCCCCCGTACGGCGTGCTTCGATGCCACGTACGCGCCCATGCCGGGCGCGGTGCCCTCGAACCCCGCGGTGGAGCAGATGTTGACGATCACTCCGCCGTGTCCACCCGCGGTCATGACCCGGGCGGCTTCCCGCGTGCCGGCGAGTGTCCCCCGGGCATTCACCGCGAAGACGGTGTCCCAGGCCGCGTCGTCCATCTGCGCGATCGGGATGTACGGAAAGACTCCGGCGTTGTTGACCCATGCGTCGAGGCGGCCCCAGCGTTCGACGGCGAGGTCCGCGGCTTCGCGCACGCTGCCCGAGTCCGTCACGTCCATTTGGACGCCCACGATGTCGGTGTCATGGCGGTCGGCGAGGTCTGCGGCGGCGGTCTTCGCGAGTGCGCCGTCGATGTCCGCCACCAGCACCCGGGCACCGGCCTCCGCGAGCCGTGCGGCGATCGCCTTGCCGAGGCCGCGTCCGGCGCCGGTCACCACGGCGGTGCGGCCGTCGAGGGAGACGAGATCGTTGAGCGAGCGGGTCGAGACGTCAGGCATGGGCATGAGGTGCTCCTTCGAGGGTGTGGTGGTGGATGGGCAGCGGATGGGATGCGGGCGGGAGCGTGCACTCGCCGTGCAGGTGGCCGGGTCCGGCACGCGGCGAGGTGCTGTCAGGCAGGACGACGGTGGCCGTCGAACCCGGGGGCACCGTGACGTCGATCCAGAAGGTCTCCCTGTCGGCCGACCAGTCGACGCCGATGGTGCCCTGCGGTCCGTCGAACATCCCCGACGCCCAGGTGAGGTGGGCGCCCAGGACGGGGGCTACGACGAACGACTCCCGGGCCGGCTTGCCGGGGGTCAGCACGGCGTACGCGACGTCGGCGTATCCGGCGTCCGCGCGACCAGGACGAAGGCGCCACCCCCGCTGTCGATCCTGAGATGCGTCGGGGCGTGGCCGGGCTCGGACATGGTTCTCCGTAACGGTTGGTGCAAGAAGGGGGGAGGTGCTGCCGACAACGCCGGACTCAGCGGACGGATCGCACCCGGGTGAAGATCAGCAAGCCGCCGATCAGGGCGAACGCGGCGCCTGTCAGATACAGCGCGGTGTAGTTCTTGACGCCGTCCGCGGCGCCGACGCTGATGATCAGCGGAGCGATCAGTGGGGCGAGCGCGCTCGGGATCTTCTGTGAGAACGCCACCACCGCGATATACCGTCCTGCCTCGGCCCGATCCGGCAGCACTGCCATGACGATCGCCTGGTCCACCGAGCTGAACAGCGCGATGGCGAGCTGCATCAGGACCGAGCCGACCATGAGGGTGGGCAGTGAGTACCCGGACGCCTCCACGACGGCTCCGGCGATGAACAGCAGTGCCCCGACGAGCGCGAACAGCCTTCTGCGCCCGAGCTTGTCCGACAGGAACCCGCCGCCGATCGCGCCCGCCATCGCCGCCGCCATGCCGACCAGACCGACGACCGCGACAGCCCCGGCCACCTCCTTGACCGGGAGGTCGAGCCGCTGGGCGTAGAAGAAGGTGGCGAACGTCGTGTTGAAGTACAGCCCCATGAAGAAGACAAACCGGCCGAGCCAGTTCCAGGCGAAGTCGGGGTACTTGCGCGGGTTGAAGACGAAGCTCCCCAGGATCTCCTTCATGGCCACCGGCGCGGCCGGTCCCATGGGGCGCGAGTCCGGCTCCGAGCCGCGTACGGCGAACGCCACCGCGCAGACGACGCCGAGCAGTCCGGGCAGGACGAAGATCAGGAAGGTGTTGCTGAGCGCCGAGGCGATGCCGATGCCGACGACCGGGCCGATCTGACTGGTGAGGCCCGTCAGGCCCGAGACCTTGCCGCGCTGTTCCTCGGGGATGCGGTCGGCCTGGACGGTGAGGATCGCCTGGGTGGCCGTCGCCCACCCCAGCATCGCGAGCACCCAGCCGACCCCGATCAGGAGAAGGTTCGGCGCCACGGCGATACCGGCCAGGGCAAGGAAGCCGAGAACACCGCCGCCGACCAGGAAGGGACGCCGGCGTCCGACCCGGCTGCGGGTGCGGTCGCTCCAGACGCCGATGAGCGGGCTGGCGACGAGGAAGACGGCCTGGGCGATGCCGGTGATGTAGCCGAGGACCTCTTCCCGGCCGGGGGCGAGGTCGTCGATCCGCAAGGTGAGGGTGTACGAGAGCGGGAGGATGTAGGCCATGCCCACGCCGAAGTTGGCGGCCATCATCCAGAAGAGATAACCCCTGCTCACCCGCTTCAGCGGCGGCCCGGAACGCTCATGGGCCGGGGCGGCGGGCGGCTGTGGTCTCGGCGCTGCGTCCGCCTCGGCGGACAGGGATCCTTCGGGCACGGTGACTCCGTCGTCCGTATGTCAGTGCGGCAGCAGCTCAGAGTGTGTGAGGGGAGCGAGGGAAGGACGGGCGAGGGTGAGGTGTTCGCCCCGCGCCCGTACGGGCGGCCGGCGGTGCTCAGGGACGGCCGCGTCGGGCCACGTCACCGAGCCAGGCGAGGCTCGGCTTCGGGCGGCGCTCGAAGGTCTCCCGGTCCACGGCGATCAGGCCGAACGTCGGACCCCAGTGCCCCCACTCGAAGTTGTCCAGGGCGGTCCAGTGCGTGTAGCCGCGCACGTCGATGCCGTCGTCCACCGCCGCGAACAGATGCCGCAGGGCCTCCTGTGTGTAGGCGATGCGGCGGGTGTCGTCGTCGGTGGCGATGCCGTTCTCGGTCACCACGATCGGGATGCCACCCGTGACGTCCCAGGTGTGCCGCACCGCCATGCCGAGCGCGTCGGGCCGGTACGCCGTACCGACCTGGGTGTTGTCGGGCAGCTGCGGATGCGGCTCGATGCCGTCCTTGCCGACCCACTGGCTCGAGTACGACTGGACGCCGACGAAGTCGTCGCCGCGCGAGGCCTCCAGGTACAGGTCCTCCCAGACGTACTGCAACTCGGCGAGCTTCTCCTGCGCGCCCGGGCGGGCGGCGAAGGCCCGGTTGGCCACCGTCCAGCCCACGGCCGCGTCGGTGTGGGTGCGCACGATGTCGCGGACCGCGTGGTGCGCCTTGACCAGGGCCTCGCCGATGGACGTGTCCGGGGCCGGCAGCTGCGGGCGGAAGTCGTTGTCGACGGTAGGGCTCTGCCACACGTCGGACTGCTGCTGTTGCCGCCGGAGCATCTGCTGCTCCATGGTCATCATCATCGCGAGCATGTTGGGCTCGTTCATGGTCGCGACGTACGGGACGTCGCCGAGGATCTCGGTCACGCGCTCGACGTAGGCGGTGAAGCGGTCGACCGCGCGGTCGCCGAGCCAGCCGCCCTCCTCGGCGAACCAGCGCGGGTTGGTGAAGTGATGCAGGGTGATCACCGGCGCGAGGCCGAGCCCCAGCGCGGTGTCGATCATCCGGCGGTAGTGCGCGAGCTCGGCCCGTGAGAACTCACCCGGGACCGGCTCGATCCGCGCCCACTCCACACCGAAGCGGTATGCGTTGAGGCCGGCGTCGGCGAGCAGGCGCATGTCCTCCTCGTACCGGTGATAGCTGTCGCAGGCGTCGCCGCTGCGCTCAAGGCCCGGCACCTGGCCTTCGCGCGTCCACCAGTCGCTGTTGATGTTGTTGCCCTCGATCTGGTGCGGGGCTGTGGCGGCTCCCCAGAGGAAGCGGGTCTCGTCGGGCATATCGGGTCCTTCGGGTGCTCGGGTGCCATGGGCAGAGAGAGGGTGCGCGAGGAGATCGGCGCAGGAGGCGTAGGGGTCGAGCTGCGGCGGAGCGCGTGGGAGGAGCCGTCGCGGGCCATTCGCGGGCTGCTGCGCAAGCGGGTGCTTCACTAGAATGTCACCATCGTGGCTACATTTCGTGGAGATTAAACTCCCGGGTCTGCGGATGGCAAGACCCCGACCGCGAGTCACCTCCAAGACGCAGGAGACAGCATGAGTTCGACCCCGAGCACCCGTCGTCGCGGTCCGTACGCGACGACGCCCGCGCGGCGCTCGCAGATCGCGCGCGCGGCGCTCGCGGGTTTCGCCGAACACGGCTATGAGCGCGCCTCGCTGCGGGACATCGCGGCGCGGGCCGGGGTGACGCACGCGGCGCTCCTGCGTCACTTCTCCGGCAAGGAGGAACTGCTCCTGGCCGCGCTCGCGCAGCGGGAGGCGGACGAGGAGGCACAAGCGGCGCGGATCCTCGCGGCGGGCACCGCGGGATCGGCCGTACTGGGTGCGGTGCTCGCCGACGAGTTCGAGGACCCGGAGTATCAGCGCAACTGGCTTGCCCTGGCGATCGCGGCGACCAACCCGGCCCACCCCGCGCACGAGTTCTTCGCGGGGCGCCGCGAGCGGATGCGGACGCGGTTCCGCAGCGGCCCGCTGAACACCGCGCACGACAGCCCGGACCTGACCGCGGACGACAAGGTCGTCATGGTGCTCGCGATGATGGACGGTCTGCGGATGCAGGCGCTGCTCGATCCGTCTCGCGACATGCTGCGGCTGCTGGAGATCTTCATGCAGACGGTGATCGGCCCTGGGGAGGGCCAGTAACCCGCCAGGGGGTTTTCAGGCTGCGGTGAGACCGCCGTCGAGGAGGGTCCGGCGATGGGTGGCGAGCAGCTCGAACCGGTCGCCCTCCGTGTCGTCGATTTCCGTGATGTGCCGGCGCAGGTACCGGCCCGCGCGCAGTGCTGCCGCGTCTCCGTGGACGCTGTAGAGCTGTACGGACAAGGTGCCGGTGACGGCCGGGTTCACGTGTCGGTGTCTCCTGTCGGGTCAGTGCTGGATGCCGGGTCACTTCCGAACGCCAGGCGCAGAAACGACCCGAGCGGTCCGATGATGTCGAGGTTCTGGTCGAGCAGCCACTGGAGTTGGAGGCCGTTGAGCACGGCCTGCAGGAGCACCGTCGTGTGCTCGGGCGTCAGGCCTTCGTGCAGTTTGCCGAGCTCTGCCCGCTCCCGCATGCCCGCCCCGAGTCGGGTGCGCACCCGGTCGTAGCGTTCGGCGAAGTAGTCGTGCGCCGGATGGTCAGGGCGTGAGGCGGCCGCGGCCAGTTCGATCCACAGCCGCATCAGCTCCGGCGACTTCTGGTGCTGCCGCAGCAGATCGCCGAGATACGGCGCCAGCTGGTCCATCTCGCTGACCTGCGCCAGGCCGTGCTGCCACTCCTCGGAGTCCCGGTCGGCAAGCACCTCGGCGAGCAGCTCGTCCTTGTTGCGGAAGTGGTGCAGGAGTCCGGCGTGGGTGATGCCGGCCCGTTCGGCGATATCGCGCAGGGAGGCCCGGCTGTAGCCGTGCTCCGCGAAACTGTCGCGCGCCGCCCGGATGATCTCGGCCCGCCGGGCCGCCGTCTTGGCGTACGGCCCACGGGATTTGGCCTCGGTCACAGTGCATGTCCTTTCCCGCCCGGTGGTTACCACGTGGTCGGCATTGGGCGGCTGATCGGAGTGTCTCCAGTGGGAGTCAGGAAGGCAAGAGGCCCTCATTTCTGACCTTCAGTCAGGTCACGGTCTGATTACGAAGCTGAACCGCGCACTTCCTGTGCTGGTCACCGCGCCTTACGTTCCCAGTGAAAACCAACCGATTGGTAAGAGTTGGCTCGGTCGCGGTTTCGGTGAACCGTGCGGGGCGGCCTGACGCGGCCCGCCGCCAAGACCCCCGTTCCCCCTGAAGATCCATGACTTCGGCGTACCGCCGTCTCAGTGCCCGGGACCCGCACGTTCCGAGGCGAGGACTCGCGGCGCCGCCAACCAGCAGCGCGGCACGGCAGAGCCGGCTGCGGAGAGGGGCAGCGATGGCCAGGATGCCCATGCACGGACTGCGCCGTGATCCGGAAGTCGATCTGACGGGCGAGTGGCAGTTCCGGCTGCTGCCACATGGCACCTGGAAGGTGGTCCAGGTGCCGGAGCTGTGGACCATGCGTGAGGCCGACGACCGGCCGCACCACACCAACATGCCGATGCCGTTCTCCGAAGGGCCGCCGCACGTGCCTCGGGTGAACCCGGTAGGAGTCCACCAGCGGGTGGTCGAGCTCTCGCCGCGTGCCGGGCGACGGGCCGTCCTGGACGTGGGGGCGGCCGCGGGTCTGCTTCGCGTCACGGTCAACGATCATGATCTGGGCATCAGTACGGACTCCCACCTGGCCGCCGAGTTCGACATCTCGGACCCGGTGATCGAGGGGGTGAACACGCTTCGGCTTTCCGTGGACAAGTGGTCGGAGGCGAGCTACCTGGAGGATCAGGATCACTGGTGGCACTCGGGACGGAGCCGCCCGGTTTTCGTGTACACGGTGGTGGACACGCGGCCGGCCGACGTCAGGGTGTTCGCCGACTACGACCCGCGGGGCGTGAACGGCGATCTCGACGTGGAGGTGCTCACCGCAGGGCTCGACCATCTGCCGGACTCGGGCTGGAGCGTCAGGATCCAGGTACTGGGGCGGACCCGCACGACGCCGGTGAACCCACGCCTCGCGACGGCGAACGTGAGCCGGTCCGCCTACGCCCGCACCGTACGGCCCGAGCCGCTCCTGCCGGCGGACTTCGACTTCTCGGGCCTGGTGAGCCTGAAGGCGTCCGGCGCACCGCTGGAGCCGCAGGTGCGCGACGCGGCGGAGATGGTGACCCGCCACTCCCATCCGACCCTCCGGCCCGGCACGGCGACTTTCCATCTGGGGGAGGTCAACGCCGTCAACCCGGCGGCCCGGTCCCGCTACGGCCTCTTGGGTCGCGACGGCGCTGTGGCCATCCCACCGGACGCGCGCGTCCTGGGCGCGTGACGACTGACGGGGAGCGAGCCCGCCTCTCCTGATCATCCGTCAGGTACTCCCGCCGCAAGTCTGAACCACCTTCACGTGCCGCCTCGTTCGGGGCTGCACGTGAGGTCACCGACGAACTGATCAAGTCCCCGTTTTCCGATTCCCGGACGAAGGAATCCCACCATGCGCATTCCCTCTCAGTACCTCCGGCCGCGTTCACGAACGCGGATCATCGCAGCGCTCGCCGTCTCCTCGGCGCTCTTGGCGGCGACGGCGTGCGACAGCCGGCCCACCGACGCGTCGTCGTCCTCCGCCGCCGGCCAGACGCTCGCGCTGTCGATATTCGGCACGCCGAACTCGTTCGACCCCGCACAGCTCGTCGAGGGGCAGCAGACCTACGTCTGGGACTCGGTCTTCGACACGCTCCTGATCCAGGACAACAAGGGAGAGCTGCAGCCCGGCGCGGCGCAGAGCTGGGAGTACTCCAAGGACGCGCGGACGCTCACCCTCAAGCTGCGTACGGGCATGAAGTTCAGTTCGGGCGCCGCGGTCGACTCCGCCGCGGTGAAGGCCACCATGGAGCACATCCGCAAGACCCCGGGCCAGGGGCAGGCGGCCCTCGCGGCGGTCTCCTCGGTCGAGGCCCCCGACGCCTCCACGGTGGTGCTCAAGCTGCGGCAGCCCGACGGCTCCCTGCTGTGGTCGCTGACCTCGCAGGCCGGAGTGATCGGCGACCCGAAGACCATGACCACCAAGGCCGCCGCCCTGAATCCCGTGGGGTCCGGCCCGTACACCCTCGACAAGAAGGCGACGGTCAACGGCTCCGTCTACGTGCTCACCAGGCGCGACGACTACTGGAACAAGAAGTTCTACCCGTTCAAGACGGTGAAGATCCGGGTCATCGCCGATCCGACCGCGGTGGCGAACGCCCTCAAGGCCGGCGAGACGAACGTGGGCACGGTCGACGTCTCGCAGGTCGACACCATCAAGGCGGCGGGCTTCGATGTCAAGCACGTGCAGGCGACCGCGGGCGCCACCCTGGTCCTGGCCGACCGCGGCGGCAGCAAGCTGAAGGCGCTCGGTGACGTACGGGTCCGTAAGGCCATCAATATGGCCTTCGACCGGGAGAAGATGGTCAAGCAGCTGCTCCAGGGCTCCGGCAAGGCGACCCGGCAGCTGTACAACCCTCAGGGCCAGGCCTACGACCCCGCGCTCGAGAAGGCGTACGCCTACGATCCGTCCGGAGCGAAGGAGCTGCTCGCCGAGGCCGGTTACCCGAACGGCTTCTCGGTCACGATGCCCAGCCTCTTCTACACGAAGCAGAACGAGCCGGCGATCACCCAGGCGCTCGGTGACATCGGCATCAAGGTGAAGTGGGAGCCGGTCCCGGCCCAGCAGAGCGTCTCGGCCCTGCTGTCGCGGAAGTACCCGATGTTCCTGGTCGTGGACGGGCTCAACACCACTCCCATCGAGACCCGCAACTTCTACGGCCCGACCGGCTTCCGCAACGTGTTCGGCTCCACCGACCCGGAGCTGACCAAGCTCCTGCAGCAGGCGGACAAGGAGCTCGACCCGGCCAAGGCCACCGGCATCTACAAGGAGATCAACAAGTTCGGGGTCGAGAATGCCTGGCAGGCGCCCCTCTTCTACATCGGCAGCGACTGGGCCACCAAGAAGGGCATCGCCTACCTCGGCGACGGCTCCTCGACGTTCTCCACCGTCCGGCAGTTCGGCGTCGCCGACTAGTCCACCGAAACGAGCCGCCGAGATGATCCTCTACGTAGTGCGTCGCCTGACCTCGGGCCTGGTGCTCGCGGTTCTGGTGACCATGATCACGTTCCTGCTTCTGAGCCTCTCCTTCGACGACGTGGCGACCAGCCTCGTCGGTACCGGCGCCACACCGGAGGCCATCGCCGCCCAGAAGTCCCACATGGGCCTCGACCGGCCCCTGTTCACCCAGTACGCCGACTGGCTCGGCCACGCCGTCACCGGAGACTTCGGGCTCTCCTACTTCACCAGCGAACCCGTACGCTCGGCCATCACCGCACGACTCGGCGTCACCCTGTCCATCGTCGTCGTCGCGCTCCTCATCACCTGCGTGATCAGCGTGGTGCTCGGGGTGCTCGCCGCCTCGCGCGGCGGCGCCGTCGACCGGATCGCCCAAGGCGCCTCGATGGCCGGCTATCTCATCCCGAATCTGCTGATCGCCATCGCCCTCGTCTACGTACTCGCCATCAAGCTGCACGTCTTCCCGGCCACCGGCTACACCCCCTTCTCCGAGGACCCCGGACGCTGGGCGAGCAGCATCGCCATCCCGGTCGCCGCCCTGATGATGGGCGGCATCGCGAGCCTGACCGCGCAGATCCGCGGCGCGATGATCGGTGAACTGCGCAAGGACTACATACGCACCCTGCGCACCCGCGGCATTGCGACCCGATCGATCGTGCTGCGGCACGCGCTGCGCAACGCGGCGGGTCCCGCGCTGACCGTGCTGTCCCTGGAGTTCATCCAGATGCTGGGCGGCGCGCTGATCATCGAGCAGGTCTTCGCGCTGCCGGGCTTCGGCCAGTACGCGTTCAACGCCTCCTTGCAGGGCGACGTCCCGATCATCATGGGCATCAGCCTCTTCGGTGTGCTGCTCGTGGTGTGCGTCAACCTCGTCGTCGACCTGGTCAACGGCTGGCTCAACCCGAAGGCAAGGATGGTCAGTTGACTACGGACTCCTCTCAAGCGGCCACGGCCCCCACCGCGCACCGCCGATCGGCCCTGCGCACACTCCTCAAGGATCCACAGGCCGTCATCAGCGCGAGCCTGCTGCTCGTCGTCGTCCTGCTCGGTCTGCTCACCCCGCTTCTCACCGATCACGGTGCCAACGCGGTTGACCTCGACGCGGTCAACGCCGGCGTGGGTGAACACGGCTATCTGCTCGGCGGCGACAAGAGCGGTCGCGACATCTTCACGCGGCTCCTGCACTCCATCAACACCAGCGTGGTCTCCGCCCTGATCGGTGCGAGCATCGCCCTCGCCATCGGCGTCACCTTCGGACTCGTCGGCGGGTACTTCGGGCGACGGGTGCGGGGCGTCACCGAGTGGGTGTTCAGCCTGATCATGACGTTCCCCGGACTGCTCCTGCTGATCGTGCTCATGCCGGTGACCAAGGGCGACTTCCGGGCCACGATGGTCGTCTTCGGCGTGCTGCTCTCACCCGGGATCTACCGCCTGGTGCGCAACCTCGTCGTCGGCGTCAAGAACGAGCTGTACGTGGACGCCGCCCGCGTCTCCGGCCTGCCCGACCGGCGCATCCTGCGCCGCCATGTGTTCACGGTGGTCCGCGGACCGGTCGTCATCGCCACCGCGTTCCTCGCCGGATCGTCCATCGCCGTGCAGTCGGGCCTGGCGTTCCTCGGCGTCGGCGAGAGCACGGTGCCCAGCTTCGGCGCGATGATCTCCGAAGGGTTCGGCAATCTCTACCAGGAGCCCCTGCAGTTCCTGTGGCCCAGCCTGTCGCTGGGCATGATCACCGCCGCGCTCGTCCTGCTCGGCAACTCGCTGCGCGACGCGCTGGAGGGCGGCCGCCCCAAGCCGGTGAAGATCACCGCACCCGAGCGGCGCCCCGACGCCGGCACGGCAGGGCATACGGTCACGGGCCTGCTCACCGTCGAGGACCTCGCCCTCGCCTACCCGACGCCCTCCGGAGACCTGAAGGAGGTCGTCAGCGGCGTGACCCTCGCCGTGGAGGCGGGCGAGACCGTCGGCCTGGTCGGCGAATCGGGCTCCGGCAAGACCCAGACCGCCTTCGCCGTCCTCGGCGTCCTGCCCGCGGAAGCGGTCGTGACGCGGGGCTCGATACGGCTCGACGGCCGTGAACTGCTCGGCCTGCGCGAGTCCGAACTGCGCGCCGTACGCGGCACCTCCATCGCCTACGTACCGCAGGAACCCATGTCCAACCTCGACCCGTCCTGCACCGTCGGCGCCCAGCTCGTCGAGGGAGTACGCGCCGCCGCGGAGTCACCCATGTCGCGCAAGGAAGCCCGGGACACGGTGCTCGCCCTGCTGCGCAAGGTCGGCATCCCCGACCCCGCGCGCACCTTCCGCTCGTATCCGCACCAGATATCCGGCGGCATGGCGCAACGCGTCCTGATCGCAGGCGCCGTCGCGAGCCGGCCCCTGCTCCTGATCGCCGACGAACCCACCACCGCGCTCGATGTGACCGTGCAGGCGGAGATCCTCGACCTGCTGCGCGATCTGCAGAAGGAACTGAACATGGCGGTGCTCCTGGTCACCCACAACTTCGGTGTGGTCGCCGACATCTGCGACCGGGTGGCCGTGATGCAGAACGGCACCGTCGTCGAGACCGGCGACACGGAGGACCTGTTCCGCGAGCCCCGGCATCCGTACACCCGGATGCTCCTCGATTCCATTCTCGACGAGGACACACTCCGCGCGGATCCTGCCGCCACCGTGGATGCACTCGGAACGGAGTTGCGATGACTGCGCAACACCTGCTGGACATAAGCGAGTTGCGTGTCGCCTTCCCCGGACGGGGCTTCCGCGCCCGGCCGCACGAGGTCCTGCATGGTGTGTCGTTGAGCGTGGGGGAGGGCGAGACCGTCGGACTCGTCGGCGAGTCCGGTTCCGGCAAGACGACCATCGGCCGCGCCGTGCTCGGCCTCGCCGCGCCGAGCGGTGGCACGGTGCACTTCCAGGGCAAGGACATCACCCACGCCACGGGCAAGGAGCGCCGTGCGCTGGCCCGCGACCTGCAGGTCGTCTTCCAGGACCCGTACAGCTCGCTCAACCCGTCCCTCACCGTCGGCGACATCCTCAGCGAACCGCTGGTGGTGCAGGGCGTGACCGCACGTGAGGCGCGGGCCCAGGTCGCTGGCCTGCTCGACCAGGTGGGGTTGCCCAAGGACGCCGCCGAGCGGCTGCCGCGCGAGTTC
Source organism: Streptomyces sp. NPDC050759 (assembly GCF_044456945.1). Classification (NCBI taxonomy): domain Bacteria; kingdom Bacillati; phylum Actinomycetota; class Actinomycetes; order Kitasatosporales; family Streptomycetaceae; genus Streptomyces; species Streptomyces sp. NPDC050759. Next base: position 209,228 of record NZ_JBITGI010000002.1, on the reverse strand, counting down.
AGCGGGGGACAGCGCCAGCGCGTCGCGATCGCCCGTGCGCTGGCGCCCGCGCCGCGGCTCATCGTCTGCGACGAGCCGGTCTCCGCACTCGACCTGTCCACTCAGGCCCGCGTCCTCGACCTGCTCGTGGACATTCAGCGCCGTACGTCGGTCGCCTATCTCTTCATCTCGCACGACCTGGCCGTCATCCGGCATGTCAGTCACCGCGTGAGCGTGATCCGCAGAGGCGAGATCGTCGAGACCGGTTCGGCCGGTCGGGTCACGTCGGCGCCGGAACACCCGTACACGCGGCAGTTGTTGCTCGCCGCGCCCGTTGCCGATCCGGTCGCACAGCGCCGGCGCCGTGTGGAACGCCAACGTCTTGCGGCCGCGGGTGGGGCGGAGGTGGCGTGACTCGCGACCGCCCGACCGGCTCACTTCGCCGGCGCCGGGACCACCGACATCAGGAAGGTGCGGATCGTGCGCTCCACCTCCACCGCCTCCCGGTCGAAGAGCCACTGCTGCAAGGACGAGGAGAGCTCGTGGCGCTCGGCCGGCGCGCGGAAGACCGTCGCGTAGAACCGGTGGAGCCCGCGGTAGCGCTCGGCGTAGAAGGCGTGCACCGGCTGGCCGGGCTGCGCCGCCTCGGCCGACAGGACGCAGTGCAGCTCGACGAGCCCGGGCTGCAGTTCGTTGTCCGCGAGTACGGCGCGCATGCCGCGCAGCGCCTGCAGCGGACGCGCCGCCGCGTCGAGTGCTTCGGCGGATTCGAGGAACGAGGTGCAGCGCCGGTCGCGCAGCTCGAGTACGCCCGGCAACAGGCCCCTATTCCTGTCAACTACGCAAAGAAAGAGATCCCATGCTGAAGCCCCGCCCCACCGCCACCCGTGAGCAGGTCAACCTCGACGGCCTGTGGCGGTTCGCCACGTCTGCCGCCGTCGGCGACCAGCCCTGGACCGGACCGCTCGACACCCCGCTCGAAGCGGCCGTACCCGCCAGCTACAACGACCAGTTCACCGACAGCGCCATCCGCGACCATGTCGGCTGGGTCTGGTACCAGCGTCATGTCCGCGTCCCGCGCGGCTGGTCGGGCGAGCGCGTGATGCTGCGCCTCGACGCCGCCACGCACGAGGGCAGGGTGTACGTCGATGACGTCCTGGTCGCCGAACACGTCGGCGGTTACACGCCGTTCGAGGCCGACATCACCGAACACGTCAGCGCCGGGGGCGAGTTCCGGCTCACCGTCGGCGTCAGCAACGAACTCACCCACACGACGATTCCGCCGGGCAGCATCACCGTCACTCAGGACGGCCGCCGCAAGCAGACCTACCTGCACGACTTCTACAACTACGCGGGTCTCGCCCGCTCCGTGTGGCTGCACAGCCTGCCGCCCGTGCACATCGCGGACATCACCGTCGTGACCGGCATCGACGACAGGACCGGCACGGTGGAGTACGAGGTGGAGACCAGCGCGCCCGCCACCGTGCGCGTGCGGATCCTGGACGCGACGGGCGCGGAGGTCGCCGCGTCCGAAGGGGCGAGCGGCAGCGTCAGGCTGGAGAACGTGACGCCCTGGCGCCCCGGTGCGGCGTACCTCTATGACCTGGTCGCCGAGGTGGTCGACGGTTCGGGAGGGGTCCTCGATACCTACACCCAGTCGTTCGGTGTACGCACCGTGGAGGTCCGCGGCCCCCAGTTCCTGATCAACGGCGAGCCGTTCTACTTCGCCGGTTTCGGCAAGCACGAGGACACCGCCGTGCGGGGCAAGGGGCACGACGACGCCTACCTCGTGCACGACTTCCAGCTCATGGAGTGGACCGGCGCCAACTCCTTCCGGACCGCGCACTACCCGTACGCGGAAGAGGTGATGGACTTCGCCGACCGGCACGGCATCGTCGTCATCGACGAGACGGCGGCCGTCGGCCTCAACCTGATGGTGGAAGCCGGACTGCTCGGCGCCCCGCCGCGGCCGACCTTCTCGCCCGACACCTTCAACGACGACACCCGCGCCGCCCACGCGCAGGCGATCCGCGAGCTGGTCGCCCGGGACAAGAACCACCCCAGCGTCGTGATGTGGTCCATCGCCAACGAGCCGGCCTCCAACGAGGAAGGAGCCCGTGAGTACTTCGAGCCGCTCGTGGAGCTGACGCGCAAGCTCGACGCCACGCGCCCGGTCACCTACGCCGCCGTGATGTTCGCGACCTCGGAGAACGACAGGATCGCCGACCTCTTCGACGTGCTGTGCATCAACCGCTACTACGGCTGGTACGTCGCGACGGGCGACCTCGCGGCGGCCGAGCGGTACATGGAGGGCGATCTGCGCGGCTGGGCCGAGAAGTTCGGCAAGCCGCTCATCCTCAGCGAGTACGGCGCGGACACCATGCCCGGTCTGCACTCGGTGTGGGACCAGCCGTGGACGGAGGAGTACCAGGCGGCCTATCTGGCGGCGAGCCACCGGGCGTTCGACCGGATCGAGGCGGTGGTGGGCGAACACGTGTGGAACTTCGCCGACTTCCAGACCTCCCACGGCATCCACCGCGTCGACGGCAACCGCAAGGGCGTCTTCACCCGCGACCGCAAGCCCAAGGCGGCCGCGCACGAACTGCGGCGACGCTGGCGGGGGCTCGGCGGCCGGAAGCCCTCGGGTGCGGAGAGCTGACGGAGCCTCACCGCTCGGCGGCCCGCGCGGGGTCGCCCTCGTAGTCGTGGAGCACCTGCTCCACGAAGGCGAGGGCCTCTTCGTGCCCGGTCGTCATACCCAGGGCCCGCTCCATCATCAGGTTGCGGCCGACGGCATTGGTGAGCACGAGCAGCACGGCCGGGGACATCCCGGCCGGCAGCCGGGTGCCCGCCTGTTCGAGGCCGCGCGTGAGGGCTTCGAGCTGGACTTCGCGATAGCGCTCCGAGATCGCGGCCAGCTCGGCGCGGATCGCCTTGCGGTGGTTGGCGAGGGCCGCGAACTCCGTGGTCAGGGCGTTGCCCGGATGGCTGCTGAGCCGCCACAGCGCCCGCAGCGGCTGCGGTCCGCTCAGCAGCCGCTCGGCGCGCTCCAGTTCCTTGTCCGCGCGCCGCCGCAGCATGGCGAGGAACAGGTCGTCGAGCGTGCGGAAGTAGTAGAGGACCAGGGCAGGCGCCACCTCGGCCTCGCGTGCAACGCGCCGTACGCCGACGGCCGCGTACCCCTCCTCCAGCATCAGGCGCTGTGCGGTGTCGAGCAGCAGCAGACGCGTCTTGGAGTTTTCGGCACCCATCCGGCGAGGCGTGGCAGTCATGCCCGTCATTGTGCTTGACGCCCTCGAACGGCGGGTGTTAAACAGTCGTTCAGCACCTAAGTTGAACACTCGTTCAGCACGTGAGTACGGCACATGAGTTCGGCCCCTGAGTTCAGCTCCTGAGTTCCGCATGTGAACGGAGGAACGGACCGATGGCACCAACCGGGCGCGCCGCCGCATACGCCGGCACCCGCACCCCGCGCGTCGAGGACGCGCGACTCCTGACCGGCACGGGCACCTACGTCGATGACGTCGTACGCCCCGGCATGCTCCATGTGTGCTTCGTGCGCAGCCCGATGGCGCGCGCTCGCATCCTCGGCATCGACGCCTCCGAGGCCCGCGAACTCCCCGGCGTGCACGCCGTGTTCGTCGCCGCCGACCTCAACCCCGGCGTCCACGAGCAGTGGTACACGCTCAACGGACGCGACGACCCGGACACCCCGCGTCCTCCGCTCGCCGAGGGCGAGGTGCGCTTCGTCGGCGACCCGGTCGCGATGATCGTGGCCGGCGACCGCTACCTCGCGGAGGACGCCGCGGAGTCGGTGATCGTCGACTACGACCCGCTCGTGCCGGTCGTCGACTACGCGACAGCCCTCGACTCTCCGGAGTCCGTGCACGCGGAGCATCCCGGCAACCTCGTCGGTCAGCTCGGCGGACGCCCGATGGCCGACCTCGATCCCGTCTTCGCGAGCGCGCCGCACGTCGTCGGCCAGACCCTGTACCAGCAGTCGCACGGCCCGGTCCCGATGGAGACCCGCGGGATCGTCGCCGAGTGGGCCCCGGCCGGCAGGGAGATGAGCATCTGGGCCTCCACCCAGTCCCCGCACGAGGTCCGGTCCTTCTGCGCGCGGCTGCTCGGCATCGCCGAGCACCGGGTGCGGGTCGTGATGCGGGACACCGGCGGCGGCTTCGGGCAGAAGGTCCTGCCGCAGCGCGAGGACATGTGCGTGATGCTCGCGGCCCGCAAGCTGCCCGCCGCACTCAAGTGGATCGAGGATCGCCAGGAGCACCTCCTCGCGGCAGGCCAGGCGCGCCACGAACACGGCGAGGCGCGCATCGCCCTCGACGAGGACGGCCGCATCCTGGCCGCGACGCTCGACCACGTCCAGGACGCCGGTGCGTACCCGACGCCGTCCCCCGTGCAGAGCGGCATCGCGGTCGGGATGCTCTTCCCCGGCCCCTACCGCATCCCGGAAGGCACGTTCTCGTCGCGCTTCGTCTACTCCAACACCAGCGGCCGCGTCGCCTACCGCGGTCCCTGGCAGTACGAGTCCATGGCCCGCGAAACTCTCCTGGACACCGCGGCCCGCCAACTCGGCTTCGACCCCGTGGAGTTACGCCGCCGGAACATGCTCACCCGCGACGAGCTGCCCACGGCGAACTTCAACGGGATGCCGTACGACCACATCTCCCCGCGCGAGACCTTCGAGCAGGCCCTGCAGATGCTCGACTACGAGGCCTTCCGCAAGGAGCAGGAACAGGTCCGGCAGCAGGGCCGCTACCTCGGCGTCGGAACGTGCACATACGTCGAACCGACCGCCGGCGCCACGCCGTTCCACGCCACCGAGGGGGCGACGATCCGCGTCGAACCCTCCGGCAAGGTCAATGTCTACGTCGCCGGCGGGTCCTGCGGCAACAGCCTGGAGACCACGGTCGTCCAGCTCACCGCCGACGCGCTCGGCGTCGCCATCGAGGACGTCAGCACCGTGCAGGGCGACACGGCCATCACACCGTACGGAGCCGGCACCGGCGGCAGCCGCTCGGGGCCCATGACGGCGGGGGCCATCGAGGAGACGGCCAAGGTGCTGCGGGAGCGCATCCGGGCCATCGCGGCGCACCGGCTGCACGTGCCGCCGGCGGACGTCGAGTTCGCGCGAGGGCAGGCGGCAGCCAAGGGCGCGGACGGGTCACTGTCCCTCGCGGAGATAGCCGACATCGCGTACTACCAGGTGCACGCCCTGCCGCCCGGAGTGCCCGCCGGGCTCGAAGCGAGCGGGCGCTACCACACCCCGCACCTGATGATCTGGGCCAACGCCACCCACGTCTGCACCTGCGAAGTCGACGTGGTCACCGGAGAGGTGAAACTCCTGCGGTACATCGTCAGCGAGGACTGCGGCCCGATGATCAACCCCAGTGTGGTGGAGGGCCAGATCCACGGCGGCACCGTTCAGGGCATCGGCGGCGCGCTCTACGAGGAGCTCGCCTACGACCCGGACGGCAACCCCGTGTCGACCACGTTCATGGACTATCTGCTGCCCACGGCCACCGAGGTGCCGGTCATCGAAGTGGGCCATGTCGAGACGCCGAGCCCCGGGCCCGGGGGCTACAAGGGAGTCGGCGAGGGCGGCGCGATCGGCTCCGCGCCCGCCGTCGTCAACGCGGTCGCCGACGCGCTCGCCCCGCTCGGGGTACGGATCGAGCGACTGCCGCTGACCCCCGCCTCGATCGTGGGACTCATCGAGAAGCAGCGGCAGGGGCAGGCGCAGGGGGCACGCTCATGAAGCCGGCGCCCTTCAGGTACCACGCCCCCGAGACTCCCGGCGAGGTCGTCGGTCTGCTGGGGGAGTGGGGGGACGAGGCGAAGGTCATCGCGGGAGGGCAGAGCCTCGTCCCCATGCTGGCCCTGCGCCTGGCGTCCTTCGGCCACCTCGTCGACCTGCGCCGCCTCGACGAACTGCGCGGGATCGAGCGCCGGGACGACGACACCGTGTGGGTCGGGGCGGCCACCACTCAGGCCGCCGTGCAGCGGTCGGAGGAGGTGCGCGCCGCGGTTCCGCTCCTCGCCCGTGCCACCCCGTTGATCGGTCACTTCCAGATTCGCAGCCGGGGCACCGTCGGCGGCTCGCTGGCGCACGCCGATGCCGCGGCCGAGTATCCGGCGGTGGCCCTGACCCTGGACGCCGAGCTGGAATCGCTGTCGCCGCGTGGCCGGCGCACCATCCCGGCAGCGAACTTCCTCAACGGTGTCTGGACCACGGCCCTCGCCGAGGACGAGCTGCTCACCGGTGTCAGGTTCCCGGTGTGGAACGGGCGCTGCGGGTTCGCCGTCGAGGAGTTCGCCCGCAGGAGCGGGGACTTCGCCATTGCCGGTGCCACGGTCGCCCTCCGCGTGGACCCTGCGGGCCGTCTCGACCGGTGCGCCATCGGCCTGTTCGGGCTCGGCCCGACCGCGCGGCGGGCCACAGCGGCCGAGACCGCCCTGCTCGGCACGGACCCGCTGGAGACGGACGCCGAGGACATCGGCCGGCTCGCGACCCAAGACCTCGACTCCGTCCCCTCCGATCTGCACGGATCGGCCCCTTACCGCATCCGCGTGGGCGCCGCGATGGTCGCCCGCGCCTGGCACGGCGCCGTACAGGAGGCACTCCATGACTGACGCCGAGACCATCGACATCGACATACGGGTCAACGGCGCCGGCCGCCGGGCGGCCGTGGCGCCCCGGCTCACCCTCGCCGACTTCCTGCGCGTCACCTGCTCCCTGACCGGAACCCACCTCGGCTGCGAGCACGGCGTCTGCGGCGCGTGCACCGTGCTGCTCGACGGCGAACCCGTCCGCGCCTGCCTGGTGTTCGCCGTGCAGGCCGACGGCGGCGAGGTGACCACCGTCGAGGGTCTTGCCGGGCCGGACGGTGAACTGTCCAAGGTGCAGGCTGCGTTCAGGGAGCATCACGGGTTGCAGTGCGGTTTCTGCACCCCCGGATTCGTCGTCTCGGTGACCGCGTTCCTGGCCGAGAATCCCAAACCCACCGACGAGGAGATCCGCGAGGCGCTCACCGGGAACCTGTGCCGCTGCACCGGCTACCAGGGGATCGTCAACGCCGTCCGGGCCGCGGCACAGGACACGGCGTGACGGGGAAGGAGGCGCTGTGAAGCTGGAGAACACCCTCAGCATCCCCGTCGCCGTCGACGACGCCTGGCAGGTCCTGCTCGACGTCCAGCGCGTCGCGCCCTGTGTGCCCGGTGCGACGCTCACCGCGAGCGACGACGACGAACACCGCGGCCGGATCAAAGTGAAGCTGGGCCCCATCGCGCTCACCTACAGCGGCACGGTCACCTTCCTCGAGCGCGACGAGCAGGCGAAGGTCGTGGTGCTGGAGGCACGCGGTCGCGAGGCGCGCGGCAACGGCACCGCGAAGGCCCTCGTCACCTGCCGCCTCAGCGACGCCGGTAACGGCCGTACCGCCGTGCACGTGGAGACCGACCTCAGCATCACCGGAAAGCCCGCCCAGTTCGGCCGTGGCACCCTCGCCGAGGTGTCCGGCGCCCTCATGGAACGGTTCGCCGAAAACCTCGCCGCCGAAATCGCGGCCAACTCACCCGAACCGGCCGCGCATTCACCCACGCCGGCGCCCTCCGCCGCACCACTGGACCTGATCGAGGCCACCGGCGCCACGGCTCTCAAGCGGATGGCGCCGCTTGTGGCCGCGGCCCTGCTGATCCTCACGCTCGGCCGCCTGCGCGCCCGGCGCCGCCGCGCCGCGTAACGCCACAGGCACACCACCCGCACCTCCTTCACCCGAGCACGTCCACCCAGAAACGAGGTTCCCCATGCCCGGACGCGTAGAAGGAAAGGTCGCCTTCATCACCGGCGCGGCGCGAGGACAGGGCCGCAGCCATGCGATCCGTCTCGCCGAAGAAGGCGCCGACATCATCGCGATCGACGTCTGCAAGCAGCTCGACGGCGTCAGGTTCCCCATGTCGACGCCCGAGGATCTCGACGAGACGGTCAACCAGGTGCAGAAGCTGGGGCGGCGCATCCACGCCGTGCAGGCGGACGTACGCGACCACGACGCGCTCAAGGCCGCCGTCGACGAGGGCGTCGCCCAGTTCGGCAGGCTCGACATCGTCTGTGCCAACGCGGGCCTCGGCAGCGACGGCGCCCGCCTGGACGTCATGGACGAGAAGACCTGGCGCGACATGATCGACGTCAACCTGACCGGCGTCTGGCTGACCGCCAAGGTCTCCATCCCGCACATCGTCGCCGGCGGACGCGGCGGCTCGATCATCCTGACCAGCTCCGTCGGCGGTCTGCGCGGGCACGCCAACATCGGTCACTACATCGCCGCCAAGCACGGCGTCGTGGGCCTGATGCGCACCCTTGCCTGGGAGCTCGGCGAGCACGGCATCCGGGTCAACTCCATCCACCCCTCCCAGGTCAACACGCCGATGGTCATGCACGAGGACACGTACCGGATGTTCCGTCCGGACCTGGAGAACCCCACGGTCGACGACTTCGCCGCCGTCTCGCAGAGCATGCACCTGCTGCCCACCCCCTGGGTCGAGCCGCGCGACATCAGCGCCGCCGTGCTCTACCTCGCCTCCGACGACGGGCGCTTCGTCACCGGGACCACCACCGTCATCGACGCGGGAGCGATGCTGAAATGACCGTCTCCGACACCACCACCGAGCCCGTCTACTGGGACCCCTTCGACGCGGCCCTGGCCCGCGACCCGTATCCCGTCTACGCGCGCCTGCGCGAAGAGGCCCCGCTCTACCACAACGAGCGGCACGACTTCTACGCGGTCAGCCGCTACGCCGACTGCCAGCGCGGTCTCGCCGACTGGCAGACGTATTCCTCGGCGCGCGGCGACATCCTGGAGATCATCCAGGCGGACATCGAACTGCCGCCGGGCACCCTGATCTTCGAGGACCCGCCCGTCCACGACATCCACCGGCGCCTGCTCGCCCGCGTCTTCACTCCACGCCGTATCGCCCAACTCGAACCGAAGATCAGGGCGTACTGCGAGCGCGTCCTCGAACCGGTCACCGGAGCCGACCGCTTCGACCTCGTGGCGGCCGTCGGCGCCGAGATGCCGATGCGTGTGATCGGGATGCTCCTCGGCATCCCCGAGGCCGACCAGGTGCGCTATCGGGACCGTACCGACGCCACCTTGGAGACCGGGGACGGCGGTCGCATCGACTCCGGCGAGATCCTCAACGCCGAGGGATTCCAGGATTACATCGACTGGCGCAAGAAGCACCCGTCCGACGACCTCATGACCGAGCTGATGACCGCCGAGTTCGAGGACGAGAACGGCACCCGGCGCACCCTCACCGACGAGGAAGTCCTCACGTACTGCACCGTGGTCGCAGGCGCGGGCAATGAGACGACCGGCCGGCTGATCGGCTGGTTCGGCGCGCTGATGGCCCGCTATCCCGAGGCCCGCCGGGAGTTGGTGGCCGAGCCCGCCCTCATCCCCAACGCCATCGAGGAGATCCTGCGCTTCGAGCCGACAGGACCGTTCACGGCCCGCTATGTGACCCGGGACGTGGAGCTGCACGGCTCCACCGTGCCGGCCGGCAGCGCCATCCTCTTCATCCAGGCGGCCGCCAACCGCGACCCGGACCGCTTCCCCGACCCGGATGTCTTCGACATCCACCGGGTGTCGCAGCACATGTCGTTCGGCGTCGGCGCGCACTACTGCCTGGGCGCCGCACTCGCCCGCCTGGAGGGAAAGGTGGCGGCCGAGGAGATCCTGCGGCGCTTCCCCGCCTGGGAGGTCGACTGGGCGGGCGCGGAGCTCGCCCAGACCTCGACCGTACGGGGCTGGAAGACACTGCCGCTCGTCATCCAGAAGCCCTGAGGGGGATGCGGAGTTGAGGAAGGGAGCCCGCTCATGACCGAGCACTGGAGAGTCACGGTCGACCCGCGCATGTGCGTCCGTACGGGGCTGTGCGCGGCCTCCGCGCCACAGGAGTTCCAGCTCGACGAGACGACCGGGCAGGGCCGCGCCACCGCGGAGGTCCTGCCGGCCTCGGAGGAGGTCCTGGAGGTCGCCGAGTCCTGCCCCATCGAGGCGATTTCGATCGCGGACGCGGAGTCCGGGAAGGCGGTCTTTCCACCTGATGACTGAGGGGACCGGGGCGGCTGCGAGGCGTGATGCTTCGTGCCGCCCTGGTGCGATCAAGCCCCTGGCGGACCATCGTCGCCGCCGAGGAATGGGCGCAGACGAGAAGCGGCACACGAGGTGAGCGACCTGCTCAGGGCCGGATCACCTGCACTGCATGGTCAGCCGGACATGGCCGAAGCGGTGGGCGGCGAGGCCATCGGGGCGGATCAGCCAGTAGAGCGAACCCACGTCGCCCACGCGTGCATGCTGCCGCATGCCTCACTCGTGATCTCGTACCGCGGCATCCGTCGAGTCAGGCCGTTGCCTGCCCAGTGGTGCCCTTGGCCCCATGCGGGAGGCGGGTCTACACGGCTCGGGAATCTTTGGCGCGACTCGCGGCGGACCGGCGCACAAAGGGCAGGCCCACCTTCGGCAGGAGCGGCGCGAGGGCGCGATGGCGCCAGGCCGAGGCCGTCACGCCCGTGCCGTACGCCAGGTCGTCCAGGCAGCGCAGGGCCGTCCAGCGCACGGGGTCCAGGGGCGGCCGGCGCGCCACCCACTCCGCCAGGACGGGGGCGAGCATGGCCGCCGTGGCCGCCCGGGCGGTGCGGCTGCTGGGCGCCGCGCCCAGGCACAGCAGTCCCAGGGGCCACCACTCGCGGCGCAGGGCGAGTCCGAGCGCCATGGAGTCGGCGAGCAGGCCCTGCGCCACCACGGATGCGCAAAGTTCCGTCGCGGCGGGGGTGCCCGACAGATGGCGACGAAGGAGCGCCGCGGACGTGAGCGTGCTGAGCGCCGCGGCGCCCGGGCGGCCATGGGTAAGGAAGCCGAGCGTCAGCAGATTCCACGCGGACGGGCGGGCCGGGGCGACCCGACCGGGGTGGCGTTCGGCCAGTGCGGCCGCCGAAGTCCCGTACTCGTGACGGCGTTTGAGCGCCTCTCGCCACGCGAGCCGGGGCGTGTGCAGGACGCGGGCCCGCGGCTGGTAGCGCACCTGCAACCCGTGGTCGTGCAGCCGCCAGACGAAGTCGACGTCCTCGCCGAGCCGCAACTCCTCGTCGAACGTGACCTTGGACAGGACGTCCGTGCGCACGACCAGCGTGGCCGTGGGCACGAAGCCGACCCGCGCGCCGGGGCGCACCACGGCCTGCTCACGGCCCAGGTCGAGTGCGGATCGCGCGGCCTCGTAGCGGGCGAGCAGGCCCTTCGGGGGATACGGAACATCCGGCAGGATCCGCGGTGCGACGGCCGCGACCTGAGGATCGTCGAAGGCCGGGACGAGCAGGTCGAGCCAGCCCTTCTCGGGGCGGCAGTCCGAGTCGACGAACGCGACGAGTGGTGTGGTCGTGAGTGCGGCGCCGGTGGTGCGCGCCGCCGCGGGCCCTCGGTTGACCGCGTGCCTGACCAGACGGGCCCCGTGGGCCTCGGCGATCGCCCGCACGGCGGCGGGATCCGGTGAGCAGTCGTCGACGACGATCACCTCCAGACCGCGCAACGCGTCCAGGCAGCGGGCCAGTTCGGCTGTGCGTCCGTATGCGGGGACGACCACGGTGACCGGATGGGGTCCGCCGCGCGTCGGGGGCACGGGGTGGGCGAGGCCGCGGTCGAGCAGCTGCCGGGCCAGGGCGCGCCCCACCGTCGTGTCCGGTGTCAGGCCGTGCCGGCCCGCCCGCCGGAGGGCCGCGAGCTGGGGCAGCGCGGCCGCCTTGATGCGCGCGACGCCCCAGGGTGAGCCGCCGGTCACCACCCGGCCGCCGCCGTAGAAGGACGCGGCGCGGTCGAGTGCGATCGGCAGACCGGGCGGGGACAGCGGTCGACTGTTCGACGCAGTGGAGGACGCCATCCTTCAACTCCCTTGATTTCCAACGCGCTTGGATCCAGCGGACTGGCGCGTCCCCCAGGGCGTGTACGGATCGTCGTGCAAGGGCCCGTCCGTGTCCCGGAGTGGCAGCCCGCCACCGCCCCGCCGCACCGCGACGATCTCCGCCCCGATGGCCACCGCGGTCTCCTCGGGCGTACGTGCCCCCAGGTCCAGGCCGATCGGCGAACGCAGCCGGGCGAGTTCCCGCTCGGTGAGGCCCACCTCGCGCAGCCGGTCGAGCCGCTCGTGATGCGTGCGCCGGGATCCCATCGCCCCCACGTACGCGACCGGCAGCCGCAGCGCCACTTCGAGCAGCGGCACGTCGAACTTGGCGTCGTGGGTGAGGACCACGACGACCGTGCGGCCATCGACCGGTGTGCGGGCGAGGAAACGGTCCGGCCAGTCGACCACCACCTCATCGGCGTCCGGGAAGCGTGCCGGCGTGGCGAACACCGAGCGGGCGTCGCAGACCGTGACCTCGTATCCGAGGAAAGCGCCCAACGACGCGACCGCCCCGGCGTGGTCCGTCGCACCGAACACGAGGAGCCGTGGACGCGGTGCGTGCGAGGCGATGAACACCTTGGTACCCAAGCGGCAGCGCACCGCGCGGATGCCGCTCGCCGCGACGTCCAGCATGGCGCGTGCCTCGGTGGCGATCAGGGCGTCCACCTCCGCCGCCCCCGTGGATCCGCGGACCTGCTCGGGGCCGACGGCCAGGATCGCGCCGCTGCCGTCGAGGAGTTGTGCCACGGCGACGGGTGTCCAGTCGGCCACGGCATCGAGCACGGCGGACGGCGGCTGCGGCCGCACGCACACCTCGATCGTGCCGCCGCAGCTCAGGCCCACCCCGAACGCCGTGTCGGCCGAGTAACCAAAGCTCTCCCGCATGGCCGCGCCCGTCGAGAGCACCTCCTGGCACAGCTCGTGGACGGTGCCCTCGACGCACCCGCCGGACACGCTCCCGAGCACCTCCCCGGTCTCGGACACCGCCATGGTGGCGCCCGGTGCGCGGGGCGCGCTGCCGCTCACCGAGACGACGGTCGCCAGGGCGAAGCGGGTGCCCGCCCGGTCCCAGGCCCTGAGCCGCGCGGCGATCTCACGCATGGCCGTGACGCGTCACGCGGGCCGCCCAGCCCACGCCGCCTCCACCGAGTCCGCGAGCGCATCGCCTTTCGCGAAGCCGTAGTAGGCCGCGAACTGCAGGACGATCTCGTCCATCTCCTCCTTGGTGATGTCGCCGGAGTGCAGGGCCGCCGCGACATGTGTGCGCAGGGGAACGGGCGAGTCGTCGAGCGCGACGCTGGCGACCGTGATGATCCGGCGCTCCCTGCGGGTGAGACCGGGGCGCTGCCAGACATGGCCGAACACGAAGTTCAGGATGCCGGCGTGCCGGTAGGGCGAGGTGACCGGCGGCGCGGGCGTGAGGTTCACGTCGATGAACTCCTCCACGCCGCGCGCGATGCGCTTCTCCATGTCGCCGGGTCCGAGCGTGAGGTTGTCCAGCTCGGGCCAGGAAGGAGCGGGTTCACCGCGTTCGCGGTGGATGCGGTCCCATTGGCGTGCGATGGCGCCCTCCAGATGGGAGGCCTTGGGCCAGCCGCAGTACACGGCGAAGTGCAGGACGAGTTCGAGCATCTCGTCGAGCGAGATGTCCCCGCTCGCGAGCGCCGCGTGCACCTGCTCCTCGATCGGCTCCGGCGCGTCGGCGGCCGCCACACAGGTGAGGGTGACAAAGCGACGGTCCCGCCGGCTCAGACCCGGCCGCGACCACACCTGCCCGTACAGGAAGTCGCGGGACGCACGGCCGAACGGCGTCTGCGCGGAAGGGAGTTCAGCCGATCCCAGAACCTCGGCGGCGGTCTGCTCCCCGCGGCCCTCTTGCGTCGATACGTCCATCACAACCCCCTACGCGCGTATGAAGACGTTCTTGGTCTGCAGGAACTCGTACAGCCCTTCCTTGCCGCCCTCACGGCCGTGACCGCTCTGCTTGTACCCGCCGAACGGAGCCCCCGGCGGCTGCCCTGACGGCCCGTTGACATGCACCGTGCCCGCTTGCAGCTGCGGCACGATGCGCTGCACCCGCGCCACGTCGTGGGTGAACAGGACCGCGCCGAGGCCGTACGGGGTGGAGTTGGCCAGCTCGACGGCCTGCTCCTCCGTGTCGAACGGGATGATCGACAACACCGGGCCGAACACCTCGTGCCGGGCGACCTCGCTGCCCGGGTCCACATCGGCGAGCACGGTCGGCTGGACGAAGAAACCGCCCTGCACCTGCGGCGGGAGCGACGCCTTGTCGACGGCGTGACCGCCCGCCACGAGCCGGCTGTCGGCCGCCGCCTTGTCGATCGCACCGAGGATCCTGTCCCGTGCCTGAGCACCGACCACCGGACCCAGCGCCGTCGTCGGTGCGAACGGATCCCCGACGGTCAGGGCCTTCGCGGCAATCCCGGCGGCCTCGACGACCCGCTCGTACACCTCGCGGTGGACCAGCATCCGGGTGGTGAGGTTGCAGCCCTGACCGGACAGGTTGAAGCAGGAGCGGACGGTCTCCGTGACGGCCGCGTCGATGTCGGCGTCGGGGAAGACCACACTCGCCGTCTTCCCGCCGAGTTCGAGCAGCACCGGCTTGAGGGTGTGACGGGCGGAGTCGAGGATCTTCTTGGCGGTCGGTATGCCGCCGGTGAAGGAGATCATGCCGACGTCCGGATGACGCACGAGGTGCTCACCGGCCTCGGGACCACCGGGCAGGATGTGCAGCACGCCGGGCGGCAGCCCGGCCTCCAGCGCGATCTCCGCGAACTTCGCCACCGTGAACGGCGCGAGATCGGGCGACTTGACGACCACACAGTTCCCGGCGGCGAGCGCTGGCGCGATCTTCATCCCGACCGACATGATCGGGCCGTTCCAGGTGAGGATGATCCCCACGACGCCGTACGGCTCCGGGACGGTGTAGTCGAGGCCCGGGGCCATGACCGGGCTCGGTGGGATCGTCGCGCCCTCGATCTTGTCCGCCCAGCCGGCGTAGTACCCGAACCAGCCGGAGCACAGATACGCGAGCGCCGACGACACGGCGATGGGCGCGCCGAGTTCGAACGTGGTGAGGCGGCCGAGTTCGGCCACGCGGGCGAGCATCAGCTCTTCGATGCGCTGCAGGATGCGGCGGCGCTTGTCCGGGGACATGGCCCGCCACTGGGGATACGCGTCCTTCGCGGCAGCCACGGCCGCGTCGACCTCCTGCGGGCCGCACACCAGCACGGAGCCGTTGACGCGGGCCGTCGCCGGATTGACGTGGTCGATCGTGCCGATGGATGTCTTCTCGAGCCAGGTGCCGTTCACCAGCGGTCCGGTGACGCCGAGTTCGTCGCTCACGGTGTGCCCCTCTCCTCCTACGGAACCGTCTACGGCACCGTCGTGAACCCGGCTCACAGCCGGGTGACCCAGCCGCCGTCGACGCTGATGGTCTGCCCGTTGATCCACACGCCGGCGTCCGAGGCGAGCAGCAGGAGTGTGCCGAGCAGGTCTTCGGCCGGGGCGGACTTCTTGCCCGGGATGGCCGAGGCGAGCGCGGCGCGCGCCGGGTGGTCGGCCGGCAGGCTCTTGAAACCGGGCTCGTTCTCCACGAGCCCCGGTGCGATGGCGTTGACGTTGATGCCGTGCGGACCGAGTGAACGGGCAAGCCCGACCGTGACGTTGACCAGCGCGAGCTTGCTCACCCCGTAGATCCCGCCGCCCATGAACGCACCGGCCGACACCTGGTTGATGATCCGCCCGCCGCCGCGCTCGACCATCGAGGCCTTGACCGCTTTCGCGCACACGATGGCGCCGAACACATTGACCCGCATGACGCGCTCGAACCACTCGCCGGGCAGATCGAGCAGGTCGACCTGGGGGATGTCGGCCATCAGCGCGGCGTTGTTGACGAGGATGTCGATCCCGCCGAAGGCGTCGACGGCCTGCTGTGCCATCTCGGCCGCGGAGTCCCGGTCGGTGATGTCCACCCGTACGCCGAGCGCGTGCAGCCCGTCGGCGGACAGGGACTCGGCGGCCCGTTCGGCGCCCTCGGCGTCGAGGTCCGCGAGGACGACCCGCGCCCCGGCCTCGGCAAGGGCGCGGGCATAGACCTGGCCGATGGCGCCGGCGCCGCCGGTGATCACGGCGACCTTGCCGCCCAGGCTCATCCGGTCGAGGGTGCTGCTCGGTGCGTTCATGAGGCGTCCTTGATCAGTCGGGACAGGTAGAGGTCGACGTCGGCTCCGAGTTCGCGCAGTTCGTCGGCGGCTTCGGGAGCGGTGAGGATGAGGAACCGGTCCTCGCTGACGCCGTCGGCGACGAGCTCGCCGACCGACTCGGCGTCCAGGACAGGGAATCGGGGTCCCTTGGGGGGTGCCGGCTCCCCGTAGAAGGTGATCTGCTCGACGATGTTGGTGGCCACTCCGGCCGGGCACAGGCAGGAGACACCGATGCCCCGCGGCCGCAGGGAGAGCGCGAGGGACTGGGAGAGTCCGACGACGGCGTGCTTCGTCGCCGTGTACGGAAGGCGGTCGTGTCCGTAGGGCAACAGGCCTGCTGTGGAGGCGGTGTTGACCACGTGTCCGGACCCCTGCTCCAGGAGCAGCGGCAGGAACACGAGGTTGCTGCGTACGACGCTCAGCAGGTTCACGTCGATGACGCGCTGCCACGCTTCGAGCGGGATGTCCTCGACGGGGCCGACGGCCAGGATGCCGACGTTGTTCATGACGAGATCGACCCGGCCGAACCGCTCGAGCGTCAAGTCCCCTACCGCCAGCAGGTCGTCGAGGCTGGTGACGTCGCAACCGGCGGCGACGGCACGCGCAGCGTCGGGCCCCAGTGCGGCGAGTTCGGCGGCGACCGTCTCTGCCCGTTCGGCCTCGAGGTCGGTGACCACCACCCGCGCGCCCCGGCGGGCGAAGGCATGCGCGGCGGCCCGTCCGATCCCGCTGCCCGCGCCGGTGACGACCGTGACGGCGTCCCGTAGATCCATGGTGATCGAACTCCCTTTGGCGCACGGGTAGGTGTTGGAGCTGGGTGAGGTGGTGCGGGCCCTAGGGATGGACGGGCAGCGCGATCTCACGCGCCCCGGCCTCCGTCAGGGCCGACGCGGTGGCCGACGACACCGGCGCCTGCAGGAACCCGACCAGGCCGTCGAGGAGACCCCCGACGTGGACGGCGTACGGCAGTACCTCCTCGTCACGGGCCCGGCTCTGCTCGCGCTCGGCCCCGGCGTGCACGCTGAACGCCATCGCGTGGGCGATGCGGTGGCCGCGCAGCGGCTCAGGCAGGTGCGGCAGCAGCGCCCCGGCCCGCTCGCGGAAGACGTGCGTCGGTGCGAGCAGTTCGGGTGCGAGCCGGTCGAGGACGTCCCGCCGGCCGTGCTGCTGGAGTTTCGCCACGAAGCTGAGGTAGTGGCTGCCCTCCCGTTCGCCCTGTTCGAGCACCGGGACGATGTGGCACTCCACCCAGGTGCGCAGATTCTGCGGACGCCGGCCGACGATCAGGGCGGCGCGGCGTTCGTTGAGATCCTGTAGGCGGTATTCGAAGATCGCCTGGATCAGGCGCTCCTTCGAGCCGAAGTGGTACTGCACCGCCGTGTTGTTGCCGTTGTGGGCGGCCGCGCTGATCTGTCGCAGGGAGGCCCCGTCGAGACCGCGCTCGGCGAAAAGACGCTCCGCGGCCAGCAGGATCCGCTCCTTCACGGAAAGTTGCACCACGACACCACCCGTACGAGAGGGTTGTTGCGTGCTGTGAGAATGGCGTTTCCGTACGATGGGAATCGAAGCATGGTGGCTGGGGGAAGTCAACCGCCTTAAAGCGCGCGGAAATGTGGTCGTCGCGAGCGCTGTGCTGCACTCGGGCCCGTACATCCCGGCCGTGGCCTTCAACAGCCGTCTCCCCGTGGACACGTCGGATCTCGACCTCGCGCCCGCACCCCTGGACCGGGTGAGCGCCTCGATCAAAACGGTGCACGGTGAGGTGTCCTCGCAGTGGCACCGGCGGGCGGCGGACGGCAGGATCGAACTGGCGGTGACCGTGCCGTACAACACCGACGCCGAGATCTGGGCGCGTCCCGGACGGCGTGCGGGGTCCTATCGCTTCAACGCCTGAGCGGGGCGGGCCGAGCGGGTCGTCCTTGCCAACGGGCGATCCGCGCGGCTCCCGGCAATGGGGCGATCCGCGAGGCGCTCACAGCTGCGCGATCCGCGTGGCCCTGCCTTCGCTGCGGATCCGTGCGCCCGCCTCGCGGGTCAGCTCCCGTGCGCTGCCGAGCAGTCCGTCCAGGGCGTACGCCCGCCGTACGTGCCGGTGCAGCGCGTGCTCGGCGGTGAAGCCGATGCCGCCGAGGACCTGCTGGCAGTGGCGGGCGGCGGTCAGGGCCGCGCGGCCCGCGGCGGCCTTGGCGAGCAGGGAGCTCAGGTCGCCGCGGTCGTCGTCCGCCACGGTCAGAGCCGCTTCGGCGCCCTCGATCGCGATCAGGGTTTCCGCCAGGCGGTGGCGTACGGCCTGGAAGGAGGCGATCGGGCGACCGAACTGTGTTCGGTCCAGGGCGTGTTGACGGGCCAGGGCGAGCATGGCGCGGGCCGTTCCGGTCAGCCACCAGGCCAGGGCTCGGCGGCCCGCGGCGGGAGGCGGCGCGTCGGTCCCGGTGGGGCTGAGACGCCAGGGCAGTTCCCGGTCCAGTGCATCGGCGGGCGTGAGATCGGTGCCGCGCTCCCAGACGACCTGGGAACCGCCGGCGTAGGGCAGGGGCACGCTGCCGCCCAGCGGGCGGCCCGCCTCGTGGAGCACCACGTCGTTGAGCACCGAGGCGTGCGCACCCGTCTCGCCGAGCAGACGGAAGACCAGCGGAACCGTCTCATGCGGCAGTTCGGTGAGCATGTCCCGCCAGCCCATGCCGTCGAGTGCGGCATCCAGGGCCGCGCCCGTGTGGTCGGTCATCGTCTTGCGCAGGGCCTCGGCGAGCAGGTCCAACTCGGTTGTGTCAGCGTTCATCCGGCTTCACTCCTTGCCGAGGCCGAGCAGCCGCCGGGCGACGATGTTGCGCTGCACCTCGGCGGTGCCGCCGTAGATGGTCGCCGCGCGCGAGTACAGGAACTCGGTGCGCCAGGTGTCGTTGGCGTCCGTGAGCTCGACCACACCCGGGAGCAAGTCCCGCGCAGTGTCGAACAGTTGCTGCTCGGCGGTGGCCAGAAGGACCTTGTCGACCGAGGTCTCCGGACCGAGCACCGCACCGTCCGCGAGCCGCCGCTGCGTCGCGCGGGACCGGCAGCGCGCGGTGTGCAGGGCCAGATAAGCCTCGCCGATGGCCGTGTCGTCCGGGTTGCGGCACTCCTCGATGAGACGGTCCAGGCGCGTGTACAGGTGGGCGATGCGGTGCCAGAAGCAGGTGGAGCGCTCGTGCGGCAGCAGGTCCATCGCCAGGCGCCAGCCGTCGCCCGGTCGGCCGAGCATCCGTGCGCCGGGAACCACCACGTCGTCCAAGAAGACCTCGGCGAACTCGTCGACGCCGTGCATCGT
Organism: Streptomyces sp. NPDC050759; assembly: GCF_044456945.1. Taxonomy (NCBI): domain Bacteria; kingdom Bacillati; phylum Actinomycetota; class Actinomycetes; order Kitasatosporales; family Streptomycetaceae; genus Streptomyces; species Streptomyces sp. NPDC050759. The sequence continues at coordinate 189,752 of NZ_JBITGI010000002.1, read as the reverse complement.
GCGCAGAGGGCGGACCGTGATGCCCGGGGAGTCCATGTCGACGAAGAAGGCGGTGATGCCGCCGTGCCCGGGCTCTCCCGTCCGCGTGAGCAGCACACAGCGGGCGGCGTACTGGGCGAGGCTGGTCCAGACCTTCTGGCCGGAGACCACCCAGTCGTCGCCGAGCGGCCGGGCGCGGGTGGCGAGCGAGGCGAGATCGCTGCCGGAGTCCGGTTCGGAGAAGCCCTGGCACCACTGCTCACGGCCGCAGAGCAGCAACGGGACCATTTCGGCGGCCAGTTGCGGCGAGGCGTACGAGATCATCGTCGGGGCGAGCACTTCGACCATGGAGTAGATGCCGGGCTCCGTGAGCCCGCGGGTGGCCACCTCCTCGCCGAGCACGGCCCGCAGGACGGCGGGTCCGCCGAGCCCGCCGACGGACGCGGGCCAGCCGTGGCGCATCCAGCCCGCCTCGTACAACGCCCTGCGTACCCGGGCCAGTTGCGCAACCTGGGCGTCCAGGGAGCGATCGGCGGGATCCGGTGTGAGGTCGTGCGCGTCGAGCCAGGCGGTCAGGTCCGCGCGGAACTGCGCGATCTCATGGCTCTCCTGGGCGTTCACGCGCCCGCCGGGTCGAAGGCGTGCGGACGCCCGGAGTCGTGGGCGCCGCTGCGGCGGATGAAGGTCATCGCGCGGGTGCGCAGCCGCCAGCCGCGTTCGGTGCGCCGGTAGGTGTCGTTGTAGTAGCCGATGCGCAACTCGTGGGTGGCATGGTCGACGAAGCAGAGTGGTTGGGTGCCCGTGGCGCTGTCCCCGGCCGGCTCCACCAGCGCGGTGCCGGTGAGGAACAGCCCCTTGGGCGCGGCGGCGACCAGCGCGGGGAAGTCGGAGAGCGGGTAGGTTTCGCCGAAGGCGCTGTACGTCCCGTCCTCGGTGAACACCTCGAGCAGGCCGTCGATATCACCCTGGGTGATCGTCACCGCGTAGCGGGCCAGGAGCTGGTGGATCTCCATGAGGTCGTCGGTCGGGCGGGGTGAGGTCACCTGTTCACTCCGTTCTCGAACACGAGAATGCTGTTCTCGGTGGTTATCTTCAGGGTTCCACGGGGGTGGTGTGCCGTCAACGTGCAAACCGGGGGCGGGCGTCGGGCGTGCGCGGCGGAAATGCCCCGCGTATCGCGCAATGTTGCGTCCGAATGGTTGATTCGCGGATGAGGAGAAGATAGTTTCCGTTTGCTGAGAGGGGAATCCTGTCCGGCAGGGGAAGGGAAGTCGGCATGACGTCACCGGCCCTGGGGCTGCGCCCCGGAGCGCAACTGGCCAGCACCGTCTGCGGTACCCGTGTGGTCGTGGTGAAGGCGCAGGCCGACGCCCGTCCGCGGCTCACCTGTGGAGGTGAGCCGATGGTGCCGGCGGCCGAAGCGGCGCCCGTGGCGGCCACAGCCGCGCCCGCCACGCAGAACGCCGGCACTCTCATCGGCAAGCGCTATGTCGACGCCTCCGGTTCCCTGGAGCTGCTGTGCACCGCCGCGGGCAGGGGGCCGCTCGCCTGCGACGGCACCGTGATGGAGGTCAAGGCGGCCAAGCCGCTGCCCGCGTCCGACTGAGCCCGCCCGCACACCTTCGTACTCATGCGTATGTACGCGCTTGGAGGCCCGTCATGCACCGGGACGACATGATCCTGATCAGCGTCGACGACCACATCATCGAGCCGCCCGACATGTTCGTGAACCACCTGCCGAAGAAGTACCGCGACGACGCCCCGCGCCTGGTGCACCGGGACGACGGCACCGACGTGTGGACCTTCCGCGACACGGTCATCCCGAACGCCGCGCTCAACGCGGTGGCCGGGCGGCCGAAGGAGGAGTACGGCATGGAGCCGCAGGGTCTCGACGAGATCCGGCCCGGCTGTTACGACGTGCACGAACGCATCAAGGACATGAACGCGGGCGGCATGCTCGCCTCGATGAACTTCCCCTCGTTCCCCGGCTTCGCAGCCCGCCTGTTCGCCACCGAGGACCCCGATTTCTCCCTCGCCCTGGTGCGCGCGTACAACGACTGGCACATCGACGAGTGGTGCGGCGCCTATCCTGGCCGCTTCATCCCGATGGCGCTGCCGGCGATCTGGGACGCGGAGCTGTGCGCGGCCGAGGTGCGGCGGGTCGCCGCCAAGGGCTGCCATTCGCTCACCTTCACCGAGAACCCGGCCGCCCTCGGCTATCCCAGTTTCCACGACGCGTACTGGAACCCGTTGTGGAAGGCCCTCGTCGACACCGACACCGTGATGTCCGTGCACATCGGCTCCTCTGGCCGGCTCACCATCCCGGCCGCCGACTCCCCGCCGGACGTGATGATCACCCTGCAGCCGATGAACATCGTCACCGCCGCGGCCGACCTGCTCTGGTCCAAGCCCGTCAAGGACTACCCCGACCTGAAGATCGCGCTGTCCGAGGGCGGCACCGGATGGATCCCGTACTTCCTCGAGCGTGTCGACCGGACCTTCGAGATGCACTCCACCTGGACGTTGCAGGACTTCGGCGGAAAGCTGCCGAGCGAGGTCTTCCGCGAGCACTTCCTGACCTGCTTCATCAGCGACCCGCTGGGCGTGCGGCTGCGGCACGACATCGGCATCGACAACATCTGCTGGGAGGCCGACTACCCGCACAGCGACTCCATGTGGCCCGGCGCGCCCGAGGAACTGGGCGGGGTCATGGACGCCTGCCAGGTGCCGGACGACGAGATCGACAAGATGACGTACGCGAACGCCATGCGCTGGTTCTCCTTCGACCCCTTCTCGCATGTGCCGCGCGAGCAGGCGACGGTGGGTGCGCTGCGGGCGGCGGCGGCCGGGCACGACGTGAGCGTCCAGTCGCGCAGCCACCGGGTCGTCGCGCCCGCCGAGAAGCTCGCCGGATACCGGGAGCGGGCGCAGCGGGCGGTCGCCGCAGCGTCGAAGTAGCCCGATCGGCTCACACGCCGTCGACCGGCCCGACCGGCCCGACCGGCCCGGCCGACCGGCCCGGCCCCCGGACCGTCGAAGCAGCCCGTCATAGCCCTTTCCTCGCCGGACCCAGGAGGTCGCACCGTGGCGGACGCCGCCAACCCCTTCGCACTCACCGGCCGTTCGGCCCTCGTCACCGGCGCCGCGGCGGGCATCGGTGCCGCCGTGGCGCAGGCACTCGCCCGGGCCGGCGCCACCGTGCTGGTCACGGACCTCGACGGCGTGGCGGCCGAGGCGAGGGCCGAGAGGATCCGTGCCGAAGGCGGCAAGGCGGAGAGCGCGGTTCTCGACGTACGGGACCGGGCCGCCGCCGACGCCGCCTGCGCGCGGGCCGCCCAACTCGCCGACGGTCGCCTCCACATCCTCGTGAACAACGCCGGTGTCACCGCGCCGGCCATGTTCGCGGACCTCACCGAGGAGAGCGTCACGCGGCTCGTCGACATCCATGTGATGGGCGCGTTCCGCTGCGCGCAGGCCGCGCTGCCGTTCCTGCCCGTGGGCGGTGGCGGACGCGTCATCAACGTGACCTCGTCCGCCGGGCTCACCGGCACGCTCGGCCAGGTCAACTACTCGGCCGCGAAGGCCGGGATCATCGGGATGACCAAGTCGCTCGCCCGCGAGCTGGCACGGAAGCAGATCACGGTCAACGCCGTGGCACCGCTGGCCGCCACGCCGATGACGGAAACCATCCGTACGCACGAGAAGTTCGCCGGGCCCATGCTCGCCCGTATCCCCATGGGCCGGTGGGCCGAGCCGGAGGAAGTCGCCCCGGCCTTCGTCTTCCTCGCCTCCGACGCCGCGTCGTTCGTCACCGGGCAGGTCCTGCCCGTCGACGGCGGCCTGGTGATCTGATGCCCGGAACCGGGGGGCGGGGACATGGAGGGCGGGGCCATCGAGTGCAGGGACATCGAGTGCGGGGACCGCTCGCCGACGTCACCGTCGTCGCTCTGGAACAGGCGGTCTCCGCCCCCATGTGCACCCGCACGCTCGCCGACCTCGGGGCCCGCGTCATCAAGGTCGAGAACCCGCGCGGGGGTGACTTCGCCCGTCACTACGACGACGTGGTGGGCGGACTCGGCGCGCATTTCGTGTGGGCCAACCGAGGCAAGGAGTCGGTCACCCTCGACCTGAAGACCGAGCCGGGCCTGGACCTGTTGCACCGGCTGCTCGACCGGGCCGACGTCCTGGTCTCCAACCTCACGCCGGGCACCACGGCCCGGCTCGGTGTGGCGCCGGACGACCTCGCCGCCCGCCACCCCGGCGTCATCGGTGTGGAGATCGACGGCTACGGCCCCGGCGGCCCGCTCTCCCACAAACGCGCGTACGACCTTCTCGTCCAGGCCGAGTCCGGCGCCTGCTCGATCACCGGGCACCCCGGCGCCCCCGCGAAACCGGGACCGCCGGTCGCCGACACCACGACCGGTCTGTACGCGGCGCTGAGCATCGTGGCACTGCTGTACGAGAGGCGCGGACCCGGGCTCGACGGGGAACGGGGGCCTGGGCTCGACAGGGCACGCGGATCCGGCTGCGACCCCGCGCCTTCGGTGGCCGTCAGCCTCTTCGACACGATGACCGAGCTCATGGGCTACGCGCTCACGTACACCCGCCATTCGGGCCTGGAACCCGACCCGCTCGGCATGAGCTCCCCGGCCGTCGCGCCGTACGGGGCGTACCGCACCGCCGACGGCCAGACCGTCGTCCTCGGCACGACCAACGACCGCGAGTGGCAGCGCTTGGCCACGGAGTTGATCCAGCGGCCCGACCTCGCCGCCGACGACCGCTTCCGCACCAACACCGGCCGGTGCGCCCACCGTGAACTCCTCGACAAGGAGATCGCCGTCTGGTGCGCCCGCCACGACCTGAGCACGGTCCAGGACCGCGCCGACCGGGCCGGCATAGGCAACTCCCGTTACAACACCCCGAGTTACGTCAACACTCACCCGCAGCTCACCGCCCGCGACCGCTGGCGCGGCGTGGCCACCCCGGCGGGCGAGATCCCGGCGTTGCTGCCGCCACCGGTGATCTCCGGTTACGAGGCGCGGATGGGCGCGGTACCGGGCCTCGGCGAGCACACGGAGTCGGTGCTCGGCGAACTCGGCCTGAGCGCGGGGGAGATCGCCGCGCTGCGGGAGGCCGGGGTGATCGGGGACGCTCCCGAGGCCAGAGGGCCGGCGTGATCGGGGAAGCCCCCGAGGCCAGGGGGCCGGCGTGACGGCGTACGAGGCCCGGAACGGAACCACCCCCGTTCTGCTGACCCACGACACCCCCGAGGGCATCCGCACCCTCACCCTCAACCGCCCGCACCGCAAGAACGCCCTGGACACCGCCCTCTGGTCCGCGCTGCACGACGCGCTCGTGGCGGTCGGCGAGGACCGGTCCGTACGGGCCCTGGTACTCACGGGTGCCGGGGGAGCGTTCTGTTCGGGCGCCGATCTCAGCAGCCCCCGTCCCGACACCCACCCCCTGCACCGGATGCGGACCCTGACCGACGTGGCGCTGCTGCTGCACGAGTTGCCCGTGCCCACCATCGCCAAGGTCACCGGGGTCGCCGTCGGAGCGGGCTGGAACCTCGCTCTCGGCTGCGACCTCGTCGCGGCCTCTCCGGGCGCCCGGTTCTCACAGATTTTCGCGCGCCGCGGCCTCTCCCTCGACCTCGGCGGCTCCTGGCTGCTGCCCCGGCACGTCGGACTGCAGCAGGCCAAGCGGCTCGCGCTGCTCGCGGAGACGATCGACGCGGAAGAGGCCCACGCCATGGGGCTCGTGACGTGGGTGGTGCCCGAGGAGGAGATCGACGGCTACGTCGAGGAGCTCGCCGTCCGCCTCGCCCAGGGACCCGCGATCGCACTCGCCCAGAGCAAGGCCTTGCTCAACGAGGGCATGGGCCACACCTTGCGCGAGGCCCTCTCCGCGGAGGCACGCGCACAGGCCGTCAACTTCGCGACGTCGGACGCCCCCGAGGCCTACGCGGCCTTCGCCGAGCAACGCGCACCTGTCTTCACGGGGACCTGGGCCGTACCCGCGTCCGCCGTCGCGCCCGTCACCACGTCACCGGAGGAACCCCGCGATGCCTGAAGCAGTGATCGTCGAGGCGGTCCGCACTCCCGCGGGCAAACGGGGCGGAGGCCTGTCCGCCGTCCATGCCGCCGACCTCTCCGCCGTGGTCCTGGGCGCACTCGTCGACCGCACCGGTATCGATCCGGCCGTGGTGGACGACGTGGTGTGGGGCTGCGTGGGACAGATCGGCGACCAGTCCGCCAACATCGCCCGCTATTCGGTCCTCGCGGCGGGTTGGCCCGAGTCCGTGCCCGGCACCACGGTCAACCGCGCGTGCGGCTCCAGTCAGCAGGCTCTGGACTTCGCCGTGCAGGCCGTCCTGTCCGGGCAGATGGACGTGGTCGTCGCCGGCGGCGTGGAGGTCATGAGCCGGGTGCCGCTGGGCGCCGCGAGGGCGGGTGGGCAGCCGTACGGCCCTCAAGTCCTGGCCCGCTACGACGGATTCGACTTCAACCAAGGCGTATCCGCGGAGAAGATCGCGCAGAAGTGGGGCATCACGCGTGCCCAGGCCGATGAGTTCGCCACCCTGTCGCATGCGCGTGCCGCGGCCGCGCAGGACGCCGGCGCGTTCGACCGCCAGATCGTCCCGGTGACCGCGCAGGGCGCGACGGTGAGCGCGGACGAAGGCGTACGCCGCACCACCAGCGTCGAAAAGCTCGCCTCTCTCAGGCCGTCCTTCAGCGAGGACGGCCTGATCCACGCGGGCAACGCCTCCCAGATCTCGGACGGCGCGGCCGCACTCCTGGTGACGACACCGGACAAGGCCCGTGAGCTGGGCCTGACCCCGTTGGTCCGGTACCGGGCGGGTGCGGTCGTCGGCGCCGACCCCGTACTGATGCTCACCGGTCCGATCCCCGCCACGGAGAAGGTGCTCCGCAAGGCGGGCCTCGCCCTCGCCGACATCGGGGTGTACGAGGTGAACGAGGCCTTCGCGCCCGTACCTCTCGCCTGGCTCACCGAGACCGGCGCCGACCCCCGCCTGCTCAACCCGCTCGGCGGCGCCATCGCCCTGGGCCATCCGCTCGGCGCATCCGGCGCCGTGTTGATGACCCGGATGATCCACCACATGCGCGAGAACGGCATCCGCTACGGCCTGCAGACCATGTGCGAAGGCGGCGGCACCGCCAACGCCACCGTCGTCGAACTCGCCGCTCACTGAAGGGGACCGGAACCATGCGCCGCGACCTCTTCACCCCCGACCACGAGGCGTTCCGCGAACTCGCCCGCGACTTCATCGCCAAGGAGGTCGTCCCGCACTACTCCGACTGGGAGAAGGCCGGGCAGCTGCCGCGCGAGGTGTTCCACAAGCTCGGCTCCCTGGGGCTGCTCGGCGTCGCGATCCCCGAGGAATACGGGGGAGGGGGCGTCGCCGACTACCGCTACAACGTGGTCCTCCAGGAGGAGGCCGCCCGTGCCCTGGTGACGCTGGGCACCGTACGCACCCAACTCGACGTGATCCTCCCGTACTTCCTCGCGTACGCGAACCACGAACAGCGCGAGCGCTGGTTCCCGGGCCTGGCCACCGGAAGTCTCCTCACCGCCATCGCCATGACCGAACCGGGCACCGGCTCCGACCTCGCCGGCATCCGCACCACCGCCGTACGCGACGCAGACCACTACCTCGTCAACGGCGCGAAGACCTTCATCACGGGCGGTCTCCTCGCCGACCTGGTGATCGTCGTGGCACGTACGTCGACCGACCCGGACGACCGGCGGGCCGGCCTCACCCTGCTCGTCGTCGAGGACGGCATGCCCGGCTTCACCCGCGGCCGCACCCTGGAGAAGATCGGCATCAAAGCGCAGGACACCGTCGAGCTGGCCTTCGACGACGTCCGCGTGCCCGTGGCGAACCGGCTCGGCGAAGAGGGCGCCGCATTCGGCTACCTCGGCCACAACCTGCCTCAGGAGCGCCTCACGGTCGCCGTCGGTTCGGTCGCACAAGCCGCCGCCGCCCTGGAGGCGACCATCGCCTACGTCAAGGAGCGCAAGGCCTTCGGGAAGCCGGTCGCGTCCTTCCAGAACACGAAGTTCGAACTCGCCGCCGTGGCAACGGAGATCGAGGCCGCCCAGGCGATGCTCGACCGGGCCGTCCTCGCCCTGGTCGCGGGTGACCTGTCCGGTCCGGACGCGGCGAAGACGAAGCTGTTCTGCACCGAGATGCAGGCGCGGGCGGTCGACCGGTGCCTCCAACTCTTCGGCGGATACGGCTACATGCAGGAGCAGGCGATCGCCCGGCTGTACACCGACGCCCGGATCACGCGGATCTACGGGGGCACCAGCGAGGTCATGAAGGTGATCGTCGCGAAGTCGCTGGGGCTGTGAACGACCACGCGCGGGCCGGCGGCGACGGGCCGTCGACCGTACGGCGCTGGCTGGCCGCGATCGACGACGCACCCGGGCCGCCGGTCCTGACCGGGCCGACGATCTCGACCCGCCCGTCGACCTTGGCCGATCCGCCGACCCCGACCGGGACGGCCGACTGCCCCTGCCGGGACTGGGCCACGTCCGGCGCCATGTCCCTGACCGGTCACGCCTCCGGCCCGCCCGTGCTCTCACCGGCGAGCGCCGTCCCGTTGCTGCGGGCCGCCGCTTCCGCACTCCAGCCTCTTGGAGCTGCCCTCGCCCACCCGGTCCGTGTGGACCCCCTGGCCCTGCTCACCGGGCGCGCGGGCGCACTGGGGCTGACCCGGCACGGTCGCCTTTCCGCGGGTGGGGCGACCCGGCTGCTGCGGGCGGCGGACGGATGGTGCGCTGTCTCCCTCGGCCGCGCCGACGACCTCGAACTGCTCCCGGCACTCCTGGGGCGTACCGACGTGGACGACCCCTGGCGAGCACTCACCCGGGCCGTGCGGCGCATGCCGGCGGGGGACGTCGCGGAGCGCGCCCAGATGCTCGGTATCCCGGCCGCGGGGCTCTCGCCCGCACCATCGGTCCCTCCAACTCCCTGGCAGGTCAAACGTATTGCGCCCTCGGCACGCCCGGTGCCCGGCCGGCGCCCACTGGTTGTCGACCTCTCCTCGCTCTGGGCCGGACCCTTGTGTGCCGACCTGCTGCACCAGGCGGGCGCGCGCGTGATCAAGGTGGAGAGCACCCGCCGCCCCGACGGCACGCGGAACGGCAAGCGCCTCTTCTACGACTGGCTGCACGCCGGCCACGAAAGCGTCGCCGTCGACTTCACCACCCGCGAGGGCCGCACCGCCCTGGCGGCCCTGATCGACGCCGCCGACGTGGTCATCGAGGCCTCCCGGCCACGCGCACTGCGGCAGCTGGGGGTGGCCCCGGAACAGCGGACACACCGCCCGGGCAAGGTGTGGCTTGCCATCACCGGATACGGCCGTGCACACCCCGACCGGGTGGCTTTCGGGGACGACGCCGCAGTGGCGGGCGGCCTCGTCGGTTGGACGGGCGGCGAGCCGGTGTTCTGCGCCGATGCCGTCGCCGACCCGCTCACCGGTCTTGTGGCCGGGCTCGGAGTACTTGCCTCCCTCGCGACCGGTGGCGGTCACCTGATCGACGTGGCGATGAGGGAGGTCGTTGCGGCCTTCACCGGCGGCCCACCGCCGGCGGCTCACCCACTGCACGGCGACAACGGTGCCTGGAGCGTGCACTGCCCACGGCTGCGGCAGACACACGCTGTACGGTCACCGCTGCCACCTCAACCACGGGGCAGTGCGCCGGAGTTGGGAGCGGACACCGTCAGAGTCCTCGACGAGGTGGCGGCGTCACGCCGGTGAACGGTGAGCCGTCAACGCGGGGGCAGGGGGCCGTACACCGCCCGACCTCTGACATATGTGGCCCGCACCAGAGCCGAGTCCAGGTGACGCAGGGCCTCATCGAGGGGTACGTGCAGCAGGACGAGATCGGCGCGCGCCCCGGTGGTGAGACGGCGAGGCGGGCCGCCGGGGTCGCACGGACGGGACAGCATGCCGCGCAGCACCCGTGCCGGCGACGTCCGTTCGCCCGGTGCCAGGACTCGTCCCGAGGGAGTCGTCCGGTCCCTGGCCGCTCGCAGACAGGCCCACGGATCCGGATCGCCGTACGGGGCGTCGCTGCCGGGGGCCGTGGTGACGCCGGCGCGCAGCAGACTTCCGTAGCGCCAAAGGTCGGCGTGTTCCGCGGGCGGGGTGCGTTCCAGGTAGGCGTCGCCCCGCCGGGCGATGAACGTCGGTTGGGTGATCACGCGCAGCCGGCGTGCGGCGAGTTCGCGGACGGCCGCGGTATCCGCGAGGGCGCAGTGCTCGATGCGGTCGCCGGCGTGATGTCCGGCTTCGTCGAGTGCGGCGAGGGTGAGGGCGAGCGCGGCGGGCGTCACGCAGTGCACCGCCACGGGGCGGCGCGCGGCATGGGATGCGGAGATCTCCCTTGCGAGGGCGGCGAGTTCCGGCAGCTCATGGTCGGCGACCACCAGTTTGCGGGCGCCGAGCCGCAGCCGTGGGTGGCTGACAGGGGTAGGGCGGTGCGTGACCAAAGACGTGACGTACTGGGGCAACTCGCCCCGGTGCAGTGCACCGGCCAGTACGGGCACGGCGGCTGAATCGGGGGTCGCGTCCGTGACGTGAGTGATCCCGAAGGCGGCCAGCCGGGCACCGATGGCGGTGAGAGAGGGCGGACGGGCGTCGATGCGCTCGCGCAGCCAGCCGTCCACGCGCCAGAGCCGTCCCGTCGCACGGCCGGAGCCGTCCCGCTCCACCCCGGGTGGCGCGGCGGCCGAGTCGGCGCCGAGGCGTTGCAGGGCTGCGGAGTTGACCACCCACAGGGCGCCCGAACGGTGTTGCACCCGCACGGGCCGCCCGTCGGCCCAGGTGTCGAGAATCTCCCTGTCCAGTGGGCCGTGTGCGCCGTCGTCGTAGCCCGTCGCTCGGATCCAGCCGTCCGGACCGGGGGCCGCGCCGCGGATGGTCCGGCCGAGTGTGGGGGCCGTGCGGCCCGACAGATCGACGGACGCGGCCTGCGCGGCCATCGCGGTCAGATGCAGATGGTGATCGGCAAGGCCCGGGAGCAGGGCGCCACCGCCGCCGTCCACCACGTTTTCACCCGGTGCGGCCCGCAGGCGGGGCGCGAGGGCGACGATGCGCCCGCCCCGTACGCGGCAGTCGCCCTGGTGACCGGGCGCCACTTCCACGGATCTGAACAAGACGGAGCCGCCCGGGAGGTCAGCCATGCGGCACACCGTCGACCATCCGGCTCCCTTGTACCGTGGCCGCGTCGAGCCCCTCCACCTCGTCCACCAACCCCCACCGCAATGCCGTCCCCGCGCCGATCTCCTCCCCGGTCAGCATCAGCCACGCCGCCCGCCACCGGCCCACCCGGCGGGTGACGCTGACCGTGCCTCCGGCTCCCGGAATCAGCCCCATCGACAGCTCGGGGAGCCTGAAGCGCGCATCGGCCGCCGCGGTCACCAGGCCCGCGAACGCGGCGAGTTCGAGGCCCGCACCGATCACGGGCCCGTGCACCCGCACCCTGACCCGGTCGCGCACCGCGTCCAGGAGGCGCCACGGCGCACGATCGAGCCGGACGACGTACGCCGCCACGGGATCGCGAGCGGAGCCGAACTCGGCCAGATCACCGCCGCTGCAGAACGCCGGCCCCGCGCCCTGGAGTTCGACCCGCTCGATGCCGGCATCCCACACCGCCGCCTCCAACGCCGCGTACAACTCCTCGCGCATCAGGGCCGACAGCGCGTTGCGCCGCTCCGCATGGTCCAGCTCGATCGTGAGCAGCCCGCCGTCGCGCGTCGCCCGTACGAGAGGCCCCACCGGGGCAGCGGGGCGCGGAGCCGTGCGCTCGGCGAGCCATCGCGCGAACTCAGGTCCGCCGAGCAGCATGGAGTACACGGCGGCCTCCGCCGCGAGACCCCGCACCGTGTCGAGGCAGGCCGTCTGCCGCAGCAGATGCCCGAGGGCCAGGCCCGCCCCGAGCCGGTGCGCGACAGCCTCCTCGAGCTGGGCGTACGCCTCACCGACGTGCGCGACCGGCATCAACTCCGGCCGTTCGGCGATGACATCGGGCCCGGCCAGGGTCAGGGTCAGGGCGTCGAGCAGGGGGGCGAGGCGCTGCGGCGGCGTGTGCCGGGCCACGCCGACGACCATCGGCAGCATCCCCCGTACAGCCGTGGCGCACCGCACGATCTCCGTGTCACCGGCGGCGTGCCACCGGTCGAGATCCAGAAAGTGCAGCACCCGACCCGGTGCTCCCTCCGGGCCCGGCAGCAGACCGGCGTCGGCGGCGGCCGCCCGTGCTGCTGACACGGTCGTGCCCTCCCACTCCGGGAAACCTGCGTTCTCCCAGTTCACCCCGTAAGGGTAGAACGAGAGTCGAGGCCGCCGACAGCCCTCTGCGTGAAGCTTCCAGTCGCTGATCCATCCCCTTGTTCTCGAAAGCGGTATTGGCATTCTCGTATTCCGCAAGTAACGTATCCACCGATGGACGCCTCCTCGCACACCTCGTCGGGCATCCCGCTCAAGCCGGTCTACGGACCGCAGGACCGTGGTGCCGAGCCGCCCCCGCCGGGCAGCTATCCCTTCACCCGCGGCAATTACGCGACCGGTTACCGGGGCCGCCTGTGGACTCTGCGCCAGTACTCGGGCTTCGGCACCGCCGAAGAATCCAACCGGCGTTATCGCTACCTCCTCGACCAGGGAGGCACCGGTCTGTCCGTGGCCCTGGACCTGCCCACCCAGTGCGGATACGACTCCGACGACCCCGAGGTGGCCGAGGAAGTGGGCCGGGTCGGTGTCGCCGTCGACACCCTCGCGGACGCCGAGGTGCTCTTCGACGGGATACCGCTCGACCGGATCAGCACCAGCTTCACGATCAACGGCACCGCCGCGATCCTCCTCGCCTTCTACGTGGCGGCGGCAGAACGCAAGGGCGTGCCGCGGGAGAAGCTCACCGGCACCATCCAGAACGACATTCTCAAGGAGTACGCCTCGCGCGGCACCTGGATCTGGCCCGCGGAGCCGTCCCTGCGCCTGATCGCGGACACCATCGAGTTCTGCGCCGCCGAGGTGCCGAGATTCAACGCGATCTCGGTCGCCGGAGCGCACTTCCGCGACGCGGGAGCCAACGCCGTGCAGGAGATGGCGTTCACGCTGGCCGACGGAGTCACGTACTGCGACACGGTCCTCGCGCGCGGCCGGATGACCATCGACCAGTTCGCGCCGCAGGTCTCGTTCTTCTTCTACACGCACGGCGACTTCTTCGAGGAGATCGCCAAGTACCGTGCCGGGCGCAGGCGGTGGGCCACGATCGTGCGCGAGCGCTACGGGGCGGAAAGCGACAAGGCCGCGATGTTCCGCTTCGGCTGCGTGGCGGGCGGGGCCTCCCTGTACGCGCCGCAGGCCCGCAACAACACCGTGCGCGTCGCCTACGAGGCGCTCGCTTCCGTGCTTGGCGGCGTGCAGTCGATGTTCACCGCGGCCTGGGACGAGCCGTTCGCGCTGCCCAGCGAGGAGTCGGCCACGCTCGCCCTGCGCACCCAGCAGATCCTCGCCCACGAGACCGGTGTCACGCGCGTCGCCGACCCGCTCGGCGGCTCGTACTTTGTCGAAGCCCTCACCGACGCCACCGAGGCCCGCATCGTCGAGATCATGGACGACCTCGACGCCCACGGCGGCATGGTCCGCGCCATCGAGGACGGCTATCTGCAAGGCCTCATCGCCGACGAGGCGTACCGCATCCATCAGGCGACCGAGTCGGGCGAGCGGCCGGTGGTGGGCGTCAACTGTTTCGTCTCCGACGAACCCGCGCCGGAAATCGCCACCTACGAACTCGATGCCAAGGGGCGCCAGTTGCAGCTCGACCGGCTCGCCCGGGTCAAGGCGGAACGCGACCCTTCGGCCGTACGGACCTCGCTCACTGCACTGGCCCGCGCTGCCGAAGGGACGGACAACCTCATGCCCCTGCTCGTCGACTGCGCCCTCGCGTACTGCACGGTCGGAGAGATGGTGACCGCGCTCAAGGACGTGTGGGGCGAGTTCCGGCAACCGGTGGTGTACTGATGGCCGGCGCCCGCATCCTCGTCGCCAAACCCGGACTCGACGGACACGACCGAGGAGCGAAGATCGTCGCACGTGCGCTGCGCGACGCGGGCTTCGAGGTCATCTTCACCGGCATCCGGCAGCGCATCGACGACATCGTCGCCACCGCGGTCCAGGAGGACGTCGCGGTGGTCGGACTGAGCATCCTGTCCGGCGCCCATCTGGCGCTGACCCGCCGCACGGTGGAAGCACTGCGTGCCGCGGGCGCCGAGGACATCGCGGTGGTCGTGGGCGGCACCGTCCCGGCGGGCGACGTGCCCCGGCTCCTCGACGCAGGGGCGGCCGCGGTCTTTCCGACCGGCGTGCCACTGGACGAACTCGTCCACAACGTGCGCAAGTTGACAGCCCAGGCGGACGCGGCGGCCCTGGGCCTCGGGGGCGCCGCGCCACCCGCGCCACCCGCCCCATCCGACCGGGCCGTGTGAGCCGCCCCCTGCGCGCGGCACAGGTCCGCGGCGCCAGCCCCGAACCAGCAGGAGGACATACCGTGCGCACAGGCGTGATGATCGGCCCCGAGCGCGGTGACAGCGCCCGCAAAGCCGCCCGGATGCTCGACGATGTCGCGTGGGCCGAAGCGGCGGGACTCGACACGGTGTGGGTCCCGCAGATCCCCACCGACTTCGACGCGCTGACCGCCGTGACCCTCATGGGCACGCGTACCACCCGGATCGAATTGGGCACCGCCGTGGTGCCGTTGCAGGCACAGCACCCGATCGCCCTCGCCCGCCAGGCTCTTTCCGCCCACGCGGCCACCGGCGGCCGGCTCGCCCTCGGTGTCGGCCCCTCGCACCACTGGGTGATCCGCGACATGCTCGGCCTGCCGTACGAGAAGCCTGCCGGCCTTACCCGCGACTACCTCGACGTCCTCGACGCGGCACGCGCAGCCCCCGGTCCGGTCGACGTCGAGAACCCCACCTTCAACGTCCACAACCCGCTCGACATCGGGCCGGTGACCCCGCTGCCCGTCCTCGTCGCCGCTCTGGGGCCGGTCATGCTGCGTCTCGCCGGCGAACGCGCGGACGGCACGGTCCTCTGGATGGCCGACGAGCGCGCCATCGCCGACCACGTCGTTCCCCGCATCACGAAGGCCGCCGAAGCCGCCGGCCGCCCCGCCCCGCGTATCGTGGCCGGTGTCCCCGTCTGTCTGTGCGAGCCCTCGCGGGTCGACGAAGCCCGCGAGCGCGCCAACCGCATTCTCGGCGAGGCCGAGATTTCCCCCAACTACCAGCGCCTTCTCGAGCAGGGCGAGGCCCGCGACATCGGCGACCTGTGCGCGGTGGGCGACGAGAAGGCGATCCTGTCCCGTCTGCGCCGCTTCGCCGACGCGGGCGCCACCGACCTCTCGGTGCGCCTGCTCCCGATCGGGGACAACCGCGAGGAACTGATCGCCTCCAAGCACCGGACCCGCGAACTGATCGCGACGCTCGCCGCGGAGCTTCGCTGAGAGGACATCCTGCCGTATGGGACGGTCACCTCCGGTGGGCCTGGCTGACGTAGAGCACGACAGTCTTCTCCGTGTGCGGCGTGCGCAGTCCCTGCAGCTCCTCCGGACCACTGGTCCGGCCATCGCGGTCAGGGCGAGGGGCGGGGTGATGAACACGCACCAGCGCCAGGACGTGGACTGGGTGAGGACGACGCCGACGCCGGAGACGGCGCCGTACACGCCGAAGGCCCGGCCCCGCTCGGCGGGTTCGGTGCAGGTGAGCGTCAGGAGCGTGGTGTCGGCCGGGCAGTAGGCGATGCAGAAGTGAGGCCTTGGCACCTCGGGGACCGCCGGTGCGGTGCCACGGTCTCCGCGTCCGCGCCTTGTTCGTCTCCTCCGTTCGCGGCGCTCAACGGTGGCATCGTCGGCCCGCACCACGCGGCGAGCAATGCTGCGCCCGGCCTACGCAGCCATCGGCCACTGTTTCGCTCGCCGTCTCACCAGCCCCCGCCAGCCCGCTTGGCGGATCGGGCAGGTCCTCGGTATCAGATCACCGGTCCGGATTGGTGATCACGAGATCAGCCACAGGTCCCCGTCCCACACGATGCTGCGTACGGTGACCCGCTTCTGCCAGTCCGCCGACCGGGCTCTGGCACCACGCCACGTACCGGTCCTGCGCAAGTTCGGAACACCGGATGAGCGCGCCCAACTCGCCGACACGACGATGCCGTTCGCCGGGAAGGCAAGGACGGATCTGCGGAATCCCGAGGAAGGGGTGGTGCGCTTCGAGCACGACCACTATCTGAAGATGTCGCCCCTGACGGAACCGAAGGTCAAGGACGACTTCCTCTTGCTCGACGAAGCCCAGAACGCCAACCCCGTCCTTGAGCAGGTCTTTCGCCGCTCAGCGCGACCGCGCACAGTTGGTGATGGTCGGGGCTCAGCCCAGGCCATCTGCGGGTGGCGCGGTGTCCGTGCTGCGTAGCGAGTGGCCACAAACGTCGCCACCCCTGCCGTTCGGTTGACAGTCCGCCGGGATGGTCACCGTCGCCGACATTCGACGTCCTCGTCCAGTTCACCGAACAGAGCAGTGAGCTCTTGCAAGCACGCTCGCGCTCGGCGTCCGTCCCGGTGGCGAACGTGTCGGGCTGCCCACCGGTGCGGCGGACGTCCCTCCTGCTTGGCGAGAACCAGACCTGCTTGATGAAGACCGGACCGCTCCTTCGCTGTGCGTTCACGCATGCGCCGTTCCCGGTACGCAAGGCGGGACTCTGATGGGCCGGACCCTCGCAGTTCGCCCCGAACACCCTGAGAGACCCATATGTCCAGACGTTACGTCAGGCCCGCCTCCATCCTCGTAGCCGCCGGAGTCCTGACCGGCGTGACTGCCGTCCAGCCCTCGGCGTTCGCCGCCTCCCACCACCGGGCCCCCGCCAGGCACATCCTGCTGATCTCGGTCGACGGCCTGCACCAGTCGGACCTGGCCTGGTACGTCTCCCGGCACCCGAACTCCGCGCTGGCCCGGCTGGTCCGCGGCGGTGTGGAGTACACCCACGCCAAGACCACCACGCCGTCCGACTCCTTCCCCGGCATGGTCGCCCAGGCGACCGGCGGCGGCCCCGGCACCACCGGTGTCTACTACGACGACACCTACAACGCGGCGCTCCTGCCCGCCGGGACCACCAGCTGCAAGGCCGTCAAGCCCGGTGTCGAGGTGGACCTCACGGAGGACCTGGACAAGAACCAGGCATCCATCGACGCCGGCCAGGGACTCACCGGCCTGCCGGACAGTATCCTGTCGATGACGGGCAACCCGGCGAGCCTGATCAACGCATCCAAGCTGCCGGTCGACCCCAAGACCTGCAAGCCGGTCTACCCGCACTCCTACCTCAAGGTGAACACCGTCTTCGAGGTGGCCCGCAGCGCGGGGCTGCGCACCGCGTGGTCGGACAAGCACGCGGCGTACGAAATCCTCAGCGGGCCCTCGGGCACCGGCATCCAGGACCTGTTCACGCCCGAGATCAACAGCGACGCCCTCGGCTACCCGGCCGGCGACGACTGGACCAAGGACAACCAGGCCACCGAGCAGTACGACGGCTACAAGGTGAAGGCCGTCCTCAACGAGATCGACGGTTACGACCACAGCCGTACCCGTAAGGTCGGCACCCCGGCGATCTTCGGCCTCAACTTCCAGTCGGTCTCCACCGCGCAGAAGCTGCCCGCCTCCGACGGCCTCCAAGGCGGCTACACCGCCAAGAACGTGCCCGGACCGCTGCTGACGAAGAACCTGGACTTCGTCAACGCGCAGATAGGCGCCCTGACTTCGGAGATCGCCGAGCGGCACCTGGCCGACAGCACCACGATCGTCCTGTCCGCCAAGCACGGCCAGTCGCCCACCGACCCCACCGCGCTCACCCGGATCGACGACGGCCCGCTCCTGGACGGCCTCAACGCCGCCTGGAAGAAACTCCATCCCGCCGCCGGTGACCTGGTCGCGCACTCCGTGGACGACGACGCGATGCTGCTCTGGCTGACCGACCGCTCGCAAGCCGCCACCGACTTCGCCAAGACGTACCTGATCGCGCAGAACGGCACCGGTACCGACATCAGCGCCGCACCCAAGGCCTTCACGCGCAGCGGGCTCAGCAAGGTGTACGCCGGGAACGCCGCGGCCCGCTACTTCCACGTCGAAGCCGGCGACGCCCGTGTCCCGGACATCTTCGGCCTCGCACAGTACGGGGTCGTCTACACCGGCGGCACCAAGAAGATCGCCGAGCACGGCGGCGCCCATTCCGACGACCTCGAAGTCCCGTTGGTCGTCTCGGGCGCCTCAGTTCCGGTCGGCGTGCGCGACTCCGCGAGCGTGCAGACCAAGCAGATCGCACCGACGATTCTGAGCCTGCTCGGTCTGAACCCTCGCTCCTTGCAGGCCGTGCGCGAGGAGCACACCACGGCGCTGCCGGTCCGCTGACCGGTCCGGTGCGTCCCGGCCTGACGTGGGCGGGGGCGCACCGGCCGAACGCACCGGCCGACTGCCGCACCAGGTGATGACTGGTGCGGCCGATGAGGCTGCTACGCACATCAGCTGCCCCCGTCCGGCGTTGTGCGGTGCTTGTACGCAGATTGCCTGGCTTGCGGCAATGGTGTCGCGCCGTTGCTGAGGTGCCGCTTCCGTCCAGGTCGGTGTCACCGTGCGGTGGACGGACGCCGGTGTGGCACGGGATGTCCAGTCCTCGCGTCAGCAGGTCCACAGCACCGGGTGAGATCGAGCCGGTGGGCGGCCAGCTGAGCGGCGGTCGACATCACGCCGTACGGGGGCCGGAGGAGTGCTGGCCGGGCTCCTGTGATGTGTCGGCGACGGTGTCACGGCCGAGGGCGAAGTCGTCGTAGGTCGCGCGTGGGCGCGCAGGAGCAGTGGGCGATGCGTTTGGCGGCTGGACGCAGGTGGCCTGCACAGCGCCCTGGCGGCAGCAGAAGGCTGTGCGGTGCGCCCGTCGGTCGAGCGCCGTGTCCGACCTGCTCCGGTCGGGGCCGGTCGGACACGGCGACGTACGGGGAACCCGCCCGGGCTACACCTTGCCGTCCGCGAGCTTCCACTCCCGGTGCAACGTGCCCAGGGGGATGGGGTATTGGAAGACGGGGGTGCCAAAGACGGACAGCTGGAGCACCAGGGTGCCGCTCAGGTCGACGCCTCCGTAGAGCGTCCAAGCACCGGTCACTCCGATAGCGGGCTTGCTGTCGGAGCCGGCCGGGATGGTGCCGGTGACAGTGCCCGCGGCTTCGGCACGCAGGTAGGGGGCCAGGTCGGCGGAGATGCCCACGGCGCCGTAGAGGCCGACGGAGGGCTGTACACCGAGGGCCGCCTTCACGCGTCCGGCGGCCGTGACGGACGTACGGACCGGGGTGCTTGCCATGTGGGATTCGCTGACCGGTGTCCAGCCCTTGCCCGTGACGAAGGTGCCGCCCGCCTTGAAGTCGCCCTTGAAGTTCTGCTGGACGTCGACGGTGACGCTGCCGTCCGCACTGACCTCGAAGTAGCAGGTCAGGTCGAGGTTCACCACGACGGGAATCGGGCCCACCTGGATCACGGGGTCGGCGTGCAGCTTGGCGAACGGCACCCGGTACGGCTTCGCGGAGGCGGCGACGCGCCCCTTGAGCGCCCACTGGGAGGACCAGTCACCGGCGACACCGAGTGAGGCCGCCCCCGGTCCGGAACCGGTGGAACCGGCCGAGGCCCCTCCGTCGTAGGAGAAGTCGACCTCGGGTGCGACCTGGACGAACCCGGACACCGATGCCGCCGCCGAGGCCGGTGCGCCCTCGGCCGTGGCGACCTTCGTGGCGACGTCGACCCGCAGGCTGCCGAGCGGCACCCTCGTGCCCTCGGGCCCTGAGTGGATGTCTCCCGTCTTCGCCCAGGAGACCTTCACGTCGGGCAGCAGGCGCTCGATGTCGAAGGAGGCGGGGTCGACGGGGACGGTGCCCTTGGCCTGGCTGTCGCCGAGCAGGGTGTCCAGGGTCGTCGGTGCGGTCTGCACCTCGGTGCCCTCGGCCGTCTCGTCGATCACCTTGGTGACCTTGACGAGGAGCCCGTCCGGTGCGCCGGGCGCGGGTGCGCTGGCGATGACGTCACCGACGGTGGAAGGGCGGGGGGCCGCGGTGCCACCGGGCGTCACGCTCGGCGACGGCGAGGAACCCCCGCTGTCGGCAGCGGATATGACAGCCCGTCGGGTACGGCTGTCGTACGACCTGACCTTGAGGGAGGTCTTGCGTGCTCTTCCACCGACCGTGCCGGGCCGCGCGACGGCCGTCGAGGCGGGCGCCGCCGCGGGGGCGGCGGCCACGGCGAGGGGCTGGTCCTTGTCCGCAGTCGCGGTCGCGGAGGTTCCGGCGTCCGGGATCCGTTCGGCGGCGGGGGAGTGGGAGCCGGGGTCTGCGGAGCAGCCGGCTGCGACGAACAGGGCGGAGGCGGCGAGCGCGGGCACGAGGGCGCGCAGGGGCCGCTTGCGAATGCGCAAGATCAGTCCTGAGGGGGGTGGAGGGTATCTGGAGTTACCGGTGGGTAACTGTCAGCTGGGTGTGAGCATGTCATGAAGGGTGTCGGGTCGCCACTCCATCCTGAGTGACCTACAACACGGCCACAGAGACGCGAACTCTCGTTGTAAGGAAGCAAGTTGATTCTGTGTCAGGCAGTGGCGTCGGGCGGGGTGACGTTGACGAATCCGCGCGTCAGGCTGTGTGGAGGAGCGACGGAGAGTTCGAGACCGCCTACCGCCACCCGGTCGAGATCTGCTCACCAGAGACGGTGCCCGCCTGCACACCCGCGGCGCTGTGGGTTCTGCTCGACCTCGTCGAGGCGGCCGTCCGCGCCGGACGGACGGCAGAAGCGAACGCGCACCTGGCCGACATCCACCCCTCAGGCGTCGCCGACCTCTCGCCCCGGCTCGCCATGGTCGCGGCCGCTGCAGCCGGGATGACGGCCCCGGCCGCGTCGTTCCGCGAGGCGTTCAACACAGCGCTCGCCACCCCGGGAGCAAGCCGCTGGCCGTTCGCACAGGCGCGGATCCGGCTCGCCTACGCCGAACACCTCCGCCGAGCACAGTGCGCCTCCGATGCCCGGCACCAACTGAGGAACGCCCCCAACACCTTCGAACGCCTCGGCGCCGCCCCATGGGCGGCACGCGCACTCGCCGAACTCCACGCAAGCGGCACACCCACCACCCACCCGGCCCCCGGACCGACCGTCACGCTGCCCCCGCAGCAACGCGAGATCGCTGCGCTCGCCCCGGCGGGCCTCACCAAAAAGCAGATTGGCGAACGGCTCTACTCCTCTCCCCGCACTATGAGCACCCACCTGGACAATGCGTCCCCCGAGCTCGGCATCAGCTCACGAGCAGCACTACGCGACACACTCGCAGAGCAGCCACCCGTCAGGGTCAGAACGGCATGAACATCGCGAGAGTTCCGGAGCGCGATCGCGTAGGCGCAGGTCCAGGAGAAATCCGACGGCGCGCGGGTGCCCCGGATCTGCGTCGACGTGCGTCCGCACCATCCCGGTCAGCTCTGCGACCGTGGCCGTCCGCTCCGAGCAGGTCTGGTTCGCCTCCGAGCGCGGGAGCAGCGCCGGCAGATTGCGCACCGTCCGGCGCTGGTCGGAGGATTCGTCCGACAGAGCACCGGCGAGCGGGCTCCAGGTGGCCTGGTCGTCGCACAACCGGGTGCGTCGGGTTGCTGATGTCGTCTGGCCGGTGTGCCGATCGGACCGGGAGTGTGGCCGGTCGGCCGACGCGGTGTCGCGGTGGGTGCCTCTAGCGTCGTTCGGACCGGGCCACCGCGTTTTCGAGGGGAATGTTCGATGGATCAGCCAGGGACAACCGCACCACACACCTACGCCACGGCCGTGATCGGGGCGACCATGGAGTTCGAGCCGGATGTCATGGACCTCCTCGTGGGGGCACTGCGCCGTGGGGTCAGGCACGAGTTGCCGGCCGTGGGGACGGACACGCTGCTGGGAGAGCTCGTGATGGGGGACACGGACGCCGGTGCGGCGATCGCCCCAGGGGTGCGGGAGGCCGGTTCACTCAGCGGCATGATCTCCGGCCGGGCGGGCCGGGGTTGGGTGAGCCACGACGAGGCCTACGATGCGCCGGTCGCGGCCTGCGCGGAAGCCGACGGGGTGGAGGTTGATGCCGCCTGGCGTGAGGCGGGATGGCGCTTCGGCCTCGGCTCGCGCGGACCGGCTTCGCAGAGCCCGGTGCTGCCCGCGATGACCGGGGCAATGCGCGGATGCCTGCTCCTCGCACTCAGGTCTGCCCGCGCCGAGGGGACGATCTCGGTGCGCTGCCGCCATGTTGCCCGTGCCCTGCTGGACCTGCCGGGCAGCAGGGCAGGGGAGGCCCTGCTGCTGCAGAAGCTGGATACGGTCGCTGCGGCAACCAAGCTCGACGCGCTGGACGCGAGCGCCCCGGCGCGGAGCGAGGGGCTGGAATCCCGCGGTGTCGCCCTTCTGCGCCGGGCCGGAACGCTGGGCAGGAGCGGCAACCGCCTGACCCGCGCGCTGACTTCGTGGACCTCCGGTACCTCCGTGAACGGCTCACCGCTGCTGTTCGCGGTCTCGGTGGAGGCCGTGCGGCAAGCGGTACGGTGCGGGCGCGCCGCGGCGGAGCCGGTGGACCTTCTGCTGGGGATACTGGCCCTGGACCGGGCCCTGTCCGTTGCCGGGCAGTCGCTTCCCCGGAGTCTGGCGGACGCCAACGCTGCCGCGGCCCTTATGCGCCGACACGGTGCGCGGCAGGTTTCTTTGGTCTCCTCGGCTTCGACGATCCCGTCCGCCGTCGTTGCCGAGGGTGACCGGGTGCGTCTGTCCGCTGCCGCCGACCGGATCATGGCGGTCGCCCGGCTGTCCGCCGCCGAGCACGGTTCGCCCACGGTCGGGACGCTCCACCTGTTGTCCGCGCTGCTCGACGAGCCGGCGGCGGACGCGGACGCCGGGGCCGGTGGCGCGATCGTACGGCTGCTGGCCGCCGGCCAGGTGGACATGGCCGCACTGCGGGCAGAGTTGAGCCTCCGGCTGGGCGCATGACACCCGAGGCCCGCCGTGCGGCGACCACGACCAACGCGGCTACCGTTCTGCCCGGGAGATCGACGGTGGCCGGGCAGGGGTGATGATGAGTCAGATGTCCCAAGACGTACAGCCGCCGCGACCGTCCGAGCGGCTGGCGCGCACGCTGGCCGGCGTGGCGGGGTGGGTGCGCCGGGAGGCGGCCGAGGGCTGGGCCGCTGTACGTGCCGCCGAGCGACGTACGGTCGTCGGCGAGGCGCTGGCCTGTGTTCTGGCGGCAGCTTTCTGCCTGCTGCCGCTGTTGACGGTGCCCGTGGAACGGCCGCTGTCAGCGGTACTGGAGGGAGTGTGGGCGGCGCTGGTCGTCCCCGCTCGGCGCGGTCGGCCGGCCGCCGCCGTTGTGTGCGCCTCCTTGCTGTTCGTGGGCACCAACATATGGACGCTGGCGGTGGTACCGCTGATCGTGCTCTCCGCCACCCGTCGTATCGCACCGCCGCGTCGCGTGTGGCAGGTCGCGGGGGTGGCCTGTGCCACCGTCGGTGTTCTGACCGTCGCCTTTGCCCCGGTCCACTCCGAGTCCCTGCTGTTGCAACTGGCCGGCAACGCGGTCTCAGCGCTGCTGCTCGTACTGCTCCCCACCCTGGCCGGAACCCTGCTGGGGCAGCGGCGGCCCCTGGTCAGCCTGCTGCGGGAACGCAACGCCTATCTGGAACAGACCCGCACGCTGGCCGCCGCTGCCGCCCGAACCCAGGAACGGACCCGGATCGCGGGAGAGATGCACGATCTCCTGGGCCACCGCCTGAGCCTGATCTCGGTGCACGCGGGGGCCCTTGAACTCACCGCCGCGCGACAGGCACCCGCCCTCGTGGAACAGGCCGAGCTGCTGCGTACGACAGCCGGTACGGCCATGGGGGAACTTCGCGAAATCCTCGGTGTCCTGCGGCACTCGGACCTCACGGACCAGTCGGACAGCACCGGGGAAGACAAGGGAACGCGTGAGGACATCACCGCTCTGGTGACGGAATCCCGGCGGACAGGCAGCACCGTCGAGCTGGACTGGTCCGTTCCCGACCCGCCCGAGCTCGACCTGCGTACGCGTCAGGCGATCCACCGGATGGTCCGCGAAGGACTGACGAACGTGCTGAAACACGCAGCCGGCGCCCCCACCAGGGTAGAGGTGAAAGGCACCGACAAGGGGATCGAGGTGTCCGTCAGCAACGAGGCACCGCGGGCGGCGAACCACTCCCAGGGCGGAAGCCGCAGCGGGCTGGCCGGCTGCCAGGAACGGATCGCGTTGCTCGGCGGCACATTCGCAGCGGGCACCCTGACGAACGGAGGCTTCCGTATGGCGGCTTGGCTGCCCACCCATGGCAGGACCCTTCCACCCACGGCACATGAGGGGGCCTTCGTCGAAACTCCTCCGGACACGGTCCGCCTTCCCTCCGCAGGCATGGGGCAGGAAGGCGCCCGTGCCCCGTTGTCGGACGAGATCCTGACCTGGCCGAGGGTCCTGGGATCGGGTTGTGTGGCGCTGCTCGTGGTCCTGCCGACGGTGGGCTTCCTTGTCGTACTGCTGACGACAGCAGCCCTAAGATGAGCTGATGATCCGAGTCCTGATCGCCGATGACGAGGCACTGATGCGTGCGGGAATCCGGCTGATCCTGCAGAACGCCGAGGACATCGAGGTGGTCGCGGAAGCAGGCGACGGTCGCGAAGCCGCTGCGGCGTGCCGGGCCCAGGACATCGACGTCGCGCTCCTCGACATTCAGATGCCCACCCGGGACGGAATCTCGGCCGCCGAGGACATCGCCCGTCTTTCGCCTCGTACCTGTGTCGTGATGCTGACGGCGTTCGGCGAGGAAGCGAGTGTGACGCGAGCCCTGCGGGCCGGGGCGAGCGGCTTTCTCCTCAAGGACACCGGTCCCGCCGATCTGATCCGCGCCGTGCAACTCGCCGCGAAGGGCGAACCGGTCCTGGCACCCAGGATCACCCGGCAGTTGCTGGAACGCCACGTACGGTCCGGCCGGGACACCGAGGCAGCTGTGCGCAGGACCCAAGAGCTGACCCCGGCCGAACGGGATGTCCTGCGGCTGCTCGGCGCGGGCCTGTCCAACGCGGAGATCGCCGATCAGCTCTACCTGAGCGCCGGCACGGTCAAGGCGCACATCAGCCGGATCCTCACCCGCACCGGCTGCGCCAACCGCGTACAGGCCGCCGTCCTCGCGCACGACGCGGGGCTGCTCGCTGGGTGATCGGCACGGACGGGCCGGCCCCGGCGTAACCGGGGCCGGCGGAGCGCTGGCGGCTGTGAACCGCCGTAGGTGGCTCAGTGGTTGGGAAGGATGACAGCTCGGCCGTTGACCTTCCCGGTGTGCAGTCGCTCGTAGGCGAGTGGGGCCTCGTCGAGGGAGTACGTCTCGGTGTGTACGGACACCGCACCCGAGCGGGCCAGGTTCAGCACCTCGACGAGTTCGCTCCGGCTGCCCCAGTAGGGCGCGGCGACCGACACCTCGAAGGGCAGGGACCCGAAGCCGACGGGCAGGGCGCCGCCGCCGATGCCGACGATGGTGACGTCGCCCTCCACGGCGGCCAGGGCACCCGCGGTTCGCAAGGTGGGCTCCGCGCCGACGAAGTCGAAGACGGCCTCGGCGCCGAGACCGCCGGTCAAGGTGCGTACGGCGGCGGCCGCGCCGGCATCGGAGAGCACCGTCTCGTGGGCGCCGACCTCCTTCGCCAGCCGCAGCTTGTCCTCGCTGACGTCGAGGGCGATCACGCGGGCCGGCGTGAGCGCGCGCAGCAGTTGGATGGCGACGTGGCCGAGGCCGCCGGTGCCGATGACCACGGCCGTCGAGCCGGGGACCAGCTTCGGCAGCGATCGCTTGATCGCGTGGTACGGGGTGAGGCCGGCGTCGGTCAGCGGGGCGGCGGCGACCGGGTTCAGGCCATCGAGCGGTACGAGGTGGCGCGGGTCGTCGACGAGAAGGTACTCGGCGATCGCGCCCGGCCTGCCGAGCCCCGGCGGCCGGATGCCCAGGGCGTCCGCGCGCAGGCAGTAATTCTCCTTGCCCTGCGCGCACTTGGCGCAGGTGCCGCAGCCCCAGGGCCCGTACACCGCGACCGCGTCGCCCTCGCGTACACCGCTGACGCCCGCGCCCAGCGCGACGACCGTGCCGACACCCTCGTGGCCGAGGGTGAGCGGAAGCTCGTAGGGGAAGTTCTCGGCGGGCCAGCTCATCACCGCGATGTCGGAGTGGCAGACGCCGGCGGCGGTGACCTTCAACAGGACCTGGCCTGGGCCGGGCTCGGGGTCTGGGACCGTGACCACCTCGGGGGCGGCGCCGATCGTGCGGTACTGCAGTGCCTTCATGACGCGAAATTCCTTTCTGCGGCCGGCTCAGAGAGCGGTGTAGGCGCCGTCGACCAGGTGGTAGCTGCCGGCCACGAAGGAGGCGCGGTCGGAGAGCAGGAAGACGATCAGCTCGGCCACCTCCTCGGGGCGGCCGAGGCGGGCGATCGGATGCAGGCCGACCAGGCCGTCGTACGCCTCCTGGTCCATGTCCTTCAGCAGCGGCGTCTCGATGAAGCCGGGGCCGACGGCGTTGACGCGGATGTTCTTCGCGGCGTACTCGGCGGCGGCGGTCTTGGTCAGGCCGACCACGCCGTGCTTGGCGGCGACGTAGGCGGAGGAGCCGGCGAAGCCGACCGAGCCGAGGATGGAGGCCACGTTGACGATCGCGCCGCCCTGCCCGTTCGCCTCGATGGCGGGGAGCTCGTAGCGCAGGGAGTAGAAGACTCCGTCCAGGTTGGTGCGGATGACCCGGCTGTAGGCGTCGAGGTCGTACTCGCCGGTCGGGGCACTCGGGCCACCGATGCCGGCGTTGTTCACGGCGAGGTGCAGTGCGCCGAAGGTGTCCACGGCAAAGGCGACGGCGGCGGCAACGGACTCGGGATCGGTCACGTCGAGCTTCACGGCGGCGGCCTTGATGCCCTCGGCCTTGAGGTCCTCGGCGGCCTGCGCCGCGCCCTCGGCGTTGTAGTCGGCGATGACGGCGTTCGCGCCGCCGGCTCCGAGACGGCGGGCGGTGGCCAGGCCGATGCCGGAGGCGGCGCCGGTGACCAGGGCGGTACGACCGGCGAACTCACTGTTGTAGGTGAACTCACTGCTGGGGGCGGTGCTCATGTGTTGTTCTCACTGTTCGGAAGGGGGTTCGGCGGCCGCGGAGGCGGCCTCCGAGATCAGGGCGTCGTAGGCCCGCTCCACCAGGGCGGCCAGGTCTGCAGCGCCCGAGTCGTGGCCCTCACTGGCGCGCGCCCAGGCGCGCAGCGCTGCGGTGAGGACTCCGGCGGCGGCGTCCACGACAACGGCTGGGCGCATGTCCCGTACGTCGTCAGTGTCGAGCCGCTCGGCGATGATGCGGATCGACTCCTCTTGGGCGTCGACCCGGATGCGTTCGTAGGCGGCGAACAAGGCGGGCTCGGCGTCCACCAGGGTCAGCAGCCGCCGCATCCGGGGCCGCAGATGATGCGCCGGGTTCTCCTGGTCGGCGAGCCACGCGCGCACCGCCCGCCGGTATGCGAGCAGCGGCGGTTCTCCGGCGGGCCGGACGCGCAGCAGGTCGTTGATGCGGTCGCCGTCACCCCGGACGAAGTCCAGGGCCGCGTCCTCCTTGCCGGTGAAGTGCCGGCTGAAGGTGCGGCGGGTGACGTCGGCTTCCTCGACGATCGCCTCCACGGTCGTGGCCGCCAGCCCGCGTTCCAGGATCAGCTCCACAGCGGCGCAGGCCAGCGCGTTCCGCGTCTGCTGCGCCTTGCGCCGCCGCCGGTCCTGCGTCGGGTGGACTGGCTCCGTAGCCTTCATGGTTGCCAGCATACGCCTTGATGTCCCATTGGGACACATGTCCCACCGGGACACTGAGGCGGGCACCGTCCCGGCGGCCCGCACCGCCTGCGCGTCGATGATCCCCGCAGTGGGCTCGGCCTCGCGGCCCTCGCGCTCACAGCGTGGATCATCGCGTCGAGGTTGGCGGTGTTGAAGTCGCTCCACATCGTCGAGGCGCCGGTCGCGCGCACGGTGATGTCGTCGGTCGACAGCTTCCGAAGGGGGTCCTTGAGGTCGTCGGCGGCGCGCACCATGTCGTCTGTGTTCGCGTCGGCGCCGCCGAGGACGACCGCGGTCTGCCCGTCCCGGCTGATGCTGACCCCTGACTGGGGTGCGATGACCTCGCCGATCCGGTTGTCGGCCTTCAGCTCGCGGGTGACCTCGGCGATCACTTTTCGCACGGGCGCATCGGTGACCCTGTCGCTCTTCGAGCTGACGACCACCTGGATCGCGGATGAGGCGTTGCCGCCGAAGTGCTCCTGGGCCAGTTCGCGCACCCGCACCGACTCCGAGCCGTTGCTCTGCCAGCCCGCTCCGGACAGAACCGACGTGACCTGAGGCGCGAATGCGCCGAGCACGGCCACCACGACCAGCCAGCCGATCAGTACGTGTTTGAAGTGCCCCGCGGTCCAGCCACCGAGCCGCCCCAACAGCCCGGACCGTCCTGGCCGTGGTGGTTCTGGCTCATGCCCCGTCACCTGCGGGAACGTCGTGCTGGTCACATGTCCTCCTTGCGTTGGATACCCGGGGGGGTATTGGTGAGAGTAGAGGTATACCTAGGGGGTATTGGAGGAGTGCGCCACTCGGCTTCAGGCACCTCGGGCAGTACGGGGACGGGTGGGTTCCCCGATCGGTTCGGGGGGAGGAGCTTCACCAGCTGGGCTCGTGCCCGTTGGAGGACCGCGCCGACGGTCACGCCTGCATCCGTCCGGGAGCCTTGCGTGGACCATGTACCGGTGCCGCCGGCTCTGTTCGTGATCAGCGTTCACGACTCGTCGACCTTGCGCAGAGTGGAGTGCATTACCCCAGGGCGTATGTCTGGCGAGTGATGATGGAGCTCGAACTCGCGAGCGCCGAACTCCGAGCGGTCCTGAGCCGGCTGCGCAGGGCGCAGGGGCAGCTTTCCGGGGGGGGATGATCGAGGAGGGCCGTGACTGCGAGGACGTCGACACGCAGCTCGCCGGTGCCTCCCGCGCGCTGGGCCGCGCCGGCTTCGCCACCGGCCTGCAACAGTGCCGCGCGGAACAGGGCCTGCCACGGCGGATACCTCACCGCGCGGCCGGCCCATCCGCCTGGCTCGCTGGATGCCGTCGTCTCCATCGCCGCTAGGAGCGCAAAGCCGTGGGGGTCTCCGAGGTGTTGACGTCTAAAAGTGATCCGAACCCAGGTTCGGCGACCGCCGACAGTCGTGCCGGGGCCCAGGCGTGCGCCGACCCCGCCCCAGTGGCGAGGTGGCTCGGGTCCTGCTCGCAGGCGCGGGTGAAGTTCCGCCCGGAGCCAGCCCCGGCCGACTCACAGCACCGGTTCTGCGCGGCGAAGAACGCCAGGGTGTTGTTCTTGTCGCCGCGCTGCGGGACGGAGTTGGTGAGTCGTCCGCGAGCTGGTCCGTCCAGCGGGCTTCGATGCAGCGGCCGCTGCGGCCTCGCAGCAGGCGTGTACGTCGGTCGACGCGCCGGACATGTGCCCTATTTCAGGTGTTCGGCAATCCGTAGACCCGGTCGTAGTGGTGCGCCACCAGATGTCCGTCTCGGTCACAGGAGATCTGCCAGCCGTTGACGCCTGTGTCGCGGCCGTCCGTGAAGTTCCACCTCAGGCGCCCGGAGGCAGCCTCGATGGCGAAGAAGCCGTCCTTGTTCTCGAGGGCGGCAGCGTAGACGGCCTGCGGTCCCACGGCGATGGGATGGTCGCCGTCGAGGCGGGGCGTCTCGCAGAACCAGCGCTGGGAGCCGTTCGCCGCGTTGAAAGCGTAGACGCCGTAGGGGTCGTTGCCGATGGCGTAGACGGTGTTGCCACCCACTCCCAGGGAGGCGAACAAGCCGTGCTTGGGCTTTGCCCGCCAGCGGAGCCTGCCGGTGCTCAGTTCCAGGGCGATGAGCTCGGAGCCGACGGCGAACACGGTCTGGCCGAGTACGGCGAGGCCTGGCCGGAGGTCGTAGCCGACGGGGTGCCGCCAACGCAGGGTGCCGGCGTCGCGGGTGCTGCGGACCGAGACGTTGCGCAGACCGTCGGCGTAGACGAAGTAGTCGGACGTGACGACCGGTTGGAGGCGGATGCCGACGTCTTCCGGGCTGATCGGTATGACCCGGGCTTGGCGGGCCTGGAGGTCGACGCCGAAGACGGCGTCGGTGGATGTCGCGACGCCCTGTTCGGCCGACTGGCGCTCCAGTCGAGCACCGAGCACGGAAACGCTGAAGCCCTCGTAGGCGCCCAGCAGTTGGTCGAACTGGAAGTCCGCGCCGAAATCGAGGGTGAACCGCTCCGACCCGCTGGCCGGATCGACGCCGATCACCGTGGCGCCCGTACCGAGTGCGACGGCCGCACCGTCGGTCAACAGGACGGGAGTGGGCGAGACACTGATGCCCTGGTAGATCCACTTGGGGCGGGAGCCGTTGTCGAGGTCGAGGCAGATCATCGTGCCCGGGCGGGCCTTGAGCAGGGCGGTGCTGTCGCTGAAGACCGCCGGAGCCTGCAGCAACGGGGCGCTGAGGTAGACCCAGCTCGGCTCGGGCGCCGGGACCAGTGAGGACACAGGGTGGGTGCGAGGTTTTCTGCGCACGGCGACGAGAGCGGCGACACCTCCGACCACCGCCACTCCGGCACCGGCGGTCAGGATCGAGCGCCGGGAGGGACCGGAGTATGCGGGGGAACGGCGGTGCACACGCGGAACCGAAGTCTCCGGGTCGGACTTCCCGAGCTTCTCGGACTTCTCCGGATCCGTCGGGCCGAGGAAGTTGGACTCTGCCCGGGGTCCGTGGCCGCCGTCCGCACCGGCCCTGCTGTCGGCGATGCCGGGGGCGTCGGGGGCGATCGGAACGACGGCCGGAGGTGACACGAGATCCATGACGGCGGCCTGATAGCGAGCGACGGTCGCCGCCACCGGAGCGGGCAGCCAGGACTCGGTCAGCAACTGTTCGACGCCGCCCGGAGCGCACGCCGCGGACAGCCGGTCGGGGCTGATGCGCAAGGCGGGATCCTTGGCCAGACAGAGACTGATGAGCTTGTCCAGTGGCTCAGGCACCCCGGCCAGGTCGGGCCAGCCGTGGGCCACCTGGTAGAGGAGAGTCGCTGCCGCGGCACCATCGAAGGGCGGGTGCCCGCACGCGGCGAACGTCAGCACCGAGCCGAGGCAGAAGACATCCCCTTCCGCTCCCATCGGCTCTCCCGTGGCCTGTTCCGGGCACATGTACTCCAGGGAGCCGAACACACCGCCTGCGGCGGTGAGTTGATAGCCGTCGCGGGCGCGGACGATACCGAAGTCGATGACGCGTGGTCCGTCGGCGGCGAGCAGTACGTTGGAGGGCTTCAGGTCACGGTGCACCAGCCCCTGGGCGTGCACCGCGGTGAGCGCCTCAGCCATGCCCGCGCCGAGGGCGAGAACCGACTGCACCGGCAGCGGCCCGTGTTCGGCGATCGCCTCGGCCAAGGTGGGACCCGGAATATATGTGGTGGCGAGCCACGGTGTTTCCGCGTCGGGGGCGGCGTCCACCACGGATGCGGTGTAGGTGCCGCCGACGGCCGCCGCGGCCGCTACTTCGCGTCGGAAGCGGATGCGGAAGTTCTTGTCCTCCGCCATCTCGGGACGGATGACCTTGACCGCGACGGTTTGGCCGGCCGGTGAGGTGGCCAGGTACACCCGGCCCATACCGCCTGCTCCGAGTTGGGCCACGAGGCGGTAGGGGCCCAGGTGTTCGGGATCTTCTGGGCGCAATGGCTTCATACCCGCGGCTGCCTGTTCTGAGTGGTGGCAGACGGGAGTCCCGCCCGCTGAGTGGGGGAGAGGCCCGGCAGGGGTCTGGCAACACAGTAGGGGCTGGAGTGACCACTGAGGTTCATCTCGAGAGGTGCTCCACGCTACCCGGAAGTAGCTGACCAGCCCTTCTCCCTTTCATACGAGCCCATTTGACGGAGCGTCATGTTCTTGGTGACACGTGCCTGTACAGCGGGAATAGTGCACGATACGCAACAGCGCTGGTACGGAATGCCTGCATGCACCAAAGACCTCCGATGTGTTGAAGCTCACCCGTTCCGTCCGCGACTGCTTGGTCACGTCGAGAGGGTGAGGAGGTGGTCGCGGACCGCGCTGGGGGAGCCCAGGTGAGGATGACCGGGGCGCTGCCGGTGGGGACCTGGAATTTGTTCAGTTCCTGCAGGGCATGCGCGGCGCGGCGGCGGCCGGCTGGAGTGGCGTCGGTGTCCATCTCGTCCAGGATCGGCAGGACGCGGTGCCTGTCCACCAGTACAGCCGCGTCGGCGAGGGTGATGCCCTGGTTCCGGAACTGCTGGTGGACCTGGTGGGCGAGCCATTCCTGCAGAGGGCGGTCGGTGTCCCAGCCGGCCAGCGAGAAGCGGACCGGGGCGGGGTCGGTGTCGGTGCGGCCCGGGTGGGTCAGCAGACCGAGGAGGAGGTCCAGGGCGTGCAGGATTTTGCCCGCGCCCGGTTCGCCGGTGATGGCCAGCCGGGCGGGGTGCAGACTCTGGTAGTAGCCGACGATGTCGGCGAGTTGGCCGTGAGGGGCGGCGCCGGTGGCGTTGTTGGCGGGCTCGGTGTGCTGGTGGAAGGCCACGTCGATGCGATGAGCGCCGGCCCGATCAGCTGGGCACGCTGCCGGGTCTCGGCCACGGCCACGGCCGCGGCCAGCGTTTTCGTCTTTGCGTCGGTGTCCGCCGCGGCCTCGCTGCGGTCGTCACGGTAGGCGGCCCAGGCCAGGTAGGCGCCTGGCACGGTGGGGGCCAGGGCGATCAGCGTGGCGGACAGCGCGCCACCTCAAACTGCCTGGACAGCCACAACGCCAGCGCCACGGTCGTGACCTGCAGGACTGGATAGGTGATGACTGCCCGGCGGGTCCGCGATCGTTGCATGGGATGCATGGTCGCCAGCCCGCGAAGTAACAGGCAGATATCGTCACCTTCGGTGCCGGACTGTGACAGGTCGTCGCATGCCTGCGCCGAGGTCTTCTTCGTACGAGGCGGAGCCGCCCACTTCGCCCAGGCGGCGCAGCACGGCCCGGGCACCGGGCACCACGGTGGCGACGTGTCCCGCTCAAGGAGGTTGGACCGGTTGTCGGGTCCGATCCGGCGCCGTACCGCGCGGATGCTGGTGAGCGTGCCGCCGATGCACTTCGGGTCGATCGGCATCTTGGGGTGCACGGCGAAGTGGTCCCGGAGCCGGCCGAATCCTGAACACAGCTGGAGCCCAGACCGTCTTTCCCGCGCCACCGAGCTCTCGGGGTCCCGATGCTGTCGATGTGGCTCGGGAGCACGGTTCAACCAGGTGAGGCGCGGTCCGCTTCATTACCGGGCAGATGAGGCGGACCGCAGACACGCCCACATCGGCGCATCGCCCCATTCAACGCGCAGGTCCTTGACGGCGACACGGACGCGTCAACTGATCACATCAAGGCCCGTCATCGACCGCAACCGGGCAGCCCTTTGCGGCAGCGGTCGGGGCCATCGAGCAAAACCGATTGCCCGGGCGTGGGACAGTGCGCAGAATCTCCGCTGTGATCTCTCAACGTAGTGACCGCCACCATCCGGACTTCGCTACGCACATTGAGGATCACCATTTTGAACCACGTCATACGTGAGTATCGCCCTGCGGACGAGACGTCCTGGCTGCGCTGCCGGGTGCTCTCCTTCCTGGGGAGTGCCTACTTCGACGACGTCCTGAAGACCAAGCCCGAGACCCCCGCTCCAGGCTTCGGGCTGGTCGCCGCCGAGGAACGCGGGACCGTCATCGGGATCATGGACGTCACCGTCGAGGGCGAACTGGCGACCATCGACACCGTCGCCGTCCACCCCGACCGCCAGCACCAGGGCATCGGCCGTGCCCTGCTCGCCGAGGCGCGCGCCCGCGTCGGCACGCTGGGCGTGCCGACGCTGGACGCCTGGACCAGGGACGATCAGGACACACTGCGCTGGTATCGGGCGATGGGCTTCAACGAGAGCAGGCATTACCTTCACGTCTACGCCAACTACTACACCGACGCCGGCGAGCCGGACCGGGCCATCGGCGAACGACGGACAGGGCTACGGCCGATGACGGCC
Source organism: Streptomyces sp. NPDC050759 (assembly GCF_044456945.1). Lineage (NCBI taxonomy): Bacteria > Bacillati > Actinomycetota > Actinomycetes > Kitasatosporales > Streptomycetaceae > Streptomyces > Streptomyces sp. NPDC050759. The sequence goes on along the minus strand of NZ_JBITGI010000002.1, from coordinate 155,556 downwards.
TTCCTCCACGCCGACCTCAGAGACGAACAGGTCATGCGCGGGCAGTTCGCCCGAGTGCACGTCTGCCGCCGCTTCGCGATGGACGTCGTCTAATTGTCCGGCGAGGGGGCGACGGTGTGCCATTAGGTCCAGACCATTGACGTGTGCACCGCTTCCGGTTAGCGTCTGCGACACGCTTTCAAGGACCAGCCCCTGTGCCCCCACCGCAGTGTTCGGCAAGCCTCGGGAGTTCTTCCATGCACGCCAAGCGATCACTGTTCGCCGCACTCCTGCCGAGTCTCCTGATAACGATGTCAGTCGTCCTGGTGCAGGTCGCTCCCACCGCCACCGCCACCGCCTCCGTGGCCGCGGAGGCGGTGTGCAACAACTACTGCGACGCGCGGGACCCGGCCCTCAGCAGCCAGGACCGCAGGCCCGTCACCGCCACGCTCTTCTCGCGCACCTTCGTGCTGCACTTCGACGACGCCGACGCCATGGGCTGGGCGTCCGTAGGCAACGGCAGCCCCGGGGACGAGGTGTGGATGGACCGCTCGTTCGACGGTGGGCGCACCTGGTCCTCGGGCAGCAGGATCGGCGCGACCACGATCCCGGCCGGCCAGACCGGCTGGCGGACCATGATGTACAACGTCGATGACTGGGCGAACCACGGCGTCGGCGCGTTGCGCGCCTGCGGCAAGGCCGCCGACCGCACCGACATCGTCTGCACGCCCTGGGCCCGCTCCACCTGGAACGCCGCCGACCGGCGCACCGCCGCGGCCACCGCGCAGATGCAGTTCTACGACTACGGCACCGGCCTGTTCGACACGACCGGATGGTGGAACTCCGCCAACGCGCTGCACGCCGTCATCGACAACGCCCGGGTCACCGGCATGAAGAGCTACACCTACGCCATCGACCGTACCTACGACCTGCAAGTCAACGCCGCTGCCGGGCAGTTCCGCAACGACTACATCGACGACACCGGATGGTGGGGCCTGACCTGGATCGCGGCCTACGACCTGACCGGTGACCGCCGCTACCTGGCCACAGCCCGGGCCGACGCGGACTACATGGCCTCCTACTGGGACAACACCTGCGGCGGCGGTGTGTGGTGGAGCACCGCGAAGACCGTGAAGAACGCCATCCCCAACTCCCTCTACATCGAGCTCAATGCCGCCCTGCACAATCGCATCCCGGGCGACACCACATACCTTCGGCGCGCGAGGACGGACTGGGCGTGGTTCCAGGGCACCGGCATGGTCAACTCCGACCAGACGGTGGGCGACGGAATCAGCCTGAGTACGTGCAAGAACGGCAACGCCACGGTCTGGTCGTACAACCAGGGCCAACTGGTCGGCGGTCTGACCGAGCTGTACAAGGCCACGGCCGACTCCTCCGTCCTCACCGCTGCCCGCCGTATCGCCGACGCCAACACCACCTCCAGCAGGCTCAACACCTCGGCGGGCATCCTCAAGGACCCCTGCGAGAGCGGTGACTGCGGTGCCGACGGGCCCTCTTTCAAGGGCGCCGACGTACGGGGCCTGGCGAAGCTCAACGAGGTCCTGTCCGACCGCCCGTACACGGCGTACCTCAGCAGGCAGGCCGCTCAGGCGTACGCGTCCGACCGCAACGCGCTCGACCAGTACGGCTTGCGCTGGTACGGCCCCTTGGACAAGACCGACGCCGCCCGCCAGCACAGTGGCCTCGATCTGATGAACGCCGCCTCCTGACTCCCATCAGCGGCCCGTGTCCCAGGGAGTCTCCGCCCTCACGTCTTCGCACCAAGAACAAGGAGAAGAATGTGTCCATCTCTGTGACGCGAAGAACGCTGGCCGCCGTACTGGCAGCCCTGGCCATCAGTCTGGGTATCACCGTGACGGGCTCCGGCAGCCAGGCCCAGGCCGCCGTGCCCACCACCATCCCCCTGACGATCAGCAACAACTCGGGCCGCGGTGACCAGGTCTACGTCTACAACATCGGCACCCTGCTCACCACCGGCCAGCAGGGCTGGGCCGACGCGAACGGCACGTTCCACGCCTGGCCCGCCGGCGGCAACCCGCCGACCGACGCGCCCGACGCGTCGATCGCAGGACCGGCCAACGGTCAGACCATGACGCTCCGGATGCCGAAGTTCTCCGGTCGCGTCTATTTCTCCTACGGCCAGAAGCTCGTCTTCAAGCTGACCACCGGCGGACTCGTGCAGCCCGCGGTGCAGAACCCCTCCGACCCCAACAGGAACATCCTCTTCAACTGGACCGAATACACCCTCAACGACTCCGGTCTGTGGATCAACAGCACCCAGGTCGACATGTTCTCCGCGCCGTACGCGGTCGGCGTGAAGGCCGGCGACGGCACGGTGAAGAACACCGGCCACCTGAAGCCCGGCGGCTACAACGGTTTCTTCACTGCGCTGCGCGGCCAGCCGGGCGGCTGGGCGAACCTCATCCAGACCCGTTCCGACGGCACGGTCCTGCGGGCCCTGGCACCGGGGCACGGCATCGAGGCGGGCGCACTGCCGGCGAATGTGATGGACGACTACATCAACCGTGTGTGGCAGAAGTACAGCACCTCGACCCTGACGGTCACGCCCTTCGGCGATCAGCCGAACACCAAGTACTACGGGCGGGTCTCCGGCAACGTCATGAACTTCACCAACGCCTCCGGGGCCGTCGTCACGACCTTCCAGAAGCCCGACTCGGACAGCATCTTCGGCTGCTACAAGCTCCTGGACGCACCGAACGACCTGGTGCGCGGCCCGATCTCCCGCACCCTGTGCGCAGGCTTCAACCGCTCGACGCTGCTGACGAACCCCAACCAGCCCGACACCAGCAGCTCCGGCTTCTACACGGACGTCGTCACCAACCACTACGCCCGCAAGATCCACGCGCAGATGGCCGACGGCAAGGCGTACGCCTTCGCGTTCGACGACGTGGGCAACTACGAGTCGCTGGTGAACGACGGAAATCCGCAGCAGGCGTACATCACCCTCGACCCCTTCAACTGACCCCGGGATCCGGGCCTTCCAGGACCCGCGGGGAGGCGGTCGCCGCCACCTGTCGTGCCAGGTGGCGGCAACGTGCGGGGAGGCCTCGCGGACTTCAGGAGGCGAGGTAGCAGCTCTTCTGCACGCCCGGCAGTGGATCGGTGCCGAACGCCGCTGTCGTGCAGCCGGTGCCGCCGGTGAACGACTTGTACACGAAGCTGCCCCGTGCGCCGTAGGCGACGGTCTGCTGTCCGCTGAAGGCGCACGTCCCGGTCTCGTCCGAGCAGGTCGTGCCGTATCCGGCCGGGCCGCCGGTCGCGGTGTAACACGCCTTCGACTCGCCGGGTATCGGGTCGCCGAACGTGCCGTCGGTGCACGGCGTGTCGCCGGTCGCCGTGCGCGTGGTGAACGCTCCGTAGGCGCCGTACATCACCGGCTGTCCCGCGGCGGCCGAACACGTGCCGTTCTGGTCCGCGCACTTGGTCCAGCCACCGGGCGGGGCTCCGGCGGACGGTAGGTAGCAGGACTTGGCGACGCCGTCGATGGGATCGCCGAAGTGGGCGTTGGTACAGGCGACGGAGCCGTTGGTGACCTGATGGGCGAAGTTGCCGTTGGCACCGTAGGCGACGTCCCGGTTGTAGCCGGGGACGGTGCAGGTACCGCCCTCGGCCATGCACACGGTGTAACCGGGCGGGCCTCCCGCGTCGGCGACGTAACAGGACTTGACGAGATTCGCCGCCGGGTCGCCGCCGAAGGAGGCGCTGGTGCAGGCGGTGCTGTCGGTCACCGTCTTGTATGTGTACGTCCCTGCCCCGTAGGCGACCGAGCGGGTGCCGCTGAAGGAGCACGTGCCGCCCTCGCCCGCGCACCGGGACCCCACCGAGGACCGGACCCGTTTGAGGTCCTCCTCGCGCATCGCGCTCACGTCGGTTCCGTCGACGAGAACCGATCCGTCGGCGATCGGGTTGATCAGGGCTACGGGGACTGCTTCGCCGCGTTCGTCGCCGACGCCTACGCGGCGATCGGAGGGGGCACGCCCAAGGGGCTGCCGACAGGTGTCGACGGGGTGCGCTCGGCCCGCATCGTCGAGGCCGTCCTGCGCTCCGCCGCCTCCCTCGCCTGGACCGACGTCGACGACACCCCCGTAGCCCCGGAGGCCCGCGTATGAAACTCGGCATGCTCCCGCCTGTCTGCCACAGCTTTCCCTCACCGAGATCGCGGCCTGGGCGGCCCGGGCCGGATATGAGGCGCTGGAGGGTGGCCGCCTGGCCGGTCACCGGAGGCCGCGACTTCGAGGCCTCGCACTTGCCCGTTGCCGAATTCGGGCCTCAACAGGCTGATGGAGTACGGGAGTTGTTCGACCGGTACGGGCTGCACCTGTCGGCGCTCGCCTTCTGGCGTCGTCGGCGCACGGGCCGATGAGGGTGATGGATCCGGTGTCCGGCGCCAGGGGGAGGCGACCGTCTCGGTTGCCGAGCAGTGCGATGCACTGCTCGGCCAGCTCGCGGGCGACGGCCCGGTGCGCCGGCGGGTCCAGATCGATGGGGCCGTCCGCGGTGCTGTCAGGGTTGAAGTCGGCGTCCAGCAGTCCCAGTTCGATCTTCTGGCGCAGCACGCGTCGTACGGCCCGGTCGACGAGGTCCTCGGAGACGGTGCCCTCGCGGACGAGTTCGGTGGCGAGGGCGATGCCGCCGTGCAATCCGGAGCCGCCGTCGAGCTGGGCCGCGGTGTTGGTCGGTTTGCGGTCGCCAGGAGGAGGGCTCGCTGGTACACGGCGGACACGAGGTCGTCACGGAGTTCACTGAGCGGGGTGTCGGGTTCTGCTGCGCCGACAGCAGTGCCGCTCTTGTCGGCGGCCTCCTCGCTCTGGGAGGACGTCCATGGCCCTGGCCCGGGTCGCTGGGCGCAGCGGCACAGGCGGTCGGCGGTGACGTGATCAGTGCAGGTAGTCGGCGACGAGCAGCGCGAATTCGTCGGGTGCGGCGAGGCGGATGCCGAGGGTTTCCGCCTTGGCCCGCTTGGAGCCCGCGCCTTCGCCGGCGACCACGAGGGAGGTCTTCTTCGAGACGCTGGAGGAGGATTTGCCGCCCGCCCGCTCGATGAGCTCGTTCATCTGGTTGCGGCTGAGGTTTTCCAGGGGCCCGGCCATCGCGCCGGTGACGACGACCGTCATACCCGTAAGCGGGCGGTCGTCCGGTGTGTCGGCCGGTGCTGCGGGGTCGTCGTCTGTCGCAGGCGGGGGAGTGGCGCCGGGTTCGGTCATGTTTACTCCGGCCGCGGCGAGTCTGTCGATCAGTTCCGTGAGTTCGGCGATTTCGGTGACGATGGAGGGGGCCTTCTCCGGGCCGATGCCCTCGACCTGCTGCAGTGCCTCGGCGTCGGCGCCACGGATGTTGTCCATGGTGGCGAAGTGACGGGCGATGCGGCGGGACATGGAGCGGCCGGTGCCGCGCACACCGAGCGCGCACAGCACCCGTGACAGCGGCCGGGTCCGGGCCGTGGCGAGGGCCGCGAGCAGGTTGTCGGTGCTCGTCTCGCCCATCCTCTCCAGTCCCAGAAGCTGCTCGCGGGTCAGGGCGAACAGGTCGGCCAGATCCGCGACCAGTCCGGCCTCGACGAGCTGCACCACGCGGGTGGCGCCCAGGCCCTCGATGTCGAGCTGGTCGCGGCCGGCGGCGTAGGAGAGAGAGGCCACCAGATGGCAGTTACGGCCCTGCTCGCACCGCCAGCGCTCCTGGCTGGTGTCGATGGCGGAGCCGCACCGTGGGCACATCTCGGGGAACACGATGGGCTGCTCGTCGCCGGTGCGCAGGTGGGCGACCGGTGCCTCGATGCGCGGGATGACATCGCCGGCGCGGTGGACCATGACGTGATCGCCCAGCCGTAGGTCGCGGCGGGTGATGTCGGCCGGGTTGTGCAGCGTTGCATAGGTGATGGTGGCGCCCTCGATCTGCACCGGCTCCAGCACGCCGCGCGGGGCGATGATCCCGGTGCGGCCCACGTTCCACTCCACCGCCACCAGACGGGTGATCTTCTCCACGGCGGGGAGCTTGTAGGCGATCGCCCAGCGGGGCGCGCGCGACCCGGAACCGGCGGCTCGCTGGTCGGCGGCCAGGTCGGCCTTGATGACGATGCCGTCGATCCCGAAGGGCAGCTCGGCGCGGAGCGCGGCGATCTCCCGCACACGCTCCAGGACCTCGTCCACGGTCGTGGCCGTGACGGTGGGCACCGCGGTGGCGGCGGCGGTGTGCACTCCCAGCCGGGCGGCCAGAGCCATCAGCTCGCTGTGGGCGAGCCCGTTCAGCCGTTCGGTGAACTCGGCATCGGTGTCCGGCAGGGGCAGCAGGCCGTAGCCGAAGAACGTCATCGGCACCGTGTACGCCCGCTCCTTGGCGCGCAGCGTGCCCGCGGACGCGCCGCGCGGGTTGGCGAACGGCTGCCCGCCGTGCGCGGTGCGCACCTCGTTGGCGTGCTCGAACTGGGCCGTAGTCATGAGGACTTCGCCGCGAACCTCCACGGTGACAGGCTGGTCCAGCTTCTCCGGCAGCCCTTCGAGTGTGACGATCGCGTGCGAGACGTCCTCCCCTGCGATCCCGTCGCCGCGGGTGATCAGCCGAGTCAGGCGCCCCTCGCTGTAGCGGGCCGCGACGGCGAGACCGTCGAGCTTGGCCTCCACGCTGAAGCGCTCCGCGTCGTGTCCGATCCGGCGGGCCAGCGAGGCCATCCACGCGGTGAACTGCTCGGGCGAGAACACGTTGTCCAGGCTCAGCATCGCCACCGTGTGCGGCGCATCGCCCTCGACCGCGCCGCCGGCGACCTTGCCTGTGGGGGAGTGCGGCAGCACCTGGTCGGGGTGCGCGGCCTCCCACACGGCGATGCCGCGCACCAACTGGTCGTAGGCGTCGTCATCGAGCGGAGAGGTGCCGTCCGTGTAGTAGGCGGCCGCGGCCCCCACGACGTGCTCGACGGCCTGCGCGTAGGCAGCGGCGTCCACGATCTGCGCAACTGGTGTGGTCATGCCGCCATCCTGCCTCCCACCACTGACAACGCCGACTGGCTAAGCGATCGTTTCGGAATGAGACTCGCGCAGCGACGGTGTTGGTGCAGAGGCTCAGGCCCCCTCGAATCCTCCTGTTCGGAATGTGTTGAGGTGGCACCTTTCGGTGGATCCGCCCCTGATGCCGGCCCGAGACACAAGGTCAACGGACCTGCACGGCGCCACCGTTCACAGAGATGATCTGGCCGGTGATGAACCGGGAGCCGTCGGAGACGAGGAAGTTGAGGACCGGGGCGAGGTCGGAGTCCGGGTCACCCAGCTTGCCTCCCAGCGGGATCATGCGGGCTTGCTCAGCGTCGTGGGCCGCGAGTTCCTCCTCGGTCATCCGCGCCCGGTACCCGTCGTACATCCCCGTCCATATCACCGGATCGACGGAGTTCACCCGGATCCCGTAGCGCCCCCATTCGGCGGCGAGGGTACGAGTGAGCGAGAGCACTGCCCCCTTGGATGCAGAATAGTGGGCTCCGTTCGGATAGGGGATGAGGGCGGCGTCGGAACCGAAGTTGATGATGGTGCCGCCATTTTCCCGCAGGTACGGGAAGACGACCTGAGCGGTGAGGAAGGTGCCCTTGGCATTCACCGCGAAGACGCGGTCCCAGTCCTCTTCGGAGATACCCTCCGCCGGCGCCCCCATTTCGATGCCGGCCACGTTGACCAGGGAGTCGACGCCGCCCAGCTCCTCGGCGGCGGCGGCCACGGCCGTGGTCACCCCGGACTTGTCCGAGACATCGGCGTGGAAGTAGGAGACGGTGCCAGGCCCTTCGGACGTGATCTTTTCGGCGAGAGCCCTGCCCGATTCGTCGCTGATTCCCAGTGCGGCGACCCGGGCTCCGGCTCGGGCAAATGACGCGATGGCCGCGGCGGCGATTCCCCGGGAGCTGCCGGTCACGATGATGCGCTTGTCCTGAACAGTCATGGCGCTTTCCGTATACGACGAGTGGATACGAGGCAGAGGTGTGCGCATCTGGCCTCACTCCGCCAGCGTTCCGTAGGCCACACGGTCATTGACAGGTCAAACCCTGCTCACTACTCGCCAGAACTTCTCCTGACCCGTGCCGTCCGCCTCGGCCGGCAACTGGCCGAACACGCAGGCCACCGCACCCCCGACGGCCTGCAAGCCTTGGCGTTACCGGGGGCTGCCCAAGGTCGTCGCGGACGTCGTCGGCGTTCCGGCGCCAGTACTCCGGCACCGCCGGCGTGCTTCAGGTGAGGGCCTGGCGATGCGCGCCTCCAACGGCGCCCGTCGGCGCCGACAAGAGCCCCGTCCTGGCCTGACTGCGCCACGTCGTCGACAACAAACCGGCACACAGAAGGCCCGGTTGCCCACTGCGCCTGCCTGTCAGGATCTCGCCCTCCCTGGCAGGCGCCACGCTGCCTAATGTGAGGCCTGTGAATGCACTCGGAGATTTCCTACGAGCCCGACGTGCCGCCGTCAGCCCGCTGGACGTCGGCTTGCCTCCGGGAGGCCTGCGTCGTACACCAGGCCTCAGACGCGAGGAGGTCGCCGCACTGGCCGGGATCAGCACGCAGTACTACGTGCGCCTCGAGCAGGGACGGGAAAGGTCGCCCTCGCCGCAGATTCTCGAGGCACTGGTGTCCGTGTTCGGCCTTGATGCGCCGGCGATCAACCACATGTATCTGCTCGCCGGCCGCGCCCCTGCGACACTGCGCCCGGAGAACGATCGGGAAGCGGTAGCGCCCGGCCTGCAGCGCCTGCTCCAGATGTGGACGGGGCAGCCCGCGATGGTGCTGGACCGGTGGCACAACGTACTGGCGCGGAACGCTCTTGCCGAGGCCTTGACCAGCGGCTTCACCATCACGGGCAACTATGTGCGGACCACCTTCCTCGATCCGGTGGCACGCAGCTTCCACGTCGATTGGCACAAGGCGGCCCGTGCTGTCGCGGCCTCACTGCGCGCCACCGCCGGCACGGCCCCCAACGATCCCCGGCTGACAAGGCTCGTGAGAGAAGTGTCGGCGGTCAGCCCGGATTTCCGGCGCTACTGGGCGGACCACGAGATATTCGAAAAGGGAAGCGACATCTGCGGCTTTTCCCATCCTGTCGTCGGCTCCCTGGAACTGGTCGTGGAGACCTTCACAGTGGACCGTGACCCCGGCCAGCGGCTCATCGTGTATTACGCCGAACCGGGCAGTCCGTCGGCTGACGCGCTGGCACTTCTGGGGAGCGTGCACGCGGAGCCCGTCGGCGGAGAAGTCGGCCGCCCGGTCGGCGGGACAGCCCCCTCGGCGGAGTCCCTGTCCCGGTGGCAGAAGAACGGCGGACAGTGACGCAGCGGGGCTCCGCCGCCCCCGCTCCATCAGCGACCGATCTGCCTGGCTGTTCCTTCGGATCCGTGCTGCTTGATCACCCGCCGGCACGTTCAACTTCTTTTCTTGGGGTTTCTCAGTGGCTGCCTTATGTGCTGACCGCCGCCACCGGCGAAGGCGTGAACCAAGTCAAACCGACGCACGTCTGATTCCTTCGGTTGACCAAAAATGACCGACGTCATTTATCTGGTCAAGGATTCGCGCTTTTCGGGGCTCGTGAATATGGGGTACGGCGGCTCCTTGGGTGACCGTGTGGTCGCGGCGCGGGATCGGGCTTTCGTCGGGCGGGCGGCGGAGCGGGCGCTGTTCCGGTCCGTGCTGGCGGGGGATCCGGCCGGTGCGTCTGTCGTCTATCTGCACGGGCCCGGGGGGATCGGCAAGTCCACGCTGCTGCGGCGGTTCGCCCTCGAGGCGCGGGAGGCGGGGCGGCTGGTGGTCGAGGTGGACGGCCGTACGGTTACCGCGACGCAGGACTTCGAGTACGCGGCGGGAAAAGCCACCGGCGAGCCGGGCGCGGTGCTTCTGGTCGATGCCTTTGAGCACTGCCACGGCCTGGAGCACTGGTTGTGGGAGCAGTTCCTGCCGCGACTGCCGCTGGGCGGGGTCGTCGTGATCTCCGGACGCGTGGCCCCCGATCCGCGCTGGGTCGCCGACCCCGGATGGGGTGACTTTCTGCATGTGGTGCCGCTGCGAAACCTGACCCCGGGCGACGCCGCGGCGTTTCTGCGGGTGCGCGGCGTCCCCGCAGGAGCGCACCACGCGGTGCTGTCCTTCGCCGGCGGCAATCCGCTGGCCCTGTCCCTGGCGGCGGCGGTCGCCGTTCAGCAGGGCGCGGAGGGGACACCGCGGGCGGCCGACTGGTCACCGGGCGGCGAGGTGATCGCGACGTTGTTGTCGCAAGTGGTGGGAGATCCGCCGAGCCCGGAGCATCGCGCGGCGCTGGAGGTGTGCGCTCAGGCCGAGGTCACCTCCGAGGCCCTGCTGCGGGCGATGACGGGCGAGCGGGCTGCCGAACTCTTTGCCTGGCTGCGCGCCCAGCCGTTCATCGAGTCCACCTCGTCGGGACTCTTTCCGCATGATGTGGTGCGCGAGGTGCTGGTGGCTGATCTCCGGTGGCGTGATCCGGACGAATTCGCGGCCCTGCGTGGGCGGATGCACCAGTATCTGCTCGGCCGGGTCCGGGAGGTCCCCGCCTCGCAGATGCTCCAGGCGATGCAGGCCCTGATGTACCTGCAACGGGATGCCGGCGTGGCCGGCCATGTCTCCGACACCTTCGAGGGCCACCCCCGCGGCCTGGTGCGGGAGATGCCCTGTACTCCTGCCGACCAGGAGCGCGTGGTGGAGCTGGTCCATGAGGCAGAGGGCGCCGAATCGGCCGCGATCGCCCGGTTCTGGCTGGATCGGCAGCCCGAAGCGTTCAAGGTCTACCGGTCGACTCGGACCGATGACATCGTTGCCTGCTCCGCATGGCTGCAGTTCGACAGGCCTGAGGGGGAGGACGTCGATCCGGTGGTGGCCGCCGCCTGGGCGCACGTACGCGCCGACAAGCCGTTGCGAGCAGGCGAGCACATGGCCATCGCGCGGTTCGACGTGGACCCGCAGGCGTACCAGCGGCCGTCGGCGTCCAACACTTTGGCCAGGTGGCGTGCGGTGGGTGAGATCATCCGCGCCGACCATCTCGCATGGTCGTTCAACGTGATGCGGAACGACGGCTTCTGGAATGGGTACCTGGAGCCCGCCGAGATGCTGCCCATTGATGCCAGGCCCGCGGTCGGCCACCACGGGTACCGTCTGTTCGCCCACGACTGGCGTACCCAACCCGTGATGGCGTGGATGGCGGAGAGACACGAAGCTCTGCTGACCGGCGCGGGTGTCGTCACGCCTTCGGGCGGAACTGCTCAGGAACGGGCCGAGCACGTCGTGCTGTCCCGCTCAGAATTCGACGCCGCCGTACGGGACGCCCTGCGCGCGCTGTGGTGGCCCAGCCAGCTGGCACGAAACCCCCTGAGCCGCACCCGCCGCGTCGCCGAGCACGGCCAGAGCCTGCACGATGCTCTGCTGCACGCCATCGACACCCTGCGGGACGAGCGTGGCGGAGAGAGACGTCATCACGTCGTCATGACCACGTACAGCAAGGCCGCACCCACCCAGGAAGCCGCGGCCAGGCGCCTCGGAATGTCCTTCAGTACCTACCGTCGGCACCTGACAGCCGCCGTCAAACACATCAGCGATGTCATGTGGGGCCATGAACTGAACGGCGCACCGTTCCTCCCCGCCGACCGGGACCGGGAGCGTAATGGCTCGGTGTAACTCCCCACGATCGATGCATGGATGACCAATGAGCGTGCGACTGAGAACCAGGTTGTCGAGCCGGCGGCGGCTGTGTCGGAGAAAGCCGTGGACGACCAACTGATCGACAAGTTGGTCCAGCACCGTCTCCAGCGCCAGGTCATAGACGACGTGCGCGCCGACATGATGCGCTCCCACCACCGCGTTCAGACAGTCGCGTCCGCACCGCACGAGCCCGCGACATCCTCGGCCGGAAGCACCACCACGGCTCGGTCACCGAGTGGATCGCCACGGACCTGCCCCCGTGACCCGACGCGGGGTGGGTCAGTGACGGCACGACTGCCTCGTCGGTCAAGTGTGGTGTGTGCAGCACTCCTAGGAAGATCCCGGCCTTCTCCTGCCATCGAAAGCACGGCAAGTTCGCAGGTGAACGATCCGTCAACGGGGCTTCTGCCCTGACTGAGCAAGGAGGACACGGTGACACGGACAACCTCGGAGACCACAGGGCAGGGCAGCGACCGGAGCGACCGGAAGGTCGTACTCGTCACGGGTGCCACGAGCGGCATCGGCGAAGGCATCGCCAGGCGGCTTGCTGCGGAAGGCCACCACGTCGTCGCCGGTGCGCGTCGAGAGGATCGGCTCACCGACCTGGCCAAGAGCGTCCGGGCGGAGGGCGGCAGCATCGATGTACGCCGTCTCGACGTCACCGACCGGGCCGACGTGGCCAGGTTCGTCGACGAAACGGTTGCTGCCCGGGGGCACATCGACGTGATCGTCAACAACGCCGGCGTCATGCCGCTGTCGCGCCTCGACTCACTGCTGGTGGACGAATGGCACCGGATGATCGATGTCAACGTCAAGGGACTGCTGCACGGCATCGCCGCGGCCATGCCGCACTTCCAGCGCCAGAACAGCGGGCACTTCATCACCATCGCGTCGATCGGTGCCTACTCCGTGGTCCCGACAGCTGCTGTGTACTGCGCCACGAAGTATGCGGCCTGGGCGATCACAGAAGGCTTGCGGCAGGAGGCTGAGCCGTTCATCCGGGTCACCACTGTCTCACCTGGCGTCGTCGAGTCCGAACTGGCCGACACCATCACCGAACCAGAAGCCGCGGCGGCAATGAAGGCTTACCGCTCGGCGGCCATCTCGCCCGATGCCATCGCTCGTGCGATCTCCTATGCGATCAGCCAACCCGCCGACGTCGACGTCAACGAGTTGGTCATCCGGCCTGTGCGGCAGCGCCCGTAGCGTCGCGGCTGTTGGCGGTCTGCGCCCGCAGGCGTGTGCATGACGGTGCGCAACGAGCACTCCGTACCGCTCGAAGCGGCGATGATTGGCCGGCCGAAGACGGCGAGCGTGGCCTCCTCCACACGGCGGCCGAGCGAGGCGACGAGTTCCGGTGCACGACACGGCGTCGACCACCGGCCGACGGCAGCGTGAAGTACGGCATACAGACGCGCTCGCGACTGCACCGGGCTCTGGCCGCGACGTTCCACCATGGCGCCACGTCGCAAGAGCAGGCGGCAGACCCAGCTCCGCCTGCCGTTCAGTACTTACCGCAGCCACCTCAGCCGAGGGCTCGCCCATGTGGCCGGCCGACTGTGGGAGGTGGGCGAACAACGACGCGGGGCGGCCGCGCGTGAAGGTCGACTGAGCGCGAAGTGAACAACTAGCGGACAGGGAAAGGGCTGGTCCAGGCCTGGGCGATGGCTGAGAGTGGAGCCGTATCCACCGTCCGCGCACCCACCGGATCAGGAGCGTGTGCGGACCACGTTCGCCCGAGGAGCACCATCGTGACGACGGCCCCAGCACAGTCCACCAGCATGCCCGCAGAACGGCCGCTCGGGGTGGCTGAGCACTTCATGTGGCTGATGAACCAGAACCGCCCCACCCACTCGGCCACCGCCGTCGAAGTCGCGGGCCCCACCGAGGTGCACGAGTGGCGAACGGCGCTGAACACCCTCCAGCGCCGCCACGCCCTCCTCGGCGCCCGTATCCGAGACAGCGGCGACGGCCCCCGGCTCTCGTTCGGCCACGCCGCGCAGATTCCGCTGCGAGTGACCGACCTTGCGGCGACCGGGTGGCAACACGAACTGGCCACCGAGATGCGCCACGGAGTCGATGCGGCGGTCGTGCCGCCCGTACGGGCCGTCCTGCTGTACAGCCCCGAACGGTGCGCGCTGGTTCTCGTTGCGCACCATGCGGTGGTCGACGGGCTGTCGCAGGCATTTCTCGTACGAGACCTGTTGACCCTCGTCAGCGGCGGGAGCATCGAAGGGGCGGCCGAAGGGCATCCTGGGCATCCGGTGGACCACTTCCTGGCTCGAGAGATCGCCGCCGCAGCCACGACTCTGCCGAGTGACATGGACATCCCCCTCTCCGACAGGCCCGGCATCTACCGGACACCCGACCCGGACGCCGCGCTCTTCATCGATGCCGCCACTCTGAGCCGGACCCAGACAGCCGCACTGCGCGAACGCGCCCGGGCAGAAGGCACGACCGTGCACGGCGCTGTCGCCGCCGCGGCCCTGGGCGCGGCGGCCGAACTCAACGCGGACTGGTCGACCGTCCCGCTGCGGGTGCACTCGCCCCTCAGCCTGCGCGGGCTCCTTCCCGCGCCGGCTGAAGGCATGGGCAACATCCTCGCCCCGGCCACCACCGCCCAGGTCGGCAAGTGGAGCGACCCGTGGGAGGCGGCCCGGTCCTTCACCGACACCCTCGCCCCGTTCCGCCACAAGAGCGCGCTGCTTCAGTCGCTCGCTCTGTGGACAGGCGTCCTGCGAAGCCGCCCGGCCCCGGCTGACATGGCCGGCATGCTCGCCGCCGCCGCACCCCACGAACTGCTGCTCACCAATCTCGGAGCCCTGCCCATCGCGACGTCCTACGGTTCGTTGACCCTCAAAAGCTTGTGGGGACCTTCGGTCCTCTTCGGATTCGAGGGAGAGCAGACCCTCGGTTTGAGCACACTCGCCGGCACACTGCGCATTCTGCACACGAGCGTCAGCCCGGTGCCCGAGCTCTTGGAGTTGACCCGAGAACGACTGCTGTCAGCCATCGGTGGCACTGGCTGATCCCCCGGTGCCCTCACGCAGCGCACTCGACGAGGGATCATGGTTACTGGTTGAGCACTTTATGAACATCGCTTTGTCTGTACGCGGCGCAACGCTTGAGGGCATGCTCTTGGCCATCATCCACTATCTGTACTACGTCGGGTTTCCGTAATGCCCATCCCTCAGACTCTGTACGCGCCGGAACCTTCCCCATCGGTCGACTCCGGAATTCCAGCCCCGGTCGACGTGGTTTTCTCGATGCGGCGAGACGGAACAGCGGCCTTGCTGCGCGATATGAGGAGCCAGGGCGTCATGCCGACGTTCCCCCATCCATGGGGATCGACAGGCGCCTACCTTTCCCTGCTGCGCCGGCCGCAACCCCTGGCAGTTCTGGATGTGCCGGGCACCAGCCTGGTCCCTGACCTGCCGCAGCGCGTTCACGTACTCAGCAGGCTGTCCACGGTCGTCGTACTGATACCAGAAGACACCGACTCGGTCTCCTTATTGCGCGCCGGCGCCGCCAACGTACTGTCTCGCAGTGCGTCGCCCAAGGAGTTGGCCAGCCGAATAGCCGCCGAGCGCCGCTGGCTGGCAGTGCTTTCCCCGCTTCATTCCACGGACGACGACAATGAGTGCCCGAAGCTCGCACGGAACGTAAAGCACGCCTCTCAGAAGATTCTTCTGGAGCTCATCCAGGCCGTGAGGCATCCATGGTGCTGTCACGACCTGTGCCTCCTTCTCGGCGATGCACAGCGTCCGCTCAGCCGGCGCGCCCTGCAGGCCCGGATGACGCGCCTGACCCACCGTATGGCGGAGTGTGACACCTCCTTCACCATTACCAAACAGTGGGGTCGCACCATCTTCGGCCGGGCTGCAGAAAAGCAGCCGGCCGCCTCGAGGCCCGCGCCGTGATCTGTGACGAGCCGGCTGCGTTGCGGCGGGCTCACACGGCGGTTTCCGCCGGGCACTGAGCCCTTGTATGCCCTTTCACCTCACGCGGGTGTCAATGGCCTTGCGGTGTGCCGGGCTGTCCTCGCGATAGAAGACGTATCCGCCGTGGTGAAGGACGTCGCCCTGGAACGTTCCGTCGGCCGTGAAGCCTGTGTCGTCCGCATACTCGATGCGATTCCCTCTGACCCAGTAGCGGCCGGTATAGGCGCTTTCACGGTTGCCCCGCGCTTCGTCATAGCGGCCGTTCGGGAGGAGCTCCTGTCGGATTTGATCGTCCGCGGTGACCCACATCCCGACGTACGTGTGGAGTTCACCCGAGTTACTCGTCTCGCTGCTGGCGGGTGACCGACTCGACGTCGTCGGGCCGGCGGAGGCAGGTCGTTCACCGGGCACCTGCTGACAGGCCACCGCCGCGGCCAGACTGAGCAGGGGTGCAACGATCCTTGGAGTGCTGTTGTTTTGGGGCATGCACGGATGATGACCCGCGAACCCCGTGGAGCGAGAGGCCGCGCTGCTCCTGGGTGCCGCGCACCCACCCGCCGGCACCGGCGAGTGTGTTTTGAAACAGGTCGCGCTTGCCAGTCATGTGTGTTCGGCGGTCTTGCCGATGTCCGGCGAGCCGCCGTTCACCATCGGTTGGGACATCGCCGACACAGTGGATGCCGTCGGCCCGGGTGTGTCCGCCTTCGCTCCGGGACGAGGTCCTTGGCATGCTCGCCGACTCGGGGCAGGGCAACACCTACGCCGAGTACGCCCTCGCCTCCATCAGCGAGATCATCCACAAGCCCGCCCAGCTCACCACCGGGCAAGCGGTCGGCCTTCCGATGGCCGACGTCACGGCCTGACACCGAGCTGTGGGCGGCGTCGGCCTCGCGGTGCAGATCGCCAAGATCCAGGGAGCCCACGTGGTCGGCACGGCGAGCGCGGGCAAGCACGAACTGCTGTGCCGCTTCGGCAAGCCTCATCGCTTCAGCTCAGAGGCAACTCTTCGCGCATGTGACCAAGCCTCGGACACTTACCTTCGCGAAAGCGCGCGGCCAGAGGCTCCGAACCACGCCGGGGGCGTCTCACCCGGCATTGGAGCAATTGTTGGACAGGGAATGGCCTGGCTCTCATCAGTACGGCCGCGTGACTCTGGGTCGTATCTGTTTCGCCTTTCAGGAGAACGTCCATGACTCATGTGCTGGTCCTCGGCGCCGGTCCCACCGGGCTCACGACCGCGATGCTGCTCGCCGCCGACGGCCACCGCGTCACCGTGGTGGAGCGGAACCCCGATGAGCCGCACGGCGACGCCGCCGGGCTGTGGGAGGGGTGGGAGCGGCGGGGGGTGAAGCAGTTCCGCATGCTGCACATGGTCATGCCTCGCTGGCTGATGGAGATGGACCATGAACTCCCGGAGGTGGTTGCCGAACTGGAGGCCCTCGGCGGCACCCGGATGAACCTGATCCAGTTCGCGGACTTGCCGGCGGAGGCTGCCGGGGCCCGCCCCGGGGATGAGCGCTTCGACAGCGTGGCGGCCCGCCGCCCGGTGCTGGAGGCGGCGGTCGCGCGCGTTGCGTCCCGGACGGAGGGTGTCACTGTCTTGCGGGGCGTGCACGTCACCGCGCTGGTCACCGCCTCGGCGACGTCGAGTGCGACCCCGCGGGTGGGCGGGGTGGTGACCGCCAACGGCCAGGTGCTCCACGCGGACCTGGTGGTCGACGCGAGCGGCCGGAACTCCGCCGTCCCACGGATGCTGGACGCCATCGGAGACCGCGCGCCCGTCGTGGAGAGCGAGCCCAACGGATTCGTCTACTACTCCCGCTACTTCCGGGCGCCCCAGAACAACCGGCCGTCGTACCGGGGCTGGGTGCTGGAACATCACGAAGGGCTGACGGTCGGCAAGTTCGCCTGCGACAACGACATCTGGGCCGTGGGGCTCTATGTCTCCTCCCGGGACCGGCAGTTGCGGGCCCTGCACGACACCGACACCTGGCAGCGGGCGGTCGCGCTCTTCCCCGATGTCGCCGAGTGGGCGGCCCATGAGCCGGTGGGCGGTGTGCGAGCGATGGCGGGCACCCAAGGCGAGTACCGCCGCCACGTCGTCGAGGGTCGGCCGGTGGTCACCGGCTTCGTCGCGGTCGGGGATGCCTGGGCGACCAGCAATCCGGCGCCCGGAGCGGGCCTCAGCACGGGGGTGCTGCACGCCCAGGCACTGCGCGACACACTGCGCGAGGTCGGCTCCGCCGACGCCGAGAAGTTGGTCCTCCGGTTCGACGAGCTCACCGAGGCCCGCCTTACGCCCATCTACCGGAGCATCACAGGCTGGAGCCGCCACCGGCTGGCGGAGATCGACGGGGACATCACCGGCGAACCGTACGAGACAGCGGACCCGAGCTGGGTGATCGGCAAAGCCCTTGACGCGGCCAAGCTCCGCGACCCGGACGTGCTCCGTGCGTTGGCCGACCTGGCGATGCTCCACCTCCCCGCCCATGAGGTACTGGCGGCCCCGGGCCTGACCGAAAAAATCATGACCCTCGGCGCCAATCAGCCGCGTTACCATGCTCCCGGCCCCTCACGCGCCGAACTCCTGGCAGCCATCGGCGCCTCGCGCGACTGAGCCGGACGCCTCCCTGACCTCAGGCATAGCGCGCTCGAGGACGTCGCCGCGCAGCGGGTGGTGAAGACCCTCATGTTCTCCTGACACAGCCACCCGCGTCCGGGAACCCAGGCACGGGCCGCTGCTCCAAGGGAGCTGGTGACGGAGCGGACTCAGGCAGGCAACACCACCTGGCGCAAGGCAGCCCGTGCCGCCTCGGCAGCGCCAGGTCAACCAGCGCCCGTACACCTCCTGGGCGGTTGCAGAGGTTGTGTCGGATCTCGTGCCGGTGCTGGACCCCGCGGAGCTCACGTCCCTGGACGTGGAACCCGCGGGTGAGCTCGTCAGGGCGGTGGCCGAGCAGAAGCGCAGAGCGCTCCACCCGAGATGCCATCAGGATCTGCTTGGCCGGGAACCAAGGTGCGTGCGGTCACCGAAAGTGTGGTGACGATCCCGTCCCAGGGCACCGGTCGGCCGACCGCCATCGGAGCGGTCCAAGGCGCCTGCCGCCCACTTGATCGGCGACCGCCGGACTCACCGGAGCCCACCGCCCCGCTCGGCCTGACGGGCCTGCCATGGCGGATGCGAGCTTCAGTGCCGCTACCCCGCCTCTGACCACCACCGCTACCAGCTCACTACCCGATCAGGAACTTCCCTGAGGAGCTACACCCGTGCAAGACAAGACACCCATGACCGCCATCGCTGAGATACCGGGCCCCAAAGGCCTTCCCCTGCTCGGCTCGGCACTCGACCTCCGGCGCGAGTCACTGGACACACTCGTGCGCGCGCGGCGAGAGTTTGGCGACGTGGTCCGTATCTCCGCCGGCCCACCAGGACTGCGTTCGGTGACGCACTGCGTCTTCTCCGCGGAGGGCGCACAGCAGGTCCTGGCCACACAGACGGCCAACTTCCGCAAGGACAACCGGCTTGACGAGGAGATCCGGCTGTCCATCGGCAATGGCCTGCTCACCAGCCAGGACGCCGACTATCTGCGCCAACGCCGCATCATCCGGCCGTTGTTCACCAAGCGGCAGGTGGACGGCTACGCCGCAGCGGTGACACTGGAGGCCGGCAGCATGGTGGAACGCTGGCGCACCGCCCGCGCCACGGTCGTCGACGTGAACAGGGAGATGGACCGGTTCGCACTGCGCACAGTGGCGCGCATCCTCTTCGGCGCGGACATCGAGGCGGCCGCGGACGTCGTGCACGACCACTTTCCCGTGATCAATGCGTACGTGCTCCGGCGCGGCTTGTCCCCCGTCAATCCGCCGCGCTCCTTGCCCTTCCCGGCCAACCGCCGCGCCGAGGAGGCGACCCGCGCAGCCCGACGGCGTTCCCGGCGGCGGACTTCGTGCACCGCTGGGGCCGAGCGGGCCAGGAACCAACCCCGACGTCAAAAACCCGCGGTCGAGACACAGCGAGGATCGTGTCGATCTCGGCGCCCGTGCTCGTGACCGGCGTCACCGGTGACATCCTGGCCTGGAACCCGCTGGCGCATGCCCTGCTCACCGGCCGCCTCGATGTGCACGCCCCCGAGGACCCGGACCACCGGTGGCAGCCCTGACAGCTCCAGGCACGCCCGGTCCCTGCACCGACACTCGGGTTACCGGCGGAGGAGTGAACCAAGTCATATCGACGCGCGGTCTCATCCCTTCGGTTGGTCTGGGGTGCGCGGCGTAAGGTGCTCGGCCATGCATGGTTCGGTTGGTGGGGGGGGGCTCGTGGATTCGGGGAACGGTGGCTTGTTGGGTGACCTGGTGGTCACCGCGCGGGACCAGGCGTTCGTGGGGCGGGTGGCGGAGCGGGCGGTCTTCCGGTCCGCGCTGGCGGGGGACTCCCAGGCGCCGTCGGTTCTGTATCTGCACGGGCCCGGCGGGATCGGCAAGTCCGCGCTGCTGAGGCGGTTCGCTCTCGAGGCGCAGGAGGCGGGACGGCTGGTGATCGAGGTGGACGGGCGTACGGTCGCCGCGACGCCGGAGGACTTCGAGCACGCGGCCGGGAAAGCGATCGGCGAGCCGAACACGGTGCTGTTGGTCGATACCTTCGAGCTCTGCCACGGCCTGGAGCACTGGTTGTGGGAGCAGTTCCTGCCGCGGTTGCCGCTGGGCACGGTCGTGGTGGTGGCCGGACGCGCGGCCCCCGATCCCCGCTGGGTCGCCGATCCGGGGTGGGCGAACCTGCTTCGGGTGGTGCGGTTGCGGGATCTGGCCCGGGAGGATGCCGCCGCCTTCTTGCGCGTACGGGGTGTCCCGGCCGGGACGCACCACGCGCTGCTGTCGTTCACCAGTGGTAATCCGCTGGCCCTGTCGCTGGCGGTGGCGGTCGCCGCGCAGCGGGACACGGACGGGACCCGGGGCACTGCCGACTGGTCACCGGGCCAGGACGTGATCGCGACGTTGCTGCCCCACCTCGTGGGCCACGCCCCGAGTGCGGCGCACCGCACGGCGCTGGAGGTGTGCGCGCAGGCCGACGTCACCTCCGAGGCCCTGCTGCGGGCGATGATGGGCGAAGACGCCGCTGAACTGTTCGCCTGGCTGCGCACCCAGCCGTTCGTCGAATCCACCGCCTCCGGGCTCTTTCCGCACGATGTCGTGCGCGAGGTCTTGGCCGCCGATCTCCGCTGGCGGGACCCCGACGGATTCGCCTCCCTACGCCGACGCATGTACCACCATCTGCTCGCGCGGGTCCGCGAGGTGCCCGCCGCACAGGTGCTCCAGGCGATGAACTCACTCGTGTACCTGGACCGGTCCCTCGGTCATCTTGCCGACACCCTCGTATGGGACCCTGAGGACGCGGTGCGGGAAATGCCCTGTACGCCTGACGACGAGAGCCGCGTCGTGGACCTGGTCCACCTGACGGAGGGCGCCGAGTCCGCCGCGATCGCCCGCTTCTGGCTGAACCGGCAGCCCGAAGCGTTCAGGGTCTACCGCTCGAACCGGACCGACGAGATCACTGCCTTTTCGACGTTGCTGCGGCTCAGCGGACCGGAGGGGGAGGACGTCGATCCGGTGGTGGCCGCCGCCTGGTCCCACGCCCGCGCCGGCAGCCCACTGCGAGCGGGCGAGCACATGGCTGTTGCACGGTTCATCGTGGACGCACAGGCATACCAGCGGCCCTCGGCGTCTCTGAACCTGGTCACGTGGCGCGTGACGGCGGAGATCATCCGGGCCGACCGTCTGGCGTGGCTGTTCGTCGTGATGAGGGACGACGGATTCTGGAACGCTCACCTCGCGCCCGGCGACATGCGGCCGACGGATGCCAGTCCCGTGGTCGGCGACCACGGCTACCGTCTGTTCGCCCAAGACTGGCGTACCCGGTCCGCAATGGAGTGGGTGGCGGAGAAGCACGAAGCTCTGCAGGATGACGTGGCTGCCGTCACGCCTGCGGTCATACCTCCGCAGGAGCGGTCGGACCACGTGGTGCTGTCCCGGACGGAGTTCGACACCGCCGTACGGGATGCCCTGCGTGCACTGTGGTGGCCGGGCGAACTCGCGGCAAACCCCCTCAACCGCAGCCGACTGGTCGCGGAGCACGACCAGAACCTCCACGATGTCCTGCTCCACGCCATCGACACCCTGCTGGGGCAGCGCGGCGGAGAGACACGTCATCAGGTCCTCACGACCACGTACAGCAAGACCGCCCCCACCCAGGAGGCGGCGGCCCGACGCCTCGGGATGTCTTTCAGCACCTACCGCCGCCACCTGACGGCCGCGGTGCAGCACATCAGGGACGTCCTGTGGAGTCACGAACTGAGCGGAACACCGGTCCTTCCGGTGGGCCGGGACCTGCCGGCGGAGCAGTGAGGCGGGCAGCCCGGCTGAGCGATGTCCGCCGCGCCGTGGAGGTGGCCTCGCTCAACGAGCCCTCTGCCGTTGCACGCCCGGGCCGTCAGTCGGTGGCCTGTGACGTGGGGCCGTTCGGACCGACGGAGGAGAGCGTGTTGCCGGCCATCGCCACGATCTCGTCCCTGACGAGGACAACGCTCGGCGCCCAGTCCTGGGACGCGTCCCCGAGGATGTCGACGGCGGAGGTGCGCCAGAGTTCCTTGCCGGTACTCAGGTCCAGGGCCACCACGCGGCCGATGCGGTTGGAGATGTAGATCCGCTCGTACGTCGCCGACAAGACCGGCTGCGACAGGCCCTCCATGCCGGTCGACCGCTGCCACAACTGCTTGCCGTCATCGGCGGACACCGCGGTGACGTTTCCGTTGGTCTGGGCGAAGACCACGACGTCGTCGCCGAGCAGGGTCGGCGCGCCGCGCAGGGTGCGGGACAGCGGCACGGGACGGACGGCGCCGGTACGCGGGTCGACCCGGAGCAAGGTGGTGTACCGGCGCTCGCTCTCGATCTCCCCGTCCTGGTTCGCAGCCGCCGCGGGCTGCGCGTAGACCGGTGCGCCTCCGGACTGCCCGATGCCCTGCGATCCGATCGGCAGGGCCGCGAGTTTGCGTGCCGTGCCATTGGCCGGGTCGAGGCGCAGCAGGGTGGTGGTCTGGCCGGTGATCGTGCACTCGGCGTACGGAACGCCGGCCAGGGACAGGGGTGCGCAGAACGCGGCCTTCGGCGACTGCCACAGTTCCTTCCCCGACGTGTCGTACGCGATGAATCCCTGGATGTCGTTTGTGGAGGTCAGCAGCCCGCCGCTGAAGACGACCGAGCCGTCGCTGTCTCGCACCCACCTGCGCTTCCCGGTGGCGGCGTCCAGAGCCGCGGTCCGGAATTCACCCTGGGTCTGCTCGGCGACGTACACGACCCCGTCCCGCACGCCGTACGGCATCGTGTTCTGTACGGAGTCGCCGGACCGCCAGATGACGCGGCCGGTGGCGGCATCGACCTTGGCGACGGTGAAGCCCTCGCCGCCGCAGTAGAGGACGGTGCGCTCGGGGACGCATCCCGGCGGGCCGGAATCCATAGCGGTGTCGGGCACGGAGCCGAGGCGGAGTGTCGTCTGCCAGGGGTGCCAGCCGGCGGGGAGCGAAGGGGTGCGTGCGGTGGGTCGTTCGTCGCCGCCGAAGGCGTTGACCGCCGCGAGGCTCAACGCGGTGACGGCGACCGCTGTACCGACGGCCGTGAGCAGACGAGTGAGCCGTCGGCCACGACGTTCTCTGCGCAGACCTCGGCCGGTGACGGGTTGCGTGGAGGCTCCGGGAATCGCCCTGTCGCCTGTGCCGACCGCGTTGTCGGGATCGTCGGGGTGGCCGTGTTCGTCCGAACCGGTGGTGTGGTCGGAGTTGCCGGAGTCGGCTGTCTGCGGCAACGCGCTGAGCCAGTCGTGCAGTTCCACCAATCCGGGGCGTGCCGCCGCGTCCTTGTCCAGACAGCGTTCGACGATACCGCGCAGTGGTCGCGGAACCTCGTCCAGCGTCGGCGGCTCGTACATCACCTGATAGCCGGCCATGTATGGCGTGTCCGCGTCGAACGGGCCGCTTCCGGTGGCCGCGTAGGCCAGCAACGAGCCCAGCGAGAACACGTCCGACGCCGGGGTGACGTCGCGCGGCGAACGCAGCTGCTCCGGTGACATGAACGGCGGCGTGCCGATCAGGTTGCCCGTGACGGTCAACTGCTGGTTGTCGGCGGCGCGCGAGATGCCGAAGTCGATGACGCGTGGGCCGTCTTCGGCCATCAGCACGTTCCCCGGCTTCAGATCGCGGTGCACCACCCCGGCCCGGTGGATCTCGCGCAGCGCCTCGATGAGCCCCAGTGCCAGGATCCGCAGTTCCGGTCCCTTCAGCGGGCCGCCGCGGTCCACGCAGGCCGACAGGCTCGGGCCCGGTACGTACAGCGTGGCCATCCATGGCCGC
Source organism: Streptomyces sp. NPDC050759 (assembly GCF_044456945.1). Taxonomy (NCBI): domain Bacteria; kingdom Bacillati; phylum Actinomycetota; class Actinomycetes; order Kitasatosporales; family Streptomycetaceae; genus Streptomyces; species Streptomyces sp. NPDC050759. The sequence goes on along the minus strand of NZ_JBITGI010000002.1, from coordinate 131,538 downwards.
TCGGCATCCGGGTCGGCGTCGACGACGGGTGCCGTGAACGCCCCGCTGACCCGGCGGACCGCCTCGATCTCCTGCCGGAAACGGACGCGGAACTCCTCGTCCTCGCAGAGCTGTGGGTGCACCAGCTTCACGGCAACCCTGCGTCCGGCGGCCGAGCGGCCCAGGAACACGGTGCCCATGCCGCCGGCACCGATCCTGTCGAGCAGGACATAGCCCCCCACGGATTCAGGGTCACCATCTCGCAATGGCATGGACGGTCACACCTTTTTTCTTACGTGGATCGACGGCTGAGCTTGGGCCAAGGCCCTTGTGTGGGACGCCAGTTCCAGGTCACCAGGCGAGCGCGTCGCTCACGTTGTCCTGCCAGAAGGTGACCTGGGCGTTGTCGTCCTCGACGTACAGGGAACCGCCGGGAACGGGTACATCCACCCCGTTCTCGGTGGACGAGTCTCCCGCGTCGGGGCCGTGCAGGGACAAACCGATCGAGGAGGTCGTGACCTTGGTCTGACTGTTGCGGTCGACGGACGCGGTGATCAGGCCCGCATACGCGGTGGCGCCGCGGTCGAGGGTGACGACGGCTTGTGGTTGGCTCGGCCCCAACCTGGCTGTTTCGGATTGCGAGTTCTCACTCAGCCGCAGGGCGGGGTAGCGGTAGATGCGGCAAGGCTTCGAGCCGGTGTTGGTAGCCGTGATGAGGGCATGGTTGATGGGGCTCTTCACCTCTTTGATGGCGAACTCCAACGAACCGGTGGTGCAGTCCACGGGCTTGGCACTGCCGGAGCCCGTGCCGGCGGACGAGGTCTTGCCGGCACCCGCTCCGCTGCCGCCACCATTTCCGGAGTCTTGGGAGCCCGCGCCCTTCGTGGCTTGCCCCGTGGCGGTGGCAGACGCCGATGCCGAAACGGCGGTGGCGGTGGGCGTGTCGGTCGTGTCGGTGGGCTTCGTGGGTGCCGTTCCAACCGATTTCGACTCGGCACCGCCTTCTCCGCAGGCGGTGAGCGCCAGGGCCAGGACGGCGGAACTGGCCAAGGCCACGGCAAGTCGATGTGTGCGCAAGCTGGTTACCTCTTCATGACAGGACGTTCTCGGCCCCCGGGCCGCGTCGGTTCGTGCTCGGACAGCGCCGTCAGCGTTCTGCAACGCAGGCCGCTGCCCAGCGGGCACCGGGCGCCTCACGGTCCGATCGTGGCACCGCCACCGGCCCGGACCGCGTGGCCACGGTGCTCATTTCCTGGTCGTTCCATGCCAAATAATGCTCACCACCATGACGTTCGCCGAGCCGCTGAGGCGACCTCGTGAAGCCGACGCTTCATTCATCAGGAATGGTCAGCCTCAATGCGGTCTTCGCCGAGTTCGGCGAAGAGCCAAGCCGGCGGCCTCGGTGCGAGCGCCGACAAGCCCCTTGGGATCAGCCTGCGTCCAGATCTGCGCTATGAGTTGGCAGTTGTGCTCAAGCCTTTGGCCGTACAGGAATGGGCACGAGTGAGCACCTATTGAGCACCTCGTGTTGTGGTTTCGGGGTGGTCATTCTTGCCAGACTCCGACTGCGGTGGGAGGCACTTCATGCTGTGTCCGCCGTTTCAACGTCACATGAGTCAAAGGATCACGCGTGTCCCTACACATTCCCCCCGTGCACGTTCCGCCCGACGGTGGTGAGCCCGTTTACCTCGTGGGTGACACGTACACCACGCTGCTGAAGGCGACGGACACCAATGGTGAACTCTCCCTGGTGGAGGCGATCATGCCCGCGGACGCCGGACCGCCTCCGCACACGCATCACGGCGAGTCGGAAACGTTCATCGTCATGGACGGAGAACTCGTCATCACCGCCGGGGACGAAAAGTACGAGGTCGAGGCAGGCGGGGTGGTCTACGTGCCCAAGGGCGTACGGCACTCCTTCAGAAACCTGAGCCGGACCAAGCCCGCGCGCATCTACTTCCTGTACGCCCCGGGCGGCATGGACGCGATGTTCACCGAGATAGGTACTCCGGGCGTGCGCGGACAGGTGGGCCCGCCGCTCAACGAGGTCGACGTGAAGGCGATGGCCGCGGTCGCCGACACATACGGATTCACCTTCGACTGACGCCGCACCGCGGTGCAGCTCATTACGCAGGCCAGGCACTGGGGCAGAACCACTCGGTTCCCCCACGTATGTCCCTCGTCCGTCCCGCCGGAACGGGCTGCCGTGGGCCAAGGACGCTTTGGCCGCCGTCGTTGGGCGGACGCGCAGTCCGTCCGGTCCGGGCGGACCGGTAGTTGCCTGCTCGCTGCCGGCCGACGTTCTGCGTCGCCTTCGAGCGGCCGATGACATGGCCGCCACATCACGTTGAGGAGTTCCGTGCGCATCCTGTTTTCCAGCACGCCCGCCTTTGGACACTTGCTGCCCATGCTGCCGCTCGTTGCGGCGGCTCGCCGTGCCGGTCACGAAGTTGCCGTGCTCAGCCATGCGTCGATGGCCGACTCGACTGCTCCGACGCCCTTACTCTCCGCCGGCCCGAGCATCCCGGAGACCCTGCAGGATGTCACCCGACGCGCCGAAATAGACGCTATGCAGAACATGGCGGCCGGACCGGTCGAGTTCTTCGTCGAATCCCGAGTGGGCCTTGGTGCGGAGGCCGCGGTTGCCGCCGCCACCGCCTTCGCCCCCGACCTCATCGTCGCCGACATGGTCGACTACCTCGGCCCACTTGCCGCTGCCTCGCTCGGCGTCCCGTGGGCAGCGCATGGCGCGGCCCTGCCTCTCGACGCCGGGCTGGCTGCCGTGCTTGACGAGGCTGCCGTCGCTCGCTTCGCCCATTACGGGGTGACCCCCACGGCGCCCGTCGCCTACATCGACCCGTGGCCCGACAGTCTGCTTCGGGGCGGCTACACGCTGCCCGCGGAGCGAATAGCCATCCGTCCCGAGCCGCACTCCGACGAGAACAGCACGTGGTCCCGGCCGAAGTCCGCCGACCGCGAGGACCGCCCGTTGGTCCTCGTGACGCTGGGCACGGTTGTCGAGGATCCCGCCACCCTCGCCGCAATCCTGGACTCGCTGGCCGCCCTGGACGTCAACATTCTCGTCGCTCCTCACTCCGCAACGGACGTCGGGGACCGGCCGGTCGACCCCACGCGGGTGCACCTGGCGGGTTTCGTTCCGATGAGGTACCTGCTGGAGGGAGTGGACGTGGTGGTGTCCTCTGCGGGAGCGGGCAGTGTGCTGTCCGCGTTGAGCGCTGCCCGGCCGATGGTCCTGTGCCCGATGGGCCTGGACAAGCCCGTCAACGCCGCGCGCGCCGCCGAAGCGGGCGCGGCCTTGGTCATCGACACACCGGACCAGGTCGCCGACGCGGTCGCGCGAGTGCTTGCCGACCAGGCGGTGGCCGACGGCGCCGCGACGGTGGCCGAGGAGATCGCCGGGATGAACTCTGCCGACGACGTTCTCGGGCTTTTGTTGAAGCGCCTCGGGTGACCCGCCTGCGAGACGTCCCCAAGCTGGCTCCGGTACGGGCCCGGCCGCCGACCCGCCACGACGAGAACACTCACGGAAGCGCCGCGTCGGCTTCTCCGGGCGAGGTGGTGCCGACCATGCGCAGTGTCTGACGGGGCACGTCCTGGTCCTGCGGATGGCCGAGCGGGACGATGCCGACACACCGGCCGTCCCCGTCCAGCAGCCGGCCCATGTGCTTGACCGTGCGCAGCACCACCGACCGGTCGCCGATGGTCAGGCGTGGCAGTCGGCCCGACAGGTGGGCCTCGAAGGTGTGCACGTCGGCCAGGGCGCGCAGCCAGACGTCGATCACGAGGTTGTGCGGTCCCGCCGTGATCGCGCACGACCGGACCTCCCGTACGCCGGACAGTGCCCGGCTCGTCTCCTCGAGGTACTGAGCCGGAACGGACGCGAAGTACACCGCGGACAGCGGCCATCCGGACAGCGGGCGGGCGAGGTCGCAGCGCAGGCTCACCCCGGTGGCGAGCAGCGACCGCAGTCGGCGACGCACAGTTGTCAGGCCTGTGTCGGTCTCCGCGGCCAACCGGCGCAGAGGCATGCGGCCGTCGGTGCTCAGCAGTTCCACGAGTCGCTCGTCCAGGTCGTCCCATCCCGCCGTGTCCTCGCTCTCGGGCGGAGCCGGCAGGGCCGCCTCGATCCGGGCGCACTGGACGGCGTCCAGGCTGCGCAACCGCCATCGGCTGCCCTCGGTGGGCACTCCCGTCGACACATGCGTACGGGTCGCCCGTACTCCCGGGGTTCCCTGGAAGAGCAGGGTGGTGAGGCGGGCCAGCGCGGTCAGGTCCCGAGCCTGTACGGAGGCCACCAGGTCCCGGCCGCCCGCCATCAGCTTGACGTTCGCCACCGCCGGGTCCGCGGCGAGGGTCCGCGCCACGTCCTCGCCGGCGCCGGGTTCCGCGTCCACCTCCACGATCCCGGTGACCACGATCCTGGAGTTGGTCAGCCGCGGGTAGGCCGTCACCCAGGCCAGCCCGGCGTTCTCCATCCGGTGCCACCGTCGGGCGGCGGTCACCGGGTTGACGGCAAGCACCTCTCCTACGAGCGTCCACGGAGCCCGAGGGCGGATCTGCAGCGCGTGCACGACGGCACGGTCGAGCTCGTCCAGTCCCAGCGCGGCGAAATCCTGCACGCCTCCGGGTGGCGCGTTCCTGCGCGCCTTGGCGGAATCGGTGTCGAAAGCTGCACTGTGACCCGGAGTTTTCTCGTGCATTCCACACTCCATTCGCCTGTTCCATATTTCGGAGGAGTGAATCGCCCGCCATGACGGATGCCACGACCGGTACCGCGACAGATGTCACCGCGCGAGAGACCAGCAGGACCCCTTTGCGTATCCACCATGCCCGGCTCATCGACGGCACGGGTGTCGCCCCTGTGAACGATGCCGTCGTCGTGACGGATGCCGAGGGAGCCATTACCTACGCCGGACCCGCCGCGGCAGCCCCGCCCGCTACCGAGGCCGTCCGGACCATCGACGCCGGCGGCCGTACGGTGCTGCCCGGTTTCTTCGACTGCCACGTCCACCTCGCCTACGCGCAGGGCTCGCCCCCCGGCCGCCGCGCCGAACTCGATCCCGTGCTGGTCACGCTGGACACCGCCACCCGGCTGCGCCAGACCCTCGACGCGGGCGTCACCACCGCACGCGACCTGGGCGGCCTGTCCGCGGGTTACCGCACCGCCGTTGAGACCGGCCGGATTGTGGGCCCACGACTGCACACGGCCGTACGGATCATCAGCCACACCGGCGGTCACGCCGACGTGCGCTTGCCCGACGGCACCGACCTGAGCGCCGGGATGTCCGAGATCGCCGATACCTCCGGCGAGGCCCGGCTCGCCGTCCGGCGGGTGCTGCGCGAGGGCGCCGACCTGGTGAAGATCTGCGCCACGGGCGGGATGGGCAGCCCGTACGACCAGCCCGACGACGAGGGCCTGCTGGAGGAGGAGATCCGGGCCGTCGTGGACGAGGCCCGCCGGCACGGCGACAAGCCGGTCGCCGCGCACGCCCAGGGCAACGCCGGCATCCTCAACGCCCTGCGCGGCGGCGTCACCAGCATCGAGCACGGCTACGGCCTGGACGAGCGGGCCCTCGATCTGGCCGGCGAGCGCGGCGTCTTCGTCGTGCCGACCCTGTCCACCGTGTACGCCGGCATCAACAAGGACACGATGCCGCCCTACCACTACGAGAAGAAGGTCCGCTGGTCCGGGATCACCAAGGAGAACATCGCCCGGGCCATTGAGTACGGTGCCCGGATCGCGCTGGGCACCGACGCCGCCGTAGGTCCGCACGGCGTGAACCTGATGGAACTCACCTATCTGGTGGACCTGGGTATGGACCCGATGGCCGCCATCGTCGCCGGCACCCGCACCTCCGCCGAACTCCTCGGCATGGCCGACCGGTTGGGCACCCTCACCCCCGGCCGCACCGCCGACCTGCTGCTCTGCGACGGCGACCCGCTCACGGACATCGGCGTCCTCGGCGATCCCGCGAACATTGTCTGTGTCGTCCAGGACGGCGTCGTCCGCAAGGACCTGCTGGCGACCGCACCGACCGGAAGGCGGCCCTGATGTCCTCCTCCTCCTCATTGACCGGCCTGCCCACCCCGGACGGCAGGACCCCGGACAGGGAACGGCGCGGCGTCCTCGACCGCGTCCTCGCGCTCATCGAGCGGGCGGGCAACGCTCTGCCCAACCCGATCGTGCTGTTCGCCGCCCTCTTCCTCCTGCTGGGCGTCGTCTCGACCGCCCTCGCTCTCGCCCATGTCGCCGTGGACGTCCCCGGCACCGACGACACGAAGGCGGTCACCGGCCTGTTCACCGGCGAGGGGCTGCGCTGGCTGGTGGAGAACCTGATCCCCAACTTCGCGGCCTTCCCGCCGATCGGCGCCGTGCTCGTCCTGATCATGGTGGTCGGGCTCTGCGAGCGGACCGGTCTGCTGGAGGCCGCGATGCGGGCGACGCTGGCGAGGGTCCCGCGCGCCACGCTGCCGTATGCCGTTGCCCTCATCGCCAGTCAGGCGCACATGATGAGCGATGTCGCCGCCATCGTGCTCCCGCCGCTGGCGGCCCTGGTCTTCAAGAACGCCGGGCGTCATCCGGCGGCAGGCCTGATCGGCGGCTTCGCCTGTGTCACCGCGGGCTACGCCGCCGGGTTCACCATCGGTTCCCTCGACGCCCTGTACGTGGGCATCACCCAGCAGGCGGCCGCGGTGCTCCCGGCGGCCGACGGGCTCGACATCCATCTGCTCATCAACTACTTCTTCACCGCGTCGAGCAGCATCGCGCTCGCGCTGCTGGGCGGATTCCTCATCAGCCGCGTCCTGGAGCCGCGCCTCGGCCCGTACGAGCCGGCCGACGACGAGCCGGCCGGGCAGGAGGTGCGCCTCACCCCTGTCCAGCGCCGGGGCCTGCTGCTGACGGGCGTCGTCGTCGTGGTCTATCTGGGCGCGGTTCTCGCCTTGTGGCTGCCGCCGGGGGCGCCCCTGCGCGGCGATGGCGGCGCCTATGTGCCTTCGCCGCTGCTCAGCGGCATCGTTCCGGTCCTCTTCGGCGCGTTCCTGCTGGCGGGGCTGACGTACGGGATCACCGTCAAGACGCTCACCAGCACCGAGGACGCGGTCACCGCTGTGACCGACTCGGTGAAGACCATGTCCGGCTACATCGTCATGATGTTCGTCGCCGCGCAGGTCATCGCGCTGTTCACCTGGTCCAACGTCGCGGTGCTGCTGGCCGTGAAGGCCGCCGCGGTGTTCAACTCGCTGGGCGTGACGGGTTTCTGGGCGATCATGGCGTTCGTCCTGCTCGTCGCCTGTCTCAACCTCTTCATCCTCTCCGGTTCCGCCCTGTGGTCGCTGGTGGGTCCGGTCTTCATTCCGGCGTTCATGCTCATGGGCATGAGCCCGGCACTCAGCCAGGCCGCCTTCCGTATCGGCGACTCGGCGACCGGCGTCCTGACACCCATGAATCCGTACGTGTTCCTCGTTCTGGCGATGCTCCGCGAGTACGAACCCGAAGCCAGGCTCGGCACCCTCATCTCCCGGCTGGCCATCTTCGCCGGACCGTTCCTGGTGCTGTGGCTGGCGATCCTGGGGATCTTCTACGGGTTCGACCTGCCGCTCGGGCCCGGTGCCCACATCGGGCTGAGGTGATCGGGTTACGCGGTGGACCGGTGTGCGGAGGCCACCCGTTCCGGGACTGCTTTCGAGAACTCCTCGGGAAGGTGCTCCAGAACCGGAACGTGGCCGCCGGCCAGGCCCCGAGCACCGCCACGGCGTGGCCTCGGGGGCGTGGGCCACGAGCATGGCTCGACCGTCGGCCCACGCAGCGCCATGTTCGGCGGCCGGGCCGCGTCTCGCGGCTGGGCCAGCCGACGACTCACCCTCACGGCGCTGAGCACAGTGGTATGTGCCGCGGCATCCGTGGTCCTGCTCGAACTTCTTTTCGTTCCTGGAATCAATTGGACCGACCCCCTGAATACTGATCTGCTCCTTCCAGACGTCTGCCGGGCCACGTTTCCGTTTGCCGTCATCCTGCTGGGTGTGGGGATGCCCGCACCACCACAGACCCCCGGCCGAGGAGCGTTCACGTGGACTCGCCGGCCGGAGCGCCTGTTTCACGCGAGGGCGACCATGGTCGGGACCGCGTTCGCCTGCGGAATGGTCGTCGACCTCTACTACAGATTGGGCCTGACGCTTCTCCCCGAAGACGACAGTGGAGCGTTCGCTGGGCCCATTCCGCGCGAACTCCCCCTGCTCTACGGACTGCTACTCGGTGCCTTCATCGGCGCAAGCCTGGCCGTCCTGCGCTGGGCACGTGCCCCCGGAAACACACGCACTCCCACATCCCGCGACGCCATTCAAAGCAGCGCGACAGGAACCCAGCCGTTGCTGATGCCGTCCTGAAGTCCTGCCTGTACGGGCTGACCACCTTGGCGGTGATCGGTCTACTGCTCGGCGTCCTTCCGTTCGCTTGGTCTCACTACTCAAGTGCGCGCATCCTGCTCGCACTGCGCGGACAACTGCCTTGGGAGCTACAGGCGTTCCTCGCGGACGCCCACCGACTGGGCGTTTTGCGGCAGGTGGGGCCTGTCTACCGGTTCCGTCACGCCAAGCTCCAACAACATCTCGCCGACCTATGCACCCCTCCCCGCCCTCGCCTCGCCTCGGACGACTCGCCGACCATCCGTGCAAATTCTTGAACATGAACGCCCGCTGTCACTGAGAGAGCGGCCGTCACTCGTAACCGACAGCTGTACAGGCGTGGCGAATTCGAACTACTCCGCACGATGGTCCCGCTCCAGCGACTGCTCGTGACGGCTCCCCGTGATCGCTGCCAGAACCGTCATTTGGCCCCCCGGGCGGCTCCAAGTGGCCCCCAGTTCGCGGATGGTTCGTGAAGGTCAGGCGTCGTGCGGTGGCTCCGGAGGGCGGCATGGTTTGGGACCACTGAAGCGGCGAGGGAAGAGTGACGGCCGCGCGAGGGCGTCGGCATGATGGCCGTATGACGGATCGGACATCTCTGGAATCTGAGCTCGCTGCGTTCATGGGCGAGTACGAACGAGCCAACAACAGCCACGACATCTCACGTGTCGTGCCATTCATCGCCGAGGACGCCGTGTACTGGTTCTCGGACGGTTCGCATCGGGGCATCGAGGAGATCCGATCCGCGATCGAGAAGACGTTCGCGGGGATCCTCGACGAGGTGTATGAAGTGCGTGAGCTGGAGTGGCCTGTGCTCACCGCTGATGTCGCGGTGTGTCGCTATCTGTTCGCCTGGACCGGCGTCGTGAACGGCGAACTCCGCTCTGGCCAGGGTCGGGGCACTAACGTCGTCGTGCGGCGGGACGGCGAGTTGAAGATGCTGCATGAGCATCTCAGCTCCTGATCCTTGGCAGGCGCTCACCTCAGCCCGTTGGTCTTGTTCGCCTTGGTGCGGGCCAGCCGGTAGGACTCCGTTCCGGTCTCGATCAGGGTGGCGTTGAAGGTGAGCCGGTCCACGATGGCTGCGCAGAGCCGCGGGTCGGTGAACGTCTTTGACCAGGCGGTGAACGCCTCGTTGGAGGCGATGGCGATGCTGTTCTTCTCCTCGCGCTCGGTCAGAAGCTGGAAGAGCATCTCCGCGCCGCGGCGGCCGAGTTCGAGGTAGCCGAGTTCGTCGATTTCCAGAAGGTCGATGCGTCCGTAGCGGGCGATGGTCTTGCCGAGCTGCTTGTCGTCGGCGGCTTCGACGAGCTCGTTCACCAGGGAGGCGGCGGTGGTGTAGCGGACGCGGTAGCGGGCCATGGCGGCCGCGGTGCCCAGGCCGATGAGCAGGTGGGATTTGCCGGTGCCGGAGTCCCCGATCAGACACAGTGGGTAGCCCTTGGTGGTCCAGTCGGAGGTGGCGAGGCGGTGGACGACGGCCGGATCGACGTTGGGGTTGGCGGTGTAGTCGAACTCGCGCAGTGACTTCTCGCGGGGGAAGTGGGCGACTCAGATGCCGCGTTCGGCCCGGCGGCGGGCGCGGTCCTCGCATTCGGCGAGTAGGAGTTCGGCGAGGAATCCGGCGTAGGAGAGCCCTTCGCGCTCGGCGCGGGCGACGGTGTCGGCGGCCTGGCCCGCATGGTGGGAAGGCGGAGCATCCGGCAGGCGGTGTCGATCGCGGCGTCGGATGCCTGGGCGGTGAGCGCGTGCTGGGCGGCAGTCATGACGAATCCTTCCGTCGCAGTTTCAGCAGTTCCTCCCACTGCTCCAGGCGGGGCAGCGTGCGGGCAGCCTCGGGCAGTGACCTGGCCAGACGACACGGGGTCAGATGGCTGACCTGCGGCAACTGCGGATCCAACGGTTCAGAAGGGTCTGCCGCTGCCGGTGTGGCGGTGACGGTCTGGGCCCGGCCGGCTGCCTGGGAGGCCTTGCGGGCCTCCAGGGTGAGGTGACCACGTCGTCGCTGCAGGTGCCCAGCTCGACGGCGGCCCGCAGGCCCTCCAGCACGGCCGCATGCTGCTGATGGCGGTGCAGGAGCAGGGCCCTGACCAGGGCCTTCGTTCCCTTGATCAAAGCAGAAGCGTCGGTGTCCTACGAGGCCGGCTGCACGACGGGCTGCCCGTGAGGTCCCATCATCGGAAATGGAGTAAGAAGAGCCTTGCCGGCCTGCCAGCCGCGCAGCCTGCGATGTCCAGGCCGTGCTGTCCGGCCCGACCCGACCCGGATCAAGGCTGTGGGCCACTGGCGGCGTCGGGCCGGTGTCCCACACGCCGGCCTCCACGGCGCCGTCGCTGATCCCCGGTCCAGCAGGCACGGGCCGGGCGCGTATTTGTGCGCGTTGGTCACCAGTTCCGGGATGCCGCCCGTGACTTTTTGACCGAGGTGCAGGCCGTGCACGGAATCCCGGTGCCGCACCGGCCGCCCCCGCGTGGACCAGGAGCTGGTGCGCTGGGCCTTCCGCCGCCTCGCCTGACCGTCATGCCGGTTGCCGCGCCGCTGTCCGGCGAACGGATGCCGTGCCACCAACTCGAGGTCGGGTCCACCGACATCGACTACATCGACGTGTCGCTCTGATCCTCACGATCCGAATTCTGCAGGCCCGGGGGTCAGTAGTCTGTGCTGCCTGTCGCCGACGTCTGAAGGGTCATCGATGAACTATCGCAAGCGTGGATATGATCACTGGCCGCACTACGAAGACATCACGGATCAGTACTACCGGCACGGCCGGTACTTCTACGGCGAGGACCAGGACGGCAGGCTGCGGACGGGCAGGATCGTTGCCTTCTACCGGTATCTCAACGAGATCACCGGGCCCGCGATCGAGCCAGTTGTGCGGTTTCTCGGCCCGGACGGGACCGAGGGCCAACCCGAATACGTGTCTCTCGGCGCAACGACCGAGAAGTACTGGATAGGCCGGACAGCAGAAGATGTGGAACAGGCTTGGCGTGCTGCGTCGTCCGACGGTTCATGGCCGCAGGGGCATGACGATCGGGGGTCGCACCGGGCTGATCCCTGGCTGATCGACCCGGCACATTACCTGCTGTTCTACGCCGCCCAGGCAGAAGGGAAGACATTCCTCGGACGGGTCGTGGGTTGGGACCCGCCCAAGTTCAACGACGAACTCCCGACGCCGATTGTGCGCCTCTACGAGCCGGGCGGCAGCCTCGATGGAGAGGCCCTGTACGTCGGTCTGAACCTCCCGGACGTTTACTCGGTGGTCGGGTCGCTGGAAGAAGCCCGACAGCGGCTCACCTGATCCTTGCCGCGGGGCTCCGCCGAAGTTGAAGGTCCGCAGTGACTTCTTCCTCGGGAAGCCGACCGCCTGGATCCGCCGCTCCGAGCGGCGCCGGGCCCGGCCGTCGCACTCGCCTCGCCCATCAGCAGTCCGGCAGGAAGCCGCGAGCGGTCATCTGATCTTTCCTCGCCCGGTCGGCGATGTCAGAGAACTCGTGGCGGCCCGCAGGCCGTCAAGAAGGCCTGAGCGCCGATACGGCGGTGACGGTCACGGTGTCGTCGCACTCGGCGAACTGCCCGTCCTCCAGGGCCACCTGATGCGCCCCGGACCCCGGCAGCCGGAGGACCATCGTGGGATACAGCACGGGCGCCGAACCGGACACGCAGTACCCGTCGGCCTCTCCCTGCACCTGCACGAACGTCAGCTTCACCCACGCCTTGCCGCCGGCGGCCACCTTCACCGGCGCCGCGGCTCCGGTCGGCTTGACGGTGAGCGGCACGTTCATCTCGGGAGAGCCGTTCCCGGCGCCGGCCACCGTGGGGTGTCCCTTGAGGACGCACGTCCGCCCGGACACATTGGTGAACTCGACGACGGCCGCCCCGGTCCCCGTACCGGCCGGCCGCACGGCGGCCTGACGGGCGGTCGCCTTCAGACTGCCCGCGGAACAGGTCGGCGCCGAACCGCCCGGAGCGGGTGCGGACGACGGGGGTGCGGAGGCGGCGGGCGCGGAGGACGCGGGCCGGGAGGCGGAGCTGCCGGGCTTCGGGGTGCCGGGTGTGGAGGAGGAGGCCGCTGAGCTGACGGCCGCGGAGGGGGTGACGCCGCCGTCTCCGGTGTCCGCACCGCTCCCGCCGGGCTGACATCCCGCTACCGCCAGCGCCGCCGAAGCCACGACGACCGCCACCGCCGAACCGCGCATTCCGTTGACGTAACGCATGCTGTCCCCCCGAGTTCCAGTTGTCCGGAGCACGGCTCCTCGCCGCCCTCGTCGAACCAGACAGAACCGTTGAGCCGGCAGTTCTCCCGCACTCCGCCCTGTGACCCACCGGTGACGAAATCCGGCCACAACCACCGTGGAACGCCCCCGCAGACCGAGCTCCCGACCCGCGGCCTCCAGGCCGCGGACGTTGTTGCGCACCGGACGCATCGGTCCGATCTCCAGCGCCATGTCGCCCAGGACGAACAGCGCGCGGGCGACCTGCGCGATCAGCCCTTTCGCCTGAGTGACGCGCGGTTCGTAATGCTGCCGGGTGACGTTCCCGATCCGGTCGGTCACGTCTTGCTTCGTCGGCGAGAAGAAGCAGCGTTCGCCAGGTGGTTCGGGCAAATGTCCTGAACCGCCAGATCACACCCTCGAACTGCTGCCGCAGCCGCTCGGGTACGGGCCGTACGCGCCGATCGGCAGGTAAGGCCCGATGAACTCCCACTCTGTGTCCGTCAGTTGCAGTCGCGTCATACACGAAGATCTACCGGACCAGACCCCGCCGCGAGAGCGGAGTCCGGAACTGCCAGGGTCTGCCCTCGAGCCGAACTAGGCTCAGCCGAGACCGCGATGGGCGGCCCACAACGTCCCGGCGCGGCTGGCTGCGTCGACAACCAGAGCCGCCAGTTCTGGTTCGTCGGGGACCGGGAACGAGACATATGCACCCCGACCACCGCCGACTGGTCGGCCATAGGCTTTCGCAGCGAGGTGACCGTCCGGGAGAAGCCGGATGTTGAGCGTGGTCAGTTGGAACTCTTCACCACGTCGCGTGTCCGTCCAGCGGAGCGCTGGCGGGATCGTGACGTTGATCGCCAGAGCACTCACTTCCAGGTCGCTGCTCATGGACGGATGCTCTCACGCGAGTCGCACAGGCGGCGGGCGAAGTGGACAGTTTGATCACGACTCGATACGCGCCCTGAATGGCTTCGGTGAAGTTCGCTGTTGATCCCCTGACGCGTGTGTATTGCCGGTTCAGAAACCTGGTTGACGGCGCTGGTGATCCCGTGGGTGGCGGTGTGGCTGCGGACCGGGCGTCGGTGATCAGCGCCCGGGGGCCGCGGCGGGTTGGACGCGCAGCAGAGCAGCGGCGAGTTGGGTGAGCTGGGTGCGTTCGGTCGAGGTGAGGTGTCCGGCGAGCTCGGTGATGCGGCGGCCGATTTCCGCACTGCCCTCGTCGGCGAGCTGTCGGCCGTACGGGGTGAGGGAGACGAGCACGGACCGGCCGTCGTGAGGGGACGGTGAGCGTCTCACCAGGCCGCGTTTCTCGGCGCGGCTGACCAGGCCGGTCATGGAGGACTTGTCCAGGCCGAGGTGGCTGCCGAGTTCGAGCATGCCGGCCTGCCGGTCGCGCAGCACGCCGAGCAGTCGCATCTGGATGACCGACAGATCGTGCCCGGCGCCGGTGGCGGACAGGATGCGCTGGATCAGGAAGGACAGCTGCACCAGGGCGTCCGCGGTGTTCAAGGGGCGATCGTCGGTACTGCCGGACGGGGCGGCGGGCTCGGTGGTCATGCGGCCAGTCTAGTTGCATTGGTACGTGCCACAAACTATCTTCGATTTAGTACGTGCCGCAAACCAAATTCGGGTGGCGGTGGCGGCTGTTCCGCCGCGCCGCCGGCCATTGCAGCCGGCGCGGCGCAGGCAACGAGAAACCGGAGACTCCCATGCGCGCAGCAGTCGTTCGCTCCTTCGACGCTCCTCGCTGCTACGGGGAGTTCGAGACGCCCACTCCCTCGGGTGCGCACGAGGTACTCGTCAACGTCCTCGCGGCCGGTCTGCATCCGCGGGTGCGCTCCTCCGCCGACGGCAGCCACTACACCTCCGACGGCACTCTGCCGTTGATCCCCGGCATCGACGCGGTCGGCTGCACCGCAGAGGGTGAACTGCTCTACTTCGTCGCCCCGGACACCGCGCTGGGCGCCATGGCAGAACAGGCCGTCGCCGACCGCCGCCGTGCCATCACCCTGCCGCCCGGAACCGACCCCCTCGCCGTGGCCGCGGCCATGAACCCCGGCATCTCCTCCTGGGTGGCGCTGCGCCGCCGCATCGGCTTCCAGGCCGGCGACTCCATCCTGGTGCTGGGCGCCACCGGCAACGCCGGACAACTCGCCGTCCAGATCGCCAGGCGCCTCGGCGCCTCCCGCGTCGTCGGCGCCGGCCGCAACGCGCAGCGCCTCGACCTGCTCAGGGACTTCGGCGCCGACGAGACGGTCAGCCTCGACGGCGACGAGAAGGACGTCGCCGAGCGGCTCGGCCGGGCGGCCGCGGACGTCGACGTTGTCATCGACTACCTGTGGGGCCACCCCACCGAGCGCGCGATACCCGCGGTGTTGACCGCCCGCACTGACCGCTCCAAGCCACTGACCTGGATCCACATCGGCTCAGTCGCCGGACAAGAGATCACCCTGCCGTCCTACCTGCTGCGCGCCGGAGCTCTCACCGTCATGGGCAGCGGCCAGGGCTCGGTGACCACAGCCGGCATCCTCGCCGAACTTCCCTCCCTTGCCGCCGAGATCACCGCAGGCGACCTGGCCGTGGCCCCCGTAGCGATGCCCCTGTCCCAGGTCGAGCAATCGTGGAACACCTCCACCGGTCCCGGGCAGCGCATCGTGTTGACCCCTTAAAACCCACGCCGGATCCCTCACACAAGCACCGAATACAAGGAAGAGCCCGTTCCCATGCCAGCAGGCGAAGGCTGCCGGTGAGGCCCGGGCATGCTTCCTTCGCCCCGCCCAGGCCCTTGGTCTGCACGTAGATCCGGCCCTCACCCGGGTGGACATCGCCGATCGTCATGCCCGGCATCTCGGCGCCCGTGCGCCGCTGGACAAGAACAGGGAGAACAGTGCCCGTTTGCGGTGGCAGCCCAGCGAGGTGAACAGGTCCTCGACGACATCGTCTGGGACCGCCCGGGGCTCGCGGTCGACCTGCTTCTGTTGCGGTAGGCGCTCCGGCGGTGCAGCCGGAAAGGCCTCAGCGGGTTGTGATGCGCCTCCAGCCGGCGCCCGTCACGGGACTGCGGTGGTACCGGGGAGACCAGTGGACCATGCCCGGTTTGCCGATGGTGGTCGTAGAACGCCGACAGCACCGACACCGCATGGTTGATGGTTCGCCGGGGCGTAGCCCGACTTCAGGTACGCCTTGCCGGTGCGCGCGTTCAGCGACCCCGGCACGGGTGCGTCCGGGTGACGCCTGTCCCGCGCCGGGTTGTGCCATGTGCGGAGCCAGAGGACGAAGTCGCGTACGTCCACGCGCTTCGCACGGCTCCGTTCGACGTCCACTGCGGCGAGGAACCGGAACCAGCGCAGCAGGTCCAAGGCATAGGACCGGCAGGAAGTCGGAGTGTTGCCGCAAGCCGGCAGCTCCCGAAGAAACTCGCTTGCCGGTCTGATCGGCCGCGGCGCCATCGAGCACCACCCAGGGCAGCGTGGCGGCAGTGGTCGCCTCCTGGTCTCGCTTCGTGCGGGCAGGAAGCGTTCCTGGAAGGCCACGTCCACGCGCTTCAAGTGCTGGGCGGCGTGCCGCGCGGCAAGGTCCCCTACGACTGTGAGGATGATCAGGTGCCGCTTCGAGTGGTGGCCTGACTCGCGCTACGACTGGCCTCGTGCCCTGAGTGTTGATCTGTGGGCCACCACCCGGAGCGGCATCAGCTGCCGCAGGGCAGGAGATGTGTCCCGATAGGGCCTTCGCGACAGGCACCGTCACCGTCTTGACCTCCCCGGCCCTGCGACGGCACCGGTCCCGAGGCGATCAGGAGACAGGTGACCCCGCCCAGCATCACGCATCACGCAGCCCGCATCACGCAGCCCACAAGCCGCTGCCCCGTGTCACGTCCCGCTCGACGCCGCGGAGGAGGTCCTGCTCGGCGTCGACACCCACAAGGACGTCCACGCCGCAGCCGTCATCACCACCCTCGGCGTCGCCCTGGACGGCCGCATCTTCCCGGCCACCACCGAGGGCTATCAGTAACTCGTCGCCTGGGCACGCTCGTTCGGCACCCTTCGACGAGCCGGGGTGGAGTGCACCGGCTCCTACGGCGCCGCGCCGGCCCGCCACCTCAGCGCCGAGGGCATCGAGGTGACCGAGGTCGACCAGCCCGACGGCCGTCCGTCGGCGCCGCGGCAAGACCGACGCCATCGACACCGAAGCGGCGGCCCGCGCGGCGCTGTCCGGCCGCGCGACCGCGACCGCTAAGGCGTGCGACGGACCGGTGGAGACGTTGCGGCTGCTCAAGCTGGCGAAAGGGGAGACGACGGGGTCAGCGTGGCGGTCGGCCGGAGAGTGCCCGGCCGGGATGATCAGGGCGCCGCTGTCCGCGTAGCGGTCGTCGTCGGGCCGGAGGACAGCACTTCTTGCCCGTCGGGGTGTCGACCACGACGCCATGCGTCGGGGCGTCCTACGAAGAGCAACAGGTCGAGCTCGGTCCGGAGGATCACGCCGGAGCCGGCGGCACAGCTGGGGCCGCTCGACGCGGGCCGACTTTATTCGGTTGCTGTGCCCCGTGTCCCACCCGCACCATGGGCGGGTCACCGGGAGCTGCCCGGTGCTCCACGAGAGGAGGCACGACCGTGACTACGACTGTTCTCGGCCTGCCCGCAGACCGCCTCCCTCTCGCCTCATGGAGCACTTCCAGCGATGTCTCACGACGATCTCTCGCAGCACCAGCACCCTCAACACCCGGCATTTCCTGACGCCTTCAGCACCGACGCCGACCGCTACGTCCCGCAGTCGCACGACCTGAGCGACGTCGACGAGCGGTTCGTCTTCGACTTCCGTGCCTACGACGACCTCGAGGACGGCCAGCGCTGGTCGACCTGGCTCAGCGTCGAACCCCTCTGCCGAGGCCCCGAGCCGCTCCCGGACTGGGTGGTGACCTCGCAGGGCGCGATCGACACCGAGCTCGGCGTCCTCAAGACCGGCAAGGAGGCCGACGTCCACCTCGTCGAGCGCGCCGACCCGCTCGACCCCGCCGGCGGCGTGGTCATGGCGGCCAAGCGGTACCGCTCTGCCGAGCACCGGTCCTTCCACCGCTCCGCCTCCTACACCGAGGGCCGTTCGATGAAGCGCTCACGTGACGAGCGGGCCGTCAAACGGAAGAGCACCTTCGGTCGGCAGGTCGCGGCCGGCGAGTGGGCGGTGTCCGAGTGGGGTGCGCTGGTGCGGCTCTGGAATCTCGGGCTGCCGGTTCCCTATCCGGTCCAGATCGACGGCACCGAGGTCCTGATGGAGTGGATCACCGTCGTCGATGAGGACGACACCGTCGCGACCGCGCCCCGGCTCGCCCAGGTTCGGCCCTCACGCGAGCTGCTGGCGGCCTACTTCGAGCAGCTGACCGACGCGCTCGCGACGATGGTGCAGAGCGGCCTCGTGCACGGCGACCTCTCGGCGTACAACATCCTGGCGGCGGGCGAGCGGCTGGTCATCATCGACCTGCCACAGATCGTCGACCTGGTCGGCAACCTCAACGGGATGGACTTCCTCCAGCGGGACTGCGCCAACATCTGCGGCTGGTTCCGCTCGCGGGGTCTGGAGGTCGACGAGCACGCGCTGTTCGCGGAGCTGATGGCGCACGCCTTCTGAAATGGGCGGCCAGGCTGTTTCTGACGGCTCCTCAACTGGCCCTGGGCGGTTACGAGCGAGCCCGACGCGCCAGCCAGCGCCTCACGAACCACTCGTGTGATGTTGGCTGGCCGGAGGCTGTCCGATCAAGAGCCGTCAGAAGCGTTCGGATGTCGGACCGGTGTCCACAAGTCGTGTCGTCACAAGGCCGGTAACGTGCTGTCCACAACCCTGACAGGCGCTCAGCGGTGCAGGAGCGGAAAGAAGACGTCGTCGACGATCTGCTCCAGGGTCTCCTCCGGTACAGAGTTGTGCGTGCGGAAGAGCTCGTGGCGGAGGAGGTCGACCGGGAGCGAGGCCACGCGGGACGTGATGCGGTCGAGCCGCACCTCGCCGACCGGATCGCAGCGCGGCATCATCGCCAACCGGGTCTCCTACCTGCTTGGGCTGGGCGGACCGAGCCTCGCGGTGGACACGGGGCAGGCAGTCCTCCTCACTGGTCGCCGTGCATCTGGCCTGCGAGAGCCTGGCGAGGGGCGAAGCCACGCTGGCCCTCGCCGGTGGCGTCGATCTGAAGCTCCTGGCCGAAAGCACCATGGGGCCTGGAAGTTCGGCGGCCTCTCCCCGGACGGCCGCTGCCACACCTTCGACGTCCGGGCCAATGGCTACGTCCGCGGCGAGGGCGGCGGTGTCGTGGTCCTCGGCGAAAGTTGCCGCAGAACAGACCGCCTGCGGCCTTGCGGCCCGCATACGGACCAGCCACCGGCGAACCATCGGCTATCTGGCGCCCGCCCGTCCGAATCGATCCGCGCGCCGCCGAAGGAGAACGTCAGGAGGCGAGCACGCGCGCATGGAGCTCCGTGACGATCTTGCGTGCCGAGGAGATCGCCCCGTGTTGCCAGGCGTCGAGATAGCTCAGGTAGTCACCGGCGAAGTACACATTGCCTTGCGCCATGTTGAGCGGCGCGTACGCCGGCGCGTCGGGGCCCCCGGGCATCGAGTGCCAGGCTCCCTCGAGGTACGGGGCGAGCTTCCACTGATGGGAGAAGGAAGCCGCCAACTCGGTACGGTACTTGTCGCCATGGATCATGACGCCCTGCGCGACAGCACGCTCCAGCCGTTGGGGCGGGGTGAGCGCCGAATACACGTCCGAGTGAGCACCGGTGTTGTAGTAGCCGATGATCAGGCCACGGTCGCCGAGGTGGCCATAGGACGGGTACCAGATGTGGTCCAGGTCCATGTCGGTCTCGGTAATACCGCCGAAGATTTTGAGGTCCTTCTCCCACCACCGGCTCTGGTACTCGAGGCCGATCTTGGAGGCGTTGGCGGGCTTCACGGCGAGGAGCGAGCTCTGCACCTTGGTGCCGAGGTTGTGCGGGGTCTTCGCGAGGATATGCGGTGCCAGGGTGGCGATGCAGTAGTCGGCCTTGATCACACGGGAACGGCCGCCTTGGGTGTAGGTGACGACCACGCCGTCCATCGTGTTCTTGATATCGGTCACGGCCGCGCCGGTGCGGATCTTCTCGTGTCCGATGGCGCGCGCGAAAGCCTTGGGTATCTGGTCCATCCCGCCGACGGGTTGGAACATCAGCATCGCCTGGTCGTAACCGAATTCGAACGAGAAGGTGCGGCCCACGTTGGAGGCGAAGACGTCCGAGAGCGATGGAACGCTGCCGAGTTCCTCACCGGGCGTCCCGGAGGCGCCGGGGTCGACGGTGAACCCGCGGTGTTCGGTGCCGGTGTACGTGTAGTCGGCGCCGAGCGAGCCGTAGCTCTTGAGGAAAGTGAGCAGCCGCTCCTTGTCGTCGGCCGTCAACTCGCCGTCGAGAGCGCCTGCGTTGGTGGCCTTGGAGAGCAGCTCGGAGACATAGCCGTACACGTCGGCCTTCGCGGTCCGGTAGTGGACCGGTTTCGTCATGCCCTGGCCCGGGTTGTAGATGAGCGCACTGGCATTGGTGTTGGTGAAGACCTCGATCGGGACGCCGAGTTCGCGACAGTAGTCGAGGGTGACCATCCATTGGGCGAGGCGGGCCGGGCCCGCATTCATGTACTGGCCCTTGCTGAAGTGGGCCGTCTGGCTGCTGCCGTTGATGTCCGTGAGGCTGTCGCCGCCGCGGATGGTGAGGTTTCGGCCACCGACGCGGTCCCTGGCCTCGAGGATCGTACAGTCGTAGCCGGCCTTCCCCAGCTCGTAAGCTGAGGTGAGACCCGCGATGCCGCCTCCGATGACGACCACTCTGGCAGGCTTGCCGCCGCGTCCCTGAAGGGTGAAGTCGCTGCGGCGCGGTGCCTGGAAGGACGCCTCCTTCTCTGCCGCGTAGGCGGCCGTGGGCGCGAGGCCGAGGGCCCCCATGGTGGCGAACATGGCTCCGGCGCCACCGGCTACTCCAACGCGGCGCAGGAACGCTCGGCGACTCGTTCCCGGCCCGACCTGAGGCTGTGCCATGACTGGGCTCCCATTCGGTCTGGAATGAAGACCGGGGAAGCCTCCCAGTGATCGATTACGGCCCGTGGATTATTGATGTGACCCACACGTTTCTGCAAGCTCGCATCTTGAAGGACAGGGTGGCGTGTACGGGAGCCCGGTTGCGGCCCGCGCCCGAACCTCGCCGGGAGATAGTCGACCGGCTTGCCGGTTCCTACGGAGCTGCCCTGGCACGGTTCCTGAGGCAAAGCACCTTCACCCAGCTTCAGGCCCAGGCCGACGCGAAAGACCTGATCATCTGGGACTTGAACGTTGACTCCACCGTCTGCCGGACTCACCAGCACGCCGCCGGTGCGAGGAAAAAGGGGAGCTTCAGAAGGAGCCGCCCGGCGGCATTGCCACCGAGTCGGCCGACCACGGGTTCGGGCGTTCACGCGGCGGTCTGACCACCAAGGTGCATCTGGCCGTCGAGCAGGGGCAAAAGCCCATGTCCATCGTGATCACCGCCGGACAGCGCGGGGACTCCCCGCAGTTCGAGGCCGTCCTCGGCCGCATCCGGGTTCCCCGGCTGGGGCCGGGCAGGTCGCGCAACCGACCCAGGCGGGTGCGCGCCGACAGGCGTACGCCTCCCGGAAGAGCCGTGCCTACCTGCGCCGCCGCGGGATCCGATGCACCATCCCGGCCAAGGTCGACCAGGCCCGCAACCGCAAGAAGCGCGGCTCGCGCGGCGGCCGGCCACCGAAGTTCGACCCGCAGGATTACAAGGCGCGGCGCGCGGTCGAGTGCGGCATCAATCGCCTCAAGAGGCACCGGGCCGTGGCCACGAGGGACGACAAGCTCGCGGTCCGCTACGAGGCGACCGTCCTCGTCGCGGCCATCAACGAGTGGCTGTGAGCAGCATCTCGCTGGACCGGTGGTCTTTCACCGATTCTCCGCCTCGAAGGCCTGGGCGACGGCCAGGCTGTCCTCGTAGACATGGTGCCGGGTGACAAGGCCGTCTTCGACGGTGAGATGCAGAGCGAACCGCGCCTGATAGGCACGTCCCGTGGGCCGGGCGGTCTGACGGATCTCGCCGAGCACGACCGCGTTGCTTCCGTCGATAAGGATGCGCTCGACCTTAGTTGCCACATACTCCGGCACGTGGTGCTCGGCAAGCTCGCGATAGTGGGCGGCCGCGTCGGCCCGGGTGGACCGGTGCCGGATCCACGGCGTAGCCGTACGGCCGTGCTCGGCATCCGGCCAGTCGAGCTTCCAATCACACTGCTCGGCATACAGCTCGGCGATGCGGTCGGGCTCGCCCTCGCCAATTCTGCGCAGCAACTCCTCAACCACGGTGCGCGTGTTCGTAAGTGCGGCCATGGACATGGCTGACCTCTCCGTCCTGGTCCGCGTCCTCCGACGCGGAGAGATCATCAACCCTGCCAGCGTGGGCACGCGGAGACGATTACCTCTGAAGTAAGGCGAGGCCATCACCAAGATCTACTTTTGGTACACGCCCTAGTCGCCTCCACCTCCGTCGCCGCCTGAGCTGTCGTTCCCTCCGGAATCCACCCCGTCGCCGTCCCAGCCCCAACCGTCGCCGCCACCGGGCTCGTTGTCATAACTGCCGCTCCCGAGGTTGCTGAACCACGGGCGGTCCCACGTCGCGTCGGTGGCGAACGGCTCGCCCCCGGCGACCGTCGGGCGCCGCTCCGGCCCCAACCTCGCCATGCCCGTCGCGTCCCCGAGCCCGAAAGCGACGGCGAAGACGTGCGCCATAACGGCATCCAGCGGGTCGGTGCTCTCGTACGGCACGTCGGCCAGCGGCCGAAGCAGCGTGCCCGGCGCGAGCACCGGGCGGCGCGGGGGACACGTCAGCAGGGCGACCGGCCGCTCACCGCCCAGCAGCCACGAAGTGAGCGCGCTCTCCCGCCGCAGCACCCACTGCCGCTCGGGCAGCCGCACCTCCACGGAACTCTTGGATTTGCGCTTCTTCTTGTTCAGGCTGAGCTGCGCCGGAACATCGCCGACGGTCAGACGCAGGCCCTTGGACGGGTCGGCGGCATCGGGCTGGAAACCGTGCGGCGCCCGGATCCGTACGACGGGTGCGTGCGGTCCCCACACGTCCACGCGCCCCAGACGCCGGTCGAGGGCGACGGTGACCGGGCCCGCAGGCCCCAGCGTGTGCCGCCGCGCGATCCACAGCGGTACACCCTCGGCCTGGGCGCGGGCTGCCAGGGCGGCCACCTGCTGGGGCCCGCCGCACTGCCGTACCGCCATCGCGCCCAGCTCACGGGCGAACTGGGCGGCTTGCCGCACCCGCACCGGCCTGGCGGTCCCGGTGACCCGGGTCACCGGGACGACCCCGGCCCCCTCCGAAAACAACTGCAGGGGCCGTTCGGTCCCGCCGCCCCCGAGCCAGCACCCCTGCTGGAAAGCCTCGGCCATGGCACCGAGGTTCAGCTCGCTCAGCGGCATGGTCCAGCCGCCCACCCGCAGCCCGTCCTCGGTCAACTCCACGGTCCGCGCCAGTGGATTCCACGACCGCTCGCTATACAGCACCTGGCTCATCACAGTTCCCCGTACTTCCCCGGCTCAGCTCAGTCCACCGCCGCTGACGCTTCCAGACGGCGCTGCCCCACCCTCACACACCCAGGGCTTCTCTCGTCGCCAAGAGTCCGACCTGCGCCGGGCCCGACGCCCAGGCTCGTGATTCACGGCTTCGACCATGCCAGCGCCCCATGGGTTCTCGCGCCGGTCACTTGGTTCTGGGTTCCGTGCGCGTCCAGCGCGTAGGGACCTCGCGGGTTTCTGTCCGTTTCATGTCGTGTGGTGCAGCCAGCGCTGCAGGGTGGTGTTGATGCCGGCGGGCAGGGCGCTGAGCTGGTCGATGGCGTCGCGGTCCTCGGGCCGGGGCGGGATACCGGCGACGGTCAGCGCGGCGTGCAGCGCCAGGCGGCGCTCGTCGCGGGGGGTGATGAGGATGCTCAGGCGCTCGGAGGGGTTGGGTGGCGGCAGCAGGTAGTCCGTGTCCTGCCCGGTGGCGGCCGGAGGCCAGACGGTCTGGGCCGGGTCGGCGGCGTAGGGGTCGATGAAGGTCTGCGGTGTGTGGTGTTCAAGGGTGATGGTCACGTCGGTCTCCTCCGGTAGTGAGTGGATGTGCAGGGGGAGAGCCGCACACGGCCATGTGTGGTTGCGGTTGTGGGGCGATGTCATGCCGACGGCGTCATCGGCGGCTCATCGTCTTTTCGACCAACACCGCGGCACGCCGGCCGCGCGTGACCAGCGACTCGGCGCCGGCACCGGCGCAGAGTTCGAGGGGCTGTTACGCACTTTTGGGTGACGGTCGCGCGGTTGCTGGGATGGCGCGTCCTGGCGATAGCTGCGGGCCGGCCAGGGCTCGTACGGGGTCTGTCTGGCGGGGTGTCAACTTCTCGTATAAGGCATATAGATGGATGTTACAGGCGAAAGTTGCAGCAATATGTGCGAACGGTAACGGAACGCTCATAGTGCGTTCATAACCTGCACAGCACGGCCATGGTGTGGATGTGCGGCCGACCGGCCGCCACCCGCACACCGCGTCAGCCCTTTCCCTCTGCCCCGCTGCCAGGGGGCCGGGGTGTGGGAAGAACTTGAGTGGTCGCGGAGCCGGTCAAACTAGGCTCCCAGCATGTCTGGTCCGACGTTGGTGATTGAGTTGGCGGAGCCGCTCTCCCCGGCTGTGCTGCGGGAGTTCCGCGCGTTGATGGTGAGGCTCTCCTCCCACCTCGACGAGAAGCGGCCCGGGTTCTTCGACGTCAACGTGCCCGCAGAGCGACTGGGCGTCGAGGACAGGCGAGAGAAGGACAGGCAAGAGAAGGACTGGCGAAACCCGTTCCCGCTGCGGCTCCTCGGCGACACTATCGCGGACGAGGAGCTCACAGCCCTGGTGGGATTCAATCCGCAGCGCGAGGACTGGCGTCGGCCGTTCCTGGTCTACTTGATGGGACCGGGTGTCGGCGACGAGAGCACCTTCGAGGCTGAGCACGCGGACGAGCCCGAGGTGGAGGCCATCCTCGGCTTCAGGCCGACCCATGCCGTCAATGTCAGCGCCTGCTGCAACCGCGAGATCGACCACGTGACCACGGCCCTGCTGACCGCTGCTGTCATGGACGTCATCGGAGGCGTGGCCAAAGCCGAGCTGCAGGACGGACAGGCGTCGCTCGTCGCTGGCCTTCCGGGAGTGTCGGGGATCGCGGACGACGACTGGATGGCGCTGGGAACGGCGGAGTTCCTGCGGGCCTGGGTCGGGCATCCCGCCTTCCGGCTGGTCAAGTAGCCCAGACACATCCGCGACGGAGGTCGTGCTGTGCCCTGGAACGGTCGCCCAGTTGCCTGATCTTGCGGCGAGAGGGGTCGGCCGCCCCAGCGGATGCCCTTCTCGCTGCGGACACGGGCGCGTTCCTTGCGTTCGGCGGCCAGGACGTCGCGGTGGCCGCTGGCAGTACCGGCCCTATACCGCCCAGCGCCGCGCCGACGCCCGCCGGCCCCGCCCCAAGACCGGGAAGATCGGCCAGAACCCGGAGCTGCACGACTTCATCCAGTCGCACCTGAACCTGCGCTGGAGTCCGGTGGGGCGAGGCTCTGAACGCGGCCGGTCCGCTGCCTCACTTCTGGGTGCCTGTCGCCCTTCTCGGACCGTAGTGGCCGAGGAACATGTCCACGCCGCTGACGATGAGGCGGTCCGTGAGGCTCTCGTCCATGTGTGTGCCGTACGTGCTGAAGACCATGTGGGGAAAGACCAGCAGCGCGTAGAGCTGGATGATCGCGACTTCCAGGTCGGGGATGGCCAGCCGGCCCTGGTCCGCGAGCGTGCGCAGGGCGCCGGCGACGGCCGGATGGTGGCCCTCGGGGCCATGGCTGTTCCAGGCGCGGCCGAGTTCTGGGAAGCGGTGCTGTTCGGCGGCGACCAGGTTGCGCAGGGCGATGACGTCCTTGTTGGTTCTGACGGCATGCACCCAGGCGCGGGCGGCGTCGATGAGGGCCGCGCGCAGATCCTGGGCTCCGGCCAGTCCTTCGAGCGCGGCCGAGGAGGCCTGGCCCAGGGGTTCGTCGAGCGCGCTGGTGATGACCGCGGTGAACAGCGCCTCCTTGCTGCCGAAGTGGTTGTAGACGGTCACCTTGGACACGCCCGCCTCGGCGGCGATGGCGTCCATACCAGTGCCGAAGCCCTCCCGCAGGAACAGCTCGCGCGCCGCCCGGACGATGGCCTGCCGTTTCAGCTCCGCCCGGGGGCCGCTGGGGGGCTGCTTGACGTTGTCCACGCTCATGGGGCAATTCTAGCAACCGACTGAACTGAACAGTTGAGTTCATATGTACTGGGCCGTACAGTTCAGTTATGGACGGGTCGGGCTGCCACCACCCGCGCTCAGGCCGTGGGGGCGGACGTCACCGTGCTCGGCGTCGCCGCCGTGCCGCCTTCCCCCGTCCCGGACTTCTCCGCCTCCGCCTCTCGCGACAAGGACGCGTCATGACCCATTCCGCGAACGCCGCACACCAGGCGCCCGAACAGCAACACCCGTCGGCCGACCCGCGCCGCTGGGCGGGGCTGGCCCTCATCTGCGTCGCGCAGTTCATGCTGATCCTCGACGTCACCGTGGTGAACGTCGCGCTGCCCGACATGGCCGCCGACCTCCACCTCGACCGGACGACACTGACCTGGGCGGTCACCGCCTACACCCTGTGCTTCGGCGGGCTGATGCTGCTCGGCGGCCGCCTCGCCGACGCCCTCGGCGCCCGCCGCACTCTCCTCGCCGGACTCGCCCTCTTCACCGCTGCCTCGCTGGTCACCGGGCTCGCCGGCGGCGCGGCCATGCTCCTGGGCGGGCGGATCGCCCAGGGCGTCGGAGCCGCCCTCCTCTCCCCAGCGGCGCTCTCGATCGTCACCACCGCCTTCCACGGCCCCGAGCGCAACAAGGCGCTGGGCGTGTGGGCGGCGATCGGCGGCTCGGGCGCGGCCGCCGGCGTCCTGATCGGCGGTGCGCTGACCGACGGGCCCGGCTGGCAGTGGGTCTTCTTCATCAACGTCCCGATCGGCCTCGCCGTTCTCGCCGCCCTGCCCGCGCTCGTCCCCGCCTGCGCTCCGCAGCCGGCCCGGCTCGACCTGCCCGGCGCACTGCTGGTCACCGCGGGCACCGGCCTGCTCATCTACGGCCTGGTGGAGGCGGGCGACTCCGGCTGGTCCGACGCGGCCACTCTGCTGCCGCTGGCCGCCGCGGTGGCACTGTACGCAGGGTTCGCCGCGGTCGAACGGGCCAGTCGGGCCCCGCTGATGGACCTGCGGATGTTCACCCGGCGGCCGGTGCTCGCCGGCGCGTTCCTGATGCTGATCGCCACCGCGCTGCTGGTCGCCTACTTCTTCCTCGGCTCGGTCTACCTCCAGCACGTCCGCGGCTTCAGCCCGCTGAAGACCGGCCTGCTGTTCCTGCCGGTGGCCCTGGCCACTGGCCTCGGCGCCCACCTTGCCTCCCGGCTCGTCGGCCGGATCGGCAGCCGCGCCGTCGCCGCGGCCGGCATGACGATCGCCGCCGCCGGATCCCTGCCTCTGACACGGCTGTCCGCCGACGGCAGTGTGTATGCAGGTCTGCTGCCCGGCTTCGTCTTGGCCTCCTTCGGCCTCGGCACGGTCTTCGTCACCGCCACCACCACCGCGCTGGGCATGATCGAACACCACGAGGCGGGCCTCGCCTCCGGCGTCGTCAACACCTTCCACGAAGTCGGCGGCTCGATCGGCGTGGCGGTCGTCTCCACGGTCGCCGCCTCAGGCATCGAGTCCGGCTCCATCGGCGGATTCACGGACGCTTTCACCGTCTGCGCTCTCGCGGCGGCGGTGGCTGCTGCGCTGGCCCTGGGGCTCGTACCACCCGGCAAGCCGCAGATGACCGGGGGCCCGCACGTGCACTGACACGTCTACGAAGGCGGCCGGCACGGGCTTCTCACCTCCCGCTTCCCGCAACTGCCCACCACCGCAGGCCCGGACCAGGCAGAGAGATGCAGCGGCCGGACGTCACACGGCCCGACGCCGCAGCACGGCCCAACTGCCCCAGCCCGCGTGAGCCTCGACGGCCTGCCACTGCCCGGGGAGCGCAGGCGCAGCCAAGCGAAGTAGCCCATGAGCCACCGCAGGCAGATGCGGACCTGCGCACTCAGGCGGTAAGGGCCGCAAGGTGCCACACGCCCTCCGTCTACCGCCCCCCGGTCGGCGCTCTCGCCGACCGGGGGCCGGAGCCGAGTCCGAAGGCCGAACGCGCGCTCAATGGATGTGGGGCCGCGCCTCCGTCGCTGGCTCCCGCACCAGTTGCCAGCCGCACCCGCCCGGCTCCCCGGCATCCAGCGGCAGCGGCCGGGCCGAACTGGCCTCCTGCACCTCCACCGTCACCAGACCACCTCCTCGAGGCATGCCTCGACTGGAACGGGCTTCTCAGCCACTGCGTGTACGTGTCATCAAGTTGCGGATCCGTTCGCACCCCCTGCCAGATTGGCTCCCCGTCGAAGTGGCCTCGTCTTTCGTTGGCATGGCTTGAAGGCGCGCATTCACCAGGGCACGGTCTGACCTGATCGGTCCAGATATGCCAGACCGGGTACGCCCAGCTTGGACAGCAGGACGTCCACGAGCAGGGGGACGCTTTCCTCGACGGTGAACGGTGCGTCCGGCCCACCCAGGGCGGTGCGAATCCAGCCTGGTGCCAGGAGGGCGAAGGCGCGCTGCGTCTCGGACTGCCGGGTCGCGAAGCTGCGCATGAACATGTTCAGGGCCGCTTTGCTTCCGCGGTAGACCTCGCGGCCAGCGGTCGTGTTGTTCGTGATGCTGCCCTGCCCGGAGGACATCGCGCCGATCAGTCCGGTGGGGGATACGAGGTCTTCGAGCGCTTCGATCACGCGCATGGGACTGAGGGCGTTGGTGATCATCACGTGGACGAAGTCCGATGCCGGAACCGCCCCGATCGGGGTCTGCTCGTTGTTCGTGGTGCCGGCGTTGACAAAGAGCAGGTCGAGTTGGCGGTGGGCGAGGTGTTCATGCAGGGGCGCCAGGTGGTCCGGCTCGTTGATGTCGAGGTGCTCGACACTCACGCGCCCGCCAGACCGGTCCGCGAGATCATGCAGAGGCGTTCCGGTGGTGGTGTCGCGGACCGTACCGATGACACTCCATCCCCGGTCGAGGAGTTCGGCCGCCATCGCGTGGCCGAGGCCACGCGAGGCCCCGACGATGAGTGCTGTCGGCCTGTCTTGATCTGCGCCAGTTGATGGCATACAGGTCATCTCCGTTCTTACGCGGCGAGCTCACTTCGTGCAGCGGGATGCCGTCTCAGCGGGCTGCTGCGGCTGTCCCGCAGCGCTTCGCGAGTCTGCTCGCCGCGCTGTTATCGGAGCGAATAAAGGGGCTTCTTTCATAGGATTCTCTTCATGGAAGGTATGCGAATGTGTGAATCCGGCGTCGTGCAGCCCGATGATGTGCGAATCATTCGAGCGCTCCAGGTCGCTCCGCGGGCTTCGTTCGCCTCGATCGCCAACGCGCTCGGCCTCACGGAAGGTTCCGTCAAGCGCCGCTACCGGCGCCTGTGCGCCGACGGCGTCATCCGCGTTGCAGGCATGGTGAATCCGGGCGCGCTGGGGCAGAGCAGGTGGCTGGTGCGACTGCGCTGCCGCCCCGGCAGCGTCTCGGCGATCGCCGACGCACTTGCCAAGCGTGACGATGTCAACTGGGTCGCCTTGAGCGCGGCCGGCTGCGAAATCACCTGCGCGACTCAGTCACGGACCCGTGAGCAGCGCGAAGACCTGCTCGGAAAGCGGCTTCCGCGTACCGCGGCCGTACTCGACGTCAACGCCTTCGCGATGCTCCGTCAGTTCCTGGGAGGCCGCGGCCACTACTGGGCCGCGCTGCACGGCGTCCTGTCTCCGGAGCAGGAAGCCATGCTGGGCAGTGAAGGTCCGCCTTTCGCTGAAGCCCCGGTCGTCGCCCGCGATCCCGTGCGCCTCACCGCAGAGGACGGGAAAATCCTCGGCTCTCTCGCCGCAGACGGTCGCGCCAGTCTCGTCGACCTCGCCGCGGCGGCGGACTCGACTCCAGGTCGTGTATCACGTCGCCTTCACGCTCTGCTGGAGCGTCGCGCCGTGCACCTCGACGTCGAGATCGCCGCAGCCGCACTGGGCTATCACACGCGGGCGAACCTTTGGCTGCGCGTACATCCGTCGGCCGTTAAGAACATCGGACGCACACTTGCGCAGCAACCCGAGATTGCCTTTGCTGCGGCCGTGTCCGGCACCTACAACATCCACGCCGTCGCGCACTGCCGCGACCTTGACGAACTGTTCGAGTTCACCACCGACCGCATCGGGTCCCTGACCGGCCTGCAGAGCATGGAAGTCTCACCTGTGCTGCGACACGTCAAGCAGGCAGGCACGCTCCTGTATGGCGATCGCCTCGTCGAGGCACAACGTCGAGCCTGAACAACCGTGACGGAGTGCTTCAGTTGGCAAAACTCGCCAGTGAAGCGTTCAGCACTGCTGCCACGGTCACTACGGCAGGGGCCCAAGGTCGCCGTGGACAATGGTCTCGGGGATCGGGGGGCGGTCCCAGAGAGCGAGGATCTCGTTCGCCATGGCGACGATCGCGCGCGTGTCCCGGTCGCCATACGCCTTGATAGCGGCGGCCGCCAGGCCGCGCGGGACAGCACCGGCGTCGAGCAGGACTCGCCAGTCCTCCGGCGTGAGTTCGAGGAACTCCAGCCCTGTCAGCCCGGCGATCTCCAGTGGATCGGCAAGCGTTCCGGCGTAGCAGGAGAGGGTACGCAGGCGTGGCAGCCCGATAACGGGTGCCAGGCTGAACGGTTCGCCGTCCCAGACGCCGAGGCTCAGTGCTTCCAGTTCGGGGTGGGCCGCGGCCTCAATGCTCCTGATACTCTGGTAGTTGACCCACGCCACGCAGGGAAGTTCGGCCCGGCGGTGCCCGGAGTACCAGTCCCGTTCCGGATCCTGGACCAGGGCGGTGAGGGACTCGGCGAACAGTTGGGCTCCGACGCTCTGCTCGTGGTCGAGCACGATGATCTGTCCGGTGTGGCCGCACGGGCCCGGCGTCAGGTCGACGGCGACCCGATCCCCGCCGCCGGTGTCGCCGATGACGATCCATCCGGGCGAGCCGACCAGGTCCTGCACGGCGGCGTCCGGCCCGGTGACAGCTGCCTCCATCGCCGCGTGTTCCCAACGGAACGGACGCCACGATCTGTCGGCGATGGAAACGTCGTCCAGGGAGCCCAGCTCGAAGCCAACTGCGTCGAAGACGCGCTGCGCCGCCTCGTTGTCGTCACCCCAGTCCGCCCACCGCGCGCGCGTCACCCGGTAGAGCACCTTGATCTCCCCGGGCAGCGCCACTCCCAGACGGGCCTCCGCCGCGACGATCTCCGCCTCGGTGGCGCCGATCGCCTCGGGTATCCGCTCGCGCAGCGTCCGTTCCAGCCATGCCAGATCCACGGACGGAGCCGGCCGCGCCCCGGGCACGGCCTCGGGCAGGCGGCGCCACGGCTCGGGCACCGCCCCCTCGACCAGGAGCAGCGCCCCCGGGTGAGCGTTGCCGAGGCCGGGATCCGCAGCAGGGCTGGGATCAAACAGATGAAGCACAGTCTTCCCGCTCGGCTCGATCTCCACGGTGAACGCGATGTGGGCAACTTCCGCCGCGGTGAGCGCGTTCCGCACCCGTTCGATCGCGTCGAACTCCTCCTGCATGTCCGACACCAGCAGGGCACGCCCGGGCTGCGGGCGTCGCTGCTGTACGGGCACGCTCCACGAGCCCCGACCGATACTCCCCGACACGTTGCCGCCCGGCGCCGCGAGGGCCTCCGTGTGGGCTGTCCGCAGGAGCCCCAGCAGAGGCTCCCAGGTGGTGAAATCATGCAGCGAGGACAACAGCAGCCTCCAGCCGGCTCGGTGATCATGACGGTGGTGATTATGTCGTCCGCCGCCGACAATCCCGTCAGCCGTCCGGTGTTGTCCAACAGCGAGAGACATAGCCGGCAGTTGAATCTGTCCTCCTGTCGGCGCGGCGCTCCTGGCGAGGCAAGAAACGTGCCGGAGCCCCATCGGAGCCAGGCCGTCCTCGATACCGAACTCTCACACCGCCGGCCTCTGCGCCGGCCCCACAGAAGTCGAGGACGCCAACCGCCTTGCGGCAAAGATCGACACTGAACGCTCAGCTCGCCAAGTGTCACGCTCACTCGCCAACTGAAGCGCTCAGTCACCCAATGAGAGGACGCACGATAGGTGTCACCAGCGACGAACGCCGACCTGCGGCGCCGCGTCGGCGAAGCACGGTATTTGTTCCGGCATCGGCACGCTACTCGTCACCGGCGATGGAATCGGCAGGGTTACTGTCACCGGCACACCACGCCGGCAGAGGGCCGAGTTGGCCAACGACTCCCGGGCGGCTCCCAAAGGGCTCGCCGCGGCGACGGCGGCGCGGAACTCCTGGGTAAAGGGCACAGTCGCAAACACCGGTCACCGTCTGACGTGCCCCTCCGGGGAATGAGGGCGACCGTGCCGCGCTGATTCGCAGTGAGACTCCACAACCGCGGCGCGCTGCCGTACGTCCTACTCTTGAGCTCCAACCGGAGTCGGCCACGGGGGAACGGGACGCGGACCATGCAGAAGGACACGGTCGTCCAACGCATCACACGGTTCTTCTGGATCCCCCGTGGTGCAGGACGGCAGCAACCCACTCCCTATTGGCGGCTGATAGGAGTCTGGCTGTTGGTGCTCGCCTTCGGGGCCACGGTCACCGCGGTGGGTTGGGACGATGAATTCGGCGGCTCCTACATCATGGCTGTGATGCTCCTCTGGAATGTCGTCGACGACATCATCGATGGGGTACGGCACCGCTGGCCGGCCGCACTGGCCGCACTGGCCGCACTGGCGGCCCTGTCCGGCGCGAGCCGGCTCACCAGCGCCGTCCTGCCCGGCTCCCTCGAAGCGGCTTGGGCGGCGACCATCGCCTCCGCCGCCGGCGTCACACTCGGGTTCGTGGTGGCCGCCGCGATCACGCGACTCCCGGAGCGCCTGGCGGCGGCCCGTTGAGGGGCACGTTCCCGGGTTCGATGGGGGATGCCCGCTGGCTCGGTGACAACAAGGCTGCCTTTGTGACAACTACCTTGCATCGTCTCACCCAAGCAGGTGCCGGGCCCGCCGGTCGGCGTCGAGTCAGTAGTCGAGGTCGAGGTCGAGGTCGAGGTCGAGGTCGAGGTCGAGGTAGTCGATGTCGTTGAGGGTGACGTCGGAGAGTCCTGTGGCGCGGGTTCCGCTGTCCTGGAAGTAGATCTCTTTGTAGCCTTCGGCGATGATCTGGCGCATCTGTTGGTCGCTGGCGCCGGTGTTGCGGGCGTAGAAGAGGCGTTGTGCGTAGGCCGGGGGGAGGCGCACCGTCAGGCGGCGGAAGCGTCCGACGTCGGTCGTGCCGATGGGCGCGGTGTACCCGAACCGGGCCCTCGTCTCCACCGTGATCCCGGTCGCGGTGGCGGCCTGCTTCTGCCGGCGCTTGCGCACTTGTGGCTGCCATCGCTGCCGTACGGCGGCGTCGATCCGTTCGGCGATGGCCTGGGGCGGGTGCTTGCGTTCGCCCTTGCGGTAGCGTTCCACCGACCGCTGGCTGAGGCCGATCTCCTGCGCGACCGCGCGGGCGCTGCGCTGCCCAACTGCCGGATCAGGTAGCCGATCCGGCCCTTCAGCGTCTTGGGCGGCTCGCGGGTGAAGGCTTCCCGGTCGGCCGTGAGGTGGTATCTGCGGCCGTCCTGCGGGGCGCTATCTTCGCCGGTGTGAAAGCCGCCGTCGACCGCGGTGGCGCCACCGCCACCCGCCGCCTACCGGCACCTGGCCGGGCTGACCGACCGTCGGCGTCCGCCCCAACACAGGCCTGACGCATGTCAACAGCCATCGCTCCACCCGCCGTGCGTCGTCATGCCGGGGGACGGCGCTCGGGCGGGGCGGTGGCCTGGCTGCGTGCCCGGCGGTGGTTCCAGTAGGCCTGCCACCAGGAGAGACGATCGGCTGAGTCCTGGGGAATCGTTCCCTGAACGACAGATTGCACCAGCACGATCAGCAGGCCGCTGAGAGCAACGGCCAGGACGATGTCCCAGGGGGCGCCAGCCAGCGTGGCCGCCAGGCTCCCCACGCTGCTGATACCGGCTCCGGCCAGCGCGGTGCTGCGGGGAGGACTGCCGAGTGGAGTGCGGGAGTGAGTCGCGGGCGCGACGCTGAACGAGCTCACCCCGGCCGGTGTGCAGGCCGCCCGCAACGCTCTGATCGAACTGGTCAAGGGAGTCCTGACACGGGGGTTCGACGACGTCGAGGCACGACTGGCACCCGCGCTGGCCCAGGCGGCGGCCCTGACGTCGGCCGGTGAGCCCGTCCCGGAGGCGGTAGGCAGAAGTGAGCACTGGTTGAGCAGGTGTTGCTCTTGCGACGGTGCCACGCGCTGGAAAGATTTTGCAGGCGCCCACGCAGTGCCCCATGCGGCACCTGTCACAGCACAGCGCTGACGCCTGTGCTCCTGAAGTTCCTGTTGTTTCCTGGAGATGAGACGTGTTGAGCACTATCGAAACGAGCGATGCCGTCGGAGCCGCACCCGCGGCCCCGACCGAGGCGGCGCTGATGACCCAAATGCTGGCAGGCTTCCAGATCTCCCAGGCGCTGTATGTCGTGGCCGAGTTGGACATCGCCACCAGGCTCGCGGAGGGGCCTCGGTCCCCCGGGCGGCTGGCGACGGAGACGGGCGCCGACGAGGACGCTCTACGGCGCCTCTTGCGCACACTCGCACCGCTCGGCCTGTTCCGTCACGTCGGGCACGACACGGTCGAGGTGACATCCTTCGGTGAGCTGCTGTCCGCGTCGCACCCGGCCTCGCTGCGGGACGCGGCGCTGTACTGGATGCAGACGCACTATCAGCCGTTCAGCGGGCTGCTGGGCACTGTGAGGACAGGGAAACCCGCCGCGGAGACGCTTTACGGGAAGCCCTTCTTCGAGTGGCTGGCCGAGGACCCGGAGCGCGCCGCCCTGCTGACCGGCGCCATGGCGAACGTGACGGGCGGCCTGCGGGCAGGGATGTTCGACGGCTATGTCCTGCCCGACGGGAAGCTCGTGGCGGACATCGGCGGTGCCGACGGCACCGTCATGGCCGAACTGCTCGGCCGTGACACGGACCGGCGCGGCATCGTCTTCGACCTGCCGCATGTCGTGTCCGACGCACACGAGTTGCTGCGGGGACACGGCCTCGCGGACCGTGTCGAGGTCTTCGGGGGCGACTTCTTCGACGCGGTGCCGGCCGCGGACGTCTATGTGCTGTCCTACATCCTGCATGACTGGGACGACGCGTCGTCCGGCAAGATACTCGGTTCGATCGCGCGGGCCGCGAGCCCCGGAGCCCGGCTCGTGGTGATCGAAGCCGTTCTGCCGGAGGGGGACGCGCCTCATCTCGCGAAGATGATCGACTTGACGATGCTGGCCATGCTGACGGGTCGTGAACGCACTGCGCAGGAGTACGAAGCGCTACTCGGCGACGCGGGTTTCACGGTCGACCGGATCGTGCCGACGACTTCCCCCTTTTCCGTGATCGAGGCAACTCTGCGTTGAACCCAACTCGCGGGCCGGTGCGGGTGATTATCGCCTTGAGACCTTAACGGTGCATCCACCTCAAGAAGGCCTCGAACCTCTCGACGAGGGCAGCGTGCGGGCGGCTGGGCAGGCCACTGACGTGGCCCGCGGTTTTCTGCTGGTGGTCGCGCCGGATGGCGGCAACGCCGTGGACACGGTGCTGATGGTGGTGTCGGAACTGTGCACCAACGCGGTGCGGCATGCCGACGGGGTGACCCAGTTCGAGCTGACGGCCGGTGCGGGGACGGTCACGGTGACGGTGCACGATGCCAGCCCCCACATCGTCGTGCGGCTGCGGAGGCGTACGGAGGCCCGGAGCCGGAACGACGAGAAGCTGACTGTCGTGATCGTGTTGGTTTTCGGCGTGCTGATCGCCCCTACCGCGTTCGGTCAGACCATCCTCGACGTCGTCGGCCAACTCGCGCAGGACGTCACCCAGTCGGGCAGCCCCTGAGCTCTGTGCCCTCTCCCGCCCCGAAGCTGCGGCGGTGTGGCATCGGCCACTGACGAACCGTCCGGTCAAGGGGTGGTCAAGGGTCAAAGCGGACACCGCGGGCTGGGATGAACAGACCGCGGACAAGGGGTGCTTCCTCACGGTGGTCCCGGCCCGTGCGCAGATCCGCGCGCGGCCGGGACCACCGCCGACCTAGCCCGCAGGCCGGAGAAACCGAGGACACCGTGCCCGCCGATCTCACGCCCGACCCCGCCCACGAGCCGCACGTCACCGACGACCGGGCGCCCGCCGGCGACGTGGACCAGGCCCACCTCTGGCAACACCTCCGGCCGCCCCCTGGCTTGGCTGGGGCTGCGGCTTTCCATAGGCCGCGCGCACAGTACGCATCGCGTCCTCGTACGAATCGGATTCGGTGTCGATCGTGAATCTCAACGCCCACCCCCAAGCTCAGCAGCACTCTGCCCGGAGGCTACCCGGCACGTACTGCCGGAACTGCGTGTTCTGGGGGAGTGGGAAAGCTGGAAGTGGACCTTGGGCAAGCTGCCCCGGACGGCGGATTGTCCACTCCGGCCGGTGCGCGCCGAGGTGTGCAAGGCTGGCCGGACATCCCGACCGTGGCCGGTGGAGGAGGATGTGGTGCGAAGCTTCGTGACGGGTGAGACGGTCGTACGGCGCGACGTGCACCGCTCGGGCCGGGTGTGGAGCGAGCAGGCGCTGCGGGTTCTCGCGGACATCGACGACGCGCTGGTGACCGCCTGTGCGCCCGGGGCGGAGGCCCGCTGGCCCGCCCTGTACGCGAAGGCCCGCGACGACGGGGACCGCTCGATGCGCACGGAGACGTTCGAGGCGATGGCGACCGGCCGGTGGGAGCTCGCGGACGCGGTGTGGCAGGAGACCGACCTGCTGCTGTGGAAGCCTCCGGCAGCCTGGTTCAGCATCAACGCCTTCTTCGTCCCCGACGGCGCCGGGCGGCGACTGCGGAACTGGTACGTCAACTTCGAGCACCCCACCCGCCGTACTGAGACCGGGTTCGACACCTTCGATCTCACCGTGGACCTGCTCATCCACCCCGACCTGACCGGCTGGGAGTGGAAGGACGAAGACGAGTACGCGCACGTGCGCCGCCTCGGCATCGTCTCCGACACCGAGCACCAGGCCGTCGACGACGCCCGCGCCCAGGTGCTGGCGATGCTCGCCGACCGCGCCGGTGTCTTCGCCCACGCGGAGCGGTGGGCGGCCTGGGCGTGGGAGCCGGCTTGGCCTACGCCGCGCCTGCCCCGGCCCACGGGGGCCGCGGAGAGGATTGCACCGGAGGGCAGCTGAACCCGCTTCTCCTACCTGACGATCGTCAGCCCGCTGGGCGCCATGGCCTACGGCCGGCCTTCCGTCAGCTAGTTGGCGGTGTTCTCCGGCCGCGCACGAACGTCTGCGACGGGCCGCCGCCACGATCGGACCAGGTACCCCCTGCTCAGCCGTTCATCGAGGCTCTGACCGAACTGGTCCAGGCGCAGGCCGCCACCACAGGCTTCGTCGGCCTGCACCAATGGGTGGAGATCCTGGAACAGCACTTCCCGCCGGAGCTCCCCGACCCCGACCACACCAC
Organism: Streptomyces sp. NPDC050759; assembly: GCF_044456945.1. Taxonomy (NCBI): domain Bacteria; kingdom Bacillati; phylum Actinomycetota; class Actinomycetes; order Kitasatosporales; family Streptomycetaceae; genus Streptomyces; species Streptomyces sp. NPDC050759. Next base: position 94,189 of record NZ_JBITGI010000002.1, on the reverse strand, counting down.
CGAGTAGACCGGTCACGGCGCCGACCACGCTGCCGCCGCCCCCATCCATGACTGCTACCACGGCTGGTCAGAGGGTGTTACGACGCTCAGGTGACGTCCAGCGGGGGACGTCCGTGGGGGATAGGTCGGGGCGGGCGCGGTGGAGGTGGGCGGGGTGGCGCCACCGGCCGGCAGCGTCGCGGGCGACGTCTACGCCGACTTCCACCACCAGTTCGGGTTCCACCAGCGTGACGTTCAGTGTCTCGCGGCTGCCCGACCCGGCGGTGAACGACCAAGCCCGTCCACGGATGACCGTGCTGCGCCGAGGCAAGCTGTCCGGCGACCGTCGTGCTGGCCGTCTGGGTGAGGATGGTGGTGCGGCCGGTGTACTGCAGGCGTCCGTCGTCGTACCTGCCGAGCAACAGAGCGCGGGGAGCGGTCAGGGATCCGGTGACCGCGGCGACGATTGCCTCCGTGGTCTCGTGCACCTTGAATTTCTGCCAGCCCCTCACCGACGGGCGGTAGGCGTCGTCCAGCCGCTTGAAGAGCACGCCCTCGATCCCGACCGAGGTCCACGTCAGCCACTCGCGCACGGTGTCCGGGTCGGTGGTCGACGGACACAACACCCACGGCGCGATGCGAGCGCGGGCGGCGAACACGGACTCGAGGGCGGCTCTGCGCCGCGCCGGTAGGGCCATCCGGTCGTGTCCGTCCCGGACAGCCGCAAGACATCGAACGCGACCAAGTGGGCCGGCCACTCCTGTGCCGCCCGGGCCGCCCCGGCTCCGCGCCGGGCAATCCTGTTCTGCAGCCGCTCGAACGCGAGGCGGCCCGCGGCATCCCATACGACCAGCTCGCCGTCGAACGCGGTCGCATCCGGTAGCTGCACGGCCCCGGCCACGATCTCCGGAAACGACGCCGCCATCTCAGTGCCTCGCCTCGAGAGCAGCACCACCCGGCCCGCGTCGACGGACAACAGAGCCCTGAACCCGTCCCACTTGGGCTCTGCCGCCCACCCGGGCAGCAGAGCCGGGTCGGACACAGGGGCGGCGAGCATTGGTCCCGGCAGCGTCCACGTAACAGCCCCATGCCTTCCACCCGGTCTGTCCGTCCGCGACCGAGCGGCGCGTGCGCACCCGACCACCGGCCCGACCACGGCTGGTCAGCGGGACGCGGCCGCCCGCAGCGCTAGCCGGGCTCCTGGCGCCGGTCCAGGAAGAGGCGCAGCCGGACGCCGGGCTCTCCGGGCTTGTGGACTGTGCGGTCGCCCGGTGTAATTGCGTAGCTGGCGGCGAGCAGGTCCTGGACGGCGAAGGCGGTCGCATCGTCGGCGGCCATGACGTCGACGATGGCCAGGCCCGGCTGTTCAACATGCGTGTCATGGATCGGCCTCATACGCGGCATGACGTGCCGGCGCCGGTGAAGGTTCTGGCGATCGCGCGGGCTTCACCCGTCCGGGGACGGGAGTCTCATGTGAACCCAGCCCCGACCACGGTGGAGGACACCCCGACCATGAGGCCGACCCGGCAGACTTTTCGCTGTTCCGCTCTTCCTCCCTCGTCGCGTCTACGAGGCCGACCACGACATGCTGCACAGGCTCGGCCAGTCGCGGCACCGGTCACCCTCATGCTGCCATCGGCGGCCTGCAAGGAGGACTGGTTGGCCGGACGCGGCTCGTCAGTTGGACGATTGGTTCAGCAGCGTCCGTGCCTGGCGCTCGACCAGTACGGGTATGAATTCGCGCACCGGCCGGTCTGCGAAGGATGCGTGCGCTTTGGCTACGGCGGCTTGCACTTCGGCTGGGCTGCGTGTCGCTCTGGACGCGTCCGTCAGGCGCTCTACGATCCCGCGGATGGCCTCGTCTTCGCGTGCCTTGTCAGCCATGGCTCCATCTGCCTGAAGGTGTCTTTCAGCCTCCGCTGAGATGCTCGCGCGAAGGCGCCGCCCTGTCGTGATCATTGCATTCCGCTCCCGGCTCGTCGTCCGGAACCGGCCATGTCTGATGCGCCCGCAGGGCGAGGCTGACCAGCGTCATGAGCAGGTGGACGTCTCCCGTGAGATCGAGGCGCAGCGTCACCCACTGCGAGCCGGGCACCAGCCGGACAGCAGTCGATGCCGTGAGGTGCTCGTGGAACTGCTTGATGGCTCGGGCCGTGAGGTAGACGTCGACGTCGTTGCCGGAGTGGAAGTGGACGATCTCGCCGTGGGGCGAACGAAGGGCCCGGCCCGTGCCGCAGCTCGGATCTGCCTCGGTGAGGTCGGGCCAGGTGGCCAATTGTGTGAGGGCATCTGCGGCCAAGGTCATGTTCCCATCATGACCAGCTCACCTCTACGCCACCAGAAGGTGAGGGATCCGTAACTGATCCGCAGCGGGCGAATGGCTCGATTCACCGGGGCGCACGACGGGTCGATGTCGCTGTTCAACGGCAGCGGGATGCCTGCCGGTGCCATGGCTCACCGCCACGGCGGGGCTACTGGCTCAGTTCCGGTTTGCCGAAGAGGTCCGCGTATCCGGAGGGCAGCTGGCTCAGGATCTGGTTGAGCTCTCCCCCCGAGACGGTGTCGGCCAGCGTCGACAGAACCGCGCCGGCGTCCCACTCCGCTGTCCTGGGGCGGGCGCCGGTCAGCTCCGCGATCCGGCGGCAGAACTCCTGTATGCCGAACGACTCGGCCTGTCCCTCCTGGCGGATTTCCCCGAGGGCGTCGCCCAGAGGGCCGGGCAGCTGTGCGGCGAGGTCCTTGGCTTCCGCGGCCGTGAGACGGGAAGCCAGCACCTTCAGTACCGCCACGGTGACCTGCTCGGCTTCTTGTGCCGTGGCGTACTCGCCGCGGTCCCGGACGCTCGCGATGAACTCGTCGTACCTCATTGGCTTCCTCCTTTGCAGGCCGTGCCCTGTCGGGCGGGTTCCACGCAGAGCGTGAACCTTTCACCTTTCCATCAGCCGATGCCCTCTCTCATCGCCGCCGCCCTGATGTCGCCCGGCCGGCGATGTCGTACTCGTGGCCCGCTGGTAGGGCCGCACCTTGCTCTGAGTGCGTGGCACTCAAGGCGCCGCCCCCGGCTGGCCGCGGAAACCGGCGCCGACCAGCTGAACCCTCATTCCTCCACGTCGCTGCGGCCTGATCGGCCCTCTCCCAGCACGTTGTCGATGTTCCGGCCATGCCGCACGACATCGAGGTGCGCGGCGGCCAAGTCCCGCCGGGTTGCCCCGATGAACGCCTCGCCCATTCCCACTTGCCAGCACAGATCGTTCCTGCGTTCCTCCAGCGCTGCGACGACCTCGGCCGGCCGCCCTGCGGCCGCGTCCTCGCTCCGGAGTTCCTCAAGCGTCTCGAAGTCCCCAGTGAGTTCCCGCCAGATGTTGCCGGAGGAGACAGCGACGGTGGGGTCGACGAGGTTGCCGCTCTGCCCGGTACACCATGAAGCGGGCCTTGACCGTGTCGACGTACGGGGGCAGAGGGTTGGCGTACTGCTGGATGTCGGTGTTGCCGATGGTGGTCGAGGGGTTGGCTGTGCAGCTGGTGGCCCAGGAGGCGGAAGCCGGCGCTGGTCACGACGGTTCGTGCCGGGTGCCCTCCTCTCGCCATCGGGTGGCGGTCTCCCGCCATTGAGACTCCGCCTTGCACTCCTTGATGCGCTCCCGGATCGAGCGCTCGGCCTTGAATTCCTTGGGGATCTTCGTGTCGTCGTAGAGCCGAGCAAGCCGCAGCTGCTCGGTCGTCAGCCCCTGTGCGCCCCTAAGGTCAGCCTCCCTGAGGTCCGCGTCCACCAGGTGCGCCATCCCGAGGTGCGCTCCCCTGAGATCGGCCCTCCTGAACACCGTTCCGGTCAGGTCCACCGCTCCGAGATTCGCCCCTGAGAGCCCCGCATCCGTGAAGTCCGCCTGTCTCAGATGCGCGGTCCTGAGATCGGCCTCCGTGAGGTCTGCACCTCTCAACTGGGCGCCCGTGAGATCCACGCGCCCCAGACGGAGCCCTCTGATATCCACCCCTGTGAGGTCGACCCCTCGCAGGTGCACTCCTCTCAGGTCCACCTCCCTGAGGCCGGCTCCGGTGAGGTGCGCTCCCTGGAAGTCTGCTCCCCTCAGGCGTGCGCCAGTGAGGTCCGAGCCTCTGAGGTCCGCGCCCTTGAGCCGGGCCCCTCTGAGGTCCGCGCCCGTGAGGTCCACGTGTTGGAGGTTCGCGTGCTCCAGGTCGGTGTTGCTCCAGTCGATTCGCCGCAGGTCCGCGATGGGCGTCGCGTCGGGATTCGGGCGACGGCCGACGACCGTCAGGGCGGCCGAGACGTCGACGGCCAGTGCAACGGTCGCATCCATGTCACCCTCCTCATCGGACGGACCGTCCACCCCCAGGTCCCGCTGCCACTGGTCCGAACTCGGGGTGCGGATGAACGCCGCGAGTACCTCGATGATCGTGGCGTGGTCCTTCTCGCTGTCCTTCATGATGCGTTCGAGGCTGTAGATGCCGCCGAGCCGTTCGTGGAGGTTCTCCGAGCCCAGGAGCTTGATGGCTTCCACGTAACGGTCGGTGACCTGTTCTTCCCGGCTGAGCTCGTGGTTCTTGTGGGTGTACCAGAGGCCAAGAGCCGCGATGGCACCGGCGGCGATGGCGATGACGGCGGTGCGCAGCCCGGTGATGATGATGCCCGCGGACGAGGAAAGGTCGCCGTTCTTGTCACGCACGTGGCGGCCTTCGAGTAGCCAGGGCCCCCAGATGAGAGCCGCGAGGAACAGGGCGGCCCCGGCGACACCCGCCACCCATACCCATGACCGCCTGGCCTCCGGCTTCATGGGTGCATCATGTCCGGCCGTCGGTCAGGTGATGCGGGCAACTCTCATGTACGGGCAGGAAATTGAGCCACGCACTAGCATGCCCCTCGACTTCGACGACGGCCAGGCCCGGCTGTTCAACATGCGTGTCATGGATCGGCCCCATACGCGGCATGACGTGCCGGCGCCGGTGAAGGTTCTGGCGATCGCGCGGGCTTCACCCGTCCGGGGACGAGAGTCGGCATGGGAACCTAGCCGCGACCACGGCGGAGGACCCGCCCAAGACGCCGACGACGGTGGAGGACACCCCGACCAGGAGGCCGACCACGGCAGGTCAGCGCGCTGGCGAACCCCGACGTCGGCGGTGGCGGGCAGCTGCTGCTCGGGTGCCTGGTGCCAGTGGTGCTTTTGGGCTGGGATGTAGGGTCTCGCAGCCCATGGCCAGCGGCGGTTCCGTGACCTGGTAGTTGTCGTCGTGTCTCACGGCTTGGCCAGCCGCCCAGTCTCACGATCGTGTCCGAGTCCTCGGGGCGGCTGGCTGCTGGCTAACCACCAACTGACGGAGTGCAGAACGCAAGTGGGGCGCCGGCCGGAGTGGCTGGCGCCCCGCTGCCATGCCGTCAGGCCGGTTCGGGTGTGGGCGTCTCGGTCCGGCTGCCGCTCAAGACGTCCACGATGCGGAAGTCGTCGCGCTCCAGGGCCTCGACGATCGCCACGGCCATGTCCTCAAGGCCGTCCGTGTCGGCAGGTAGGCCGCCGTGCGCCTTCCGGTAGGCGACCATGGTGTCCACGGTCCTGAGCACAACATCGATGTTCTCCGCACTGCTCTGCACAACGCCTCCTGTTCGTCGCCGCCGCCGTTGACCGAGCGGAGCCGCCGGTGAGCCATGAACGCCTCCCCGGGTTCCGGCTAGGAGTTGTCCGGTCGATCATGTACTGGTCCGCGGTTCAGCGTCAGCGTCCCGTCCGCGGCCGGGGCCCGTCACACCAGGGCGGGTCCCGGCGCGTGGGTGGGCTGCTCCTCCTCCGTTGGCGGCTCGACCGTCAAGTGCGGCAGACGGCGGTCCAGCCAGGCGGGCAACCACCAGTTGGCGCGTCCGCACAGGTGCATGACCGCCGGGACGACCACCGTCCGCAGCACGAAGGCGTCCAGCGCCACGGCGGCCGCCAGCCCGACGGGGGGGCCGTCACGACTGTGAACAGCGCGACGGACGCGAGCGAGGACAGGAGCAGCAGCCAATGCTGCGGTCGCGCGGTCAGCACGGCTCCTCACCCGTCGGGGCCGACTCTTTCACGACACGGAACAGCGTGACGGCGAACCACGGCCCGCCGTACCAGTACCCGGGCCCGAGCGGGCGCAGCGTGCCCTGTCCGAGGTGCGCTGTGTAGTCCTTGAGCGCCCACCACAAGTCCGCGACGACCAGCTGCCCGCCGGGGCGCAGCACCCGCATCGCCTCGTCCACGGCACTGCGGCGCGCCTCGCGCGAGGGGATGTTGTGGATGGCCATCGCGCTCGTCACTACGTCGAAGGACGCGTCCTCGAACGGCAGCTCGGTCATGTCGGCCGTGTGCACCTCGACCCGGCCAGCCACCCCGGCCGCCGCGCCGTTGGCCAGGGTGGCCTCGGGGTTGTTGCCGCTCTGGTCGCCGGTCCACAGGTCGACGCCGTGGGCACGTCCCTTCGGCAGCCGCGTCGCTGCCTCGATCAGCACCATGCCGCGACCGCAGCCGAGGTCGAGCAGCTGCTCGCCGCCCTTCAGGCCGATCCGGTCCAGCTCCCGCTCCCAGAAGCGGAGTTTGCCGCGCAGCGTGGTGTGCAGGTACACCCCGGTGGACGCGAGCACCGCCGCGCCGACGGCGGCCGTGGTGGCTCGTCCACGTCGACTCGGCCGCCACCGGGTGGCGGCGAGGCAGCAGGCGACGCCAACGGCGCCGGTCAGGGCGGGGAACGCCGGAGCGTCGACACCGTAGCGGGGGCGGGGGAGAAGATCGTGTGGGTTCGACATACGCGCAGCATCACCAGTGCGGCGGCCGGTGTCTTGAAGAAATGTTCCGTCAGTCGCTCCAGGCCACGTCGTCGACCTCCAGCCAGGGGTCACCCACCACGGTCACCGGGGTCGCCCCGGTCCGCGCCACGATGTCGCGGTGCAGGTGGGACTGGTCGGCGTAGCCGCTCTCCGCCGCGACCAGAGTGGCGGGTTCACCGGCGGTCAGACGGTGCACGGCGTGGTCGAACCGGACCAGATCAGCGGCGCGCTTGGGCGGCAGACCGATCTGCGCCTGGAACCGGGCCCACAGGCGCTTCCGGCTCCAGCCGACCTCAGTCGCCAGGCCCTCGACCTTCACCACACCCTGACTCGCGACGATCCGCCGCCACGCCCACCCCACCTCGGCGTCCACAGCCGGCCCCTCGGCGATCCGCCGGGCCAGCAGCGCGTCCGTCAGCGCGAAGCGCTGCTCCCAGGTGGAGGCGTTGTCCAGCCACTCCCGGATCCGCGAGGCCTCCCGACCCCACAGCTCCTCCAGCCCGAACACGGCCCCGTCCAACTCGGCGGGCGAAACCCCCAGCGCCGCACGCGCGACCAGCGGTGACAGCCTCACCTGCACACCCTCGTAACTCCCACCCCGCACCCGCACCGCGCCGGACGCCCCGGCCCCGAGCCCGGCAACGATACTTCCCCGCAACTGCCACCCACCGTCCTGTTCCACGAACGGCATCCCCGCACCGAACTCCAGCGCCAGACTCACCGCGGGCTGCGGAATCACCCTCAGATCGATCGGCACCACCCCCCGGTCCCGAAAGCCGGCCATCTGGACCCCAGGCACCTGCAGCGGCCGCTCCGGAAGAGCGACCTCCCACATGTCCGTACCGTCACGTTCCCCCGCGCCGGATCGCATACGTCCATGCTAGGTGCGGCTAGGAGTTGTCCGGTCGATTATGTGACTGTTCCCTGCCTGGGTCGTTGATTTGCACATGGGGCGGGGTGATCTCACGGATGCCGAGTGGGAACGGTTGCGGCCGTTCCTGCCGGTAAGCAACGGTCGTTGCGGCAGGTGGCGGGATCACCGGCAGGTGATCGACGGGATTCTGCACCGGGTGCGGACCGGCGTGCAGTGGCGTGACCTGCCCGAACGGGTCGGGCCGTGGAAGACGGTCTATGAACGGCACCGGCTGTGGTCGGCCGATGGAACCTGGGAGAGCCTGCTCCAGCAGGTCCAGGCCGAGGCCGACGCGTCCGGGGAGATCGACTGGGACGTCTCGGTCGACTCCACGATCGTTCGGGCGCATCAACACGCCGCCGGTGCTCGCACCGACCCGCCGCCGACTCCCGGCGCAAAAGGGGACGTGCGGACAGAACACCAGGACGAGACGCCGCGGCAGAGCCTCGTCGCCCGCCTGGTGGAGGTGGTGCAAGAGGTGAGGGCCTGGGCCGCTCGCGCGGCGGGTTCACCACCAAGCTGCACCTGAGTGCGGACGGCCGCTGCCGCCCACTGTCCCTATCGTCACCCCAGGGCAACAAGCGGACTGCACTCAGTTCAAGGTCGTTCTGGAGAAGATCCGAGTGCCGCGGATCGGGCCGGGCAGGCCACGCAAGAAGCCCGACAGCCTCGCGGCCGACAAGGCATACAGCAACGGGCCCTGCCGCGAGTACCTGCGACGACGCGGTATCCGGCACAGCATCCCGGAGAAGACCGACAGTCAAGCCGCCCGCCTGCGCAAAGGCTCACGCGGCGGACGGCCACCCGGCTTCGACGAGGAACGGTACAAGAAACGCAACACTGTCGAACGGTCCATCAACCGGCTCAAGAACGCTCGAGCCGTCGCCACTCGATACGACAAGCGCGGCTACGTCTACCTCGGAACAGCAACCGCGGCAGCACTCGTCATCTGGCTCCGAACATGATCGACCGGACAACTCCTAGTCCTCGGCGCAGATTCCGTAGCGGGGCGGTATCAGACCCTGCTCACTCATATGAGTGAAGGGCCTGACCTGCCAATCTCAAACTCGTGTCAGATCTGCTGTCGCTTGGCCATCGACCGTGAGATTTGGCGAAATCTGAGACCCTACATGATCTGTAGGTTCTCGATTCCGATGCCCCTGGCACAGCGTTGACCAGCTCCGATGCTGGATGTCTCAGTGGGAGTTCTCGCGTGTTCGTCTCACTTCCTTGTCCTTTCTGAGCTGTACGGCGGCAGTTGGCGAACATACGGTGCGGGACCTGTGGCCGCCCGGAACCCGGTGGCTTGAGGTGACGACTCCTGTGCTCTCGGGCTGGGCCCAGCAATCTGCCACCATGCCGGTCATGGGAACAGATCGTCGCTGGGGATGGGCATTCGGGTTCGGCTGTGTGGTCCTGCTCCTACTCGCGGTCGGGCTGGGGTGGCGAGGACTACGGGTCACCTCCGTCGGCCAGGTCGACCCGCTGAGCGCCGTCCTCGCATCGCTCGCGCTGGCACTCGCTCTGTGGAGCGGGAACTTGTCCTTGCAGGCATTTCATTGGCAGTCGACCGATCCTCTCTACTGGGCTCCACGCCTGGCGAACAAGGTCGCCAACATGGAAGGGCGTGAACTGGCCCGGCTCATCGGTCGGAACATGAGAACCATCGACATCGACTTCGTCCTGCGGCCCACCCCAGGATGTGACGCCGAAGGCGCCCTGCACGCCGGGACGTTGAACGACGTGGTGTCCTACTACCGCACCCTGCGCTCGCGACGTCTGATCATCACGGGAGCGCCAGGAGCAGGCAAGACGGTCCTGCTGGTGACGCTCATCAGCGGGCTGCTGGCGGATCGCAAGGACACGGATCCCATCCCCGTACGGTTGTCCGCCTCCTCGTGGGACAGCCGTCGGCCGATCGGCGGTTGGCTAGTCGAGCATCTGACGCAGACATACGGACTGCGTCGGCGGACAGCAGCCGCGTTGGTCGAGGCGCGGCTGATAACGCCGGTGCTGGACGGTCTGGACGAGATGGATCGCGACCCGTCGCCTGAGAGCGAGTCCCGAGCGGTTCTGGCTCTTGAGGCTCTCAACGCCTTCCAGAGCGCCCAGGGCAGCCCCGGGCTGGTGGTGACCTGTCGCACCGAGCACCACAGGGCGTTGGAGACCGTGACGATGGCCATGGAGGACGCGGCGAGCGTGGAGATCCAGGCCGTCACCACGGACAAGACGCTGACGTTCGTGGAATCGCAGGTGGGACGGCACGGCATAGCGCGCTGGCAACACGTCCTTGACGCAATCGACTTCCACCCGGACGGGGCCTTGGCTCGCAGCCTCGCCACGCCGTGGCGGTTGAATCTGGCCGTGACGGTCTATCAGGAGTACGGCCCCCGGACGTACATCCGCGATCCATCCGATCTGCTGCGCCCGGAGCTGGATGACGAGGACAAGATCCGAGATCATCTGCTCAGCCTGTTCATCCCGGCCGCCGTCAAGGCGGGCCGAGAAGGCCGGAAGACCGCCTACACACCCCGGCGGGTCCACATGTGGCTCGCGACACTTGCCGGCTACCTCGGGGACAACGAGGCCACCTCGCGGTCCGTCGGCGGGCGCCTCCTGCCAGGAACCGACATCGTCCTCCACGAACTGTGGCCGCTCGCAGGCCGCCGGCCGCGATATGTCACCCTCGCAGCCGTCGCTGTCATCTGGCTGACCGGTGGTTCGATCATGCTGCTCCAGGCGCCGGACCGGATGTCCTGGCAGTACCTCGGCGCCCTGTCCGTCGCAGCAGTCTCGGCCGTCGCGATGCTGAGCGTGAATTGGGCACAGATCTGGCCCAAGCCGGCCCGCATCGATCTGTTCCAGGCGGGATGCGGGTGGATCTTGTCGTGGCTGGCGGTGTGCGGGCTGGTCGGAACTGCCGTCCTCATCAGGGCGGTGGGATGGGCGGTCCTGGCGGTGGCGCTGCCATTGACGTTGTCATTCCTGGGGCTCATCAGTACAGCCCTGCGCAATGGTCCGGTCGTGGAGGAGAACGTCGACTACGTCGCCGACCCGCGCAAGCTCATATCGCACAGTCTCTGGTTGGGGATCGCATCCGCCTTCACCATGGGCTGCACACTCGCACTGATCATGAGAGAGGCGCTGGCGCCCGGATTTGTGCTCGCATGCGCTCTGACCATGGGAGCCGGGTTCGGAATATCAGCGGGGCTCGCGGGAGTGAGGCATCTCGCCCTGCTGATGTCCACCAGAGGACGTTTGCCAACGGGCCTCGGCCGATTCCTATGGTGGTGTCACCAGGCCGGCCTGCTCAGGGCAGCCGGTGTCGCCTACCAGTTCCGGCACCATGAACTCCAGGAGTATCTCGCGCGCACTCCTGAGCCCTCTTCATGACCGCGACACCAGCTTTGGAGCGTGACGGTGCATAGATGAGCGGCAGGTTCATAGAGGGGGCGGACTCAGCGTTCGTCTCACATCGGCGTCCCACGGGCTGGACAAGGGCCATCGCCGATGAGGAATGGCCATCTGACATGTGAACCTACACTAGAGATCTTCAACCGCTGAGGTTACGGCGGTTGGAAGTCGAGGCCGGTTTTGGCGATGAGGCCGTCGATGAGGCCGGATCGGTACTGTATGCGTTTGAGCCGGGTCTTCACTAGCGCGGTGAGCTGGTCGAGACTGTGTTTGGTGAGGTTGGCCAGGGACCGCTTCAGGTGCGACCACACGCCCTCGACCGGATTGAATTCGGGAGCATACGGCGGCAGTTGGAAGACCGTCAGCCATAATCGGGCGTCGATCAGCTGCCGCATGGCGCGGCTGACGTGCGTGTTCAGATTGATGCCCCTATGTGCGGTCAACCGGTCACTGGTTCCGGTCGTGGCAATGGGACGGCCCGAATGTGCTGATTGATCTCTCGCGCCACGTATCGCTTGAGACACCTGATGACCTCACGCTTGGTCTTGCCCTCGGTGCTGCGTCGTTCGAGGTAGCGCTGGGTTCGTCCCTCGCGTCGCAGGCGTGTGAGGACGATGCGGTAGAGCGCCGCGTTCGCCTGCCGGTTACCACCGCGGTTGAGGCGGCGGTGCAGGCTCTTGCCAGATGAATGCTCGACGGGGCTCGCACCGCAGAGCGCGGCGAACGACGCCTCGCTGGTCAGGCGGTTGTGGTTTTCTCCCGCAGCGCAAAGCTGAACGCGGCCGGCGAACTCGACTGGTCACGTGCGTGCGTGGACGGTTCTCACATCCGCGCGAAAAAAGGGGGGGCGCCGACACCGGTCCGTCGCCGGTCGACCGGCGGAAAACGGGCAGCAAGTACCACCTGATCTGCGATGGACGCGGCACCCCACTCCAGGTCATCACGACCGCGGCCAACGTCAACGACCTCACCCAGATCCTCGTCCTGGTCGACGGCATCCCGCCCGTCGCGGGCCGCCCCGGCCGGCCCCGCCGCAGGACCGAAGCCCTGCTCGGCGACACGGGCTACGACTCCAACGCCCACCGCGACGAGTTGCGTCGCCGACGGATCCTGCCCGTCATCTCCCGCAAGGGATCACCGAACATCAAGGGCATGGGCAAGCACCGCTACGTCGTGGAGCAGACCTTAGCCCTGCTCCACCACTTCAAACGCCTCGCCGTCCGCTGGGAACGCCTCACCGAACTCCACGACGTCTTCGTCTCCCGGCCTGCAGTCTCATCTGCTGGCGACGACTTCGGAAGCACAAAACGACTGACCGGTGTCAGAGCAGGCCAGGACCCCAGCGGGCTATTTCAGAACGTTGGTACCCTCCGCACCTACGGCGAGGCGGGGAGACGATCATGGCAGCCGTGCCGTCGAGTCCTCCGAGCCGTTGGTTCAGAGAAACTGGCCTCGGCGTCCTCGTCGGTGGACTGACCGCGGTGGTGTCCACTGCTGCCATAGGGAATGCATGGGCTGCTTGTGACATCGGCAACGGCGTAAATCAATGGCATGACCTTGCTGTTTCTCGCCCCTCTCATATGGATCGCCGCTGCGGTTCCGTGGGTGATCCTGCACAGCACCATCGGAACACGTCATCGCAGGACAACCCTGACTGCAGGGCTCATCTTCACCCTGTGGTTCACCTGGTTCCTTGTCACCTGGCTCGGGATGCCGGACGCCTACCCCGCCCCGCTGTGCAAGGGCAATGTCCCACCCTGGTGGCCGAGCTTCATCCCGGGATGACGGCGTAGCCCGTGAACGACCTCGGCACCGGCAACCTACTCAACACCGCCACACGCCAGCAAGATCGTGTTACGAGTTCAATGGGAGCTAGGTAGCCCGGGAATGCTCGATTCCGAAGCTGTCAGCAGGTGACCACTATCGCCGCCGGAAGCTCTGACTTCTCGGGTCAGCGATCCAGCGCACCTTCGGTGCGCGCCGGGGGACGTGGTCAATGCCGTGGCGCGCGCCAAGGTGCTTCTTGTGTGCCCTGACATGGGCTGATGTCGGTCCGGGACGCTGGTGGGGTTCGTTCCGGCCGAAACCGACGCCTCTGTGATGCCGGTGACCTCGCAGGTCAGCGTGGTGCTGGGGACCGTCCACGGGAACCGTGGAGTGTCGCTGTGAAGCACGTGCGTCAGAATTCCTGATCCACCCTGATCCTCCTGGAACGGCGTACCGCTCGGCCGTTCAAAGGGCCACAAATCCTTCATCTCCCGCACAGCGTCATTTCCGAAAGCTGTCCTACAACCAACTCCCTTTCATGTTCAGGACACAAGACCTGCAACTTCACGATGCACGGTGCTCATTGGGCTGGGACGCGTCGCGAACGCCAAATCTCAAACTGGCGTAGAGGCGAACAGCGTCCTTAACTCGTGGTGTTCTGCGGGCTGGTGACATTTGGTAAATACAGTCCGGTCAACTTCCCGGCGTCATCGGTCAGTTCATACGTCGGCCCCTGCTTCAGGTCGGTTCAGCGTGCGGCCGATCCGGTCGAGCGGGCGTATTCGGTGGGCGTTTGGCCGTAGTGTTTCTTGAAGGCGCGGATGAAGTGGCTGCTGTCGGCGAAGTGCCAGCGGGCGGCGATTCCGGAGATGCTCCACCGGCCGGATGGCGATGTGAGGGCGAGCCGGGCTTCTTCCAGCCGCCGGTGGCGGATGTAGGCGGTCACCGACTCTCCTACCGTGGCGAATGCCCGTTGCAGGGTGCGTACAGAGACCTTCAGCTCGCGTGCCAGCATCGTCGGGGACAGCTCGGGATCGGCGAGGTGGCTGTTGGCGAGGTCCTTCGCGGCCCGGACGAGCGCGGGAGCCAGCTGCGGTTCCACGTCGTCGAAGCGGCGCACCGCAACGGCCTTGGCCAGTTCGATCAGGGTGCTGTGGGCGGCGTGCACACCGGCCGGGCCGAGCTCGGTGACCGTCTTCTGGATCATGTTCATGTGGGCCGTCAGCAGGCGCATCTCGGCTGAGTCCGCCGGCCCGATGACAGTCCGGTTCCCGAGTAGGGATCTGAGCGTCGCGGAGGGCAGGAAAAGGAACTGCGCCGTGGTGTGCGGCGCCGTCTCGAAGGGCATCCGCCGCCCGAAGTGCCGGAGGAGGAACTGCCCGGTCGGCACGGTGAGCTCGTCGCGGTCGGGCAGGCCGCCCAACGTCCATGTGCCGCCCCGCAATACGTGGAGCTCCACCAGGTCCCGATCGCCGCCCGGGGGGTCCGCGATCCGGGTGGCCGACGCCATGTGGAGATCAGCGATCACCACATCGCGCACCCTGGCGACGCGTCCCTTGATCCGGAAGTCGGCGACCGTGGCCGGGCTGAAGGCCGGCAAGGGAAAGAAATCGCCGATCTGCGTCTGCCATCCACGACGGAAGGCATCGAATCCTCGCGGTACGGCACCCGGGACCCTGGAATCCACGACGAACGCCCCGGGCACCAGGTCGGTCTCCGATCCAGTGCTGTTCATCTCCGGTCGATCCACCTCGTGTTCGCTGTTCCCACGTTTTCTTGTGGCGTACATGTTCTGTCCCGACGCCGCTGCGGTTCAAGTGCCTGCCGTGCCGAGTTCCAAATGCCGTGAACACCGTTTCGCACGGTTCGGCAAGGCGTCCACTGCCTGGTGCGCTGCCGACTGCGGAACAGGGCCATTGAATTTTCACGGTCCCATGAAGGCAAAAGGGGGACGCTGTGATGAGTCATCCGACGGTCTCCGAGGCCGGTCATAGCCGGGTGGCTGTGCTGATCAGCCCCGCGAGGGCGAGGGAGCGGCTGTGCGCGGGCCAGGCGATGTGGGTGACGACGGGGGGTGCGTCGGTCAGGGGGACGGCGGTGTGCTCGGCCCACAGCCAGGAGCGGGCGGAGTCGGGGAAGACGGCCACGGTGCGACCGAGGGCGATCAACTGGGCCAGCTGCGTCTGGTCGCGGATCTCGGGGCCCGGGCCGGGTGGGTAGGCACCGTCGTGGGCCCAGCGGGCGAGCGGAAGATCGGGGATGTCGCTGATGTCGGCGAGGGACAGTGTCCTGTGCGTGGCGAGGGGGTGCCCGGCGGGCAAGATGGCGATCTGCCCTTCGGTCATCAGTTCCTCACTGTCGAACCCGGTGAGGGAGTTGAACGGCGCGTGCATGAGCGCCACATCGGCGCGGCCGTCACGCAGCATCTCGCCCTGCTCGCACGTGCCGCTCGGCAGTACCTCGATCTCGGCGGCGTCGGGCTCGACCGCGTAGGCGTCGAGGAGCTTGTGCAACAGTTCGTGGGATGAGCCGGCCTTCACCGCCAGTACCAGGCGGTTGCGGGAGCTGCCCGGACGGTCGGCGCCGCCGGCACGGCGGGTGCGGCGGGCGGCGGCGGTGGTCGCGTCGAGGGCCGCGCGGCCCTCGTGCAGCAGCATCTCTCCGGCGTCGGTCAAGGCGACGCCGCGGCGGTTGCGCTGCAGCAGGGCGACGCCGAGGCGCCGCTCGAGTTGCTGAATCGCCCGGGACAGCGGTGGCTGCGCCATGCCAAGGCGCTTGGCGGCACGGCCGAAGTGCAGTTCCTCGGCGACGGCCAGAAAGTACCTCAGCTCGCGGGTGTCCAAGGTGTCCATGACCCCAGCATACGTCGGTGATACCCACTGGGTATGACAGGGCACCGTATCGGTATTGGATGCGACTCCTGTCCGGGAGTGACCATCGACGGCATGAGCGACACCACGAACACACCCTCCCCGTCACTGCCCGGCGGCACCTGGACCCTGGGCGACCTGACCGTCAACCGCTTCGGGTACGGCGCCATGCAGCTCGCCGGCCCCGGCGTCATGGGCATGCCCGCCGATCACGACGGCGCGCTCGCCGTCCTGCGTGAGGCCGTCGCCCTGGGCATCACCCACATCGACACCTCCGGCGCCTACGGACCACGCGTCACCAACCAGCTGATCCGTGAAGCGCTGCACCCCTATGCCGCATCACTTCACATCGTGACGAAGGTCGGCGCGGTCCGCGATGAGCAGGGCGGCTGGCCCCCTGCCCGGCGGCCCGAGGATCTGCGCCGCGCCGTACACGAGAACCTTGAGGACCTCGGAGTCGACGCTCTCGACGTGGTCAATCTCCGGCTCGGCGACGCCCAGGGCCCCCGGCCCGGCTCACTCGCCGAGCCGTTCGGGACCCTCGTCGAACTCCAGCAGGAGGGCCTGATCCGGCACCTGGGAGTGAGCAACACGACGCCGGAGCAGGTCGCCGAGGCGCAGGCGATCGCGCCGATCGTGTGCGTGCAGAACATGTACAACCTCGCCTACCGCCAGGATGACGAACTGATCGACGACCTTGCCGCCAAGGGCATCGCCTACGTTCCGTTCTTCCCGCTCGGCGGCTTCACCCCGCTGCAGTCCGCGGCGCTGACCGCGGTCTCCGCCCGGCTGGATGCGACGCCGATGTCGGTCGCCCTGGCCTGGCTGCTGCAGCGGTCACCGAACATTCTGCTCATTCCCGGCACCTCGTCGGTGGCCCACCTGCGCGAGAACGTCACCGGTGCGGGACTCTCGCTCTCCGAGGAGGAACTCGCCGAGCTGGACAAGATCGGCCGCTGAACCTGCCCGGGGCGTCCGCCCGGTGAGGTCGAGCCGCGGATCCGGAGCAGGAGCCGCGAAACGGCATGCCGGCCGGGACGGCAGTGACTTTGTTGCGCGTCCCGGTCGGCATGGTCGGCGCACGCCACCACTCCGCCCTTTCCTCGCGTGGTCGACCGCCTTCTTGAGGGCAGATGAAGGCACCGGCGTTCACGAGCATGCCGACGGCCCAGTGGTGAGCCCAGGCCGCCAACGAACAGTCCACGATGACCAGCGCTGACGTCGGCCTGCTCGCGAGCTGGGGCCGCGACACCACGCCCCCCATCAACGAAGACAGATCGCGTCATTGCAGAAACTGGTGGCCGGCCATCACCCCAGGCACCGAGATCAGGCACACGGTCCACCACTACCGGTGCGTGACCGCCGCCCCACCCCTTTCAGGCCGCTCCTGCGGCCGCTCCGATGACAGGCCGACCTGCCTACCGGTAGCCACGGCTCGACCAACACCCCACTCGCCGTGAGCCGCGACGCCTGCTGAGGCCTCATCCGAGAGCGCGCTCGGCCAAGACAGCAGGGATTCTCCATGTCCTCGACCAAGCCCCGAAACCCAGTGGCCCTTTGCATCGTGGGCGCGGCGTCCGCCGCGCTGCTCGTCACCGCCGTCGCGGTCGCGCCCCAGAACGCGTCGGCCGTCTCGGAGCGTGCATCGGGCGTCACCCGCCACACGATCACCGAAAAGGTCTCACTCACCGGCAGCGGACCGGCTGACCAGACGGTGAGTGCCCTGGTCACTGAATCTGGAAGTGCGCTTTCGGGAAGGAGGGACCATCGCCGACAGGGAGCAACACCGCGAGCGGCAAGATCGTCGACTGCCGAGGGGCCCCTGAGGTAGCACGCCGGGCGGGGGTGACGCACGGCCTGGTGATACGGCATTTCGGGTCCAAGGAGCAGTTGTTCCTTGCCGCGGTGCCCAGTCCCCGCACGCTGATGGCACAGGTGGCCGGCGATCCCATGTCGTTGCCGACGCGCAGCGCCCGGTCCTCCGTCCGACGCATGACCCTCAGCGGCGGCAACGACTCCTTGTGGCTTGTGGGCCGTTCAGCTACGGGGCATTCAGCGGCCGATGTCGTCCAGCTCGGTCAAGTCCTCATGCGAGAGGGAGAGTCCCGCGCCGGCGATGTTCTCGCGCAGGTGCGCTGTCGATGACGTGCCGGGGATGAGCAGGATGTTCGGTGATCGCTGCAGCAGCCAGGCCAGTGCGACGGACATCGGTGTCGCCTTCAATCGAGCGGCGACCGCCGAGAGCGCCGAGGACTGGAGCGGGGTAAAGCCCCCGAGGGGGAAGAAGGGCACGTACGCGATGCCTTCGATGGCGAGCCGGTCGATGAGCTTGTCGTCGTGGCGGTGGGCGAGGTTGTACATGTTCTGCACGCACACGATCGGCGCGATACTCACCGCCTCGGTGACCTGCTCCTCGGTGGCGTTGCTGACCCCGAGGTGGCGGATCAGGCCCTGCTGCTGGAGTTCCACGAGCGTCTCGAACGCCTCGGCGAGCGAGCCGGGCTGGGGACCTTCGGCGTTCCCGAGTCGGAGGTTGACCAGGTCGAGTACGTCGAGCCGGAGGGACCTGAGGTTGTCGTGGACCTGGCGGCGCAGATCTTCGGGTCGCCGAGCAGTGGGCCAGCCACCCTGTTCGTCGCGGGTCGCGCCCACCTTGGTCACGATGTGCAGCGACTCGGGATAGGGGTGCAGTGCCTCGCGGATCAACTCGTTGGTGACGCGCGGCCCGTAGGCGTCGCTGGTGTCGATGTGGGTGATACCGAGGTCGACCGCCGCTTCGCGCAGAACGGCCAGGGCGCCCTCGCGATCGGTGGGCGGCCCCATGACCCACGGACCGGCCAGTTGCATGGCGCCGTAGCCGAACCGGGTGACGGTCAGGTCACCCAGAGTCCAGGTGCCGCCGGGAAGAGAGAGGGAGGGTGTGCTCATGCTGTTGCCTTTCGTCGTGCACGTGGGGGGTGCCCCTATGTGGTTCATCAAGGGAATCGGGCTGCATCAGAGACGTGAGCCCAGGCAGCATGGCGGTGTGTCTGATCTGCCGTGGGACGACGTGGACGTGCGCGTTTCTTGTCGTAGTAGGCCCGTGATGCCGGGTCGGCCAGGGAGGCGAACGCGGAGAGGAAGAAGGCCCGCTTCAGCTGTTTGTTGCCGCGGCGGGAGGGCTGTTCACCGGGGATCGAGGAGCCCGAACTTCTGGTCGCGGGAGCCAGGCCCGCGTAGGAGGCCAGGTGGGCGGCGGTCGGGAAGGTGCTGGCGTCGCCGGCGTCGATGAGGATGCGGGCTACTGTCCTGACCCCAACTACGCCTACGAGCGGTTTTCTTCCGATTCGATCACTTGCACGCACCTCGCGAGGGCGGCCACCATGTATCGGCGCCAGAGGGGAGTGAATGGACCGGCGAGAATCCAGCGACGACCCGGAAGAGGCTTGAATTCGTAGGTCCACCGAATGAGGGTGCCATCGCCGTCGGGGTTGAAGTTCCATTCACCTCGAACGCCGGCCGCGAGTCGGGAGAGGATGTTCGTGAATCCCGTCAGCTGATACGCAAAGCTAGAGCCTTCCGTGTACTCGATCAACTGTTCGTCGGCCTGCGACCCGTCGTCGAACTGCGGGTTCCTGGTGGGACCGACGTGATCCCATGCTTCGGTCTGGTTTGCCACACCTTTGACACCGGGAAAGGGTGCCACCCGGTGAAAAACGCTCGGCAGGTCGATGGGAACGATCAATCGGAACGCGTTGGCGGGCGCCACCGAAGTTCGCCGCTGGACTGTGATCGGAACAGTGTTGTCGGTTGAGCCGATAAGGAGGGGTATCGCCTGGACCGCTGCGACCCCCTGGGGCTCGGTCGTTTTCGTCCCCGCGATCGGTTTCTTGTCGGACATCGATGTTCTCCTGTCTTGGTGATGTGAATCCGCTGTGAAGCATTAACGGTTCTGTATTGCGCGCCTTGTCGCCGCCACCTGAAACGGAGACGTCTCCTCATCACCCCTATGTAGGCGTGCGTGACAGCAGGCCGCTGGTCACGGCTCAGATCGACTTGAGCACCCGGACCCGATCGGCGATGGCACGTCGCGCGACGTCGGAGGTGAAGGCGATGGAGTCGAACTCGTGCGGGGCGCCGGGGTGCAGGTGGAATTCGACCGGCACACCGGCGCGGCTGAGCTTGGTCGCGTAGGCGGTGTCCTCGTCGCGGAACACGTCGAGTTGGCCGACCTCGATGTAGGCCGGCGGCAGGCCGGTCGCATCCTCGAGACGTGCGGGAGCTGCCGTGGGCGGGACATCGGGACCGCCGGCGGCCTTGCCGAGCAGTGCCGGCCATGCGGTGCGGCTGTCGTCGTAGGACCACAGCAGGTAGGGCTCGATGTGCGGGTCGGGCGTGTTGGTGCGGTCGTTGAGCATCGGCATGAGCAGGATCTGCCGGGCGATCTGCGGGCCGCCGCGCTCGCGGGCGAGGATGGTCAGGGCCGCTGCCATGCCGCCTCCGGCGCTGTCGCCCATCACACCGATGCGGTTGGCGTCGACGTCCAGCTCGGCGGCGTGTTCGTGCAGCCAGCGCAGCGCGGTGTAGGCGTCCTCGAGCGGGGTCGGGAAGGGGTGCTCGGGGGCGCGGCGGTACTCGACGGACAGCATCGGCACGCCGCTGGAGGACACGTAGCGGGAGACCGGGCCGTCGAACAGGTCGATGTGGCCGAAGATGTATCCGCCGCCGTGGAAGAACAGCACGGCCGGCCCGGGCGTCGCGCCGTCCTTGACGTACCAGCGCATTTTGATCTGTGCGCCGTCGTCGGCGGTCGCGTAGTGCTCGCGAGTCGTCACGTCGGCCGGGATCGGCTGCGCGCCACCCGCGGCGCCGATGATCGGTTCCCACATGGCGCGGCGGCCTGCGATGTCGCCCACAGGCGGCGGCTTGACCTCGGCCATCGTGCCGGCCATCGGGGCCAGCGCCTCGGCGATCTCGGGATCCAGGGACAGTGTCATGGTCGTTTCCTTTCGAGGCTGGTCGGTCGGTGTCAGGTGGCGGGCGCGACAATGACGACCTTGCCGTGCAGCTCGCCCGCGGCGGCCTGGGCGTGGACTGCCGACAACTCCGCCAGCGGCACTCGCTGCGCGACGTCGACGCGCAGCTCGCCGGAGTCGATCAGCGCCACCAGCCGCGACAGCTGTTCGGCGTCGCTGTTGAGGAACAGGTCGACGCCGCGCCGGTCGATTACTGCAGCCGGATCGCGTAGCAGCGTGGTCCGGCCGCAGGGAAGTCCGACGTCCTCCGGCTGCAGCACCTCCCGGCGTACCCGAAGTGAGTCGGCCGGCAGTACCCGAGTCATCTCGTCCTCCCGTGCTCGACTGATCAAGCATCGCGTGAACCAGAATCCGGATGAAGGCCGTACTTATCCACGGACAAGTTGTCCGTGGCAAACCATGCGATGCAGGAGAGATGACCCGCCTGTTCGTCACGGCGCGCCAGATGTTCATTCCACGTCATCGGCAAGTGGCGGACGTCTTGCCGGTGCAGTCGGCTTGGGACCGGTGCGGTACACCCGAGGACGTGGAGGTTGTCGGAATCGGCGTCGGTGAGCTGCAGTGTGCTCGCGGTCCCGGCGCGAACGTCGCTTACTGTAACGGCCGGGGTGCTCTGTCACTACCAAGAGGCCGCTGTCATGCGTCGGTCCTCGCGCGATCACCCGATCAGGAACCTTTTCGACGAAGCCATCCCCGTGATCGATAGGCGGATGGCGTCTCAGCCCTTGAGGGCTTCCTGGAGGATGTGACTGTCGGCGACCTGCCGCATGCTGACGGCCTTGCCGTCACGGACGGTCCACAGGTGGATGAACCGGACATCGGCCTTGTCCCCGCTCTTGGTCTCGGCGTGATAGTGCCCGAACACGAAGACGTGGCCTTCGTCGTCCGCGTAGAACTCCTCGGGCCCCGGGCCGAAGGACGCGATGTTCGGCATCGGCGTGCCGAAGAAGTCCTTCGCCACGCTGTCCCAGCCGTGGTAGACGCCGCTGTTCGGAAAGCCCGGGGTGATGTCCCAGACGAAGTCCGGGGGCATGACCTCCTTGATGACCTCGGGCGCCATTCGGGATTCGTAGACCCGGCGGATGAGGGCGAGGTCGGGGGAGTCGGACATGGTGCGCTCCTTGCGGGGATGGGGGAATCGGATACGGAAAAGAAGGCCTGGTGATCAGGCGGGGCTAGGCGGTAACGGTGGCCCCGGACCCGCCGGGGATCGGGTATCCGCCCCAGCACTTCGGCCAGGGCGGTGAACTGCTGCGACTCCGGACCGGGCCAGCGGAGTCGATGTCCTCGTGGTGGCGCTGCAGGACACCGATCAGGGAAGATGACACGCGAACGCGGCCCCTGTTCGTGATCAAAGGATTCGGCACCCCTGATCATCAGGAGTCGCGTCCCTCCTTGCCGAAACGGGCGAACCACACGCTGCGGCGCATACGCAGCAATCTGCTCATCTCGCCGGCTGAGAACGCATCAGCCCTGGGGGTCAGAGCAGGAGCTCGGGGGTGATGGGCAACTGGCGGATGCGTCGGCCCGTGGCGTTGAAGACGGCGTTGGAAATGGCCGGCGTGACACCGATGCAGACGATCTCGGCGAGTCCCTTCACCCCGATCGGGTCGGCGATGCGGTCCTCGCCGCCCGCCAGGTAGATCGCCCTGATGTCGGGTATGTCGGCATGCGTAGGAACGAGGTAGTCGGCGAAGTTGGCGTTGACGATTCGGCCGTCGCGATGGTCGGTGATCGTGTGTTCGAGCAGGGCCGCGCCCAATCCGCCGATCATTGCGCCGAGTGCCTGGCTGTCGGCGAGCGCGGGACTGATGATACGGCCGGCGTCGTAGACGCCCAGCATGCGCCGGACCCGCACCAGGCCGAGCCGGGAGTGCACGGCGACCTCCGCGAACGTCGCCGCGTAGGCGTACAGGGAGTACCTTGCGGGTCCTTCCGGCGGAGCCCATGAGCCGAGTTCTTCGAGGTAGGTGGAGTTGTTGCGGGCCAGCAGGCGCTGGTACGTCTCCCCCCTCCCCGGGGCGTCCTTTACGTACAGCCGGCCGCCGCGCACCTGGACATTGGCGGGGTCGGCCCCGTGCAGCGGAGAGCCCTCGTCTCCGACGGCGAGGGCGATGGCCTTTTTCCGCAGCTTGTCGCAACCGTCCTGCACGGCGGATCCGACGCTCGCCATGGTCTGCGATCCGAAGTGTCCCGGGGCCGGAGGCAGGGTCGAGTCGCCGAGTCGAAAGATCACCCGGCGCATGGTCAGGCCCAGGGCGTCAGCGGCGACCTGTGTCATGGAGGTGGCGGTGCCGGGCCCCATGTCGCTGGTCCCGGACTGGACCAGGGCGGTGCCGTCGGCATTCAGCCGCACGGAAGCCTGGGCTGCGGCGCGCTGGGTGTCATATACGCCGGCGGCCATGCCCATGCCGAGGTGCCAGTCGCCGTCGCGCCTGGAGCCGGGTTTCAAGCTCCGCCGTTTCCAGTCGAATTCTCGGGCGCCGGTGGTGTAGCACTCGCGCAGGCGGCGGGTGGAGAACTGAAGACCGTTGGACTGGTCGTCCACGGGTTCGTTGCGCAGGCGCAGTTCGATCGGGTCCATGCCCAGTTCATGGGCGAGTTCGTCCATCGCCGACTCCAAGGGGTAGGCACCGCTGGAGTATCCCGGGCCACGCATCCACGTCGGTGTGTTGACGTCCAGGGGGACGGACCGGTGGATCTGCTTGACGTTCGGCGTGCTGTAGAGCATCCGCCCGGGGACGAGAGTGTCCTCCAGGTGCGTTTCATAGCTGGATGTCTCGGAGTCGACGTCGTGCACGGCAGCGGTCAGACGGCCCCGCCGGTCGCTGCCCATCCGAAGCCCATATGAGTACGCGGGCCGGTAGCCGATCCCGAAGTACAACTGCCTGCGTGT
Source organism: Streptomyces sp. NPDC050759 (assembly GCF_044456945.1). Classification (NCBI taxonomy): domain Bacteria; kingdom Bacillati; phylum Actinomycetota; class Actinomycetes; order Kitasatosporales; family Streptomycetaceae; genus Streptomyces; species Streptomyces sp. NPDC050759. The sequence goes on along the minus strand of NZ_JBITGI010000002.1, from coordinate 70,539 downwards.
GAGGACGAGTTTGACGGGACGGTCCACCTGGCGGGCGGCCATGACCGCGATGACGGAGTGCACCCAGGTACGGAAGGCGTTGCCGAAGGCACCGCCGAGCACGGGCGAGATGACATGAATGTTCTCCGGCGGTATCCCGAATTCGCCTGCCATGTTGAACGTGGCGAACTGGACCGCCTGGGTCTTCTCCCAGAGGGTGAGCTTGTCCCCGTCCCAGCGGGCGACGATGCCGGCTGGTTCCATCGCGTTGTGGTGCTGGCGGGCCATCCGGTACGCCAGGCCGAGCTGGACGTCAGCGGATTTCAGTGCCTGGTCCGCGTCGCCCCGTGCATAGGTCTCAGGGTCGTCGGCGGGAGGCGCCGCGCTCATGTCGGTCGAGGGGCGCTCGGCGTGATAGGTGACCTGCATCAGGCTCGCGGCGTGCTGGGCGACCTCGAGCGTCGTTGCCACCACGACCGCGACGGGCTGTCCGAAGAAGCGCACTTGGTCGTCCTGGAAGGCCCTCAGCGGCTCGCCTGGTGGGTAGCCGTTGCTTTCGACGGGCGGAAGCCTGGGCGCGTTGAGGTGGCTGATGACCGTAAGGACACCGGGCTGGGCTAGGGCGGGACCTGCGTCGACGGCGGTGATGCGGCCGCGGCCGACGCTGCTGTCGACGATGACTGCGTGAACGACGCCGTCGGGGTTGTTGTCGCCGGCGTATTTCGCTTTCCCGGTGACCCGCAGCCGTGCGTCCACCCTGGCCACGGACGCGCCGACGGCGGCTTGTGGCTGGCTCATGAGGTGCCTCCGACGGTGCGCAGTTGCTGCTCGACGGTACGTTTGAGGAGCTCAACCTTGAAGCCGTTGTGCCTGAGGGGGTGCGCGCCCTCGGCCGCATGGCCGGCGGCCTTGTGCCACAGCCGGTCGGAGGGACGCTCGCCAATAAGGGCTTGTTCGACGGCCGGCAGCTTCCAGGGCACCGTGCCCACACCGCCGACGGCGACCTTCGCATCGAGGATCATCCCGCCGCGGATGTGGAGGGCCACCGCTGCCGAGGTCAGCGCGAACTCGTAGGACTGGCGGTCGCGGACCTTCAGATACCCGGACTTCAGCGGGCGGGGCAGGGCAGGAATCTCCACCGACGTGATCAACTCGCCTGGCTGAAGCGCCTGTTCGCGGTCAGGTGTGCTGCCGGGCTGCAGCAGGAAGTCCGTGAAGGGGATGGTGCGCCTGCCCTTGTCCGGAGCCATCAGGTGGACGCTCGCCTCCAGCGCGGCGAGCGCGACAGCCAGATCGGACGGATGTGTGGCCACGCATTGGTCGGAGGTGCCGAGGATCGCATGGCTGCGGTTGAAGCCGTTCAAGGCGGCGCAGCCGGAACCCGGCTCGCGTTTGTTGCAGTCGGCGGTCACGTCCCGGAAGTACGTGCAGCGGGTGCGCTGCATCAGGTTCCCGCCGATGGTGGCCATGTTGCGCAGCTGGGCGGAGGCGCTCAGCTCCAGAGCCTGGGAGATGACCGGGTAGCTGTCACGTATGGCGGGGTGAGCTGCGGCTTCCGCCATGCGGACCAAGGCGCCGATGCGTAAGCCGCCGTCCTCGGTGCGGTCCACATCGTGCAGCGGCAGAGCGGTGATGTCGACCAGGACATCAGGGCGCTCCACGGTTTCGCGCATCAAGTCGACGAGGGTGGTGCCGCCGGCTATGTACCGGCCGCCGCGCCCACCGGCCTCGAGGGCTTCCGTGGTGTCGGATGCCTTGGTGATGGTGAAGGGGTGCATCGGCCACCTCAGTTCTGGCCCGCGGCCTGCTCGACCGCGCGAACGATCTTGACGTAACAGCCACAGCGGCAGAGGTTCCCGCTCATCCACTCCCGGATCTCGTCGGACGTTCCGGTGTGGCCTTCCTTGATACAGCCGACACCGGACACGATCTGGCCCGAGGTGCAGAAGCCGCACTGATAGGCGTCCTGATCTATGAACGCTTGCTGCAACGGATGCAGTTGGTCGCCGTCAGCCAGTCCCTCGATGGTGGTGACCTCGACGCCGTCCAGCCGGACGGCCAGGGTCAGACATGAGTTGACGCGGTGGCCATCGACCAGGACGGTGCAGGCGCCGCAGGCTCCGGCATTGCAGCCTTTCTTTGAACCGGTCAGGTCGAGGTGTTCGCGCAGCAGGTCGAGCAGAGAGGTGCGGTTGTCGACGGTGACAGCGTGCCGGACGCCGTTGATCGACAGGTGAACGGTGCCGCCAGGAGGCCCTTCGGCGGCCACTGCCTCCCGGCCACCGAGGGCAACCGGCGCCGTGACCAGTCCGCCGGCGACGACGGCCCCTGACACGGCCGTGGCCGTAGTGATGAACGTGCGCCGAGACGGTGCCGAAGTGGCCTCGGCAGTGACAGATCTGTCAGGCTCGGGATTTTCGACGGACACGCTCACTCTCCTTCGCGTCAGGGTGAGAGCTGTGGAGTTTTTTCGGTGTGGGTTCGGGGAGCGGCGTGCCTGTTCCTCGGTTCGAGGGGGGGCTGCAGGATGGTCATGGCTGGTCCATCGAGGGCCGTGGGCGGCGGTGCCATCCTCCTGCCTCCCACCCTGCCTTGCACCGCTGCCCGGTCTTTGCGTCTTGCGGTGTTCACTGGTGCTCAGCACTGCCCACACCGATAGCGCCGGCGTTCTCGGCTGACTGGACACGCGCGGCGGGCGGATGGCTGCTTCCACATACGTCCTCCTGTGGTCGACTGATCAAGCGTCGCGTGATCCAGGAACCGGATGAAGGCCGTACTTATCCACGGACAAGTTGTCCGTGGCAAACCATGCGATGCAGGAGAGATGACCCGCCTGTCGTCCCACGGCACCGGATGTTCGTTCCACGTCATCCAGAGCGCTGCGGTGCTCCGAGGCGACGCCTCGCGCCGCGAGCAGGGCGTCGGACTGGGCAGCGTCGCGCGGCCGCACGGTCATTTCGGCGAAGAGCGGTGGCCGGTGAGAAGCAAGACACTGCGCTGGGGAGGGAAGGACTGTGACGGGTACAGCCGGTGCCGTTGTGTCAGGGTGCTGCCCGGCCCGAGCGCAGGGAGTGGTCAGGTCTTGCGTGCCAGGGCTTCGCGGACTGCGGGTACGACTTCGGCGGCGAACGCGCTGATCTGTCGGGTGTGGTCTCGTTCGGGCCAGATGACGAAACCGTTCATTCCGACGGTGCGCACGAGCGCGACAAGGTGCTCGGCCCACTGGGCGGCGGGCCCCTGGAACGGGCCGGCCGACTCCGGTTGGATGACCCCGGCGATGTTGTAGACCCGGCGGATCGTGTCCGGATCGCGGCCCGCCGCCAGAGCTGCGTCGTCGATGCGGCGGACAGCCGTGGGCAGCGCGTCAAGTCCGAGGTAGGCATGCGAGGGAAGCCAGCCGTCCGCCTTCGCACCGGTCAGAGCCAGCGTGCGGGGCCCGTACGTGCCCAGCCACAGCCCCAGACCGGGTCTCGGCGCCGGACCGGGGTGGACGCCGGCCAGCGAGTAGTGCGCGCCGTGCGTCCGCACACTGCGCTCGCCACTCCACATGGCCCGGATGACGGTGATCGCCTCTTCAAGTGCGTCGACGGCCTCTCTGGGCGTGCGACGGGAGCCGCCCATGGCCTCGATGGCTTCCCAGAAAGCGCCGGCACCCAGGCCGAGCTGGACCCGGGAGCCGGTCAGTCTGTCCAAGGTCGCCGCAGCCTTCGCCAGTACCGCCGGCGGACGCAACGGCAGGGAACTGACCGTCGGGACGAGCGTGACATGTCGCGTCCGCGCGGCCAGGAAGGTGAGCAGTGTCCAGGTGTCGTCGAACGCCGCTTGATACGGATGGTCCTGGATGGTGAGAAGGTCAAGGCCGAGGCGGTCGATGAGTAGTGCCTGCTCACTGGAGCGGCCGACGGGGAGGGTGTTTGGCTCTACGTTTGCGCCGAACAGGACAGGGAGGGGCATGAAAGTCTCCTTAAGCGACCGGCGCTTGCTCGACGTCGGCCGCGGTGGTCGGGAGCGGGAAAGGAAACGGGCCCGCCGTCGCCTCGGAGGCAGCGCCTTCGAGACCGGGCGGCAGCCAGGGGTGGCGGGTGTCCCGGCACGGGCACTCGGGTCAGTGAGCGGTTCAGCGCGGCGGGCCGAGGATGACGCCGCCGTAGAGCTCGGATGCTTCTGCCAGGAGGGATGTGGGGCTCTCGAAACCGTCTCCGCGGAGTCGACCTCGACGAAGACCGCAGGCGGACGGACCAGCAGTCACTGATCATCGGCCGGGTACGGGGCGATCGTCGATGAAAGAGAGCAGTAGGGAGTTGACGAGGTCAGGGCGCGTGGCGAAGGCGAAGTGGTCGGCGCCGGGGAGCTCGGCCAGACGCGCATGGGGGATGGTCCGGCGGAGGTAGAGGGAGACGCTCGCAGGTACCTCCTGGCCGATCGTGCTGCTCATCACCAGGGTGGGGACCGTGATGGCGGGCAGCAGGTGACGGTCGTCGTCGAGTGAGATGTCGTTGAAGAAGCCGAGCAGGGTCGCAACGCCCGCGTTGTGGCTCATGTCGCGGAACCACGAGCCGAGTTCCGCGGCGCGGTCAGGGCCGATATCGGCGAAGACCAGGTTCGGGTCGAGGACTGCGTCGGTGATTCCCGCGATTCCGTTGTCACGGGCGGCATCGGTGAAGTGGGCGATGCCGATGTCGTCGAAACCGTACGGCCAGTCGTCGCTGCGACGGAACTTGGGTGAGCCGTTGAGGACGGCCAACTTGCCCAGCAGCTGGGGGTGTTGAGCGGCGAATCTCAGGGCGACGTGCCCTGCGGAGGCGAAACCGATCACTGTGGGGCTCTGCAGGCCGAGGTGGGTGATGAGGGCGGCGAGGTCGGCGGTGTACAGCGCGGTGACGCTGTCCACGGCGGGGGGCAGTTTGTCGGAAGCCCCGTAGCCGCGTAGATCGAGGAAGACGTTGTGGGCGTGAGGGTCGAAGTACTCCTGTTGGGCGGCCCAAGAGCGGGAGTCCAGGGGCAGGCCGTGCACCCATACGACGGGGTGGTGGCCGGTGCCCGTCTCGTAGTAGGCGATCCGGCCGCCGTCCACGTCGAGATGGTGGGCTTGGTCGAAGGTCAACGGGGGCATGTGCTGTGCTCCTGGTTTCGGGCGGAAGGTACCGCGGCACGGGACCTTCCGCTTGCGGTGATCACAGGCCGGTCGGGTAGGTGACGTTGTCCAGGCCGGGTACGGTCACCTTGGCCGGATTGTTGTCGGCGGCGACGAGCTGGCTGACGGCGAAGTCGGTGACCGAGCCGGACAGCAGCTGCCTCGGGTCCTCCAGCACCATGCGCAGGCGGGTGGTCATGGCGCGCCAGTCGTCCGCGCCGTGAATGACGGGCATCTCGCTTATCTCGTCGACGGACGGGTCGGAGACGTCTGGGAGGGTGAGGTGTCCGGGGGTGTAGCGGGGCAGTCCGGGAAACATCAGATCGCCGAGTTCCACGGTGGCGCGGGTGCTGGACCAGATCTGGCGCAGCGGCTCTTCCAGAGCTGCCACCTCGGACAGGTCACCGTTGAGCGGCGTGGTGAAGGTGGGCGCATGGGGTGCCATGTAGAGGCGTTCGAGAGGCAGTTGGTAGCCGGAGGCGCCCAGGAGCATGGTGGCGACGCTGGAGGTGTTCCAGGTGACACCGGCGGTGGGACGCCCCTGCTTGCCGGCGATGACCGCCATGGCCTGGCTCCAGTCGATCTCCTGCTCACGGAACCAGCTGATGATCCGGTGTGAGATGTCCAACCCGGTGAGGAAGAACGTGGCGATCATCATGTGAATGATGGTTCCGTGCCCTTCGGCACTGCCCTTTTCCAGGTACTCGCCGCGCAGGGTGGCGGGATCGAGACGGCTCTCGTCATCGAGAGCCGCGCTGAGGAAGCGGTCGGTGACGGCGAAGGTGTAGTCGGCCATGTCGGTGATGGCCTGCTCACGGCCGCGGTAGGTCTCGACCGCAATGGTGTCGCGCCACAGCTCGACGCTGTTCGCCTCCCGGCTGCGCCGCACCTGGGCCAGAAGCCGCTCCGCGTCCGCGCGCCAGCCGAGGGCGCCGTACTTCTTCCGCAGCTGCAACAGGGTGGCGAGGGCGGGGCCGAGGTGGGAGATCCCGGCGAGTTCCTTGAAGCCCTTGGTGGAGAAGCGGAAGCCCTCGACCGTGGGGGGCTTGCCGCCGCCGGGGTAGAGCGCGAAGTCGGTGCCGGTGGCGACGATCAGTGGCGCGTCGGCCGTGTCGGAGGCGGCGGTACGGGTGAGGTGGGAGCCGATGCTGGTGGGACCGGCCGTGTAAGTGGTGAACAGGTCGACGAGCTCGGGGCTTTCGTTGGCGGTCATGGACGTTCCTTGTCGCTGACTGGAGGAGCGGGCACAGGAATCGGAGAACTCAGAGGGTGAAGCGGTAGAGGACCGTGCGGGCGGCGAAGCGCACGTCGGCAGTGAGGCTGTGGGAGACGGCGATGAGCAGACCCTCTTCGTCGTCGTGCAGGGTGGCGACGTCGGTGGCACCCGTCGTGGGGAAGGTCTCCGTCTGCACCAGCTGCCCGTCTCGCCACTGGTAGATCTCGGAGTCGAGGTCGGTGGTCGGTTCTGCCGGTGTGCCCAGCACGAAGTTCACGCGGACGATGTACACGGTCCCGTCCGGACCTGGCACGACGGCGAACTCACGTGCTCCCGATCCGTGCAGCGTCTGATGGACGACGAAACGGGTGCCGTCCCAGCGCAGCAGCTGCGAGTCGCTCTGCAGCCGGGCCACCAGCAGGAAGAAGTCGCCGTCTGCGGTGAAGTGTGCGAACGCGCGGCCGTGCCGGTCGGCCAGCTCCTGGTGGGGCCGGAACTCCTCACCGTCGAAGCGGTAGAGCACCGACGGACCCACGTGCTCGGCGTGCGCCAGGAAATGGTGACCGTCGACGGTGAAGGCGTGCCAGTTGTAGGCCCACCGTGAGTCGATGTCCTGGAAGTGGGCGAAGCGTTCACCGTCCCAGAGGAAGATCTGCGAAGGCCGGTTGTCGGCCTCCTGTTCCGGAAGGATGACCCCTTGGGCGAGGGCCAGGAAATGCTGGTCTCCGATGGTGAAGTGGCTCCACTGCTTGGCGGCGAAACTGTCGAAGGACTGGAACTCGGCGAAGGAGGTGCCGTTCCATTCGAGGACATGGGACGAGGTGGCATACCGGTACGGGCCGTTGCCCGTACGGATGCTGGCCACGGCCAGGAAGGCACGGTCGCCGATGCGGAAGAACTCCGCGTCCTCGCCACCAGGCGCCGGTACGCGCTGGAACGGCTCGTATCCTCGCTCCCCTCGCTTGAGCAACAGCAGATCCGTGTCGCTGTCTCCTCCGTTCATGTCCGCCGGGGTGTCCGGCATGTCATAGGCGAGCTGCGGTATGGCGAGCAGATGCATGCCGTCCAGGTCGAAGGGCTCGACGCCTCGTGCACCGGAGGTGGGGACGGACTGGATTTCGGTCAGGTGTGTGCTGGACATCGGGCGGTCATCTCCTCGGTTTCAGTGCGGGAACGGCACCGACGGCAGGGCGAAGTTGTTGTCGAAGACGTGGTCGGGGTCGTACTGCGCCTTGAGTGAGACGAGCCGGTCGAGTACCGGGCCGGGAAAGGCGTCCTGCAGTTGCCTCCATCCGGTACGTGTTTCAAAGCTCAGGTAGAGCCCGTTCACATGCTGCTGGAGCCGTTCCCAGTGCTCGTCGAGGCCGTCGCGCAGTGCGGGCACGGTGGCGGCCATCAGGGAGAAGTTCTGGGTGCGATGCGCGTAGGCCATGGCGGTGGGCGGTGTGTCGTTGACCGCTGCGCCGACCGAGCGCAGCTGCACCATGCCGGCCGCCTTCATGAGCGCTGCCATGCTCTCGGCGGCAGGCGGGGTGATGTGGTCCAGGAGTCCGGAGCGCGACACGGTGAGCGGTTGCTGCGCGTGCTGCGGCTCGTGTCCGGCGGGCAGCAGCCGGTGGTAGGGAGTGACGGTTGCGTGGTTGCGCAGGACCGGCCCGGCCGACAACAGGGGGGCGAGAGCCGCGCCGGCCTGCGTCCCGTCGGTGCCGGCGTACACGGTCATCGCCTGGGCCACAGCTGCTCTCCCGCCGGGACCTGCGACGAGCGTCAGGAAGCTGGTGAGCGAGCGGGGGGCCGCCTCCACTGCTGCCGCCCACCGGGTGAGGAACGCGGCGGTGTCGGCGGCGTCGTAGACGGTCATGGCGACGATCACATCGCGCACCGGCTGAGCCTGGAACTCGAAGGCCGTCGCCACCCCGAAGTTGGTTCCCGCCCCGCGCACGGCCCAGAACAGGTCCGGGCTGTGTTCGGTGTCGGTGCGGATGAGAGACCCATCGGCCAGGACGAGTTCGGCGGCACGCATGTGATCGATGGTCAGACCGTGCAGACGGGACATGAGGCCGATACCGCCGGCGGTGGCCAGTCCGCCGACCCCGACGTCTCCTGTGTCTCCGGAGGACAGCCCCAGGCCGTGGGGTGCGAGTGCTGCGGCGACGTCTCCCCAACGGGCTCCCGCTCCCACGCGTACCAGGCCCGACCGGCTGTCAAGGATTTCCACGGTGTTGAGCCGGGAGAGGTCGATGACCATGCCTTGGTCGTTGGTGGAACGGCCGCTGATTCCGTGGCCGCCGCTACGGGCGGTCACGGGAACCCCGGTGGTGCGGGCATGAGCCAGTGTGTCCGCTATGTCTTGGTGGTCGCGGACGCGGATCACGGCAGCTGGGGATCCGAGGCGGGTGTAGGTGTGCCGTACGGCGTCGTAGTCACGGTCGCCGGGCCGGATGGTGACCGTGGCAAGGCTCTCGGGAAATGTGTGCTTGGGTGCGGGCGGTGGGCCGGCGGTGGTCTGCATCGGTGCTCCGCATTGTCCGTGTGGATGAAGGGGCTTGCGTGCATCCGTCACTTCGGCGGTGTGGTTTGTACACCGTGAGCGCGGGTCACCAGGTACTGGAGCGGGTCTTTGGTGTGTGAGCCGTCGCCGGCGATGAGGCGGCCCGCGTGCCGGCCGAGGTCCTCGGCACTGAACCAAGCGGGGCTGTCCGCTCCTATCGCGGCACGCGGGCGGGTGCGGATGGGCCCGATGATCAGCTCGTGGACACGGGGACCGGCGCCACCCAGTTCCGCCGTGAGGGAGCTCACCAGCGACTTCTTCGCCGCGTTGGTCGCGCCCACGAGTGCAGCGAACGGGTAGGGGATCTCCGCGCTGAACCCGCTCAGATGCACCAGGGCACCGTCCCGGGACAGCAGCGGGGTGAGCGCTCGCAACGCGTGAAAATGACTCGTCAGGTTCGACGCGATCATCGACTGCCACTCGGCGTCGGATGTCTCGAGGATGCCGGTGCGCTCCGGGCTGCCCCAGTCGCCGATAGTGATGACGGCGCCGTCCAGCGCACCGTACGCGGACAGTTGGGCGCGCACCGACTCGCTGTCCGCGTCACCGACATCGACCGTGCGGGTGATCAAGGTGCCCTCACCGGCGCCCTTGGCGTAAGCCACGAGGCCGGCCAGTCGTTCCTCGCTGCGGCCGGTAGCTACGACGGTGGCTCCCTGGCGCAGCAGCGCGAGAGTCATCCCCTCTCCGATGCCGCCGGTCGCTCCCGCCACCACGACGGTCCGTCCGGACAGCGGCAAGTTCCCCTGTATGTCGTTCACGGGCGAGCTCCCTTTCCTGAAGGCGGGGGCGGCCCCCGCAGGGTGGGGGTGGGGGCGGGCCGGAGCCCGCCCCCAGGGGGTTCAGACGGCCGTGGCGGCGCGCTTGCCCAGTTCGAGGGCGTGGAAGAAGGTCCGGGCGCTCATGCCCATGGACGGCACGTTCTCCTGCATCAGTCGCATGCGGTGCGGGGCGTCGTGGAACTTGGGGTCGAGCTGGAACTCGGCGGCCAGGGAGAACCAGGTGACCGGTACCGCGCCGGCTTGGACCATGCGCTGCACCGCCGCGTTGTGGGCCTCGAGCGAGGGGCTGCCGCAGGTGTCGACGGCCACGTGCACGCGGTAGCCCTCGCGCAGGCCGCCCAGCACCGTCTGCAGCACGCATCCGTCGGTGGCTATGCCGCCGATCACCAGGTTCTCCCGGCCTTCCGCCCGGACCGCCTGGGCGAACGACTCGTCCAGGAAGGAGTTGAAGTCGACGGCACGCTCGATGACCGGCTGGTCACCGATGGCCTCCATCAGTTCCGGGTACAGCGGGCCGGACGGCTTGCTCGACTGGCCGTTGGTCACGACCAGACCGCTTTCGTACCACTTCGCCGTCTTCGCCAGGCCCACGACGTTGTTGATGTGTTCGGCGAGGTTGTGGGAGCGCAGAAGGTTCGCGAAACCGACGGCGTAGTCGACGAGAACGACGGTGGTGTTGGCGGGGGTGAGGGGCTCAGGAGTCATGACGGAACTTCTTTCTGATCGAAGAGGAGGACAGCGGCGCATTGATCGCGCAGCGGTGGGCAGGTGCCCGTGGCGCACGGGTGACCGCTTGGTCACTGACGGAGGTGCGCCGACCCCGGGCCCAATTTCGAGACGATCACTGAATCTGGATGTGCGCTTTCGGTATGGAGGGACCATCGCCGACAGGGAGCAACACCGCGAGCGTCGTCGAGCCGCCGGCGAAGCGCCGACGGGCCCCTGCAGAACGCGGGGCCGCGATCGTCACCACCGCACGGGCCGCCTTCGCCGAGCTGGGGCTGATGGCAGAGGTGGCCGGCGATCCCAAGTCGTTGCCGACGCGCATCGGCCGGTCCTGCGTCCGACGCATGACCCTCAGCGGTGGCAACGACTCCTCCGTGACTTTGCTCCGTGCCGTGGCCGCAGAAGAGGAGATCGCCAAACGGCTGTTTGCCGCCATGCAGGAGTTTCGTCCAGCTGCACCATGCGGTGCCCGGAAGTCGACCCGGACGTACACATGGCTGCCTCCTTCCCAGGCGGTGTCGACCGGATTCGGGCCCCGGTCGCGGCTCGGTATGTACCCGATCGGGGCCATGGGGAGCCGGTGCGGCAGCCGGATGTCTCCGGCGCGGATGGGCTGCCACAGGGGTTCAGGTCGGTGGTGAGCATGAGCGATTCCTTCGACGCGGAAGGGATACGGAAGGGTGCGGTCTGGACGCACGACGGGTGCGTGCGGACACGGGCCCGCCGGCTGGTTGCAGGCGGCCGTACGGGGCCGGTCTCGCAGGTGCAAGAGCCGGCTCGTGGGAGAGGGGGTCAGTCGACGGTGAGGACGAGCTTTCCGCGGTTGTGGCCGGCATCGCTGGTCTGCTGGGCCTTGGCAGCGTCGGCGAGCGGGTAGGTCGCGCCGACCGTGGTCACCAGTGCGCCGTCGGCGGCCTGCTGGGCCAGTTCGGCCAGCCGGGCGGCCGAGCGCCGCGCCGGGCCCTCGGCGAAGACGACACCGAGTTCGCGGGCCCGGAAGTCGGCGGTGGTGACGATCCGGTCGGTGCCGCCGCGCAGGGTGATGGAGTCCTCCAGCGCGCCCTTGCCCGCAGCGTCGAACACGGCGTCCACGCCGCTCGGGGCGAGAGCGCGGACCCGCTCGACCAAGTCTTCTCCGTAGACCAGCGCGGTGGCGCCGAGGGAGGTCACGTACTCCTGGTTGGCCGGGCCGGCGGTGCCGATGACGTGTGCGCCGCGGGCGACGGCGAGTTGGACGGCGACGGTGCCGAGTGCGCCGGACGCGCCGTGGATCAGCAGGGTCTCGCCGGCCTTGACGTCGAGCAGGTCCAGGACCCGGTCGGCGCCGTCGCTCGCCACCGGCAGCGCGGCGGCGTGCGTCCAGTCCAGGCCGGCCGGCTTGGGGGCGAGGACGGCCGCGTCGGCCAGTGCGTACTGGGCGTAGGCGCCGGTGTCGGACCAGCCCAGCACCTCGTCGCCCACCTTGAGCAGGTCGACGCCTTCGCCGAGGGCGTCGACGACCCCGGCGATCTCCCCGCCGGGGACGGCGGGCAGCGTGGTGGGGAAGATGGCCTCCATGATCCCGGAGCGGATCTTGCCGTCGACGGGGTTGACGCCGGCCGCCCGGACGCGTACGCGGACCTGGCCGGGGCCGGGCTCGGGGATGTCGGTCTCCGCCTCGTGCAGGACCTCCGTGCCGCCGAACGTGTCGAAAACGATGGCCTTCATAGCTGCTGTCTCCTTCGATGGTTTGACTGGTGACCCTGATTAGGTGGCAGGTCGAAGAGGTGATCCCGCTCACTCAGTCCGAGATGCAGCCCCCGGGCGAGCGCGGCGAGCACCTGCTCGGACGGCATCGGGCCACGCTGCTGCTCGATCCGGCTGTAGTAATCAACCGGCACACCAGCCAGCGCCGCCACCTCCTCACGCCTCAACCCACCAGTACGACGCCGAGAACCGCGGGGAAGCCCGACATCCTCCGGTTGCAACACCTCCCGGCATGCCCGAAGAAAATCGGCCAACAATGCCCGATCTGTCTCAACCTCCCGTGTGCGACTGATCAAGCATCGCGTGACCCACAACCCGGATGAAGGCCGTACTTATCCACGGACAAGTTGTCCGTGGCAAACCACGCGATGGGGAGGGATGAGTCGCTTGTCGTCACACAACGTTTTCTGGCACAGAACGGCGTTCTCCGTCTCCCATCGTGTCGGCGGCTCGGTCGGCACCTCCGCCCGGTGCCACCGCGGCCGGCTCGCGCCAGCTGCCCCGACCCAGTCACGCAAGGTCTCGGGGTTGATTCCCACACCGGCAGTGACCTGCCGGATCGTCGCCTCGGGCCGCGACCTGTACAGCGCGACAGCGTCCGCCTTGAACTGCGGCGTATAGCGCTTCGTGATCACGAGATGCCCGTTCTCGGATCCCCAGGATCCAGTGTCTCGTGTCTCAAGGAGCAAGGCACCACCTCACGACCACGCCGCAGGCCTGAGGTCAAGTTAAGGTGATCCGACTGCGCGCAAGGCCTTTTCCGGTTCGGTGGATTGCGCCGACCTGCCAGTTCTTCGGCAGAGTTCGAGCACTACGTTGCGGGATTCGTGCGCGCCCGCCGGGCTGAGGTCGCGCACGGTCCGCTGGGCCATGCTGGTGTGTGCCATGAGGATCTGCGCCGCGGGCGAGTTGGCCTGCCCGGCGCGTGGTTTCCCGGCGACAGGGAGCGCAGGGCGTCGCCGGGAAAGATGAAGACGGGTGCCGATCTCGGGCGTGGTGTGGAGTGCTTCTCCGTCGCGACATGGTGCATGAAGTAGGTGCCGGCCGAGACGTACGCGTCACCGCCCTGATCGTGTGGGTCCTGCAGGGCCACTGCGCCGCGCAGCCCGGCGTACAGCCTGATTCTCATCGTGCTCATGTTCTCCCGACTGCGCGGGTGCTCACGGGGGAGGAGCCCCAGAGTTCGTTGACCGCGGTGTCCTGCAGGGTCACCGAGCACATCGTTCCCTGGAAGCCGTCGGCCGTGGAAGCACTGAATTCCGGCAGGGGTACAGGTCTCCCTCAAGATGTCGCCGGAATCCCATCTGGTGTCGCAGAAGTACACGCTTTCCTCGCGCGGCTGTTCCTATCCTTGGCTGCACTTCAACCGTCAACGATCAACAGCCTGCGGATGCACCCGGCGCCACAAAGAGCATGGCTTGCTTCGCGTGCCAAGCGACGCCACCGCGACCTCTCGGGCGAAAGCAGAAAAGACACATGAAGGCAGTGCGTTTCCATCAGTACGGGGACCCGGATGCGTATCCTTCGCGGAGGTTGAGATGGACCGGGCATTGTTGGCCGATTTTCTTCGGGCACGCCGGGAGGTGTTGCAACCGGAGGATGTCGGGCTTCCCCGCGGTTCTCGGCGTCGTACTGGTGGGCTGAGGCGTGAGGAGGTGGCGGCGCTGGCTGGTGTGTCGGTTGATTACTACAGCCGGATCGAACAGCAGCGTGGCCCGATGCCGTCCGAGCAGGTGCTCGCCGCGCTCGCCCGGGGACTGCATCTCAGACTGAGTGAGCGGGATTACCTCTTCGACCTCGCCGGGCACCCTGCGCCGCGGCGGGTACTGCGCGAAGATCACGTCAGCCCGACCATGACGCGCATCGTCGAGCGGCTCTCGGACACACCCGCGTTGGTGATGTCCCGCTTCGGTGAGACCCTGCTCCAGAACCGCCCGGCGGTCGCTCTGCTGGGCGACTACACCCGCTTCAACGGAATGTCCCGCTACCTGGTCTATCGCTGGTTCACCGACCCGGCCCAACGCGAGCTCTACCCCGCCGAGGACCACGAACTGCGGGGCAGAGTCTTCACCGTGGAGATCCGGGTGGCGTACACGGCGGACCCTCAGAGCAGGGCCCGCGACATCGTCGCGGCACTGCTGGAGGTCAGCCCCGAGTTCACCGAACTCTGGCGGTTGCACGAGGTGGACGTCACCCACCACAACGACCTCAAGCGCTACCGGCATCCGGAGCTGGGCGAGATGGAGCTGTACTGCCAGCGGCTGGTGGACCCCGACCAGCTTCAGGAGCTGCTGGTCTTTTCCGCCGTACCCGGCTCACCGGACTACGAAAAACTCCAACTCCTGGCAGCCGTAGGCGCTTAAGGCTTGCCGGGAATCAACACGCTGGTTTGATCTCGGTGTTGTCTGATTCCAGGAATCTGGCGATGTCGACGGGTGTGCGAAAACGAGCAGTTGCGGAAGGAATGCACATGCCGTGTGCTTCGACGAGCGGGCGGACGTCCTTGACCCCACGGCTGATGGTCAGGGCGGTGGTGTTGAAGAGCTGCCAAAAACGCCGCTCGAGCACCGCCGAGGCCATCGGCAGGCTGACGAGCAAGGAGCGGTACTCCTTCGGCGGACAGTGCGCCGAGGTCACCGTCGACGTCACCACCGGCGAGGTCCGAGTACGGCGGATGCTCGGGAGGTCCGCCGCGGGCCAGCTCGTCAACCCGCTGACCGCACACAGCCAGTTCGTCGACGGGATGGTCTGGGGCCTGTCCATGGCAGTCCACGAGGAGGCGGTCAGGGACCGGGCCACGGGTGGACACGTCGGCGCGGACCTCGCGAGCTACCACTTGTCCGCGAACGCGGACGTCCCCGTCATCGAGGCGGACTGGGTCGACGACCCCGACCCGGACGGCCCAGTCGGCATCAAGGCCATCGGCGAAATGGGGATCGTAGGAGCCGCGGCGCCAATCGCCAACGCGGTCTGGCACGCGACCGGCGTACGCCATCGGCACCTGCCCATCCGCCCCGACCGCATACTGATGGCCGGCCGAGATGCTTGACATCGCCGTCGAACTGCACCGGTGGGCGGCGGAGGGCCGTGACTTCGCCGTGGCCACGGTCGTGACTGTCGGCGGCAGCGCTCCCCGCCCACCGGGCGCGGCGCTCGCCGTCGACGCCGACGGCACGGCTGTCGGCTCGGTCTCCGGCGGCTGTGTGGAGGGCGCGGTGTACGACCTGTGCGTCCAGGCGCTCCAGGACGGCCGCGTGGTGCGGGAGCAGTTCGGCTACAGCGACGAGGACGCCTTCTCGGTGGGTCTGACCTGCGGCGGGGTGATCGATGTCCTGGTCAGCCCCATCCGCAGGGACGCGCCGGGCCGGCAGGTGTTCGAGGCGGCGCTCTCGGCCGCCGCCGGTGGGGAGACCGCTGCCGTCGCCCGTGCGGTCCGGGGGCCGGCCGAACTGCTCGGCCACGCGCTGCTGGTCCGTGCCGACGGGGCGCACGAGGGCGGTCTCGGCGGCGGTCCGCAGCTGGACCGGACGGCGGCCGACGAGACTCGATCGCTGCTGGACACCGGTCGCACCGGCACGGTCGACATCTCGGAGGACGGCTCACACTGCCCGGGCGGTGTGACGCTCTTCGTCGAGTCCAGTGTGCAACCGCCCCGTATGATCGTCTTCGGGGCGATCGACTTCGCGGCGGCGCTCGTGCGGGCGGGCAAGTTCCTCGGCTACCGCGTGACCGTCTGCGACGCTCGCTCCGTCTTCGCCACCCGGGCCCGCTTCCCCGAGGCCGACGAGATCGTGGTCGACTGGCCGGACCGCTATCTGCGCAGCACCGGGACCGACGCCCGCACGGTTCTTTGCGTGCTCACCCATGACGCCAAGTTCGACGTCCCGCTGCTGGAGGAGGCGCTGCGGCTGCCGGTCGCGTTCGTCGGCGCCATGGGCTCGCGCCGCACCCACGAGGACCGCAACCGGCGGCTGCGCGCGGCGGGTGTCACCGAGGAGGAACTGGCCCGTCTGCACTCCCCGATCGGCCTCGACCTGGGTGCCCGTACGCCGGAGGAGACTGCCCTGTCCATCGCGGCCGAGATCGTCGCGGCGCGCCGGGGCGGGTCGGGCATACCGCTGACCGGCGCACCCGCCCCGATCCACCACGACCGCCCAGAAGCCCCAGGTCGGGTGACCGCACTGACGTCGGCAGCCGGATAACCTCCTTCTCGTAGCTCCTGCACCGCGGCCGAGCGGCGTCAGACGTAAGCGGGACCGAAGGAAGGGGCATCGGGGGAAGTCTCAATTGCGGGTGCTGAGCTGGGCGTTCGTTAGCCTCTTTGTCGCCGGATTCACCGGCATCGTCCGGAAACCCGGTGGCTGAAGATCCGCTCGAGACGTTGGTCCGAAAGCGCGCTCGCCGCCGGCAGCGGGCACCACCTCGCCGCCCTGGTCCGAGACAACAGCCAGCACGCAGCTAATGTGATGCGCCAGAAATCCTGACGGTTAGGTCTCCTCGGTTTTCTGACTGTCGGTTTCCGACCTTGGTGAGGTAGTCGGCGAGGGAGTTGAGGATCTCGTCGGCGGACTTGGTCCAGGTGGGTGTTGTGGGTGGCGTAGTTGTCGCAGACGAGGTGGACGTCGAGCCAGGCGGGCACCGCCTTGTCGATCCGGACCAGGAACTTCTTGAACTCGATGGCACGGTGGCGGCGTTGCAGTGCCGATATGACGGTCCCGTCGGCGATGTTGAAGGCGGCGAACAGGCTGGTGATGCCGTGCCGGAGATAGTCGTGGGTCCGGCGCTCGGGCATGCCCGGCATCATCGCAAGCACCGGCCGGGACCGGTCCAGCGCCTGGATCTGGCTCTTCTCGTCCACGCAGAGCACGACCGCCTTGTCGGGCGGGTGGTGGTACAGGCCCACGACGTCGACGACCTTGGCGACGAACTGCGGATCGGTGGACAACTTGCAGGAGTCCTGCAGATGGAGCTTGAGGTCGAACCTCTTCCAGACCCGGCCGATGGTCGACTTCGACAGGCCGGTGCGCTCGGCCATCGAGGCCCGTGACCAGTGCGTGTCCTGGCCCGGGACCGACTCCACGGTGGCCACGACGACCTCCTCGACCTGGTCGAGGAGGATCGAGGGCGGCCGGCCCGAGCGGGGCTCGTCCTGCAGACCGTCGAGGCGTTTCGCGATGAAGCGGGCCCGCCAACGGTCCACGGTCGACCTGTCGATACCGAGGCCGGCCGCGGCCTGCTGGTTCGTCCCGCCCTCCGCGCAGCGCAGCACGACCTTGGCCCGTAACGCGAGGAACTGAGCGGTCTTCGCCTGCCGCGCCCACTGCGTCAACTGCCTGCGCTCGGCATCGTCCAGGACCAGGTCGGCCTTCGGTCGGCCGATCCAGCCAGCGTCCTCAAGCCCGGCCATCCGCTCCGCGGCGAAAGCCCGACGCCACTTGCCCACCGTTTTGGCCTGCACACCAACGATCCGTGGCACAGCCATGTTTGACATACCGTCAGCACACGCCAGCGGCGCTGGGTGGTCCGCCGTCTCGCCGCCCCCTGTCCATCTCTGCCGCATCGCAGGCTTAACCACGGACAACTTGTCCGGGGTCAAGCAGGACCTTCATCCGGATTCCGGTCGACGACATGCTTGATCAGTCAAACGCGGCGACGCCGAACACCTGTCGCGGCTGGTGGCGCTGATCGACTCCGGTGAGCTGCGCGTTGATGTGGCGCAGCGAGTGCCGCCGGCGGTGGCCCGCGACTGCTCGGCCGGCCATCAACCCCTTCTGCCACTCACCCCACGCAGCGAAAGACCGAGATCATGACACTCACATTCGACCCGGAAGTAGCCGACGTCCTCGCCCAGATGGGCGGAACCGACGCATTCCAGCCCCCACGTGACGACGTCGAGGGGCGGCGAGCCTTCTGGGAGCCGATCCTCGCAGCCTCCAGCACCGCCCAGCCCTTCCCCGAAGACGTCCGGATGAGCGACAGCTACGCCACCACAGACGACGCCACCCGGATCCAGATGCGCTGGTACACCAAGGAGGGCGCGACCCCGGGTCCAGCGGTGGTGTACTTCCACGGTGGCGGATACTTCTTCGGCCACATCGACCACTTCGACGGCACTCTCGCCCGCTACGTCGCCGCCAGCGGCGTGCCGATGCTGTCGGTGGAGTACCGCCGCGCCCCCGAGCACCCCTTCCCGACCCCGATCGAAGACGGCTACGCGGCGC
This sequence comes from Streptomyces sp. NPDC050759, assembly GCF_044456945.1. Taxonomy (NCBI): domain Bacteria; kingdom Bacillati; phylum Actinomycetota; class Actinomycetes; order Kitasatosporales; family Streptomycetaceae; genus Streptomyces; species Streptomyces sp. NPDC050759. The sequence continues at coordinate 52,184 of NZ_JBITGI010000002.1, read as the reverse complement.
TGCGCTGGCTGCACGAGCACGCCGCAGAGCTCGGCGTCGACCCCGGCCGGATCGGCGTGATGGGCGACAGCGCCGGCGGCGGCCTGGCCGCGGCCGTGGCAATCCTGACGCGAGAGCGCGGCGGCCCGAAGATCGCCCGCCAGATCCTCATCATGCCGATGCTCGACGACCGCACCGGCGCCCCCGACCCCCACCTTGCGCCCTTCATCTACAACTACGGCGACCTTGTCACCGGATGGCGGGCTTTCCTCGGCGACGCCGTCGGAGGGTCAGACGTCCCGGCCACGGCGGCCCCGGCCCGGCTCTCAGACGCCACCGGCCTGCCGCCGGCCTACATCGAGGTCGGCCAGCTCGACCTGTTCCGCGACGAGGACACCGCCTACGCCACCAAGCTCAGCCGCGCCGGCGTACCGGTCGAATTCCACCTCCACCCCGGCGTCCCGCACGAGTTCGACTCCCTCGCCTTCACCTCCGACGTCGCACGGCGTGCCATCGCCGACCGCGTCCGGGTGCTGAAGTCGATCTGAGCCGCGACCACCGAACCATCCACTGCACGGAAAGAAATGCAATGACTCTCTGGATCCCCCTCACCGTCGGCGCCATCGAGCTGCCGCACCGTCTCGCCATGGCTCCGATGACGCGTGACCGCTCCCGGCCGGACGGCGTCCCCACCGACCTCAACCGCGCGTACTACCGTCAGCGCGCGTCGATGGCCCTCATCATCACCGAAGGCACCCAGCCCTCCGCCGACGGCCAGGGCTACCTGCTGACCCCCGGGATCTACACCGAAGCACACATTGCCGGCTGGCAGGAGATCACCAGCGCCGTGCACGCCGCAGGCGGGCGCATCGTCGTCCAGCTCATGCACACGGGCCGCATCTCCCACCCCGACAACACCCCCCACCACCGCCGGCCCGTCGCCCCCTCGGCCATCCAGCCCAAGGGCGCGATGTTCACCACCTCCGGCCTGCAGGACATGCCCACCCCCCGGGCCCTGGACATCAACGAAGTCGCCGATGTGGTCGACGAATTCCGCCACGCGGCCTCAGCCGCCATCGCAGCCGGCTTCGACGGCGTCGAGATCCACGGAGCCAACGGCTACCTCGTCCACCAGTTCCTCGCCGGCAACACCAACCAGCGCACCGACCGCTACGGGGGCCCGCTCGAAAACCGCATCCGCTTCGCGGTCGAGGTCGCCTCCGCGGTGGCCGACGAGATCGGCGCCGAACGCACCGGTCTGCGCCTCTCCCCGGGCAACCCCTTCAACGACATCGCCGAACACGACACCCGCGACCTGTACCCGGCGCTCGTCACGGCCCTGGCACCACTGAACCTCGCCTACCTCCACCTGATCCACGGCGGCGACGAGGAACTCCTACGCGAGTTGCGCCAGCTGTGGCCGACGGCCCTGCTCCTCAACCGCGCGGGAACCGACATCGACACGCGCGTCGCCGACCTCGACGCCGGCCTGGCCGACGTCATCACGGTCGGCACCATGGCACTGGCCAACCCCGACCTCCCGGCCCGCATCCGCTCCGGCGCACCGCTCAACCAGGCCGACCCGGCCACCTTCTACGGCGGCGACCACCACGGCTACACCGACTACCCCACCCTCGCCGCGACGCTGGTCTGACAAGCACTTCCGACAGGAGAATTCGATGTCCCAGGACAACGTGGTCACGGTCCTCGGTGCGACCGGCACCCAGGGAGGTTCGGTCGCGCGTGCGCTGCTGGCCGACGGCGCCTTCACCGTACGGGCGGTGACGCGCGACGCCGCGTCGCCGAAGGCACAGATACTGGCGGGACTCGGCGCCCACGTGGTGGAGGCGAGCCTCACCGACGAGGGCGGCCTGCGCCGGGCGTTCGACGGGGCGTACGGCGCGTTCCTCGTCACGCCGTACTGGGAGCACCGTTCGCCCGCGCGGGAACTGGCCGAGGTCGAGAACCTCATCAGCGCGGCCCAGGCAGCAGGTCTGCGTCATGTCATCTGGTCGACGCTGGAGGACACGCGGGAGGCGATCGCGGCAGCCGACGACCGGATGCCGTTCATCGGCGAGGGTTACCGGGTGCCGCACTTCGACGTGAAGGGCGGGGCCGCCGATGCTCTGTTCGCCAAGTCGGGTCTGCCCACGACGTACTTGTTGCTGTCCTTCTTCTGGGACAACCTGCTCACCCTCGCCCGACCGCAACGCGACCCCGACGGAACGCTCGCCTTGCACCTCCCGCTCGGTGACACGGCCGTCGCGGGCGTCGCCTCCGACGACATCGGCCAGGCGGTGCTGCGCGTGCTGCGGCGGCCGTCGGAGACGATCGGCGCCACCGTCCCCGTGGCCGGTGAGCACCTGACCGGCGAGCAGATGGCGGCAGCGCTGAGCGCGGTGCTCGGTGAGCCGGTGGCCTACCGCCCGCCCAGCCACGACCAGTTCCGCGGCCTCGGCTTCCCCGGCGCCGACGAGCTGGGAAACATGTTCCAGTACTACGCCGAGTTCTCCGGGTCCTACCGCGGCCTGCGTGAGCGCGAAGCGACGCGCGCGTTCAACCCGGATCCGCTGAGCCTGACCGACTTCCTGGCCGCACATCGTGCCGAACTCGAAGCCTGACCGGCTGCTCGGCGGCTCAGAGGAATATCCATGACCAGCGACGACAGCAGCCTGTCCAGTCCACTCGGAATCCCCGCCTACGCGGAAGCGGACTCCTCCTTCCCGCTCGCGGCACCGGTCGATCCGGCCGGGGCGTTCACCGCCCGCTCGATCGACGACGTCGTCCGCGCCGCCGCACGCCGGGCGGGCTGGCTGCTGCTGAACACCACCGGCCACGCGATGGGCCGGACTGCCGCGCTGAACGGCTCGCTGGTGCTGCGTCCGCTCATCGACGCACCCGTCGGCGTCGACCCGGAAACCCGGACGGCCCGCGTCCCCGCCGGCAAGACCCGGGGCGACATTCGGCCGTCGGGATGAACGGTTTCGTCATCTGGCCCGGACGAGACCACACCCGACAGAGCAGCGCGTTTGCCGCCGAAGTCGTACCCGCAGTCCGCGAAGCCCTCGCACGCAAGACCTGACCACTGCGTGCGCTCGGGCCGGGCGGCACCCCTGGCACAACGGCACCGGCTGTACCCGTCCCAGCCCATCCCTCCCCAGCGCAGCGTCTTGCTTCTCACCGGCCACACAGGCGGCACGGTGAACTGCCCCTGTCCACCCCGCCCTCAACAACGCCGACCACCCAACGATGCCCGCATCCGCCGTGTCGCCGCGCGCACCGTAGCCCGCGACACCTCCACCGACCAGGTACCGGCCGGCTCCCCGCCGACTTCACCGGTCCCCGCGACCAGAAAGTCCTGGTCTTCCTCTTCGACCCGACCCCAGGTGGTCCCATGAGCGACGAAACGCCCCTCCCCGACGGATTCGAAAGCATCACCGTCGCGGCGAACGGCACCCGGCTGCATGCCGTGGTCGGCGGGACCGGTGCAGCCGTACTTCTTCTACACGGCTGGCCCCAGAAGGTGGCCAATCAGTGAAAGCCACCAGTGGCAGAGCGTTTTGAGCCGCACCCGGCGCCCCTGGGCGGGTCAACCATACGAAGGGCTCGCCACATCCCGCACAACAACGTAGGGAGCCTTTTCCCATCCGACCGGACGGGATGGGAGTTGGGTGGGCCGGTATCCGTACATGAAAATGCTCCTGGTAAACGTGTCCACCTCGACCCTCCGCTACCTTTCCGCTCGCCTGCGGGCGTGCCGCCAGGAACGTGGAACACGCTGGCGCCGCGTGAGCGCGGGCCGTCAGGCCCTGCTCGTCCTCGCGTACCTGCGCTCCGGTCATACCTACGCCCAGCTCGCCGCCGGGTTCGGCGTCGGCACCGCGACCGCCTACCGGTACGTCGCCGAGGCCATCGAAGTGCCGGCCTCCCTCGCACCGACCCTCGCCGAAGCGATGAAGACCGCCTCCACCAAGGCATTCGTGATCCTGGACGGCACGGTGCTGCCCATCGACCGGATCGCCACCGACCGGCCCTTCTATTCCGGGAAGCACAAGAAGCACGGCATGAAGTGCAGGTGATCACTGATCCTGCGGGGCGGCTGCTGTGGGCATCACTCGCGCTAACCGGTGCGGTCCACGACATCAAGGCCGCGCGCATCCACGGCATTGTCGACGCCCTGGAGAAGGCCGACATGGAGTGCTGAGCCGACAAGGGCTACCGCGGCGCCGGCGGCACCATACGGACGACCTACTGGGGCCGCTGGGAGACGCTCTCCGCAGGACAACAAGCCGTCAATCGCTCGCATGCGAAGATCCGCGCGCTCGTTGAGCAGGCCATGGCCGCCCTCAAGACCTGGCGGCCTTTGTGTAAGCTGCGATGCTCCACCACCCGCATCACCAGCCTCGTCCAGGCCGTCGTCACCCTGCAGCTGACCTGCTCAAACTGAGGTTCAAGACACCTCGGTTGCCTATCGATTAAACTGCAACTAACCTGGTTCCAGTTAATCGCTGGCGACGGCAGGAGCGGGAGATGGCTGTGCTCAGCAGTAGGAGCGCGGTCGCCATTCACGCGCTTGCGATGCTGGCGCACCGGCGTGGGGGCTCGTTGACGTCCGCGGAGATCGCGGACAGCCTTGAAAGCAATCCAGTCCTCGTGCGTCGCATCCTCGGTCGCTTGCGAGACGCCGACCTGGTGCGGTCCGCCGAGGGCCGCGGGGGCGGCTGGTCCCTTGCTCGCAGCCCCCGGGACATCACGCTCTATGACGCGTACGCCGCCGTCGAGAAGGGGCAGATCTTCTCGCGGCACACGCATCCGCCCAGCACGTCGTGCGAAGTCGGACGCAGCATCGGCGACCTGCTCGACGTCGAGTTCCAGAGCGCGGAACGAGCCCTGGAGGAACAGCTCGGCAGGACGACGATCGCCGGCCTGCTGCAGCAGATTCTGGCCTCCGGCAACGAACCGAGGGATCACTGACCAAGCAGTGACGCATGCGCACCGTGCGTCATGACGCACGAACTAACTGTAACTGCCACAGTTGCAGTTCATTCCCGGAGTGGCGCTCCGGGCCCTCCGGCTCCCGGTACCAGCGGCCGCACGGTCCACCCGCGAGCACCACGGCCCGAACACCTGCTCAGGACGCACCAGGAGTGAGAGCGATGCCCCAGGAATCCGAAGCAATTGCAAGCACCGAGGCCCGCGCCTCTGCGGCCTTCGACCTCGTGATCAGTCGTGCACATGTCTTCGACGGCCAGCAGGCACTCGCCGGTCTGTACGACGTCGCCATCGACGGCGGGGAGATCGCCTCCGTCTCGGCCGAGCCGCTCAGGGGCAGACAGGAGGTGGACGCCGCCGGAGGATGGGTCGTGCCGGGCCTGATCGACACACATATCCACTTCTACGACGTGCGCGCGGTCTCCGATCCGCATTCGATGCGTGCCTTCGAGGAGAACGAGCTTCCCGGAAGGCTCGGGCTGTTCCTGGACCACGGGATCACCACCATCAAGTCGGTGGGCGATCCAACGGACGGAATCCTGGACACGCGGGCCGAAATCGCGGCGGGCACGCTGTGGGGCCCGCGACTGTTGGCGACCGGTTGCGGTATCACCGGACGCGACGGGCATCCCGCCGCCACTGTCTTCAGCGGAAACCCCTGGGCGCGCGAGCGCTTCACGGGAGAGGTCGAGAGCGTGCAGCAGATGCGCGACCTGGTGCACCACCTCGCCGACCGCAAGGTGGACGCGATCAAACTCCTGTCGGAAGGCGCGTGCGCACACTCCGGCGGGCCGGCATATCTCTGGCGGAATCCCGCTTTTCCGGATGGTGTCGAGTTGGAGCGGCTTCCTTTCGATCTTCTTCGGGCGGGAATCGAGACCGGGCACGAGCGGGGCCTTCGGGTCACCGTCCACACCACCCAGCAAGCCGCGGCACGCGAGGCGATCGAGGCGGGGGCGGACGGCCTGGAGCACGGTGTCACCGTCGAGCCCCTCACCGACCACTCGCTCATAGACCTGATGCTCGAACACGGCACCACCTACACGCCCACCCTCTGGATCGACGATGCCCACCTGGACGCCCGTGGCAATCTCAAGAAGGTCGCTGAGGCAGGCGTGCACATCGTGCTGGGCAGCGACACCTTCAGCGGCCGGGGCCTCTTCGGAGCCAACACCCTCGAAGAGGCGGAACTCATGGTCGCGGCCGGGATGACGCCCACCCAGGTGCTGGCCGCGGCCACCAGCGGCGCGGCGCGGCAGTGTGTCCGACCCGACCTCGGCACGGTGGCCCCCGGCAAGCGCGCCGACCTGCTCGTGCTGAACGCTGACCCCACCGCGGACATCGGCAACCTTCGCGACCTCAGCGTGGTGATCCTCAACGGCCGCCTCGCCGTCGACAAACGCTAGGAGTGCCGGGACGTCTTCCCACCGCTTCACCACAGCAGGGAGGAAACCACCCGCAAGCACATCACCCGCAGTCGGGGCGCCTCCCGTTTCCGTGTGTATGCATCGTCTGTTCCGCCCGGAGCCGCTGATACACCACGGAGCGGCTGTCGCGCCGTGCCTGATACGGGGGAGAGACCCGCCGGTTGACCGCCCGGTCCAAGCTCAGGTCCGGACGGGACGGCGACCGCTGTCCCCCGCACCAGCCCGCCGCAGCGATGGCCGGCTGCGAGCGAAAAGGGGAGTCACTCATGCATCCATCGATACGCCGAAGGGCGGGCGGCGCGCTGGCGGCGGGGATCGCGCTGACCGCGGCCCTCACTGCGCTCTGGCAGGCGCAGGCCGTCGTGGGAGGTACCGAGTCCACCCAGCCGTATTCGTTCATGGTCTCGCTTCAGTACGACGCTCCCCGCCCGGACGGGCACCGGTGCGGGGCGGTGCTCATCGCGCCGCAGTGGGCGGTAACCGCGGGCCACTGTGCCAACACCCCGACCGGCGTGACGGCGGGCGTTCCCCGCGGCTGGCACGTCCGCGTCGGATCGCTGGACACCACCCGCGGTGGCGAAGTCACCGAGATCGACAAGTTCTACCGGCGCCACAACAAGTACGACCCCCCTGGCGAGGACATCGCGGTGCTGCACCTGCGCAACCCGGTGCGAGCCAAGCCGGTGCGGCTCGCCCAGACCACGCCCGCCGACGGCACACCCGTCCGCATCCTCGGTTGGGGCGCGACTTCGGACTCCTGCGGCGACTTCGACGACCCGAATTGCTTTCCCAGCAAGCTGCGTGAAGCTGACACCGCGGTCGTGCCGGTCAACCAGTGCTGGGACGACGACGGCCAGACCTTGCCGTTGTGCGTCGGCCGCGCCGATCCTCCCGTCGGTCCGGGGACGACGGACTCCGGAGGACCTGCCCTGGTCCGTGTGGGCGACAAATGGGTACTGGCCGGAACGGTCATCGGTCCCGGCAACAAGGGCGCCGACTTTCCCGACATGTACACCGACGTCGCGAAGAACGCCGATTGGATCAACGGCATCGTGACCAGAACCGACGTGCCTCCATTCGACCCGATCCCGAATGTGGAAGGCACGGCCAAGGTGGGCGACTGCCAAGGGTCGGTGGTGCGATCCGCCACCGCGCGCCCCAATGACCCGGCGCTGGCGCTGACCAACGGACACTGCGTGCCGAGCGGGCGGCCGGCACCGGGGAAATCGCTGGCGGACCAGCCCGCCGACCTGGAGAGCCCGGTCACCATCAACGACCCCGCCGGCTACACCCAGACAACGACCCGCGCGACCCGTCTGGTGTACGCGACGATGACCGGCACCGACATCGCGCTGTACCGGTTGGACAAGACCTACGCTCAACTGGCCGCGGAGGGCGCGAAAGTCTTCCAGTTGTCCACCGCCCCGATGCGCGTTGGTGACCGGCTCTTCATGGCCTACGAGAGCAGCCGCCCGCAGTGCACGGTGGAGGCCGTGGCGACGCACCTGAGAGAGGACGGCTACCAGCAAGACGACGCGGTGCGCTACGCCCCCAGCGACACCTGCGTGAGCAAGCCCGGGTACTCCGGCTCGGCGCTGCTGGCCCCTGACGGGAAGACGGTTATGGGCATCAACAATACCCACAACCGCGACGGCGAGCAGTGCACCAACAACAACCCCTGCGAGGTCGGCCCGAACGGGGATGTGACCTCCACGAAAGGCCGTGCCTACGGCCAGCAGGTCTACATGATCACGGCCTGCCTGACCAAGGGATCGAAGGTGGATCTGTCTCGCCGGGGCTGCGCTCTCACCGGCGCCACGCCCCGCCCCGGTGACCAGGTCCAGCACAGCAGCCCCCAGCCCGCAAACCCTGACCCGATTGACGTCAGTCGGCCTCACTCAACCGTTCCGGGAGGGCCGCACTGACCCGCCGGTGGACGTGAGCTGCCGGGCCTCGACGGCATCGGGCTGTGCCGCCAGATCAGGGAGGCGGTGCCTGGGACAACGAGTTCATCTGCGCGGGCACCGCCGAATCCCGGGTCCGCCCCGGGACAGTGGGGGACCGTTGTTCGATGCGAAGGCCTCCGGCCGAACCTGGCCGACCCCACCATCTGGGAGCCGTCCCCCGACCCGCTCGCCTCTCATGGGCTCGGGCACGTCATCCCCGTACTGAACCACATGGGTGGCGTACTGGGTGAAGGAGCTCCCTTCGGGGGCGGCTTCACTTGGATTCGATTCGACCCAATGGGTCGACGCTCTCCGGCAGGGACTCTTGCGCTGCCGACTAGTTCCCGGACCTCGTAGCCCGCGCTCCTGCCGAGAGATCGCTGATACGCGGCTGATACACGGTTGAGCCTGGGCGGAGGCACGGTTCTGGCAGGGTGAGAGAGCCCCCGAACCTACCTCCGGACGGAAAAGATGCCCTCTTCAGCAGCTGGCGGGGGCGCGTCCGTGTCCATGCCCGCGCCCGTGACGATCCTGCTCGTCGAGGATGACGCGGTGATCCGCAGATCCGTCACGATGGCGCTGGAGCGCTATGGCTACCACGTCACCGCTGCCGCCGACGGCCTGACCGGACTCGAATTGTTCCGGGAGGGCCGGCACGACCTGCTGTTGCTGGACGTGATGCTGCCCGGCCTCGACGGCATCGGGCTGTGCCGCCGGATCCGGGAGACCAGCGTGGATCCCGTCCTGATGATGTCAGCGCGCGGCGACGCCCTGGACGTCGTCTCCGGCCTGGAGGCAGGGGCCGACGACTATGTGGTCAAGCCCGTCGACACCGCTGTGCTGGTGGCCCGGATCCGTTCGCTGCTGCGGCGTGCCTCATTCACCCCGGCCCCCGGTCCGGCGGCCGGGCCCGTGGCCGATCGTCCGGGCTTGCCGGACCCGCCGGACCGGTCGGGGAGGCCCGGACGCCACCGGCACGCTCGGCTCGTCTTCGGCGACCTGGTCATCGACACGGGCGGCCTGGAGGTGTTCCGGGACGGTGAACCGGTCGCGCTGGCCCCCACCGAACTACGGTTGCTGCTGGAGTTCGCCGCGAACCCGGGCATCGTGCTGGACCGGCAGACCCTGCTGCGCGACGTGTGGGACTACGGCTGGGACGGCGACAGCCGCGTGGTCGACCTGTGCGTGCAACGCCTGCGGAAGAAGATCGGGGCCGAGCGGATCGAGACCGTCCGCGGCTTCGGCTACAAGCTGCGGCGCTGACGTGGAGACCGTACGCGTGCTGCCGCACTGGCGATCGCTGCGCTGGAAGATCGCGCTGCTCGTCACCGTGGCGTGCTGTGCCCTCGTGGTGACCGTCGGGCTGCTGGTCCACCGCAGCACCCTGGAACGGTCGATGAACGACGGTGCGGCCAAGGCCCTGTCCCAGTTGTCCGACGCTGCGGAGGACTACGAGAGGGACGGCGTCCCGCCCGACGGTCTGGTCGTCTCGCCCGGGGAGATGCCCGACGAACTCCTGCGCCGCCTCCAGGACCGGCAGGGCAGGGCGGTCGGCTCCGCCACCTGGTACGACGGCGACACCCCCGGCGACCACCCCTCGATGTGGGCCGTTCAAACCCTCCGTGGCGCTCCCGTGGCGGTGAGCGCCGACATGACCTCCGACCTGCTCACCCGGCGGGCGCTGGACCGGCACATGTGGAAGTACTCCCTGGCGGCGCTGGCGGTCGTCGTACCGCTGTCGGCGCTCGCCGCCGAGTTGCCGGCCCGGAGGCTGCGCCGGGTGGCGCGGACCGCCCGCCGGATCGCCGGGGGCGACCTGGCCGCCAGGACCGCGGCCGGTGGCCGGGGCGGTGACGAGATCACCGAGATCTCGGCCACCGTCGACTCGATGGCCGACAGTCTGCGCGAGCGTCTGCTGACCGAGCAGCGCTTCACCGCCGACGTCGCCCATGAGTTGCGTACGCCGCTCATGGGCTTGGTGACCGCGAGCGGGCTGCTTCCCGAGGGCGAGACCACCGACCTGGTGCGTGACCGGGTGGGGGTGCTGCGGACGCTGGTGGAGGATCTGCTGGAGATCTCCCGGCTCGACGCGGGCGCCGAGCGGGCCGAACTCAGGCCCGTACCGCTCGCCGAGATGGTCGGAGAGTCCGTGGCCCGCACCGGGCTGGACACGCGGTTCACCGCCACCGGTGCCCTGTCGGCGGAGACCGATCCGCGCCGGCTCGACCGGATCGTCGCCAACCTCGTCGTCAACGCCCACCGGCACGGCCGCACGCCCGTCGAGGTCGAGGCGGCCGGGACGACCGTGACCGTACGGGACCATGGCCCGGGTTTCCCGCCGGAGCTGCTCGCGGACGGCCCGCAGCGATTCCGCACGGGTGCGTCGGAGCGCGGCCACGGGTATGGCCTCGGGCTGACCATTGCGGTGGGGCAGGCCCGGGTCATCGGGGCGTCGCTGGAGTTCGCGAACGCTCCCGACGGCGGGGCGCTCGCCACCCTCCGGCTGCCGCCCGCGGGCTGACGCCGAACGGCGATACCGAACGGCCGATACCGAACGGATGCCTGGCCGAGCGGTGCCCGATCCGTGGCCGGGGCCGAGCGGCGATCCGCCCCGCGGAAGGTGGTCGACGTGCGCGAACGCCGCGCACCCGCCCCCTTGGAGGTGTCCCTCCCATGTCACCGGTTCCCTCTTCCGGACAGCCCGGCGCAAGCCGGGCTCAGCTCTCGTGGTCCACCGGCTCCTGGCTCCCGCCCCGTCGGCACGACCGGTCCGGGCGGCGCTTCACGGCCGGCCTCGCCGCGGGCGCCACCGCACTGGTCACCCTGGCGGTCCTCGCCGTCGCCGTGTTCACCTCCGGCAACAGCCCGGGAACCGGAGCGGGTTCGCTGCCGTGGCCGGCAGAGGGGCAGACGAGCGTGGTGGTCGAGGGCCTCGGCGCCCACGGTGACCTCGGTACGCGGGGCGAGCGGACACCGGTGCCGATCGCCAGCGTCACCAAGGTGATGACCGCCTACGTGATCCTCCGCGACCGTCCGCTGCGCGCGGGCGAGGACGGTCCCCTCGTCACCGTCGACCGGATCGCCGCGAACGAGTCCGTCTCGGGCGTGGAGTCGAGCGTGCCGGTCAGGGAGGGTATGCGGCTGAGTGAACGACAGCTGCTGGAACTGCTGTTGATCCCCTCCGGCAACAACATCGCCCGGCTGCTGGCCCGCTGGAACGCCGGATCGCAGGAGGACTTCGTCACGAAGATGAACCGGGCCGCCCGTGACCTGGGGATGCGCCACACCACCTACACCGGCGCCAGCGGCATCGAACCCACGACCACCAGCACCTCGGCCGACCAGCTGAGGCTGGCCCGCCGGGTCATGCGCGACACGGTGTTCCGGACCATCGTCGCCATGCCCAGCACCACCGTGCCCGGTGTCCCCGGGACGATCCACAACACCAACACCCTGCTCGGCACGGCGAGCGTGATCGGCCTCAAGACCGGCTCCAGCACTCCCGCCGGCGGCGCCCTGATGTGGGCGGCCACCGCGTCCGACGAGGACGGCCGGGACCGGCTGATCCTCGGAGTGGTGCTGCACCAGCGCGCCGGCACCGACCCCCGGCAGGGGCTGCGGGCCGCTCTCGCCACGAGCCACGCGCTGATCGAGGGCGTACGGCGATGGCTGTCGACGACCTCGCCCGGAACACGGTGAGACGGCAGTGACAAACTCCTTCGACACCGCGCCCGCCCGGCCGGAACCCGATTCCATCCGGGCACGGAACGAGGACACCGGCGTCCGACGGCCGCCGCTGGTCCTCGGCTCGCTCGCGGTCCTGGCCACGCTGGTGATGCTGGGCCACGCCCTCGTCCCCAACCGGGTCGGCCGTCTCGGCAGCCTCGTCGAGACCTTCCTTCCCTGGACGGGTCTGGCCGTGCCGTTGCTGCTCCTGTGCGCCCTGGCCCGAGGGTCCAGGGCCGCCGCCGTATCCGTGCTGCTGCCGGCCGTCGTCTGGTGCTCGCTCTTCGGCGGGACACTCGTCGACAAACGGGAGGACGGCGGCAACCTGACCGTCGTGACGCATAACGTCAACGAACACAATCCGCGGCCGGTGCGCACGGCCCGTGCCCTTGCCGCCTCCGGCGCGGAGGTGGTGGCTCTCGAAGAGCTGGGCGGCCCGTCGACAGCGACGTACGAGAGAACGCTGGCCGGCACCTACCCGTACCACTCTGTGCAGGGCACGGTCGGTCTGTGGAGCAGGTATCCGGTCACCGAAGCCCGTACGGTCGACATCGCCCCCTGGCCACGTGCCCTGCGCGCCACCGTCCGCACGCCCGAGGGACCGGTCGCGCTCTACGTCGTCCATCTGATGTCCGTCCGCTTCACCGCCGGCTCGGGGTTCACCTCCGACGCACGTGACGCGGCCGCGCGGCGACTCACCGCCGCCGTGCGCGCCGAGCCGCTCCCCGGCACGATCCTCGTGGGCGACCTGAACGGTACGACCGACGACAGGGCGTTTTCCGGGCTCACCTCCCAGCTGCGGTCCGTGCAGGCCGAGTCGGGCATGGGGTTCGGTGCCAGCTGGCCGGCCTCGTTCCCGGTGGCCCGGATCGACCACATCCTCGTACGCGGTGTGGAGCCGCGGTCCGCCTGGACCCTCCCGGCCACCGGCAGCGACCACCTGCCGGTGGCGGCGTCGGTGCGGGTGTGAGCGCGGGCTTCCGGAACGGCTGGGCGCAAATGCCCGGCAGCTCTAGATAGGCGTGGGCAGCTGCCTGTCGAGGACCTTCTTCCCGGCCGAGGTGATCTCGTGGCCGTGATGAGCGGTCTTGCCGACGTCCAGGCCCAGGAACACGCCTACGTCTTCGGTGCCGAACATCGGTCCCTTCCAGGAGAGTTGAACCTGTCGGCCTCGACGGTGGTGTCGTACGCGCGCATCCACGTTATGCAGACCTGCCGCCCGCGCACGGCACCGCGTGTCCGGCCGGCGTGCGTGCCCCGTGAGGGCGTGGCGGGGCCGGTGCTCCGGGGCGCGTATGTGATGTGGATCACGGCGAGGGGAAAACCTGTCGCCGGGGCCGGGCGTCTAGCAGGTGTGAGATCAGTCAGAGCAGCGCTGCACGAGATGGACGAGGAGCGTCTCGTCCGGCTGGTGGCAAAGGGCGACCGTGCCGCGTTCGAGGAGCTGTACCGGCGTACGTCGCCGTGGATGGCGGTGCGGCTGCGCCGCCGGTGCGTGGACGAGCAGATCGTCGCGGAGGTCATGCAGGAGACCTACCTGGCGGTGTGGCGCGCGGCAGGTGCGTTCGCCGGGGCCGCTGTCGGGGGGACGGCCACCGGTTGGCTGTGGACGATCGCGGCACGCCGCCTGGTCGACGCGTTCCGGCGCAGGGCTCACCACGCGGAGCCGCCGCCGGCCGCCGCCCCGCCCGGCGTGGCACCCGCCGCCGAGGAGTTGGCGCTCGCCGAGACCGTCGGCGGTGACGTCGGGGACGCGCTGCGCAGCCTCGCACCGGAGCTGAGACAGGTACTGCAGGCGATGGTGCTCGACGGGCTGTCCGTCCGGGAGACCGCGGTCCTGCTCGGGCTGCCCGAGGGCACGGTCAAGACCCGTGCCCGCCGGGCCCGTATCGAGATGCGGAGGGCGCTGGCATGAGTGTCGAACACGCGTCGAAGCGAATCATCGAGGGATACGTACGCGGCGGCGCGGACCTCTCCGCCGACGAGGTGTGGGCCGTGGAGGCGCATCTGGAGACGTGCCGGGTGTGCCGTGACAGGCTGTCCGCCGCGGTCGAAGCCGGGGCGCCCGACGTGGCGCGGCTCGTCGACACCGTGTGGTCCGGCCTCGAACCCCGACTCGCGGTCACCGCCACGATGCCGCGCCGACGGCGCTGGTCGGCACGGCTGTCGAGGTGGATGACCCCCACGATGGTGCCGTGGCTGGCCATGGCCGTGGGTGTGACACTGCTGACCCTGCTGCTCGACTTGGCCTACACCGGTTCCGGCGAGGTGTCGCTGGTGCTGCTGCTCGCCCCGGTGCTGCCCGCGCTCGGCGTCGCGGCGTCCTGGTCGCGCGGTCTGGACCCGGCCTACGAGCTGACGGCCTCGGTGCCCAGGAGCGGGCTCCATCTGGTGCTGCGGCGCACCGTGTCCGTGCTCGGTGTGCTGGTCCCCGCGCTGCTGGTGGGCGGCTGGGCGACGGGAGTGATGGTGGTGCAGTGGCTGCTGCCCTGTCTGGCCTTCACCTCGACGACCCTGGCGCTCGGTGGTGTCATCGGTGTGACCCGCGCCGCCTTCGTGCTGGCCGCCGTGTGGGCCGGTGTGGTCGTGGTGCCGACCCTGGCCACCAGCCGTACGACCTTCGCCCTGCAGACGGGCGGTCTGCCCGTGTGGGGACTGATCCTCGCGCTCGGTATCGGTGTCGTGATCGCCCGCAGAGGCGCGTACACCCTGCTGGGAGCTCATCGATGACCATCGGAAAGAACTCGCGAAAGGAACACCGCATGACGTCCGCCGTGAGCGCGGCCGACATCGCACCGACGGCCTACGCCTGGGAGATCCAGGCCACCGGGCTGAAGGTCAGGGTCGGCAGGAAACGGATGGCCGTCGACGGCCTCGACCTCTCGCTGGGCATCGGCGTCCACGGACTCCTCGGCCCCAACGGGGCGGGCAAGACCACCCTCATTCGGACGCTGGCCACCGTGCTGCGCCCCACCGAGGGCAGCCTGGAACTGCTCGGTGAGTCCGTGGGCGGCATGGGCGAGCACCGAGCGGTGCGCCGCCGGATCGGCTATCTGCCGCAGGAGTTCGGCTACTACAAGCGCTTCACCGTGCGCGAGTTCGTCGAGTACATGGCGTGGCTGAAGGAGGTGCCCAGAGCGAGTATCCCCGCGGCGGTGCAGCGCGCCGTGGAGAGGGTGGGTCTGGCGGACCGCGCCGACGAGAGGATGAAGGCCCTGTCGGGCGGCATGGTGCGCCGGGTCGGTATCGCCCAGGCCATCGTCAACGACCCGACGATCCTGCTCCTCGACGAGCCGACGGTCGGCCTGGACCCGGCGCAGCGGTTGCGCTTCCGCGAGCTGCTGCAGGAGTTGGGTACGGACACCTGTGTGCTCGTCTCGACCCATCTGGTGGAGGACGTCGCCGCCGCCTGCACCGACGTGGTGCTCTTCGCCGAGGGGCGGCTGGTCTTCAAGGGGCCTCCGGACGAACTGGCCTCGGCGGGCGGACCGGAGCACGAGGGCGACAGCCCGCTGGAGCGCGGCTACTCGGCCATGCTGCTCAACCCCGAGCAGGGAAGGGGGACTTGGTGATCACCCGTGTCCTGGGCATCGAGTTGAGGCGTTCGGTCGCCCCGTGGGCGGGCGCCGTGGTCCTGGTGCCGGCGCTGGCGGTTCTGTACCTGATCCCCGGAGAGTGGTGGAGCGGCACCACGGCGTGGACGGCCCAGTGGACACCCATGGCTCTGTGGACCCGCTCCCTGCTGCTCTACCTGTGGCCGCTCGCCATCGGGCTCGGGGCGCTGCAGGGACTGCGCGACCACCGCTCGAAGATGTCCGAGCTGCTGACGAGCACCTCGCGGCCCGCCCGGCACCGTGCGGCCACCCTGGCGGTCGCGACGGCGATCACGCTGGCCGCCGCGTTCGCGTTCCTCGTCCTCGTGGGCGGGGTCCAGGTGCTCGCCCACACCGATTACACGCATCTCGGGTGGCTGCCCGTCTCGCTGGTGGGGGTGCTCTTCCTCGTCGCGGGGGCGGTGCTGGGCATGGGGGCCGGGCGGGCTCTGCCGTCCGTGCTCACCCCGCCCGCGCTGGCCATGGGCGCCTTCGTGTTCACCGCCCTCATGTACATGTCCCTGGGCCGGACGGAGACGAGTACGGCGGCGGGGGTCCCGGTCACGGAGCCGAACCGGGTCTCGCTGCTGTCACCGTCGGTGGTGGAGGAGGAGGTGCGCGAGGCGTTTGTCACGCTGTCCGCCCCCGTGCATGTCGGGCAGACGATCTGGCTGCTCGGCATGGCCGCGACCGGCTTCGCACTGCTGGTCGCCGCGACCCCGCGCGCCCGGCTCACCGCCCTGGCGCCCGTCCTGGCGGGTGCGGTGATCGCCCTGCTCGTCCTCCCCGCCGACGCGCGCCGGATGTACGTCGTCGACAAGGCCGCCTCGGAGCCGGTGTGCGACGGCCCGGTGTGTGTGACGAAGACGCAGCAGGCGCGGCTCGCGGACCTCGCGGGCCCCGGCAAGGAGGCGCTGCGCCTGCTGCGCGGTGCCCTCGGTGACCAGGCGCCGGACTCGGTCCGGGAGAACACCGCCGCCCTGCCGGAAGGCTCCACGCCGCTGTGGTCCCGCAGGACCGTGCTCTTCGACTTCGACGACGACATCGTCGCCACCGCGAAGGGCGAGGAGCTGACCTGGGCCCTGATCGCCAAGGGCATGGTGCCGGGGTGCACCCCCGTCGGCTGGAGCGGCTTCGGGAATGATGGATTCGCGCAGACCGTCGCGCTGGGCTGGGTCCTCGGGGACCTCAAGCCGTTTCCCGGCACGTTGTCGCGCCGCGAGGTCGACGTCAAGGCCCGCCCGGTGTGGAAGGAGCTCATGGCACTTCCACGGGCCGAGCAGCTCTCGCGGATCAACGCGATGCGCGCCGCCGCGCTCTCCTGCAAGGGCGACCCGTTCGATGTCCTGTCCGGCGGTGCGTCCCGGTGAGATGGCTGACGTTGTACGCGCGTTCGCGTCAGGTACCCGCGGCGCTCGCCGCGGTGCTGATCGGCGCGGTGACGCTGTGGGCACTCGCCCGGGACGGGAACGCGGGGCCCGGTGATCCGCGCATGCCCGCGCTCGTCCTCACCACGGGGGCGATGGCGGTCTCGGTCGGGCTCGGCGGGCAGGACCCCGCGCTGGACCGGACGGCCGCGATCCGCTGGATTCCCCGCAGAGCGGCGCACGTGCTGCTCGCCGGTGTGGCCGTCGCCGCGTCGCTGCTCACGGTGCAGACCATGGGCGTGTCCATGGCCACCACCGCGTTCGTCGTCCGGGACAGCGCGGGCCTGATGGGCCTGGTCGCCCTCGGCGCGGCGCTCTCGGGCGGCCAGTACGCATGGACGCTGCCGTTCGCCTGGCTCTCGTGCGTGTTCTTCGCCCCGCCCCCGACGAGTACGCCGATGCACGTGGCGATGTGGATGCTGCTGCCTCCCGGCACGGCGGCGGGCACCTGGACAGCCCTGGTCCTCACGGTCGTCGGCAGCACGGCGTACGCCGTCGCCGGTCCGAGGCGGTAGCCGGGCCGCGGCACGCCGAACCACCGCTCGGCGGCCCGACGACGTCGGCGTGGCGGCAGGATGCCGGCCCGCCCGCCGGGGGCCCGGCTGAACCTCCTCACCGCCCTCATAGGCGGACTGAGGCGCACACGGGACGTTTGGTACCCGGGCGGCGGTCGGACTGGTACCACCGCCGCCACGCGTGCCACCCGGCGCATGCCCCGAGCGCTCCAGGGTTGTCCGCCGGAGCGCTGACGGGTTCGTCGTGTCCGACACTCGGTCGCTTGAGTCGCTTGCTGGATCCGGGCAGCGACTGAAGAAGCCAGCGACTCAGCGACTCTTCAGTCGCTGAGGCTCGGTTGGAGGAAACTGCATGTCACAGACCCCGCTTCGCTTACCTGTGACTGTCGCGTCGGTCGGTCCATCGCGTTTGGGCTGGTTGGATGCGTTGCGTGGCATCGCGGCAATCTTTGTGGTGTTTGATCACTCGTCGGTCGCCTTCATGGCTGAGTTCCGACGGGTGCTGATGCCGGAGTTCAACACCGGTCGGTACGGCATCATGGTGTTCTTCTTGGTGAGCGGTTACATCATTCCCGCGTCGCTCGAACGGCGAGGAAGTATCCGAACGTTCTGGATCGGACGGATCTTCCGCATCTACCCGTTGTGCATGGTCGCCGTTACTGCGGTCCTCGCCGCCCATCTATTGGGCATCGCGCAGATCCGCGACTTCGGCGGCGAGGCCATCGCTGCGGTCGCCGTCGCCCATCTCGCCTTGTTCCAGGAGTTGCTGGGGACTCCGAGTCTTCTTCTCGTCCTATGGACACTCTCGTACGAGATGGCCTTCTACCTGTTGGTCGTCGCCCTTTTCTCGGTCCGGTTTCACCAGCGGTCGGCAACGTTCGCCGTCGTTTTGGCATCGCTGGCCGCAGCCAGCGTGACGGCAGGGAGTGCGCTGCCTGCCTCTGCTTTGTCCGGTGCGGTAGGCGTCGGCCTGTTGGTAGCTGTTGGCGCGATCACCATGGCGGTCGCCATCTGCTGCGCGAGCGCAGGATCTCCCGTACTCCGTGTGTTCGGTGCTGTGCTCGGAGGAGTGCTGGCCCTCGTACTGGTCACGTGCAACGGCACAGTCCCCCTGTGGGAGGGTCTTGTGATCCTCGCCGTGATGTTCCTCGGCACCGCCGTCTACCGGGCTGAAAGCGGTCAGAACACCTGGCGGTACGCGGCCGGCGCCGCCGTGGTTGTGGTGGCCTGTGCTGTGGGGAGTGCATATCGGTACGGCGGAGGGGCCAACTTCGCTCGGCGGGGTTGGATCGTGGCATTCCTGCTGGCCATGGCCACTTTTGGTGCCGGACTGGTGTTTCGCCGCCGGCGGATACCGCGGTGGTTGGTCGGGCTGGGAACGATCAGCTACTCGGTCTACCTGGTACACCCGGTGTTGCTGGCGGTGACAGATGGCACGATCGGCCGCTGGAAGCGGGACAATCTCGCGCTGGAGATCGCGTTCTATGCCGTGCTACTGCCTGTGAGTGTGTTGACGTACCGGTCTATCGAAGTGCCAGGTCAGAGGCTGGGCCGGAGACTGGCGCGTCGCACTCCGGCTCCACGACGGGCATCTGGTCACAAGGGCACTGGATTGCCGCCTGCAACACCCGACGCTCGGACCGATGAGGTCCGAGGCGTCGGCGCGGTTTCGAATGGCGAGAACACCGGCACCGCAGGAGGAGGACGTGGAGGGAATCCGGAAGCACGGCTGCTCGTTCCAGATGCCTGAACATTCGAAGCGCGACGCTCACCCCGACCCGGACGATTCGGTAGCCGTAGATACGCGCCCCACGTCACGTATGGGTTTGCGGACTATGCAGCCGATCTGACTGACAGCATGCAGCCTGGTTAATACTCCAGCAGGACTTTGATGCCTGACCTGGGGAAACGCGGAGCGGTGGGAGTGTAGCGGGCGGCCGTGGTCATGGGCGGGCTCTGTCCTCCCGCCCCTCGAAGGAGTGGCCCCGACGGCGGTAGTGACGGCGGCGGGCCACGGCTTGGCATCGTCGGCGCCAGCGCGACCAGTTCAGCGCGTGGGTGTGGGCATAGGGGGCGGGAGGTGTGGCCGTTCCTTCTGGGAGATCTCCACCGCCTCCCACGTCGACCGTGTCATCGAGGTAGTGGACAACAAGGACGGCGCGCTCTCCCTCTTCACCACCTGCATCGAGTCCTCGGCCCCGCACCGCACGGACTTGGGCGGCGGCTCGGGGACCGGAACAGCTGAAGAAGGGCTGAAAACCGCTCAACTCCCCAATAGATACTCAAACTTCTCTCCGTTCTCGGGGTTCTCGGGGTACCTTCCGCCCACCACGCTCGACGGTGAGCGTGCGGAGATGGGGGAAGCCATGACCCGTACGACTCTGGTGGCGGCGTCGGCGCTGGCGCTGACGGCCGCCCTGGCGGGCCCGGCGTTCGCAGCACCCGCCGGTGGCGACCACGGCGCGACCCGCCGGGCCGTCCAGGCCGCAGTTAAGGACGGCGTGCCCGGCGTGACGCTGACGGCGAGGGACGCGCACGGCACCTGGACGACAACTGCGGGCGTGGGCAACCTCCGGACAGGCGCCCCGCGTTCGACACAGGACCGCTACCGGGCCGGCAGCATCACCAAGACCTTCGTCGCCACGGTGCTGCTCCAACTGGAGGCCGAGGGACGGCTGTCGCTCGACGAGACAGTGGAGAAGTGGCTGCCCGGCCTCGTCCACGGCAACGGCCACGACGGCAGCGGGATCACCATCCGTCAGCTCCTCAACCACACGAGCGGCGTCTTCGACTACACCTACGACGACACGTTCGTACAGACGTACCTCATGAAGGACGGCTTCCTCAAGCACCGCTACGACACGAAGGCGCCCCAGGACCTGGTCGCGATCGCCATGTCCCACAAGCCGGAGTTCGCGCCGGGCACGTCCGTGGGCTACTCCAACACGAACTTCGTCCTGGCGGGCATGGTGATCAAGAAGGTCACAGGACGTCCGTACGGTGAGGAGATCCGCCACCGCATCATCAACCCCCTTGATCTCAGCGGGACTTCGGTGCCCGGCACAAGGGTCACCGTCCCGCAGCCCAGCAGCCGCGCCTACTCTAAACTCGCGGAGACCGCGACGGGACCGACGTACGACGTGACGGAGTACAACCCCTCGACGACGTTCGGGGACGGCGAGATGATCTCCGACTCGGCCGACCTCAACCGCTTCTACACGGCTCTGCTCCAGGGCCGGCTGCTCCCGCCGAAGCAGCTGAAGGAGATGAAGACCACGGTGAAGGAAGAGGGCAACCCGGACGGCGGCTACGGCCTCGGCATCATGGACCTGCGGCTCAGCTGCGGGGTCCACGTGTGGGGCCACGACGGCGGCGTCCCCGGCTCCTTGTCGGAAGCGCTGACGACGGCCGACGGCCGGCATTCCCTGGCGTTCAACTTCAACGGGGACTGGTCGGACAGCGACGCGGTGCGGGAGGCGGAGTTCTGCGGCAAGTAGCCCCCGGGGGTTCCTGGAGGGAGTCCAGCCAGTCCGTCAGCCGGGCCCCCTCACGGGCCATGACCTCCGCACCGCGCAGGGCGTTGGCCAGCAGTGACATGCCCTGGTACGCACCCACGAGCGTCAGCGCCGCCCCGTCCGGCCCGGACAGTCCCCTCTCCCCGAACTGCCGCTCCACCCACCCCATCAGCAGCCGGATGACCTTCCCTGCCTCCGCGTCCAGCCCTCCCACGCCGCACTTGTCCAACTCGGCGGCGAGGGTGCCGGTGCGACAGCCGTAACGGGCGGTGCGCTGCTCCACCCATCCGCGCACCAGGGCCTCGAGGCGTTCGCGCGGATCCGGAAGACGCTCCAACTCGGCAGTGATGACGCCCAGTTGGCGGGCGTGCTCTGCGAGGGCCGCGGCAACCAGATCGTGCTTGGTGGGACGATCGGTCCAAGACCGTCCCGCATCCACCCCCACCCCGCTACACTCCCCACACTCAAGCCGTTGACCAGCGGTAATGGAGAAGTCCTGCTGGAGTATTAATACTCCAGCTTAGTTGGGGGTTGACCGGCGAATCAGGACCTACCGTGGTCTTGAGGACGTCGGAGGCTATTGGAGCCGGCGCAGCCACCAGCTTGCATCAGATGAGCGGTTGGTGTCCGCACCGGTGGCGCCACCGGTGCGTGAGCTGTTTGCCCCGCGGCATATGGATCAGTCGAGCCTGCCAGCACTTGCCGCACTGCTAGTGCTGTGGCTATCGGAGAAAGTCGGCGAAGGCACCCTGCGCGACGAGAGTCCAGAGCAGTTCGCCCAAGAACAGCAGCTCACTGACGTCCGGCTGCAAGTTGTCCTGGCATACGCCCAACAGCAGGGGACCGTTGAATTACTGCAGACACGTCGACCCAGCACCGTGCGGCTGACGATCACCGGCGTGACGGTGGTGGAGGAACTCCTGCGTGCCCGCCGCACCCGCCGGGTGCGGTTCGACTATCTCACCAGCGCGCTGGTGAAAGCCGCCACGGACACCCCGCAGTATCGACTCAGGATGGAGGATTTCCTCGCCTCAGACGCTATGTCCCTGTACCGGGACCGGCTGCCACGGGAGGAAGCCTTGCTGGCAGCGGAGTATCTCGGCGTTAGAGGGCTGGCCGTGCTTGACCGCCGCGACGGTCGCGTCCAGGCGCTCCGCCTGGAGGGCGCGGGCATCGAATGTGGTCTCGCAGTGGAAGACGACGTGAGTGTGAGGGAGTTCATGGCCAACCAGCCTGGTTTCAGCATCGGCACGGTCAATAACAGCAACGTTCAAGTCGGCAATGACACCACCCAACACATCACCCAAATCAATACCCAACAAATTAACCACGGCGCGTCGCCTGCGGAGTTTGCCGACTTCGCTCAACGGGTCTTGGATGCTGCTCACACCGTCGGCCTCTCGGAAGAACAGCGCAGTCAGCTCATCAATGACGCCGAGCAACTTGCGAATGAGTCGGCCAGCTCCGCACCAAAACTTGGCCGGATGCACCAGCTCGGCGTCCGCATCCGTGACGCCCTCGCCCAGGGTGCTACCGACGCCATCACCCGAGGGCTGTTGGATGCGGCCCACCACCTATTATGAAGGGGGCGTTGAGTCCCTTCTCTTTCGAGTCGTGATCACTCGATCGTGTGACTGATCGCCGAGCTTGCCGATGTCTCGTCATGTACATGCTGGGATGCGGGCATGGAGCGAAGACCGTATCCGAGCGACTTGTCGGACGAGCAGTGGGCGTTGATCGAGCCGATGATTACAGCCTGGAAGCAGGACCGGGTGAGCCGGTCAGCGACGGGAACGGCTGGGGCCTGTGATCTCCAGGAGGTCGTGAACTCGCTCTTCTACCAGAACCGGACAGGCTGTCAGTGGCGCTATCTGCCCCATGACCTGCCCGCCTGGTCGGCGGTGTTCTACTACTTCACCCTGTAGCGGCAGGACGGGCTCGACCAGCGGATTCAGGAACTCCTACGTTGTCAGGTGAGGGAGAAGGCCGGCCGATTAGAGGACCCGTCCCTCGTGGTCATCGATACCCAGTCCGTGCGCGCCGCCGCGGGTGTCCCGAAGAGCACGACGGGACTGGACGCCAACAAGAGAACACCGGGGCGCAAGCGGGGACTGGCCGTCGACGTGCTGGGGCTGGTCATCGGCGTCGTCGTCCTGGCAGCCTCCGCACACGACAACGCCGCCGGCACCGTCCTCCTCGACCAGGTGGCCGAGCGGTGCGGGATGCGCTTGGAGAAGGCCCTGGTGGACCAAGGCTTCAAGGACGAAGTCATCATCCACGGAGCCCTGCTGGACATCACTGTCGAGGTCGTCCGCCGCAATCCGGACGATCGAGGTAGGGGTTTTGTCCGGCAGCCGAAGCGGTGGGTGGTCGAGCAGGTCAACGGCACGTTGATGCTGGACCGGCGCCTGGCCCTCGAGTACGACCACCGGCCCGACACCTCCGCCTCGCGCGTCTACTGGGCCTCCACCGCGAACATGTCCCGCCGCCTCACCACACCCGCCCCGTCTTGGCGCGACACCCTTCGGGCGGCTGTGTGAACATCACCGACTTCCTGGCGGATCTCCAGGGACGCCACTACGAAGCCGTTGCCCGAGCCGGTGAACTCCGGCACCAGATAGAGGACTTGACCGGCGCGCTTACCGAGACCGAAGCGCGCCTTGCGGACCTGGCCACCACCCGGAAGGTCATCGCCGAACTCGCGCCGACCGGCGACGGAGGCGAAGCTGATCCGCCCGAGTCGACCACTGCCTACCAAGCCATCGTGAACGCCTTCAACCAGCACTCCGATCAGGCATTCAGGGTCCGTGAACTGCACGAACTCCTCCGCATGCCCACCGACGACCCGACCCTGAACGTCACCCGAAGCCGCCTCGGACGCCTCACTCGCCAAGGTTTCCTCACCCAACCCGGACCAGGCCGCTATCAGAAACGGACTTAACGACCTCTAAGTACTCACGATAATTTCAACGAAACTCATGCAAGGGGAAGCATCTGGCTGGCCAGCCGTCGCTCACGCCCAGCCGCCGCAGAGCAATGGTTGGAATCGACCCATACCATTGTCCAAGGTCCTTTCGACAACAGCTTGGTGCTCGCGATGAGCGCGCCGTACGCCTCCCATCGCGCATCTTCGCGCCGGAACTCCCGCTCAGCATGCAACTGCCGCTGCTGCTGGCGCCCATGACCGGCCACCGAGACCCAGCCGCCGGCCACAAGTGCTTGAGTAGGTACGAGGCGAGCTGAAGATCCTTCTTAAGAAGCAGCCCTGGTCCGTCGAGCCGTTGGCCGCGTGGACGACCCACGAGAACCAATGGCGTCCATCTTCCCGCTCTGATTCCCCGGGCTCGGATCCTGCGGATCAGCTTCGCATCGGCACGCTACGCACGCGGGAACTCGAGCTCGCTGCTCTGATCGTCGGTCACCCGTTCTGGAAAGAGATCGCCGCGGAGGAACGAGCAGACGCCCGCACCAAGCTCAAGCACCACCGTCAGCCGACGGAGAAGGCCACGGGTAGCTCGTTGAACTGGGCATGATGGGGGCTGGGGCGCGTGAGTTGATCGTGGCGGAGTACCGGGTCACTGGCCTGTCGCCGGATGTGATCGCTGAACTCATCGCTGAGGTGGGGCCGTTGTGGCACGAGCAGCATCAGGGCCGACTGGCGGCTCGGCCGCGGAGGCGGGCGGTGGGAGCCGGGCGAAGCACAAGTTCGTCTTCGTCGACGGACTGCTGGCCACGCTGGTGAGTCCGCGCCATGGCACCACGCATGACGTGCTGGCCTGCTGGTTCGGCGTGGACCGCTCCACCATCACCCGTGCCATCGGCGAGGTGCGGCCCCTGCTCGCGCAGCGGGGCTGCACCGTCGCGCCGGGCATCCGCCTGGGCTCTCTCGCCGAGGTCATCGAACACCTGGGCACCGACGGTCGGACCGGGATCATTGACGGCACGGAGATCCGCGTGCGGCGCCCGGCCGCCGGCCGCAAGGACCGGGACAGGTTCGTCTCCGGAAAGACCAAGCAGAACGCCGTGAAGGCCATGGTCCTCACGGACACCGAAGGCCGAGTGCTGTTCTGCAGCCCGGTCCGACCGGGCAGTTGCGCGGACATCACCCAGGCCCGACAGCTCGACCTGGTCGAGCTCCTGGTGGACAGCCCTTTCCTCGAGATCCTCGCGGCCGCCGGCTATCAGGGCATGGGCGCGCAGTCCGGCGGACGCGTGCTGACACCACCACATCGCAAGTTCAAGAAGAACTCTCCCGCCTGGTACGAGGAGCGGCACGAGCAGCAGCACAAGGCGCACTCCTCTCGGCGCATCCGCGTCGAGCACGGCATCGCACACCTCAAGAACTGGAGGGCTCTAGCCCGGCACCTTGGCCGCCGTGAGCACATGAGTGACATCGTCCAAGCCGTCGCCGCACTGCTCTCACACCAGCAGACCGCCACCCTCGGCCACGGCCTTCGAGCGTGAAAACCGACCACAGCACCCACCTCGACGTGCCACCGCCAACCATGCACGAGGTCGTTAGGCAGGGATCAACTGCGCGCACCCGATGCACGCGGTAGCTAGCCGACGATCCCAGCGGTTACTTCGGCCTGTGGCGCGACGACGGGACCGCCGATCGACGGGCGTCGCGATGCCCTTGCCGTCCCAGGCGTCTCGGGTGTGCTTGAAGGATCAATGGGTGATCCGCCATGTCAAGCGTCCGCCAGTTATTGTCGGCAGGCGTCGTTCCAGTGGCGTGCAGGTCTCCAGTGCGGTGGCAACGGAATCGAACAGGTGGCTCAGGGATTCCCACATTTCATGTGGGGGGTAGGTCGTGGCGCCGAGCTCATCGTGCCGTGCGATTCTGCGGGTTGCGTCGTGGGGCTTGGTATCGAGTACCCAGTGGCTACCGCCGGCGTTGCTGGCGAAGGGGAGATCGTTTGGGTGCCAGAGGGCGTAGCCGTCACGCAGAATGAAGTGGGCGGCCCGGCCTTCGCGCTGTGTCTCCTCTTCGAGCCGGGTTGCCAGCTGCCATGTTGACACGATCTCCCGCGTACTCATGAGCTGGAAAGAGCCCAGGACGTCGAAGTACCCGCTGCCGTCGTGACGGAGAAGGGATTCGACCAGTTCAGCAGGAAGACGCGGGCCCAGAAGGGCTTGCGCGGCGTCGATCGCTCCTTGATCCGCAGCCGGAGGCAGCGAGGCAAAGGTTCGCGGGGCGTTTACGGCGAGCCACCTCTCAAGGCGGCCCCATGAGCTGTTGATGGGCCTCGGCGTCATGGATCCCCATGATGGCACCGGCACCCGTGGGGGTGTCGGTGCCATCGAGGATTTCAGCGTGGAACCCCCATGCAGAAGGAGCATCCCAGGGAGGGGAAGGGATCCCCTGCGAACAGACGCGAGCCGACGCTTTCACTGGTGGCGGTGGCGGTCGTGTCCGAGGGTCCTGCATCGTGAAGGCCGAACTCGACCGTAGTGCGCCGGACTCGACCAGCCGGAACGGGACGAACCGCGGCTTGTAGATGCTGGGATCGCGGTAGTGCGCCCCGGCCCCGCTCACCCGGCTGTCGAAGCTGTTGACGTTGTACGACAGGGTCCAGGTGTCGCCGGAGGCGAGCGCGGGGTGGACATGGTGTAGGTGAAGGCCTGGCCCTCTTCGCCGTAGGTGCCGTAGGGGCCGGCCTCGGGGGGTGAGTACACCTGGTCATGATCGACCCAGTATCCGAACGGGCCGTAGGGATCGCAGCCCGACCAGATGCGGATACTGGCGCTGAATGCCTGCGTGGTGTCCTGGCTGACGAGGGCGAAGTCGCCGTGCCAGGGCGTGCGCTGTACTCGTTGGAGATGCTGGCAGCCGCTGGTGAAGGGTCAGTGGAACCGGACAGAGGGCCTGTGAGCGGTGCCCGAGACGCTCGGTCTCGACTTCGCGTGGAGCGGGTAGGGGCACAGCCGCGGGGTCACGGCTCGCAAGTCTGGGGTGACCTGCTGCTGCCTTGCGACCGTTCATCAGCTCCGTACGACGGTGAGTGGTGGCCAACAACATGGAAGCCTAGGGGACGGCATGGCTGAAGGCTGGGTGAGGTGGTTCAACAGCGAGAAGGGCTACGGCTTCCTCACGGTGGCGGGCTACACCGCCCACGACGTCTATGTGGGAGCCCAGGACGTGCGGGTCTACGGGTCGGAGATTCAGACGAGGGGCTATCCATCTCTTGACGTCGGCGAGTATGTCTCGTTTCAGGTCGCGAGGGATGTGAAGGGGGAGCCGATCGCTCTTCATGTCGTCCCACTCCCCGCACCCAGCCAGCAAAGCCTTGACCCGCAGGCGACCACGCTGGACCGGACCCACCGCCTGATGGGGCGTCGTAGCGAGCGAGCTGCCGCCGGCACCGCTGGGTCGCCAGACTCCTCCCGCATGCCGATACGGCAGCCCTTGATCATCCGGCTCCTTCCCGTGTTGATACCCGTTCTCGTCATGGGTGTCCCGGCTCTGCTGGTGTTCGTCATGCGCTGATTGCGAGCGTGATGCGCATCCGCCTCTGCGGAAGTGGAAGCCATCGCGGCCTTGCTCCGGCCCGAGGCACCTCGTCCGTTGCCCCAACGTTCGCCGGTGCGGGTGCTGATGCCGACGACTCTGGCAGCCTCGACAAAGCTCATTCCTTGATCCACAAGTAGGAAGTAAGTCTCCCGTTCCTGCACCAACGGCCTGTTGCCCTGGGGCCTTCGCTTCTCACGACATTCGACGTCCATCGCCACTTCTGAGCCGAGGTGTTGCAACGATCGTTAGAACCCAGACCATGGGCCCGACCACGGTGGTGGACACCCCCGACCACGGCAGGTCAGCGCATTGCGGTGCCTCCTCGGTGTCCCGTCGCAGTGAAGCTTGAGTTCCTCTCGTCGAACCTGAGCCCGCAGGTCAGAGGACCATCACTGACGCTCACCCCCGTGCAGTACTGTGCTGGCGTGTCCATGCCTCCGCCGCCCCAGCCGCCCTACGCCTGGGGCGTGCCGCCCGTGATCCTGCCGCCCCCGAAGAAGAGTCGGGTCGGCCTGGTGATCGGGATCGCTGGCGGGGTGTTCGGGGTCGTCCTGGCGATCCTGCTGACGTTCATGACGATCGGAGCGAAGGCCGAAAGTGGCTTTCCCGAGGCGGAGTTCGCCCTGGTCCTGCCCAGGACACTGCTTGACGGGCGTTACGAGCTCACCAAGGACCTCTCCGACACCCTGGGCCGGAGGCTCGAGAAGGATTCGACCGGTATCTGGGACGCCAAGGTCACCCACGGCGTCGTTGGGCGGTACAGCCTGGGCGGCGACCCGACCAAGGGCGCGCTACTGATCACGGGCTTCTACGGCCGGTTCAAGAACGCGGACGAGACCCGCGCCAACGCACTGAAGCGCGACGGCGAGGCCGACGGCGTGAGGGTGGCCGTACCACCGAGGGACGTCACCCCGACGGGGTCGGCCGTCAAAATCAGCTGCGAGGTGCTCATCCGGAAGCGGCCCACCCTGACGATCACCTACCCGGTCTGCGCCTGGGCGGACGGCAACACCTTGGCGTTGGTGGCCGAGATGACCTTCGGTGCCGCGAACGCCGATCTCGACCTGAAGTCGGCTGCCAGGACCACGCTCCAGGTCCGCTCCGAGACTGTGAAGGCGATCAACTGACCGCCCGGTCGGACGACGGGACCCGGACATTGAGAGCGTTCGAGTGGTCCCCTTCGGCCCTTCGCGCACAGTCGCCTCGGCCTCACTGAAGGACCTCAAGCCCCCGGAGGGTCATCCCTCCGCGAGACGTCGACTGCACACGAGCAGTCGGTGGAACGCGCCTGCACGTGGTGTGGCGAGCCGGTCGCCTACAGCGGTCGGGTGGCTTCGTTCGTTTGTTGCGACAGCACTTGTCGATGAGTTTGGGCAGCGCTTCCCGATCTTCGGCGCGTTCTTTGTTCAGCAGTTTTGACGGCAGCCGAGAGTGAGTGTGTCGGCCCGCTCTGTAGTCCGGCTCTGGTGGTCACTAGGTTCGGATCATGACGATCACGTATGAGTGGCGGGGCGACGTCGACAACTCAGCTCTCAACAAGCTGCATGCCGAAGGGTTCGATCATCCGGTCGGGCAGACGGACTGGCGTGCAAGGCTTCAAGGTCACAGCCTTGGCTGGGTCTGCGCCTGGGAAGATGATCGGTTGGTCGGCTTCGTTAACGTCGCCTGGGACGGCGGCGTCCATGCGTTCGTCCTGGACACGGTCGTAGCTCAGCGCAATCGTTCGAACGGGGTGGGAGTCGCGCTGGTCAAGGCAGCTGCTGAGGGATGCCGCGCTGCGGGGTGTGAGTGGTTGCATGTCGACTTCGAAGAGCACTTGCGATCGTTCTACTTCGATGCCTGCGGCTTCAGAGAGACGGCGGCAGGACTGATCGCCCTGTGACCTTGGGCCTCCCGGCCTCGGGGACGTGTCCAGAGGCCGGGAGGGAAGATCTTCAGCTGGCAACATGCTCTTCGGCTCGGGCCCGGGTGCTGGCGAGGCGGTAGGAGTCGGTGCCGGTCTCGATGATCGTGCCGTTGAAGGTGAGACGGTCGACGATTGCCGCGCAGAGGCGGGGATCGGTGAAGGTCTTGGTCCAGCCGCCGAAGGACTCGTTGGAGGCGATGGCGACGCTGTTCTTCTCCTCCCGCTCGGTCAGCACCTGGAACAGGAGCTCGGCGCCGTGGCGGTCGAGTTCCATGTAGCCGAGTTCGTCGATGCAGAGGAGATCGACGCGGCCGTAGCGGGCGATCGTCTTGTTGAGCTGCTTCTCGTCGGCGGCCTCGACCAGCTCGTTGACCAGCTTCGTGGCCAGCGTGTAGCGGACTCGGTAGCCCTTCATGGCCGCCTCCGTGCCCAGGGCGATGAGCATGTGGGACTTGCCGGTTCCGGAGTCCCCGATCAGGCAGAGCGGCTGGCTCTTCTTGATCCACTCGCAGCTGGCGAGGGTGTGGACGGTGGCCGCGTCGATGTTCGGGTTGGCGTCGAAGTCGAAGGCCCGAAGTGACTTCTCCCGTGGGAAACCGGCTGCTTTGATGCGTCGTTCCGAGCGGCGGCGTGCCCGGTCGTCGCATTCGGTCATCAGCAGTTCGGCGAGGAAGCCACGGTAGGTCATCTGGTCCTTGACGGCCCTGTCGGCGATGTCGTTGAACTCGTTGCGGATGGAGGGCAGCCGCAGCAGGCGGCAGGCGGTGTCGATCGCGGCGTCGGCGGCCTGCTCGGTCAAGCCTCGCTGGCGGGGCAGGGTCACTGGGCTTCTTCCTCATGGTGGTCGCTGCCGCTGGTGCGGCGGCGTCGGAGCAGTTGGTCGTAGGGGGTCACCGACGGCAGCGGCCTGGTGTCCGGCGGGAGGTGCGCGAGCCGCCACTCGTGCAGTGACGTGACAGTGGCCGGCGTCTGCCCAGGAACCGCCGGGATGGATGCACCGATAGCTGGCTCGTCCTCTGTCTGGGCGGCCTTGCGAGCCTCCAGGGCGACCGCGTCGGCGGTCAGGGCGCCGGCCCGCAGCGCGGTGGCCAGGCCAGCGACCACGTGCTCGTGGGCGAGGTGGCGGTTCAGCAGCAGGACCTCGATCAACGCCCGAGTGCCGTCCCGCTCGCCGTGAACCTTGCGGGCCTGGGCCCACCAGGCGTCGTGGACCGGGGTGAACTTGCCCGCTGACCGGGCCTGTTCCAGGGCCGTGGCACCGGGGAAGGCGCCGGGCTTGCGGATGAGGGCTTCGAGGTAGTGGTCCAGGTCCAGGCGGCAGCTGCCCTTCGCGATCAGCCTCTCGTGGCGGGCCACCTCAACGTTCCTGTCGTAAACCACCAGGTGAGAAGCGTGCAGGACGACTCGCACCCGCTTGCCGATGAGGCGGGTCGGGACCGAGTAGCGGTTGGTGCGGACGGTGATCTGGCTGTAGCGGTCGACGCGGGGCGTGAACAGCCGGCCGGTCTCGAACGGTTCCTGCGGAAGCGGCATCAGCAGCGGCTGCTCGATGGCGAAGTACTCGTCGACGGTCCGCGGCCGCGAACCGATCCGGCGGTGCCCGTCGTGCAGGTCCCACTGGTCGACCATCTCGTTCAGCTCTGCGAGGGAGTCGACTTCCGGGACCGGGGTGAAGTGGTTGCGGCGGAAGTAGCCGATCATTCCTTCGACGCCGCCCTTCTCGTGGGCGCCTTCGATGCCGGGACGGCAGTAGAAGCTCTCGATGTTGAAGTGCGAGCGGAAGGCAATTGGAGACGTAGCGTCGGACCATCTGGTAGGACACATCGGCGCCGTGCTCCTCGATGAGCCGGTGGAAGATCCGCGTGATCGTATGCCGCTGTTTGCGCGGTGCGTCGAGGTCCGTCCGCAGCATCTCGTCGATCACCGGCTTGTACGGATCCAGCGCAGTCGGCCGCGGCGGCAGTTTCTTCCGGGGCTCCGGCCAGACGGAGTCCACGGCCTTCTTGACCGTCCTCCACGAGACGTTGTATTTGCGCTCAAGCTCGCGCATCTTCATGCCAGCACGGTGGTCACGCCGGATCGCCGCGTACAGCTCGACCTTGGACATCTGCGGCATGACCAGGACCTTTCACCAGGAGCACCCCGATGCTGCCCTGGCAAGTACCCCAGTGCTGTCAAAACTCGTGAACATCACCCGACCGTGGATCTGGGTGCCACCCAAACCCGTGAACAACTGACGTCACTACTCGTGAATAAAGCCAGTCGGGGCAGGCCGCCGCGCTACTGCAGCCCTGTCCATCGCCGCCGGGCCTGGGAGTTGCGCACCGCGCAGGACCGCGCAGAGCGACCGGTGAGCGATGGAGGCCAGTGCCGTGAGCCGGTCCGCGAAGTCGTGCAGCGCACCGAGACCGTGGTGCGCACCGTTGTACTCCAGGATCCGGACCGGATCCCGCTGGCACCCCGCGCGGCACAAGGGCTCAACGGGCAGCCCTACACCCTGCCCGAAGACGCCGTGGAATGGATCGAAGCGCTCGCTGCCTTGCGGAGGGCCGCGGTCGACCCGAGGATCTACACGTTCCGTGAACACGTCGCCCTTGCCTGCGAGAAGGCTGCGCAGGCGCTGCGTGGGGGAGTCCCGGAGCCGGTGATGCCGGAATCGGGTGAACGATGAGGGGCGGCGCTGCCTCGGCGCGTGGGGCCAGACTTCACCGCGCCAGGACCCGGTCTCGCGGCTGCGTGCCTGGTCGGGCTGGCCGTGCGCGTCAGGCCTGCGCTGGGCAGAGGGCTGGGAGGTCAGGCCACCACTTAGGGTGGACGGCAATCAGCTCACGTAGGACAGGGCTGGATGCCAAGGTGGTTCGGCAGTAGTCGTTCCACGGTTCGGCGCTGGTGCTCTCGGGGTTGGCTCTGTGGGTGACGATTCCCTGGTTCATGATGTCCGCCAGCAGTTCGCCTACCGTAAGCACCACCGGACACAGCGGATCGTCCTCCGGGCACGGTCGGCTGCCATAGAAGTAGGGTCGGAGCGCAGGTCGCTCGATCATCAGCAGGTGTAACTCGCGGAGTGCACCCAGCACCGTGTCATTGGCCGAGACAGCGGCCGCCCTGCCATTGGACTCCACCTGCTCGTGGGCTGCCCTCGCCTGTTCCACCACAGCTTTCGTCTGTCTCGCCAGATAGAAGATGGAGCCAGAGGTGAGAATCAGCGTCACCAGAACACCGAGCAACGTGACTAACGCTGCGTCCGACATTCGCCCTCCCGAGGTGATGAGAACGAGAAGCTAGCGCCCCCAGGACCCTGCTGGGGGCGCTTTTCCTGCCAGAATCGGCTGCCGTACCCCGCCCGCCTCTACCCTCGCGGCGGCCAAGGCGCCTCTCCTCCCGCTCAAGGTCACGCGGCCCGCACCGCGCCGCCTGTGGGGTGGAACGCGGCTGTGCGGGCCGGTCAAGGCCGGAAATCCGGCCGGGCAGAAGCGTTTTGCCGCCAACGATCAGTAATCAGCCCACCGCATGGAGCGGTTCGAGCTACTTGTGGGCTGGGACGTGCGTGTGACGGGGAGGGCGGGCCGGTGGTTCTGTCGATCAATGTTGCGGTTCTGCTGGCGGTCATCATCGTCGTGCGGCTGCGGAGGCGTACGGAGGCCCGGAGCCGGAACGACGAGAAGCTGACCGTCGTGATCGTGTTGGTTTTCGGCGTACTGATCGCCCCTACCGCGTTCGGCCAGACCGTCTTCGATGTCGTCGGCCAACTCGCACAGGGCGTCACCCAGTCGGGCAGTCCCTGAGCTCTGTGCCCTTGTCGGGCCCGCTGTCTCGAGGCTGCGGCGGTGTGGTACCGGCTACGGAAGAACCGTCAGTACTGCTCCAGGCGTAGGCCGGCACCACCGGCTTCGTCGGCCTGCACCAATGGGTGGAGATCCGGGAGCGGCACTTCCCGCCGGCGCTTCCCGACCCCGACCACACCATCGAGTAGACCGGCACGGTGCCGACCACGCTGCCGCCGACCCCGTCCAGGACTGCGACCATGGCTGGTCAGCGGGTGTTACGACGCTACGCGCCGTTTGGAGCGGGGAGCTGGATCCCCCTGGCGCGGGAGACCCAGTGGATGCGCTGCCGCGGCGGCAGCAGGCTGTAGTCCAGGGTGCGCAGCCCCGATCCCTCGGTCAGATGCCACGGCGCGATCCTCCACAGGCTGTCGTGGTCGGGGACCGGTTCGACCGGGCAGCCGGTCAGCACCAGGTCCCAGCGGTCCGTGCTCCCGTTGTCACGGTCGTCCTGCGCCGTCACTGTGCCGAGCACCTGTGGGAGTTCCTGCCCGGCCTGCTTCGCCGTGATCTCGTGTTGCGGGCGTCGAACAGGTGCTGTGCGTAGGCCGGAGGGAGGTGCACGGTGAGGCGCCGGAACCGTCCGTCGTCGGTCGTGCCGATGGGCGCGGTGTAGCCGAACCGGGCCCTGGTCTCCACTGTGATCCCGCCGGTGGTGGCGGCCTGCTGTTGCCGGCGCTTGCGGACTTGCGGCTGCCATCGCTGCCGTACCGCGTCGTCGATCTTCGCGGCGATGTCGGGGCGGGCGTGTTTGCGGGCGCCGCGCCGGTAGCGGTTGACGGAGTCGGCGGTGACCACGATCTCCTGCGCGACGGCCTTGGCGCTGCCCAACTGCCGGATCAGGTAGCCGATCTGCCCCTTCAGCGTCTTCGGCGGCTGGCGGGTGAAGGACTCCCGGTCGGCCCGCTCGATCGCGTCGTCGGTCTCTCCGGCCACGGCCTCCTCTCCTTCGTCGAGGACGGCGTCGCCGCCCTTGATGTGGTGGGCCGGGTCGAGGCCCTTCTCCATCAGGTCGACCGCCCACAGCATCGACTGGACGCCCTCCAGCTTCGCCAGGCCCGGGGTGGGCCCGAGACGGAACCCGCCCGGCTGCGGCTTGCCGGACGCTGCGTACCGTAGGAAGTAGAGCGGGCTGTCACCGGGGCTCGGGTAGACGACGCAGTCAGAGAGCACGGCGAGCGGGTACAGGCCCGTCATCTTGACCATGTTGTTCAGCTTGCGATGCATGTTCACCCGCGCCTTACTGATGACGGCGGCGCGGATGTCGGGGCGCCAGGTCGGGCGCTCCAGGGCCGGCCACCGCTCGCCCTCCTTGTAGCACTTGCCCTGCGGACGCTCACGCAGCTTGCCCACGCCGCCCTTGACCGTGGCCTTGATGGCGGACAGAACGGCGGACAGGGCCGGGTCGACCTGCTTGTGGTGCTCCATCGCCGCCAGGAATTCGGTGTCGGAGTGGTCCTTGGTGACGCCGAGGTCGGCGAGGGTGTCGACGTAGGCGGTCTTGAGGCGGTCGTGCCACGGGTCCAGGTAGGCGCCGGTCTCGCGGCGCAGGTACGCCTCGATCGGGTGGACGTTGTAGCCGAGCTCTTGGGCGTAGGCGACGGTGTGCGTCTGATACCAGGCCCGCCCGGTCGGGCGGGCGCCGTCCGGCGTGAACGGGGAGGGCAGGCGCGGGTCCAGCTCGATGTGGGAGAGGTCGACCAGCCAGGAGCCGGGGATCTTCGGGTTGAACGTCGGGGCGTGGAAGTGATCGGGTGCGGAGAGGCCGACGACCAGGCGGGCCGCGGCGGCGAGGAACGCGGTGTTGAGGTCCAGGCCAGACGGCGAAGGGCAGCACGCACTCCTCATCGGTGAGCAGGTCCACCGACCGCACCCACTGGTACGCCTCTTCGTTGAGGAAGCCGCCGGTCCAGTCGGAGTTCACGACGACGGGGTGTTCGGGGGTGGCCTCCGGCGGGGCCGGGTCCATCGGTTCCGTACCCAGCGAGCCCGGGTTGTGGGCGGAGACCCAGTTGCCGGTCTTTTCGTCGCGTTCCGGCTTCGTGGGCGGGCGCAGCGCCGTCATCAGCTCCAGCCCGGACACGGCGGTGGAGCCTCGCGGGGTGATGACCCGCTGGGCGTAGACACCGAGGACGCGGGCAATGTCGGCCGGCTCCATCTCGCTCACGCCGGGCCAGGACCGCTCGTCGAGGGCGTCCCAGGACAGGATCGCGAGCTGCACGTACTGCCGCTCGCGGCCCTGGGCCTTGCGGTAGATCCGCGGCCATGGGCCGAACCCGCGCTGCGTGAGCCGCCATTTCGCCTTCGCCACCTGCTTGACCACCGGGTGATCCTCCGCGAGCCGCAGGGAGCGGCGCTGCTCGTGGCCCTCCAGGCGCTCGGGCAGTCCGAGCTTTACGGCGGCCGCGGCGGTGAGCACGGTCAGCGGGTCGGAGTCCTTGTCGTACCGGTTGAGCTTCGCGGCACCGAGGCCGGCTTCGCGCAGCGTCCACTCCACCAGCTCCGGGATGGTGGTCGCCGGGCAGTCGAGCACGATGCCGTCGACGCCGTACGCGGAGCCGTCACCGTCCAGCACCGCGAGCGGACCATGCGGGAACCGCGAGTCGACGGCGGGCTTGACGGCCTTCTTCGCCGCCGGACGCCGCGACGACGTCGCCGGGCGCGCGGTCGGACGCTCCGGCGCGGCTGCGACGGCAGGCGCCTGGACCCGGACCGACTCGGACGCCTCG
Source organism: Streptomyces sp. NPDC050759 (assembly GCF_044456945.1). Classification (NCBI taxonomy): domain Bacteria; kingdom Bacillati; phylum Actinomycetota; class Actinomycetes; order Kitasatosporales; family Streptomycetaceae; genus Streptomyces; species Streptomyces sp. NPDC050759. Next base: position 16,091 of record NZ_JBITGI010000002.1, on the reverse strand, counting down.
GACACGGCCGGCCTGGTGAACGTCTCCGGAACCGGCTCCGGCCGGAGCGCGGGAGCAGAAGCGGGCGCAAGTCCGTGGGCCGGGTACTTCGCCGCCCAGCCCTTCAGGAGCCGCTGTACGCCTCCAGGCACGGCGACTTCGGCTCCGAGCGGCCGTTCTCGTAATTCTTCACCGTCTGCGTCGTCGTCTTGAGCGCGGTCGCGAGGCGGGCTGGGTGATGCCGGCGGCTTCACGCAGCCGGGCACGCTCCGTCGGGGGGCGGGAGCTGAGGCTTCTCCTCCAGCAACGCGTCAATGTTCGCGAACAGCTCTTCCTCGGATGCCATATCTGTCTACCTCCACCCCGAACACTTCCAGCGTTTATCCCCGCATTTAACCCGATCGAATTTCATTTGGAGAGGGTTGTGGACGGCGGCAGGCAGCTGCGCCGGTCCTGTGTCTCACAGCTGAAAGGGGCGCCTCGCAACGCCTCTACCAGGTGAAACGCTGTGTGAGGCTCACGGGAGCGGCGGGTACCAGCCCACACCCGAGGACCTCGCCGGCGCGAGTAGCTGGCCCCTCACGCCTGCCCCCAGGGGATGTACCGAGGTTCAGGTGCCCGAGGCCGGACAGGCGCGTCACTTGGTCGACGAACCGGCCGGTGAACAGGCGCCTCGCCGACACCTCGCCGTACCGGTCGATGTGCGCGAACACGATCTCGTGGTCTTTCGCAGTGCGGGTGCGCCAGTCCAGGACCTGCTCGCGGGTCAGGTCCTCGAGGACCAGCTCCTGGTCGCCGTCGACGTCGGCGGTGATGGCGATTCGTGGAATCGGCCACCGGTACTCCTCGCCTCAGATGGTCCGTTCCTGGAGGGACTGGGAAAATGCGGCGAGCGTGGATCGGTCGATGAGTCGGGGCGGCCCGTCGATCAGTACGCTGGTTGTGTCTGCCTTGAGGATGCGAACACCATGGCCGCGACCCCGCTGCGCGCTTGCGGGGAGTCCGCCCGGCTTGTCGCCGGCCGATGAGTTCTTCTCCGTCCAGGGGTCTGTTCATCACTGGCAGATGCGAGAGACGGAGAGATTCCCATGGGCAAGGTCGTCACCTCAGCGTCGGTGTCCCTCGACGGGTTCATCGCCGGCCCGGCCGAGACGGGGTTCGAGCACCTCTTCGCCTGGCACCACAATGGCGACATCGAGGTCCCATCCGCCGACCCACGCTGGAGCTTCCGGCTGTCCGAGGCGAGCGCGGATCATCTGCGTCAACAGATGCGGGTCTTCGGAGCATTGGTGGTCGGCCGACGCCTGTTCGACCTCACTCACGGCTGGGGCGGCAGCCACCCCTTCGGCGTACCGGTCTTCGTCGTCACCCATCGGCCCCCCACCGACTGGGCTCATCCGGAGGCCCCGTTCACGTTCGTCACCGACGGACTGGACAGCGCCGTGCGGCAGGCCAAGGACTGCGCCGGGGAGCGCGTCGTCGGCGTCGCCGCGGGCGACCTTGCCCGCCAGGCCCTGGACGCCGGGCTGCTCGACGAAATCCACGTCGACCTGGTCCCCGTACTCCTGGGCGGTGGCTCCCGCTTCATTGAAGGCCTCACCAAAACGCCCGTCACACTCGGCACCCCCCCCCGCGTCGTCGAGAGCTCCGGTGTCACTCACCTCTACTACGAGGTCAACAAGTAGGCGGCTGCGTGACAGACCAACCAGCGGACCAGGGGAAGATCCCGGGCACCGCCATGACACAGGCCCGCATCCCGCCATGGGTGGGGAACCAAGCCGAGCCAGGCTGAGGCGGCAGCAGTCACGGGGTGGCCGAATTCAGGAAGCGCCATCAGCGGTCTCCGGCTCAGGTGCGGCGGGCGCCGGACGGGGAGCGGCCAGCACGACCGGGGCCGAAGGCGCGTCCGGCCCCTCGATGGTCCGGACGCGCGGCCGCGGCTTCGGCACGGCCTTTGCGGCCGCGGCCTGCCTGGCACGAAGCGGGTGATCACGCCCTCGCCGAAGCATGATCCCTCATCACCTGGCCACCTTCAAAGGCGATCTCTAGCACATCGAGTGCTTCGTTGTCTTTTGTTTCGACCAGCCTCGAAAGCATGGTTGGTCCCAGTGGCTACTGCGACGCTGGTCGTGTCCACCAACGGGGGTGGCAGGACCGGAAGGACACACAATGAAGCGCATCCTTGCCTCACTCGGCGCCGCGGCGGTGCTGGCGGCCGGCGCGGTCGCCCTGACGCCGGCGAGCGCGTCGGCGGCGAGCGGCTGCTGGGGGAACGCGGGCCAGAAGACCGGACCCGGCGGCCAGACGTACAGCGCCCGCTACTGCCACAACTACCAGGGGAATACCGTCGGCCAGGGCACCCGGGTCACCGGCTACCTGTACGCCGGTGACAACTGGTTCGTCTGCCAGTTGAAGGCGGGCGAGAACGAGCCGGTCGGCAGCGCCCGCAACAACTGGTGGCTCTTCACTCAAGGCGATGAGGCCTACGCCGACGGAGGCTGGGGCTGGTTCCCGGCCAACAAGGTCTCGGGCGGCAACAACTACGAGCCCATCCCGGGCCTGCCCTTGTGCTGACGCCCGTCCGACGGCGGGGTTCCGGCTTCCTCGGAGGAGGGCCGGAGCCCCGTCTCCGTGCTGTGCCACGCCGTTGTATCGTCCGGAGGCCGCGCCCGAGACAGAGCGGGAGCCAGGGGGCGGGTGATCGTGAACCCGCAGTTGAGGCCAGCGGGCGGAGAAGGCCGGACAGCTGCGACAGGAGACGACGAACGGCCAACAGAGGGTGCTGCCACTTGGTCCCCCAACCGCTCCGTCAGCGACACCAACTCCTCAGCTCACAGGCCGAGATGCTCCTCCGTCACATCCACCAGCATGACCTGACCAGCATGATCTCTCATCACCTGATCACCTTTGAAGACGATCTCTAGGCGCAGCCCGTCGACGGGGAGGGCGGCCACGGCCTGGTCCTCGCGCTCGCACACGGGGTCCGGCAGATCAGCGGACGCACCACGGCCTTCGCCGGAAAGGCCGTCAGAGAGCGTAAGAGACAAGGCTGATCGGCGGATTCGGCTGGGCGCGGCCGGTACGGTGCCGGGTGAGACGTCGGTAGCGGGGGAGAGCGTGGCGAAAATTCGAGACCGCGATGAGGTGCTGGGCTACGGGGTGACGGCAGCGCTCTTTCTGCCCGGGGTTGCCTACCTCGGGATCATCAACGGCCACCAGTTCATCGCCAACGACTTCTATGCCTTCATGTACTGCCTGGCCAGCGTCGGCTTCGCGTCGGTCCCGCTGATGGCATGGCGCCGGGACGGCGGCTGGTACGCCGACCCTGGCTTCGTCCGCTCCGCGTGGTTCCCGTGGCTGTTCACGACCATGCAGGGCGTCGCCTACAGCTTCACGCGCGGCGACGCAAACGTCTTCGTGCTGATCTTCGGCTGGGGCGCGTTCATCTACGCCGGCATGGTCGCCCTGTACTTCCTCGCTCGCGCGCTCTGGGGTGCTGCCGACGACCAGGCCGTGCCCGTCGGCGAGGACGCCGTGCGGGCGGAGACCAGCGTCTGACCCTCCGCCGCTCACGCCAGCGCTCCGCTTCGGTCACGGCGGCTACCAAACTACGAGCAACACGATGACCAAGACTCCGACACTCATCATCGCGGTGTTCTTTGCTCTCATGCCGACGACCATCAGGAAACCCATGATGCCCGTCGCGCCGTACTTGAAATTGACGGTGTAGCCGAGGTTCAGGTGCCCGAGGCCGGACAGCCGCGTCACCTGGTCAACGAACCGGCCGGTGAACAGGCGCCTCGCCGACACCTCGCCGTACCGGTCGATGTGCGCGAACACGTCCTCGTGGTCCTTCGCGGCGCTGGCTTGTACGTGGGTTTCGACGCTGCCGGTGGCTCAGGGACGACACCTCCGGTACTGGCGGAGACTGAGGCGCCGGCCACACAACGCCGGCAGTTGAGCTGCGACCTCGCCGTCCATGGCGAGTGGAAAGAAGCTGGTGCCTGTCGGGGTCGTGCAGCTGGGTTACGAGGTCGCCTCCTGGAGGCCTGCGCGACTGTCGTCCGAAAGGCCGAACATCGGCAGACAGGGAGGCAGCCCGACGATCGACACCGGGACATGCTGGTGCATCTCCCAGCGGGCTCGCGTCAGTCTCAGCCGCCGCATAATCGCAGGTTGGCCACGCACCACATGCCGCTCGACCCCGTCGAGTTCGTAACCGTGTTTCATGGATACGGTGAACGAGGAGGCGTTGTCCTCGAAGGCACCCGACATCGCATCGAGCGCGTTCAGGCCGTCGAAGGCGAGGTGCAGCACTGCGGCACGCATCTCCGTACCGATCCCTTGCCGCTGGAACCGTGCCCCGAGCCAGGAGGCAGTGCTCACCTCCCGCAGCATGGCAAAATCCCGGGCCGCGATGGTCTGCAGGCCGACGACCTGGTCATTTTCAAAGACAACGAGGTTCAGGGCCCAGTTCTCAGGTGACCAGTTCCCCCTGCGCAACCAGTGGTGCTGCACCACCGAGCGCGCCCGGTCCGCTGGAGGCAGGTCGGTCCACGGCACGATGAAGGGCATGCGGTCCGGTTCGTGGATGCCTTCTGCCGCAAGCTCACCCAACTCGGCAAGCTCATCCTCGCTGGGCAGTCGCAACTCCAGGCGCTGGGTACTCAGACGCAGTCCCACCAGGGGCCAGTGGTCAATCAGCATGCGTCATTGTCGAAGACGAAAGCAGTCCCGGTCATCTGATTTCCACGCTCGGGCAGACACGAGGTTCGACCTGTGAGTCACCGGCGCGGCGGGCGACGCACACCCAAGTGGTGTCACTTCCGATGGACATTCCCGAGTGCGTGGGTGGTCTCCGAACTCACGTCATTGGCTACCCACCGCGACAGCAGCGTGTAGCCCTGGTCATCCAGGACCAGGAAGTGATGGTGGGTCTTGCCGCAGTCGGTCCCCCCCCATATCCGGCTCATCGTGCTCCAGCTCGTCGTGCGTGCAGTGCGTACCACAGACGACCTCGCCGGCATTGCTCTACACAGCGACCTGTTCGCAGTTCCCAATCGGCGGCCGAGTCGCCGTGGGGAGCCAGGCGGCCAAGCTTCGTAAGCCACGTTCGGCAACCGCATGAAAGCCACACCCAGCTCCCCTGGGTGCCACAACCCTACGAATGGCTGGGGCAGACCCAGGAAGAAGGTAGAGCCGCATGAACACCGCCACCATTCCCGAACCCCGCACCGCGTCGGCCCTGGTCGCCCGCCGCCGCAAGACCGAAGCCGCCGTTGATCGCGTTCACCAGGCCATCGCCCGGCTCCGACGCGAGAAAGCCCAGATCAGTGTCGCCGCCGTCGCACGCCGAGCGGACGTCTCACGCACCTTCCTCTACGACAACGTCGAGGCCAGAGCTGCGGTCGCCGCAGCGACGACGTATGTCGGCGAACGGCGGTCGGGGATCCTCGTCGAGCAGGACGACGAACGCGAGGCGAACGGGCGCTGAACGCCGAGGACGCCCTCAAGGCCGCCAACGCCGAGATCCTCACCCAGCGCAACCACATCGGCGAACTCCTCGGTCAGATCCGGGACTTGGAAGCCGAATGGACCGAGGAGGCCATCCAGCGGATCACCACCGAGAACACCACCCTCAAGCAACGAGTCCGCCAATTGACCGCCGACAACCGCACCTTCGACGAACGGCTCAAGGCCACCCGCTCCAACCTCCGCTTCCAGGACCGACGCATCGCCGACCTCGAAGCCCGGCTTGCCGACCCGCTCTGTTGAGAGGAAACGGCCTACCCCCGTAGCAACCGTCGGCGCAGGGCTTCCTGCTCTGCGCTACGTGTAGGGGCGGGCTGCTGCGGCGCAGGCATGCTGGGCGCGTGAGCGACGGCGTGGTCGATGCGGTCGCTGCTGCGGATGATGTCTGCATCGGACTGCGGCGCCGGCCATGTCACCAGGAGGTAGTCCTCCACCGGCTCGGCACTGACCTTGTCCGGAAGGACGTTGCGGCCTCGCGCGTGAACGCGCAGCCGGTACCAGCCCGGTCCCGCCGGACTGAGGGGTTCGAGTTCCTCGACCGGGCCCTGCTCGAGGGACTCGACCCGGAGGAGGCCCGTGGGGGCGTGCACACTGACTTCCACGATCTCCTCCCAGGAGGCATCCACCGACGCGGCCGGTGGACCGGCCAGAGCGATCGCAGCTGACCGGATCACACCGGTGTGGATCCCCGTGACGATGAGGGCACCCTGGGACATGGGGACGGCGAGTCCGTTGCTCCAGTCCGCCGTCTGGACAGGGATTTCCCCGGCGTCGAGGACGCCGAAGGTGCCTTCGGGCACGTACACGTTGCGGGTCGTGGTCATGGGTCTCTCCCGGCTGGTGCGTCATCGCTCCGAGTGGAAGCGTGCCATGGTCTGCCCGCGTGGGCCGCGAAGCGCTGCGAACTCTGCCGCCTGGGAAGGCGCTGGCCGCGGTGTGGGCCGCTCGTTCGTCCGGGGACCAGCCCGGCTGGCCCTGTAGTAGTTGGTAGTCGTCTGCTTTGCCCAGTCGACGAGCTTGCCGGCGTAAGCGGAGTCGGCCCAGACGATGGTGATCTCGGGGGCATCAGGCGGAGGCGGAAGAGGATCTCTTTCGCAGCGGCGGCATCGTGCAAGTCGGCGGGGGTGACCATGACCATGAGGGGCAGGCCGCGGGTGTCGACGACCAGGTGGCGCTTGCGTCCGTTGATTTTCTTGCCTGCGTCGTAGCCGCGGGTGGCCCTGGAGACGGTCTCGGCTGCCTTCACGCTCTGAGAGAAGATCACGGTGGCCACCGCTCGGGGGCCTTTGCCCATGTCTCGGCGGATCCGGCTGGCGAGATGGTCACGGATCTGGCCGACGGTACTGATCGTGGACACCGAGGTGCTGCTGGTCGAACAGCAGTTGCGGGAAGGCAAGTTGAAGTGCCCATCGTGCAAGGGGGCCCTCGCGCCCTGGGGGCACGGCCGGCCGCGGGAGGTATGCGGTGATCTCGGGGCCCGTTTGTTCGTGCGTCCTCGCCGCTCTAGGTGTTCAAGCTGCCAGGTCACGCACGTGCTGCTGCCGGAGGCGATCTGGCCGCGCCGGGCGGATGCAGCAGAGACGAGACGACCTCGCCTGTCGACGCGACTCCCGAGCCGAGGCCGGGCGCGACCGCGCACGCTCCCGCCACGACGCCCCTCCCGGTGAATCCCTGACGTAGTTGCGCTCCAAGTCGCGGATGGTCTTTGCCGGTGCCGCCCTCGTGCGAGGCGGTGTGCGACACCGGGATCCGTCAAGGCACCTCAGTGTGAGGAACGGCAGGTGTTGTGGTGGGCGATGTCGAGGACGAACCGCTCGGGGCGGTGCAGTTGCTTCGTCGTGTAGGAGGGCTTGCTGCCGAACGCGGCCCCGAAGGTGACGACGCCCTCGAAGTCGCCGGTCAGTGCGAAGCCCTTGAGTTTCGGCAGACTCAGCTTGATCAGACGCGGGCCTTTGTAGACGTTCCTGCCCGCGTTGTTGTGGGCTGCGGCTGGGGAGAGCTTGATCTCCAGGAAGTGCTTCCCGGCCAGCGGGACCTTCTTCCCCGAGCTGTCGTAGCGGAGTTCCTTGACACGCGTGACGGTGGTCGGCGGGAGCTTGCCCTTCACATCGATGACGACCCGGTCGAAGGAGCAGTGACCGGCGATCCTGGCGTTGACGACCAGACTCGTGGACGGTGCCGGGGACGTGGCGGCGGCAGAGGCCGACGCCGCGGTGCCGGCCAGCAGGAGTGCGCTCGCGGTGATGGCCATGAGGCGATGGCGGGTGTACATGACGCCCCCTTATGAGACGTCGGGGACAGGTTGTCACAGTATGAGACATATGTGAGGTTCATACGGTTGCACGCTTTGGTGATTGATTCTCATGTACTGAGGTGCGACCGCCGGCCTCGATGATCGCCGGCTTAACCGCGGTCGGCACAGGCCCGGGTGATCTGCGGCTGGGTGAGGCGCAGTCGCCAGAACGCGTCGCGGGCAGCGTCGCGGTCCAACCCTCTCAACGATGTTGTCCAAACGGTACGCGTCGGGGGAACGCAGGCTGGTCAGGACCTGGATGACGGGAGCGAGCTCCAGGTCGAAGGGCGGGGGCGGTACGACCGGTTGGGCGGATGACCGGTCCGTGATGTGCGTGGTCATGTGTTCTCCCTGCGGTAGTCAACTGGGTGTCTGCCTGCCCCAGCTCACGGGTCATCGATACATGTCACGCGGCCCGATGCGGCCCGCCATCTGGTGGGTCAACCCGAGCGCGCACACGCAAACTGGTGACGCTCAGCCGGTCTGGAGCCGCGTGGCGCGATCTCGACGACCAGGCGAGCGCCGGAAGCGCGACGACGGCGTCGTCGACGCGCTTCTCTGTGTTGCCGACCAGCGTCTGAGAGTTCTCCTTGTGAAGGGGAGGGTTCCGCCGTCGGATCGAGCCGTTCGCGAGTGGCTACTCGGAGCCGGTGCCTGGCTCAGACGGTCGGGACGGTGCCGCCGTCGATCACGTACTCAGCTCCTACGATTGCCGAGGCGCGGTCTGAGACCAGGAACCCGACCACGTCCGCGATTTCCTCGGTGTTCGCGAATCGTCCCAGGGGTACTCCTCCGAGGGAGTCGTAGATGGTCTGCTTGGCTGCTTCACGTGTGAGTCCGTTGCCCTCGGCGATCCGGTCCACGAATCTTTCGTAGGCTTCGGTCTCGATTCCGCCGGGGCTGATTGCGTTGACCCGTACGCCGCGCGGCGCGAGCTCATTGGCAAGTCCCTTGCTGTATGTGCGCAGCGCGGCCTTCGCTGCTGCGTAAGCCAAGGACGCGTCGTACTGGGGCAGCTCACGCTGGATTGAGGTGAAGTGCAGCACCACGCCCGACCCAGACCCGATCATTGCCGGGAGAAGAGCTCGATCCAGCCGCACGGCTCCCAGGAGGTTGAGGTTCAGCTCGGTGAGCCACTGGTCATCGGTGATGACCGCGAATCCACCAGACGGCGTCGACGCCCCTCCGACGACGTGCACCAGGATGTCGAGTGCGCCGGCCTCTGCGATTCGAGCGGCCACGGCGTTGGTGCCTTCTATCGTCAACAGGTCCGCTTCGATGAATCGGTCAGTGTGCTCGTACCCGTCGGGCATCGTTCGTGCCGTCACGTACACGTCGGCACCCATCTCTCGCAGTCTCTCTACGACGGCCTTGCCCGAGCCCTTCGAACCGCCCGTGACCAGCGCCCGGCGACCGTCGAGACGATCGCGATCTGAACTAGACATTTTTCTCTCCACTGAAGATCAAGGTAGCGCGGGTTCGGTCAGGCTGGGTGGTTGGCGATGACGAGTTCGGCGACGAGGTCGTCCCGCAGCGCGAACCGGTAGTCGAGCTCGGCGACGCCCCCCGGGAAGGTGCCCTCGAGCCGCACGGTTACCACCCAGTGGGTGTCATCGACTCGGCGAGCGCCGATCTGCTCGCTCGTGTACTCGAACTCGGACCCGGCGTCCCGCAGGAACGCGTGAGCCTCCTCTCGGCCGCGGAAGGTCTCGCCCTGGTCGACGACGACCGCATCCTCGGCAAGGAACGACGAGGCGGTGTCGGCGTCGCGGACGACGTGGGCGGCGAAGAACTCGCGCACGGTGGTCGGGAGCAGATCAGACGGGAGATCGGTGTGCTGTGTCATGAGCCCACCGTGTGACTTCACGGCGCGGGAGGTTCAAGCCGTGGACTCTCCCCCAGGGGGAGCGTTCAGAATGAGGGGATGCTGACCATCGGGGAGTTCTCGCGGCTGACCCACTTGAGCGTGCGGACCCTGCGCCGGTATCACGAGGCGGCCTTGCTGGAACCTGCCGTGGTGGACGAGACCACCGGTTACCGCTACTACGGCGTCGACCAAATCCCGACCGCGCAGGTCATCCACCGGCTCCGCGAGCTCGACGTCCCCCTGAGCGATGTGCAGCGGATCCTGCGGACCCCCGACCCCGGCGTCCGGGCGGCCCTGGTCGCGGACCACCTGCAACGCCTCGAGGACGCGCTCGACCGCAACCGGGCCGCGGTCGTGTCGCTGCGCCGCCTGCTCCGGCCCGACCCCGCGCCGATCGACGTCGAGCTGCGCGCGGAGCCCGCCCGGACGGTCGCGGCGGTGGAGGCCGTAGTCGAGCATCGCGATATCGCGACCTGGTACGCAGGCGCGATGGCCGAATTGGAGGCGGCCGTCGGCGCCGCCGTGACCGGACCGCCGGGCGGCAGCTACGACAACGCCCTTTTCGAGCACGAGCGAGGTCACGCGGTCGTCTACCTGCCGACCGCTGCGCCACCTCGCACCGGACGCGTACACCCCACGATTCTGCCGGCCGCCGAACTGGCCGTCACCACCCACGTCGGCGAGCACGACGGCATCGAGTCACGTACGGCGAACTCGGGACCTGGGTGGTGGAGAACGCGATGTCGGTGGCCGGCCCGGTGCGGGAGGTCTACGTTGTCGGCCCCCGTGACACAAGCGATCCCGCTGCGTGGCGCACCGAGATCGGCTGGCCGGTCTTTCGTGTCACCTGAAGCGGTCAGTGCGGTGCAGAGTCTTGGAACGACGGGCGCACGCCTTAGAGGGCATCTGATCTAGGTAGTTGGTGTTCTGGGATAGTTTTGTGACTGGTGCTGTTGGCGGTCGTTGGACGAGGCGTGAGTGCTCGTCGTCCGTACCGCAGTGACGTGTCCGACGCCCGCTGGGCCTTGATCGAACCGGTCTTCACCGCCTGGCGGGCGAGACGGACCGGACCTGGAACGGCAGCTCGGGTGCACGATCTGCGGGAGATCGTGAACGCGATCCTTTATGTCAACCGCACCGGCATCCCGTGGGAGTACCTGCCGCACGACTTCCCGCCGTACAAGACCGTCTACGACTACTTCGCGAAGTGGGAAGCCGACGGCACCACCCAGCAGATCCACGACCTGTTACGCGACAAGACCCGCCGATTCCACGGCCGCCGAGCGGAGCCCACCGCGGCCGTGGTGGACGCGCAGAGCGTGAAGACCTCGGCAAATGTCGCCGAGACCAGCCAGGGCATCGACGCCGGCAAGAAGATCAAAGGTCGCAAGCGGCACCTGATCACGGACACGCTCGGTCTGGTGCTGGCCGTCCTGGTCACCGCCGCGAACGTGCACGACACCACCGGCGGCAAGCTCCTGCTCGACGACCTGGCCGCGGCACATCCCAGCGTGTCCAAGGTCTGGGCCGACGGCGGTTACCAGAACAGCATCTTCAACCACGGCGCCGGTCTGGGCATTGATGTCGAGGTGGTTCAGCGGCCGCGGGCGAAGGGGTTCGAGCCGCTGCCGAAACGGTGGGTGATCGAGCGAACCTTCGGCTGGCTGATGCAGCACCGCCGCCTGGCCCGGGACTACGAAGCCCTCCCGCAGAGATCCCGGACGATGATCCACTGGGCCACGGCTAACAAAATGTCCCGCGAACTGACCGGAGAATCCACACCAACCTGGCGAATCGAAACGGACATCCCACTCGCATCCGCGTGAACACTGATCAGATGCTCTCTTAGAACTCCTAACAAAGGCGTTGGACGTGGCGGTGGGTGATCAGGCAGACGGCGAGGCCGAGGAAGGCTTCGTGGATGTCGTCGCGTCGCTCCCATCGGATGCGGAGTCGGCGGAAGCCGTGGAGCCAGGCGTTGGTGCGTTCGACGACCCAGCGGAAGGTGCCCAGGCCGGTGCCGTGCGGTTGTCCCCGTTCGGCGATCGCCGGCCGGATGCCGCGCTCGCGCAGGAGGCGCCGGTATTTGTCGTGGTCGTAGCCGCGGTCGGCGAAGAGCATGTCGGGCCGTCGGCGCGGCCTGCCGACAGCCCCGGCGACAGCCGGCACCTTGTCGAGCAAGGGCAGGAGTTGAGTGACGTCGTTGCGGTTCCCGCCGGTCAGGGACACCGCGAGCGGGATGCCCTGTCCGTCGGTGAGGACATGGTGCTTGCTGCCCGGCCGTGCGCGGTCGACCGGGCTGGGACCGCTTTTGGGCACCGGCGGGCGGCCCGGACGTGGGAGGAGTCGATCACCGCCCTCGACCAGTCCAGCTGGTTCTTCGACCGCAGCTTCTTCAGCAGCACCGCGTGCAACTTGTCCCAGACGCCGGCCTCGTTCCAGGCGGCCAGGCGCCGCCAGCACGTCATGCCCGAGCCGAAGCCCAACTCCTGGGGCAGATACTCCCACTGGATGCCGGTATGCAGCACGAACAAGATCCCGCACAGAGCCTGCCGGTCCGGCACTCTTGGCCGGCCCTCAACCTGCTTCGGCCCCGGCTCGGGCAACAACGGCTCGATCAGCGACCACAGTTCATCCGAGACGATCCACGGCCGCGACTGTCTCTTCCCCACGCAGAGAACAACGAACAGACCCGCCGACAGTCACATGATCAACAACTTTCGTTAGAGCCCGTTACGCTCCTCGCTCTTGAGATCGGCCTTCGCCTTCTGGGTCATCAGCACCGCGCCGGCTGAATTGCGCACGATGGCCAGCGCCCCGAGACGGCGCGGGGGCGGATCGGTGAAGTGGTCACGTCGGCTCTGCGTCATCGGATCTCCGTAAGTTGTTAGGCGGCCCGGGAGGGCCGGATGTGGCTGATCGGGTCTTGCCAGTTGTGGCTCCGAAGGAGTGGCCGTCCGGGTCTCCGGGGCGCCCTGGCTGCTGATTGAGATGTGCGCGCCTTGTGCTGTCGTCGCCCAGTCTTTCTGACTGTTGCTGTGGCTACGAGCAGGGATTTCTCAGTTTTGTGAGTCGTCTTCGTGGTGGCCGGGACGCTCGGAGGGTGGGGCTGAGCGCGGTGGTGGTTTCTGCCTGCGTGTATGTGGTGTGCGCAGGTTGATCGGGTGCAGTGCAGTTTTCCTGGGTCGCTACTTGAGGTGTCGGTGGCGTCAGGGGGCCTGAGGCCTTGCCTCTGGTATTGCGGTGTGGCGGCTAGAATCCGGGTCCGGGGTCGCCGCCGCGGTGTTGGCATTCGGTCGCGGCGTCAAGCCAGTCGCCTGCTGGTTGGATGGCTTGCTCGCGCTCGGGGCCGGAGTCGACTTTTCCGTCGGCGGGGCGGGCTTCGTCGGCGATGTCGCGGGCCCGCTGGCACGGATCTGGAGATGGGCTGGACAGCTCAGCGAGACCGCCGATGACGCTGAACGAGAGGGCGATGACCGCCGCCGCGGCCATCATCAGGCCTGCGCTCCGGTCCTGTATGAGGCGCGGTAAGTGGCGCTGCCAGCGGAAGTACGGGATGCGGTCCCGGCTGTTCACGGTGCTCCCTGTTGAAGTGGCTGAGGCATGGATTCTGCTGAACGTACCTGCTGGATTGGACGTCAGGCGGCGTCCGGGTTGGTGCGGTCGTCGTGGGTGAGGGTGACGCGGGTGGCTTTGCCGGCTTTGCTGGCGGTCGTGGTGGGTGGCAGGACTCGGACGTGGATGAAGTAGACGCGGACGCCGGAGATTTCGGTGTAGGGGGCCAGGCTCCGGGGGTGCCGTCGGTGGGCAGTTCGAGGAGCTTGTCGGTGATGTTGTAGATGATGAGGTAGGCGGTGTGCTGTCCGTAGTCGTGGGCGTACTTGATGATCTGGTGCACGCCTTTGACGAGGTAGCCCTTGCCGCGGCTGCTCCCGTCGAAGATCTTGCCGTCGCAGACGAGGGGGTCGCGGCTGTCGAGTTCTCCGATGAGGTCGGCTTCGCCGGAGGCTGAGCGGGGCTTGGCGTGGGTGACGTGGTCCCCTTCGAGGAAGAGGAAGCGCTGCAGGTCGAGGTTGTAGACCTCTTCGCCGTTGGCGCGGTCGGCTTCGAAGCGGGTGTAGAGCTCTTCGCGGTCGAACCATTCGATGCGGGTTCGGTAGCGCTCGAGAGCGTGCAGGATGCTGCTCTCGGCCCCGACGCGTTCGCTGAGGTAGCCGAAGAGAGGCTGGAGGATGTCTTCGGTGAACTCCCGCCAACTGTCTTGGGGGCGCCCGCTGATGCTGTAGCCGATAGCGGTCTGCCACCCGATCTCGGGATTGTCCGCTTCCTGCTCAGCAATGTGCTGCATCAGGCCCCAGATGAGTACGGCTCGTCCGTCTTCGGTCCGGCTGGGCCAGACGAACTGCCCCCTGCGTGTCAGTCCAGTGCGGAAACGTTCCCGGTCCATGTTCGGCTCGGTGCGGGCGGCTTCCTCGAGGAGGCCTTTGAGGGCTGGTTGGCTGTTGATCCAGGTGACGGCGAGGTGGACTTCGTGGCCGGCGCTGGAGAAGGGCGCGGTCATGAGTTTGCGCAGGCGTTCGCGTACGGCGACCTGGAGGCGTTGCTGGTACTTCACCGGAAGAGGCCTTTCAGGGCTTGTGTGATCTGCTGCTGGACGGCGTCGCCCGCGTTCTGTGCGCTTCCGGTCTTGTCGACCAGCCAGATCTGGGCGTAGCAGCAGGGGCAGGTCACGGCGGTCTGGGCGACGACCTCCGAATAGCGGACCCACATCAGGTATCCGCAGGCAGGGCAGGCCGTTTCGAGGTCCGCGCTGAGGAACTGTGTCGCGAGGGATTCGCCCATGGCGGAATTGTCCCGCATAGGTCTGACAAGTGGTGGTGTTCGGTCCTATCGGGAGCGGATGCCGATGGTGGTGAGGAGCTCTCGCTGGGTGGGGTGGAGGGTGGTCCAGCGGGTGCGTTGCCGCTCGGCCCACCGTTGGAGGGCGGGGGAGTGGCCTTGGCCGGTGTGGTGGTGCAACTTGGCTTGTTGGTAGGTGCGTTGCCAGATGCTGGGCCAGGGTGGGTTCCACCAGGGGTCGAGGGTCTCAAGGACTTGGCTGGTGGTGGGGGAGAGGCCTTCTTGCCGGGCTCTGCGGCGTGTTTGTACGAGCCAGTCGCCCAGGGCGAAGCCGTCGTGGCGGGTGTCTTTGCTGCAGGAGAGGTGACCGTTCAGGGCGGCGTAGGTGCGGGCGTGGGCGAGGCCTGGGCTTGTGGGGTAGACGCGGCTGGTTTTGCGGCGGTGGCCGGCGGTTTCTGAGCTGGGGGGTGACGCCGAGTTCGGTGAGGAGTGGTTGCTGTTGGGGGCGTAGGTGGCCAGGCGGCGTGTTGTGCTCTGATCCAGGTTCGTACGTCGGCCGGTACCCCGTGGGGGCGGGTTTGTGTGGTGCGGGCGCGGGTGCAGGCGCGCTGCCAGGCCAGGTCCCAGGGCGGGTTCCACCACGGGTCGATCGCGGTCAGTGCCTGGTGGCGGGCGCTGGGAGTGGCCTCGCGTCGGGCCTGTTGGCGTTGGTCGTTGAGCCAGCGGCCGAGGGGGAAGCCGTCGTGGACGGTGGAGTAGGCCACGGCCAGGGTGTGGTGGGTGGCGGCGCGGGCGTGGGCGAGGGCGGTCTCGGCGTAGGGGGTGAGGGGCCGGGTGCGAGCGGTTTCGCGGGTGAGGCCGATGTCGGCCAGGAGGCGCTGCTGGCCGCGGTGCAGGTCGTCGTAGCGGGTGCGCTGCACGCGTAGCCAGGTGCGCTGGGCGGGGGCGAAGCTGCGGAAGTGGTGGTCGGCGTCGAGTTGGTGGCCGGCCTTGATCTGGTCGTGGATGTGCTGCCAGGTGCGCTGCCACACCAGGTTCCAGGGCGGGCACCACCAGGGATCGGTTGCCGACAGGGCTTTCGTCCGGGCGGATGGAGGTGTGCCGCGGTCGGCGTGGTCGCGGGCGTGCTGTCGTTGCCGGCGCAGCCACCGCCCGAGCTGGAAGCCGTCGTGGACGGTGTCGACTGCGGCGGTGAGGGTGCCGTGGATGGCGTGGTAGGAGCGTGCGTAGCCCAGGGCGGTGGCGAAGTCGGCCTCGTTTTCGGCGGGCCGGGCGGCGGCACTGCGAGCTTGGTCCGCGGTGATTCCGATGCGGGCGAGCAGGTCGTGCTGGTCGGGCAGGAGCGTGTCGTACTGGTGTGGCGTAGCTGACGTGGCTGCTTAATGATCTTGGTTGTGGCCTGGTGTTGCTCAGTTGTGCTGAGCGGTGGGTCTGTTCGGTGGGTGTGGTCTACGCGAAACCGGGTGTCCGGCGCCGGAGGATGCGTGGGTTGGGCTGGTTGTTTGGCGTTGCGCAATTGGCTGGGTGGGGCGGTGGTTTTTGCGCAGTGTGGTTGGCGCGCCTATAGGTACGGGGGCTTGT